>NZ_AP021888.1:1371250-2015000 GCF_011398155.1 Thiosulfativibrio zosterae
AAGCGTTTGTCAAACACGACCTTAGCCCCATGCAAATCGTTGAAACCTATGGTTATGATGAAACCGAAGTACGCCGTGTCATACAAATGATAAACCGTAGCGAATACAAACGCCGTCAATCGGCACCGGGTATTAAAATAACACCTCGCGCTTTTGGTCGTGACCGCCGCTATCCCATTACCAACCGTTATCAAGAGTAGTCACTGCTGGTTTAAAACAAAAGGCTTCCACTGGAAGCCTTTTTTTTGTGAGTTGAAAATCAGCGCGACCTATCAGAGTCCTATCAGCGACCCAATCGAATAAAGCTGGTAATTTTTTCGACATCTTCGGGTAATCCAGCCACAATTAAAATATCGTGGGCTCTTAGACGGGTTTTATCATCTGGAGAATCCCCTCTAACACTGCCACGCTTAATCCCTTGAACCGTTATATTCATATCCTTAAAAGGCAACTCTCGCAGTCTTTTGCCAACCCCATAGGCACTTTCTTCAAGCGGAATGGTTTGAATAATACTGCCGATAACCTGATGCTGTTCACTGGTAGACACATCCATTTCACCTGGGTAAAAATTGTCCAGAAAACGATAACGGTTTTTACGAACTTCGCGGGTTTGGCGCAGCACTTGACTGGGTGGATGACCAATCATTAACAACAAATGTGACGCTAACATGATGCTCGATTCAAAAATATCTGGCACAACTTCAGTGGCACCCGCTTCCAAAATATCATTGACATGGGAGTCATCCGTGGTTCTAACCAAGATGGGTAAATCGGTACGCAGGTTTTTAACGGCGCGAATAATTTTGAGGGTGGAGTGATAGTCACTGAAGGTGATGATTAAAATCTTGGCAGATTCAATATGCGTTGCCTCTAAAATACTTTGTCTTGAGGAATCACCATAAAAAACCCGTTCACCGGCTTGTTGAGCTTCTTTTACACGCGTGATGTCCAAGTCCAATGCCAAGTAGGGAACCCCAGATGTTTTTAGGAACTTAGCCGTGGTTTGACCAACACGACCAAAGCCGCAAAGGATGACATGGTCTTTGAGGTATTGCGTATCGATTTCGATTTTATGCTCAATATCGATAAAGTTTTGTTGATAGGTTTTTGAGAAAATACGCTTGGTGATTCGACCATTAAATTTAATTAAGAAGGCAGAAATCATCATACTCATCACCGCAGAGGTTAAGAGCAATTGACCCAACTCACCCGTTATTAAAGAATAACTCAGCGCGAGGGTAATCAATACCAGACCAAACTCACCGACTTGAGAAACCGATAAGGCTGTGCGCAGAGCAACGCCTTCTTCTTTCTTAAAACCGTATTTCATCATGCCGTAAATTACTGAGCCTTTCACAACAAAAATACCTAAGGTAATGAGCGCAATCATTGCCCAGTTTTCAATCACAATCATCGGTGAAATCATCATACCCACGGTGATAAAAAACAGACCTAACAGAATGTTTTGGAAAGGTTTAATGTCAGATTCAATTTGATGTCTAAACTCAGTTTCGCCCAGCATCATACCGGCTAAAAAAGCACCTAGCGTCATGGAAATATCCATTTCTTCGGTAAAGGCAGCTGCGGTTAATACCACCGTTAAGACGGTTAGGGTAAAGAGTTCGCTGGATTTTGAAGAGGCCACTTCATGAAATAATGGGCGCAATAAATAACGGCCTGCCAATAACATGACCACCACCACAAAAGCACCTTTCAAAAAGGCAATCGCCAAATCATTGGCAAGCGCATCGGCTGACGCCGTTCCCAAAGCAGGAATCAAAATCAACAAGGGAATGGCCATAATGTCTTGAAAAATTAAGATGCCAACGGCCGATTTCCCATGGCGCGATTGAATTTCAGATTGTTCAGACAGCTGTTTAATCACTATGGCTGTGGAAGAAAGCGCAAAAGCACTGGCAACGATGATGTTAGTCACACGGTCTAACCCAACGACTTCTCCGATGATAAAAGCCAGTAAAGTGGTGATAAAAACCTGTGCTGTGCCTAAGCCAAACACTTGTTTGCGCATTGCAATCATTTGCGATAGAGAAAACTCCAAGCCAATCGAGAAGAGTAAAAACACTATCCCAAATTCCGCTAGGAAATGTATATTGCCTTCGCTACGAATCCACTCAAAACCATAAGGCCCAACAATAATCCCAACAAAAATATAGTTGAGTATCGGGGGAACATGAATTCGACGCGACAGGGATACAATGATCACCGTTAAGGTGAGTAATAATACAATGCTAAATAAAATATGATCTTGCATAAGCCTTATTCTTTAAACTTGAAACGCATTGAAAAATCAATGGCTTGAACATGCTTAGTTAATGCTCCAGTTGAGATAAAATCGACGCCAGTTTTAACCAAGCCTGGTAGATTTTGGTGTTCTACATTGCCAGAAACCTCTAATTTTGCGGGCGTGGCATGGTGCTTATTGATAGCCACTGCTTCTGCGATTTGTGGCAAGGTAAAGTTGTCTAACATAACGATATTGGCCTTAGCATCTAAGGCCTCTCGAAGTTCGGTGAGGTTTTCGGTTTCTACTTCTATCGACACACCAGGGTGCATTTTTTGCGCCGCCTGAACCGCTTGCGTAATGCCACCTGCAGACATAATGTGATTTTCTTTAATCAAAATGGCATCATAAAGACCAATGCGATGATTGGTACCGCCACCACAAGCCACGGCATATTTTTGTGCCAAACGAAGTCCTGGAAGGGTTTTACGGGTGTCAAGTAATTTGGTTTGGGTGTTTCCCATAGCTTGAATGTAAGTGGCTGTTTGAGTGGCCGTTCCTGAAAGGGTTTGCAAAAAATTTAAGGCGGTTCTTTCTGCGGTTAAGATATGTGCCGCATTTCCTTGAACCGTAAAAATTAAAGTATCCTTAGCAACGCTTTGACCTTCTTCAACCAACCATTCTATCGTGAGGTGTTTATCGATTTGATGAAACACTTCATCTACCCAAGGGCGTCCGCAAATGATGGCGGTTTCGCGACAAAAAACTTGGGCAAATGCTTGTTCATTGGGTGAAATTAAGCCAGCCGTTAGGTCGCCTTGACCAATATCTTCGGCAAGGGCTCGACTGACGGTTTCAACAAGATCGGAAAAATAAAACTCTGGAAATTCAATGGACGACATAGGAAACTTTGGTATCAATTTTAAAAGATACTATACTATCATACTGTGAAAATTCTGCACTCCGAACCCCTAAAACTCTAGAAAAAATCAGCTATGGCCAACCAAAAAACTGTTTTTGAAATCGATTTAAATACCCACCTGCTTAAAAATGTAAGCTATGTCGCCAGCCCTAATTATGACGAACGACCCAATGACATCAATCCTGAGTTGATTGTGGTGCATGGTATCAGTCTGCCACCGCAACAATTTGGCGGGCCAGGGGTAGTGCAACTGTTTACCAATCAACTGAATCCCTTAGAGCACCCGTATTATGCTGAAATTCATCAGTTAAAAGTGTCTGCTCATGTGTTTATTAGACGGGATGGACAGGTTATTCAATTTGTCCCGTTTCATCAGCGAGCTTGGCATGCGGGTTTATCAAATTTTAACGGGCGTGAACGCTGTAATGATTTTTCGGTGGGTATAGAGTTAGAAGGAACGGATGATAAGCCTTATGAGCCGATTCAATATGAACAGCTGGCTAAGATTATTTTGGCACTGCGGAAAGCTTATCCAACCATCAAAACTGAAAATTTAGTTGGGCATAATGACATCTCGCCGGGGCGAAAAACTGACCCAGGCGAACACTTTTGCTGGCAAACTTTGCAGTCATCGTTAAACAAATCCGCCGAGCAAACTCAGGTTTAAGCGACCCAACCTGTTTTATTACTGGAGCGCGGTGGCGGTGGATTTTTGGGAGAAAACTTCAAACACTTTTCTCCAGAAGCGTCTAAAACCACGACACTGGGCATCAGGTGCGTTTTAAAACCAAACGCCTTACAACCCTTAGGATTGCTGGCTTCCCAAGTGACATAAAAGTGACGGCATTGAAAGCAGTCAATGATTTCGTTTTCAGAATTAGTTTTACTCATAATGACCGATAAAATTTTTTTGAATTGTCCGCCTAAACAAGTGTGCTAGAATTCAGCTATCAAATAAAGTGATGCGCTATAAATGAAATTTTGGGCGATAAAAGTCCAATCCCATTCATAGCAAAGTATTTTACCGAAAAATCAGAAACAAAAAGGATTAAACCATGAGCAAAGTTGGCCTATTCTATGGAACGGATACAGGAAACACCGAGCGCGTAGCCGATATGATTAAAGATAAAATCGGGGCAGATTTGGTTGAAGTGCATGATATTGCTTCAGCTTCTGTTGCCGATTTTGGTAAATATGACAAGATCATCTTAGGCCAACCGACCTGGTATTATGGTGAGTTGCAGAGCAGCTGGGATGATTTTTGGGAAGATTTCAAGACCATAGACTTCACGGATAAAACCGTCGCATGTTTTGGTTTAGGTGACCAAGCGGATTACTCAGAGTACTTTTTAGATGCCATGGGTATGATGCATGATATCGCGGTTGAAAATGGTGCCGCTCCAGCGGGTTACTGGCCAACAGCGGGTTATGAGTTTGATGAATCTAAAGCAGTGACTGACGACAACGAGTTTTTTGTGGGGCTTGCGATTGATGAAGATCAGCAACCTGAAAAAACCGCTGAACGCATTGATGTTTGGGTTGACCAAATCAAAGAAGAAATGGGTTTATAATTTTATTTTTTAACCCTTCAACTTTCTAAAAGCCCGATTTATCGGGCTTTTTTTATCTGATATATTACTACTATTATCGTGCGTTTATTGCACGTTTAGCCCGTCTTAGCTCACCTCCCTTAGTTCGTACGTTATTTGAATATTATTTTCGTGCAGATATTGCACGTTTCATTCTGAGATTAGTTTAGCTTGCGAAAAAACCGCTACAAATATAAACATGTACAGTATAATGTCCATGTTGTGATAAAATAATAAAAAAGGAGGTGCTTATGCAAGTTGTAAGCTATACAGACGCAAGAAACAGTCTAAAAAGCGTATTGGATTCTGTTGTCGATAATGTTGATGTCACAATCATTACACGTCGGGATGCTGATAACGCGGTAGTGATGTCTCAAGACTATTTTAATAGCCTAATGGAAACGGTACATTTATTGAAATCGCCTGCCAATGTGGCGCACCTGAAAGAATCTATTGCACAGTATCGTTCAGGCAAAACCATCCCAAAAGGTTTAATTGATGAAGATTGAAATTCTCTCTTGGACTGAATGTGCCTGGAGCGATTATCTTTACTGGCAAACTCAAGACAAAAAAACGCTTAAACGAATTAACAAACTCATTACTGATGCAATGCGTTCGCCATTTGAAGGAATCGGTAAGCCTGAACCATTAAAAGAAAACCTTTCAGGATTTTGGTCAAGACGCATAGATGAGTCAAATCGACTTGTTTATGCGGTTGATGATAACCAGATAACGATAATCGCTTGCCGATACCACTACGATTGATGGCAATAGTTAAGTTTGGCTAGTTAATAGTTCAGGTATCCCGTTGTGGCTAAAATTTCATTCAAGACTCAAAAATTCAGCGCTTAAACATTTAAGTGTTCAAGAACCTTTTCTTGTGAGAGTGTCCGGGTTTTTCAAGAAGCGGCTGTTCTGGCCAGCGATGTTTGGGATAGCGACCGCGCATTTCTTTAGCGATTTCAATATAGGAATTTTGCCAAAAATGATGTAAGTCAGCGGTCACTTGCAAAGGGCGCATGGCCGGAGACAACAATTCAAAGGTCAGAGCTTGCCCTTGACATCCACCTAAGATGGGCGAATGAACTTGACCAAATAATTCTTGGAGTTTAACGGATACAAAAGGTGAACGATGTAATTCATAGTGTATCGCAACCGTTTGACCACTTGGCGTTTGATAGTGCGCAGGCGCATCTTTGTCTAGGGTTTGCTGTTGTGAGTAATCTAAGCGATTCTGTAACAATGCCAAAAGGTTTAATTTTTTTAAATCATTTAAGCTCTTAAAGTTGGTGCAGTAGGGCATCAACCAATCATCCATACTTTCTAAAAGCGCAGCCATTGAAAAGTCTGGAAAGGTTTCTTGAACACTATGGAGCCACTGCGCTCGCTTAAGCCAATGCTCAGATGCGGGTGTCCAGTTTAGTAAACTCAGTTGAGTCTGCCGAAGGGCTTGTTTTAAACACATTAGAAATGCGCTGGCATCAAACTCTTGACTAGGTTGTTCAGCCAAAACCAACCCCTTAAATTGTTGTCGAGTGATTCCTAGAAGCGTATTTTTTTGAGCATCATACTCATAACGGGTCGAGCGAGTAATTTGGCTCTGATAAAGACTTTCTAGGTGCGACGGGCTTATTTCACAGGCTAAAAAAATACGCCCGCCTTGTCGTTGACCATCAATTTCTGCCGCAATTAACCAAGCAGCCTGTCCCAACCGATCCTCATTTGAAATGCTTGCCGCTTTTCCGTTGGACAGTAAATAATTGCCTTCAAGACCTGGGCGGCGTTTGGCAATACGATCTGGGTAAGCTATTGCCAAAAGGGCGGCTGTCCATTCGGCTAATTCAGCCGTGTTAAATGTGTTTGCGCGTTTAACCCCTAAGCGTTTTTGCCATTGCTGACCGAGTTGTTCAACTTGTTTTAAACGGTTTAAATGCACTTGCGTGGCCGAAAATGGCTGATGATGTTGTCTGGCATGAACATAATCGTGTAATAAACTTAACCGCTCTAAAACATCCACACTGGGGCGTTCACTCAGGTTTTTAAGGAAGTCTTGTTCAGACAAAATAGCGGCTAAATCACAGGCTAAAACAACCCATTCTTCGATATTCGATTGCTGAGCAAAGCTCATCATTTTCGCGACACGAGGTTCAAAACCCATTTGCAAGGTTTGCTGACCGATGGCTGGTAGCGTGCCTTGTGGTGTCATTAACCCCAACTCGATCAACAATGCCTTGGCTTTTGCAACATGGCTATTGGGTGGCGGTGTTAGCCAGTTGAGTTGATAGATGTCGGTTTCACCCCAGAGTGCTACTTCAAGACACAGTTGACTTAGGTCAGCACGCAGTATTTCAACGGTTTCATGGGGCGCTCGTTGATTGTTTTCAGCTTGCGTCCACAGTCGATAACATTTTCCGGGCCCTAAACGACCTGCACGACCACAGCGCTGTTGGCTGGCAGCTTGTGAAATGGTTTGAGTTTGTAAGCGACTCATGCCACTGCTAGGGTCATAAGTTTGTTGCCGCGCCAGACCTGAGTCAATTACACAACCAATATTGGGCAGGGTTAAACTGGTTTCGGCAATATTGGTGGCAAAAATGATTTTTCGTTGCGAATTTTGACCAGGCCTGGTGGCTAAATCTTGGTCTTGGGCGCTTAATCCTGCATATAAAGGGAGTAACAAAGGTTGTGGGGTTAAGCTGAGTTCTTTTGCCTGGGCGATGGCATTTAAAATTTCTCGCTGTCCCGGCAGAAACACCAAAATATCTTGTTGAGTTTGATGAAAGGCTTTACTCAAGGTTGGCATTAACGCATTTAACGCTTTGTGTGAAAAATTTTGGTGTGGATTGGCGTAAGATTGCAGATATTCAATGTCAACTGGATATTGGCGACCTTCACAAAACACACTATGGGCTTGGGGTAAAAAGGTTTGAATTTGTTGGGCATCAAGGGTTGCTGACATAATCAAGAGTTTTAAATCCTCTCGCAAAGCAGCCTGAATTTCTAAACTGAGTGCTAAAGACAAATCGGCTTGCAAAGAACGCTCGTGAAATTCATCAAAAATGATGAGCGCCACATCCTTAAGCTCTGGGTCAGACTGAATGCGGCGCGTTAATATCCCTTCGGTGACTATTTCGAGTTTAGTCTGTGCGCTAGACTTTTTATCGTTGCGAATGTGATAACCAATGGTTTGCCCAATGGGTTCATTTAGCAATTTGGCTAAATAACGCGCGATGGATTGCGCCGACAATCTGCGTGGCTCTAGCATAATGATTTTTTGCTGGCCTAACCAATCGGCCTTAAGCAAACTCAAAGGCACTTGGGTTGACTTACCCGCGCCCGGCTCTGCTTGCAAGACCACTTGCTGACTGAGTTGCAGGGCTTTTAAAATGTCGGGTAACTTGGCAACAATCGGCAGATTAGAATCAATGATGTGCATAGGGCGCAGAGGGGTTGATATTTAATCTAACGGAATATGCGAAAAATTAGGTTCGGAAAAATGAATAGATTTTAAAATTTTCCCGCCTCGATAGGCTTTACCATCTATACCTGTTTGGTCATGGGTGGAGCGTATTACAAAAAAATCATCGACTTTTTCATAACTCACAGCAACGTCCAAGGACTCTTTATAAAAGGCTTGGGTTTGTTGTGCTTCAGCTTCATGTTGACAAAACTTCGAGAGATTAGAACGCACCACTTCCTGAAAAACAGCCAAACTGACTTCATAAGGTTGTTTTAATTGCAGTTGATCCAACACATATAAAATCGACATTTGACTGGCCACCATGGGCGTTGTTTGCTGTAAGTGATGCGCTATGCCCCAAGCCACAAAAATCATATCCCCCAAGGCATCCAGTTTTTCTGTCAAATCTTGAGCGGATTGCGCATCCCAAAACTCTTTGGCTTCTTCATCATAAAAAAAGACATGGTTAATGGCATGTTGGGTAGCGGGTGCATTGCCGGCAATGGTTTGCCAGCGTGCTGTCGGTTCTAAGAATAAAGTTTGCGCTTCTGGTGAGTCAAAAAGGTGCTTTCTTAACATTGCTCAAACCTCTTATTGACTTTTTGCCATGAACAAAGCACTTTCAAAACTTTTGCAAACCGCCATAAAGCCAGACTTATGACAGAAAACTGCGTCTGTTAAACCTGTAACAGGGTTTAATTCATCTGCACGCAACCCTCTAAAACGCTCTGGTAAATGATTTTCTGCGCCATTGCAATAAATGCCATAACCTTCGTCACCTTTTGGGTAAACCACACGCTGTATTTCTGGGTGTGAGCGAATAAAATCTTTAAAGGGTAGGTTTTTATCCAAAATCAAAATGCCATCTTGAATATGGGTTGCCAATAATTTTGATAATTCGGTAAAAACCTCAGCTTCTTTCATGGCGGCTTTTAAAAAGTTGACCAAAATCCCTTGGGTAAAATCGATGGCTTTATAAAAAGCGGCAGTTTGCTGTTCCTCATCATCCGTCGATGAGGCGTTCATCATGCCTATCACTTGCGAAATAGAAGGGCGTGGGTCGTCATTAAACCAACCATTATCAACGGCATCGATATCACGAATAATTTTTTGATCTACCCATTGGGTTGCAAAATCAATTTCAGACGCATCCTTTAAACCCAGGTGTTTGAATATTTGCTCAGCATAGTGACGCCAAACCAAACCTGCCGTGGCAAACGGAATGCCATCGGCGCGGGTTTCTGTAAAACTGTTTTGATGATGGTCAAATCTTAAGTTAGCAGGGTCATATTCTGCGCCCACATCTAACACGATATTGGCTTGTTGAATCACCGCCATATCGCGTGATCGGGTAATGGTTTGTGGGCCAAGTAGGGTAATCATCGCAATGGCGAAAATCTCGTCGGCGTGAAAACGCCCTGAATGGGTAACAAGCATGGTTACAACCTTTAAAATCGGATTATAAAAAACAAAATCGCCGATGAACGGCGATTGGCAATGGGAGTTAGACCGTTTTATTGCATCACGAAACGCGTGATATAAACATCTTCTAACAAGTCTGGATAGATATTGTGATGTTCTAAAATTTTACGCGCTTCTTTTAAAATTTCTTCACGCAAAATATCTGGGCCATCCGGCTTGCTTAAGTTGGTGTAGGTTTGGTTTCTTAAAACACGATCTAAATTGTTTTTTAGAATTGGGCGTAGATGTTCCATTTCACCTTCTTCAGCGACAACTTGAGGATAGTAAGACATAAACTTCAAATCCACGGCTAAAAACTTTGCTTTACCTTCACCCCTAAAATTGACCACATTTTTTTCCATGGTGAAATAACTTGGAGGACTACCTGGGGCTGGCGGTGGAAACTGTTTAAATTTTGGCGAATATTGTTTTTCTAGGGGGTTGTGTTCATCACTGGCATGAACCATAGGTGTGACTAAAAATGATAAAAGAGCAAACGCATAGACGGCCAATTTCAACATTTTGATTCCTTATTAAATTTATTTATTTTAACTATTATACAAAAAGCCCCGCCAAAATAAATTTTAAGCGGGGCTTTTTAAGGGGAATCTTTAAAATGGCTTTAAAAGATTATTTACCGCGATAGGTAATACGACCTTTGGTTAAGTCATAAGGCGTTAATTCAACTTTAACTTTATCACCTGCAAGGATGCGAATGTAGTTTTTACGCATACGACCTGAGATGTGCGCCAGAATTTCATGACCATTTTCTAAGCGGACTTTGAACATAGTGTTGGGTAGGGTGTCGATGACTTCGCCATCAAATTCAATAACATCTTGTTTAGACATAAAAACCTGCTTATTAGGCACCTTTGTAAAAAATAAGCGCGGATTATACCAGTCACAACACTAATATACAATTAAAATTATATGACTTATCTTTTTGAAAAAACTCAGAGTTTTTAAAGGGCGCTGCTTTGGTGAGAAGAATCACATGGGATTGCCAAAAAAGGGGCTTGCCAATCGACTTCAAATTGCCAAGCTTTTGGAGGGAATTTTTTTTGCGTGTTTCGCTTTAAGATTGACTCAAAATGTTCGCGCGTAATGAGCTGTGTTCCGAGGGATTTTAAATGTTGGGTTTCAACCTGACTGTCAATAATTTCAAATCCCCAAGCCTTAAGCTGTTGGCATAAAGCCACAAAACCCACCTTGGAAGCATCTGAAACCAGACTGAACATCGATTCGCCATAGAACATTTTACCCAGCGCAACGCCGTATAATCCGCCAACCAATTCGCCGTTTTGCCAAACCTCTACCGAATGGGCATGTCCTTTTTGATGGAGCTGTGTATAGGCGTCACGCATTTTCGGTAAAATCCAGGTGCCATTTTGACCAGGCCTGGTTATTTTTGAACAGTTTTCCATCACTTTTTCAAAAGCCGTGTCTAAAGTCACCGTAAACTTTTGTTTACGAATCACTTTTATTAAACTTTTACGAACAATTAAATTCTCTAAAAATAAAACAGAACGCGGATTGGGTGACCACCATAAGATGGGGTCGTCTTCATTAAACCAAGGGAAAATACCTTTTTGATAGGCATTTAACAACCATTCAGGCGAGAGGTCGCCCCCTATGGCCAATAATCCATCTGGGTCGGTTAAGGCCAGTTGCGTGGGTGGAAACAGCACTGGATAAGGGTCAAGCCAAAAAGGTTTTTGAATAGGTCTGGCCATAAATGTCAACAAAAAACGGTGTTATAAAAAAGCCTATTTTGTCAGCGTTATCAGACAAATTGGCATAGAATACACCGCATATTATAAATAAAATCACCTAAGACGATACGCCACTTTCTATGACGCAATTTGTACACCTTCATGTTCACTCAGAATACTCTGTGATTGACTCAACACTTAAAGTGAAACCTTTGGTTGGTTTAGCCGCAAAAAATCAACAACCTGCTTTGGCTTTGACTGACCATATTAACTTGTTTGCGTTGATAAAATTTTATGGCGCAGCCATGAGTGCAGGGGTAAAACCCATTATTGGCGCCGATGTTTGGATTGAAAATGATGCCGGTGAAGTGTTTAAAGTGGTGCTGTTATGTCAAAACACCCCAGGTTATTTGAATTTATCGCATTTAATTTCACAGGCCTATTTAAAGAACCAAAAAGTCATCGACAACCAAAACCGTGCTTTGATTAAACAAAGCTGGTTAGCGCAAGGCAATGAGGGGTTAATTGTGCTGTCCGGGGGCCGAGAGGGCGATGTGGGGCAAGCCATCTTGGCAGAAAAACCCAATTTGGTGGCTTCTCGTTTAAAGTGGTGGCAACAATATTTTCCAGAGCGTTTTTATCTAGAGTTGGTGCGCACCGGCCGTGAAAACGAAGAAGTCTATATTGCCGATGCACTCGAGGTGGCATCGCGTTATGAGATTCCGGTGGTGGCCACCAATGATGTGCGTTTTGAAGAGCCTGAAGATTTTGATGCACATGAAGTGCGAGTTTGCATTAACGAAGGCTTTGTATTAGAAGACCCCAATCGTCCTAAGCGTTATTCTGAAGAACAATATTTTCGCAGTTCAGAAGAAATGATTGAGCTGTTTAAAGATATTCCAGAAGCCATTGAAAATACAGTAGAAATTGCTCGGCGTTGTAGTTTAAGTTTAACACTAGGTACTTATTTCTTACCGGATTTCCCGGTGCCAGAGGGCATGACCGAGGCTGAGTATTTTATTGATGAATCGCAAAAAGGCTTGGAAGAGCGTTTAGCGTTTTTATATGGCCATTTATCAGCGGAAGAATTTGCAGAAAAGCGTAAAGAATATGACGAACGCCTCAAGTTTGAGCTCGACATCATTATCCAAATGGGATTCCCCGGTTACTTCTTTATCGTTGCCGACTTTATTCAATGGGGTAAAGATCATGGGGTTCCGGTGGGGCCAGGGCGGGGTTCGGGTGCAGGTTCTTTGGTGGCTTATGTGCTTAAGATTACCGACCTTGACCCGCTTGAATATGATTTGCTGTTTGAGCGTTTCTTAAACCCAGAAAGGGTTTCCATGCCCGACTTTGATGTCGACTTTTGTATGGATCGTCGTGATGAAGTGATTGACTATGTGTCACGCAACTACGGCAAAGACCATGTATCGCAAATTGTCACTTTCGGTACCATGGCTGCCAAAGCGGTGGTGCGTGATGTTGGGCGAGTGCTGAGTTTGGGATATGGCATGGTAGATGGCATCGCCAAATTGATCCCCAATGATTTGGGTATTAAGCTCAAAGACGCTCTTAAGCAAGAAGAACAATTGCAACAGCGTTATGACACCGAAGAAGATGTTAAGCAACTCTTAGACTTGGCGCTCAAGCTCGAAGGCACTGTGCGTAATACCGGTAAACACGCCGGTGGCGTGGTGATCGCCCCCAAACCACTGGATTATTATTGCCCCATTTTGTGTGATGCTGATGGCAATAGCGTGGTCACGCAACTGGATAAAAACGATGTGGAATATGCAGGCCTGGTTAAATTTGACTTCTTGGGGCTGCGAACCCTCACGATTATCGACTGGGCTTTGCAAGAAATTAACGCCGGCAAAAAACCGGGAGACGAAGGGTTTGTGGATATTGCGCGAATTCCGCTGGATGATCCGCAAGTTTTTGAGTTGATTAAAACGGGTAAAACCACGGGGATTTTCCAGCTGGAATCTTCGGGTATGCAGAACCTCATTGTTAAACTAAAACCCGACTGTTTTGAAGACATTATCGCTTTGGTCGCCTTGTTCCGTCCCGGGCCATTGGATTCGGGAATGGTGGACAATTTTATTGCCCGTAAACATGGTAAAGAAAAGGTTTCTTATCCAGATGCGCAATATCAGCATATGTCGTTGCAACCGATTTTAGAGCCGACCTACGGGATTATTTTGTACCAAGAACAGGTCATGCAAATTGCACAGGTCTTGGCGGGTTATACGCTTGGCGGTGCGGATATGCTGCGTCGTGCCATGGGTAAAAAACAACCTGAAGAGATGGAAAAGCAACGCTCTATCTTTAAAGAAGGTGCCATCAAGAATAATGTCGATGGCGACCTAGCGATGAAAATTTTCGACTTGGTAGAAAAGTTTGCCGGTTATGGATTTAACAAATCTCACTCCGCCGCCTATGCTTTGGTGTCTTATCAATCGGCCTGGCTCAAAACGCATTTCCCGGCTGAATTTATGGCTGCACAGATTTCATCAGATATGGACAACACCGACAAGGTGGTTCACATGGTCAATGAGTGTTATTCGATGGGTTTAAAAGTGCGTCAGCCGCATATTAATGAATGCCAAATCCACTT
This sequence comes from Thiosulfativibrio zosterae, assembly GCF_011398155.1. NCBI lineage: Bacteria > Pseudomonadati > Pseudomonadota > Gammaproteobacteria > Thiotrichales > Piscirickettsiaceae > Thiosulfativibrio > Thiosulfativibrio zosterae. Next base: position 1,385,254 of record NZ_AP021888.1, read on the forward strand.
TAAAGCCGTCAAAGGCAAACCTAAAGGTCAAGAAGAACTTTATTATGGATTGGGTGCGATTAAAGGCGTGGGTGCTGCGGCGTTAGAGGGCATTATTGAATCGCGTCAGCAAGATGGGCCTTATAAAGACTTGTTTGATTTTTGTATGCGTTCCAATAAAAAAGCCAATAAACGCGTTATGGAAGCTTTGATTTTGTCTGGGGCATTTGATTGTTTGCATGATAATCGTAATGCTATGTTAGAAAGCTTGCCAATGGCAATTCAAAAAGCCGAACAAAAACAAAAAGATATTGACGCGGGTCAAAGCGATTTGTTTGGCGATTTGATGGCGTTTGAAGACGAAAATGCCGATACTTTGTTGGATGTTGCTCCTTTTATCGACAAGGTTAAACTCAAACACGAAAAAGAAGTCTTGGGTCATTACATGACAGGCCACCCAATTCATGCCTATCGTCAAGAACTGGATGCTATCGTTGGATATCGTTTGAGCAGTTTAAAACCCGAAAAATGGAACAAACGCTGGGCGGCAGGCTTAATTGTTGAAACCCGCGCTAAAGTGACCAAATCCGGAACCAAGATGGGGTTTTTGGCATTAGATGACCAGACGGCGCGTTTAGAAGTGGTTTTAAAACCGGCGGTATTTGAGTCCTCTAGAGAAATTCTCAAAGTCGATACCGTGGTATTGGTTTTTGGCGAAGTGGCGGAAGACTCTTTTAACGGCGGTATTAAACTGGATGCTGAGCAGGTGGTTTCTTTAGCAGAATATCGGGCTGAAAAGGCTCGTGCCATTAAAATTCAAGCCAATGAGCAGACAGGCCTGGTTAAAATTGAGCAACTTTTAGCCTTGTTAAACGACTATCGCGTTGAACAATCGGATAGTGGATTGCCTTTGGTCGTCAATTATCAAAATGCCCAAGCAACCGCCCAGTTGGTCAGTCAAGAGGGGTGGTATTTATTACCTGAAGATGATTTATTAGATGTGTTGCGCAGTCAAGGTTGGCAACCTGAAGTGGTTAACTAGGCTAAGAACTCATCAGGTTGAAAAGGTTAAAGGTGCAATTTTGAAACTGGTTATCTCGGTATCACAACAAACAGCGTATCTTCTTGATGGCCTAGAGGTCATATTGGAGTGTGCCGTCAGCACCGCTTTAAATGGCGTTGGCTGTGAGAAAGGTTCCAACCAAACCCCTTTAGGAAAACACCTTGTGCGTGCCAAAATCGGGCAGGATGAACCGCTAAATGCGGTATTTAAAGGTCGTCGTCCAACCGGTGAGATTTACACGCCAGCTTTAGGCCAAGCCTACCCCAACAGAGATTGGATTTTAACCCGTATTTTATGGTTATCCGGCACGGAAAAAGGCAAAAATCGTTTAGGAAGCGTCGATACCATGCAGCGTTATATTTATATTCACGGAACCCCCGATACCGAACCGATGGGGATTGCACTCTCTCATGGTTGTATTCGTATGCGCAATAGCGATTTGGTGAAGCTGTTTGATTTAATTGCTGTTGGCACCCCTGTGGTGATTGAAGCATGATGGGTGATTTATGAAGGCTAATTTATGATCAGCTATTTAATGCGCTTAGGAATTAATGTGGCCTTTATTTCCTGGGTGGTGGGTTCTTTGGTGTTTTTATTGATTCATCTGGTGCCTGGTGATCCGGTGGCGGTGATGTTAGGCGATTGGGCCAGTCCGGCGGATGAAGAAGCCTTGCGTGAACAGTTAGGGTTAAATCTACCCTTAACCCAGCAGTATCTAAATTATTGGTTAGGGTTGGTGCAAGGTAATCTGGGGCAGTCGTTGTTTTTTAATCAACCTGTGTCGAGCTTAATTGGTGAGCGTTTTCCCTATACCTTGCAACTGGCATTATCTTCTTTGGCGATTGCTTTATTGATTTCTTTTCCGCTGGGCTTATGGGCTGCTTTGAAAGCAGGGCGTTGGCAAGATCATATGGCAATGACCGTGTCTTTAGTTGGGGTTTCTATTCCAAACTTTTGGCTAGGACCTATGTTGATTTTAGCTTTTTCGATAGGTTTGGCTTGGTTTCCTGTGAGTGGTGCAGAACAACCTTGGGCGTGGGTTTTGCCCTCAGTGACCCTGGGCACCGCCTTGGCTGCCATTCTTGCGCGGATGTTACGTGCCTCTTTACTAGAGATTTTTCATGAAGATTACATCCGCACCGCACAAGCCAAGGGTTTATCGGCTTGGGGCGTTTATGGCAATCATGCGCTCCGCAATGCATTATTACCCGTGGTGACCATTTTGGGATTACAGTTAGGCACGCTCTTAGGCGGAGCGGTGATTACCGAAGTGGTGTTTGATTGGCCGGGCTTAGGGCAACTTTTGGTGGAGTCGATTCAGCGTCGTGATTATCCAGTGGTGCAGGCATGTATTTTAATTATCAGCGTGGCTTACATTACGGTGAATGGATTAACCGAAATTGTCTATGCCGCCTTAGACCCTCGGATTAGGTTAGCCAAATGATGAATCGCTTCGCTTATTTGCTACTGATTATTTGGGTTTTGATGGCCTTAGGCGCGTTTGCGATAGGCGAGTCGGCTAATCAGGTGAACCTTGCTGGGTTTTTAAAGCCACCTTCGACTGATGCTTTACTGGGAACGGATGAATTAGGGCGATCTGTTTGGCAACGCTTGGTGTTAGGGGCGCAAACTTCTTTTGTGGTGGCGCTGGGCGTGGTGGTTTTTTCTGCCATTATTGGCACCACAATTGGCGTTTATTCGGCCTATCAAGGTGGTTGGGTAGATAAGCTGATTACCAAATTGATTGATGTATTTTTAGCGTTTCCGGGTTTATTATTAGCGATTGCCCTTGCTGCAATCTTAGGACCCGGCATTGAGAATGTGGTATTTGCATTGGTGGTGGTTGGCTGGGTGGGATATGCGCGTTTGGCGCGGGCGCAAACCCTCAGCCTAAAACACCGTGAACATATTTTGGCCGCTAAAGCCTTGGGTTCGAACACCTGGGTGATTATGACCCGTCATTTAATGCCGTTGATTTTAGCGCCCCTAGGGGTGGAGGCCACCTTTGGCATCGCTGGAGCGGTTATTTCTGAAGCCGGTTTAAGTTTTTTAGGATTAGGGGTACAAGCCCCAGATGCCTCTTGGGGCAGTATGATTCGGGAAGGCACGCGGTATTTATTGGTCGCTCCGCATTTGGTGCTCGCACCCGGTTTGGCCTTAATGCTGGTGGTGCTGGCGGTGAACATCGCCGGCGACCGATGGCGAGACAGTTTGGATGTTCGCAGTCGCCAAAGTCGTTAGTGCTTAAAGCCTAATTCCTAAAGCCAAAGTTTTAAAACCAAATAGGGGGTTAAGCCAAAAATGACGATGAGTATTTTATAAATGGCTAAAATCACAAAATAGGTCTGTGAAAATTGTGCTTCGGTCATTTTAAGTAATGGACAATACCATCGACAAATCAGTGGCTGAGCAAACAGCCAAATGGCAAAACTTAACAGTAAAAATCCAAAGTTAATCACGGTAAAACCCAGTAAAAAATTTTCTAAACTCATAATATCCACTGACATAAAGCGCTCCTTTGCTAAGTATTAATCTCATCTTAGCGCAAATGTCACTTAACCGAAAAGAAAAACACTTATGATGAAAAAACTGTCCGGAGAGTCGATGCCATTAGGTTGCGTAATGGTCGATTTGGCAGGCACGCAACTGCAACCTCACGAAAAAGTAAGATTGCTGGATCCTTTGGTGGCTGGGGTTATTTTATTTGCGCGTAATTATGAATCACCACAACAAATCGCTGAACTCTGTGAAACCATCCACAATTTGCGTCATCCACGACTGTTAATTGGGGTGGACCATGAAGGTGGCAGAGTACAACGCTTTAAAGAAGGCTTTACCCGCATTCCGCCGATGGGACTCTTGGGCAAACTATATCAACAAGCCCCCGACAAGGCCTTAGATTTGGCCGAAAAAGCAGGCTGGTTATTAGCCACTGAGCTGTTGTCCGTGGGTGTCGATTTTAGTTTTACCCCTGTTGTGGATTTGGATTATGGCGATAGCCGAGTGATCGGGGATAGAGCGTTTCACAGTGATCCCATCGTGGTGGGTAAGTTGGCCTTTAGGTTAATGAAGGGGATGCGAGAAGCCGGCATGGCGGCTGTGGCCAAACATTTTCCTGGGCATGGTTATATTCAAGCAGATACTCATGTAGAAATTGCCGTTGATGAGCGAAGCTTTGAACAAATCAGACTTCAAGATTTACAACCCTTTTTAAAGTTAATTGAAAATGGCGTTGATGCCATTATGCCTGCGCATGTGCGTTATCCCAAAGTGGATGATTTGCCGGCCGGTTTTTCAGCCACTTGGTTAAAACAGGTCTTGCGCCAGCAATGTCATTTTGAGGGCGTTATCGTCAGTGATGATTTATCCATGCATGCTGCGAGTGCTTATGGCGATGTGACCCAACGCGTTGCCATGGCACTGAATGCTGGGTGTGATTTGGCGTTGGTGTGTAATTCTCCGCAAGAAGCCGTTCAAGTATTGGCGCAATTAAAAGTCAGTGCCAATCCCTTGTCACACGCCCGCTTAATTCGATTACATGGACATGCGCACCACCATTATGCGCAACTGGCAACCAATCCTTTATGGCAAGCAGCCAGTTTAATTGTTAATAGAGCGCTATCGCAAGATGGACAACAGGAGTTAATTTAATGGAAATGATCTTTCCTTACATAGAACAAAACTGGCCTAATTTAGTTGCCGTATTTGGCGGTCATGTTTGGTTATTAATTGTAATGGTCATTTTAACGGCCACGCTCGTGATTGATCTGGTCACCAGAACCTTAATTAGAAAAACGCATTATTTATTGGCGCGCAAAAAAAAGCATGTTTTGGATGCATTTGTGGATGGATCCATCTCTCCGGTCAGCTTTTTTATTTGGGTCAATGGTTCTGTTTTAGCTTTAAGTTCAATCCTCACGACTTTTCAGTTGGGTTTAACGCTGATGGATTATGTTGAATCCACCAAATCTTCGGTTTTAATCTTAGCGCTGGGTTGGTATGTCATTCGGGTGGTCAATCGTCTGGAAGGGGAGCTCAAGCTCTATGCTCGTCATGACGAACACCTAGACGAAGTCACCGTTGAGGCGCTGGTTAAAATCATTAAACTCACGGCATTTGTCATTACGGGTTTAATTATTCTCAGTGCGTTTCATGTTAATTTAACCGGTTTATTGGCCTTTGGGGGCATGGGCGGTGTTGCTGTTGGGTTTGCTGCAAAAGATTTACTGGGCAATATTTTTGGTGGCCTTATGATTTATATGGATAAACCCTTTGTGGTTGGCGAATGGATTCGTTCTCCAAATCAAGAGTTAGAAGGGACGGTTGAAAAAATTGGCTGGCGCATGACCATCGTGCGTACTTTTGATAAACGCCCCTTGTATATTCCAAACGGAACCTTCTCTAATATTTCTATCGAGAACCCATCACGCATGAGTAATCGCCGTATCAAAGAGATCGTGGGGGTGCGTTATAACGATGTGCATCGTGTTAAAGCCATTAGCGATGGAATTCGTGAGATGTTAAAAAATCATCCTGAAATAGACACCAACCAAACCCTAATTGTGAATTTCTTAGAGTTTTCAGCGTCTTCATTGAACTTATTAGTTTATACCTTTACCAAAACCACTGATTGGGTAACTTTTCATCATATTAAAGAAGATGTCTTGTTGAAGATTGCACAGGTGATTGAGGATAATGGCGGTGAAATTGCCTTCCCAACACGCACTTTACATTTGGCTGAACCGCTTGAGTTTCAAAGCGTTCAGCAGACTGCGCCATGACATTTGGAAACTAGATAAGTTAGATACGATAGTTTAGATAATAATGACTTCTGGCTCTAAATGAATGCCGTATTTTTGGTCAACATCGCCCTGTATTTTATGGGCGAGTTGACGAATTTCTTCACCGCTGGCGCCGCCTAGGTTGACTAGAAATAGGGCATGTTTTTCAGAAACAGCGGCTTTTTCCTGTTTAACACCTTTCCAACCCGAGTTTTCAATCAACCAAGCAGCAGGGATTTTATATTGATTCTCAACCGTTTTATGATGAGGTAAATCAGGATAGGTTTCGAGCAGTTTTTCGAAATACTCTGGCGTAATCAAAGGGTTTTTGAAAAAACTGCCGGCATTGCCGTAAATTCTGGGGTCTGGAACACGCAGTTTGCGAATTTCGACCACCTTGTCATAGACTTCTTTGGGGGTTAATTTGGGAATCTGCTCATGCGGAAAAGCATCTCTTAGATGGTCATACACCAAATTAGCACGCCCATGACTTAGCTTTCTAAGACGAAAGGTCACTCGATGAACAAGCAGTTGATTGGTATAGCTTTGTTTAAAAATGCTGGTGCGATAACCAAAGTTGCATTCTGAATTACGAAATTCAATGCGCTCGCCACTGAAGAGATTCAAAGTTTGCACTCGGGTAATGGTGTCGCGAGCTTCGGCACCATAAGCCCCAATATTTTGCACGGGCGCAGCCCCCACTTTACCGGGAATTAACGCTAAATTCTCAAGTCCCCAGAGATTTTGCTCTACGGTGTAGGTCACCAAATCGTGCCAGTTCATACCAGCGCCAACCGAAATCCACACATTTTCCTCATCCTCTTTAACCACTTTGAGCTTGTCGTAGCTGCAAGTGACGATGACACAATTCATGTCGTGGGTAAACAGAATGTTGCTACCGCCACCGATAATGACCCAGGGCATAGAGGTTAATTTTAGGTCGGAGCGTAAAACCGGAATATCTGATTGCTTGGTCACTTCAACAAAATACTTTGCTGAAACATCAACCTTAAAGGAGTTGTGCGGTTTTAAGGAATAGTTCGCCTGAATATGCATATTTGTTTATAATCAAATTCAAATAATAATTATGTAATTATAGAGGAATTAATATGGCGCGGTTGAAACTTTCGCACCAAGCGTGGAGCACTCAAACAGCTTTTATTTTAGCGGCCATAGGTTCGGCGGTGGGATTAGGTAACCTATGGAAGTTTCCCTATATTACCGGTGAAAATGGTGGCGGGGCTTTTGTTTTGGTCTATCTTGGCTGCATTGTTTTAATTGGGTTGCCCATTTTAATCGCTGAACTTACCCTAGGGCGATCTGGGCAAGCCAGTCCGCCTCAAGCAATGGCTATTTTAGCGCAAGAAGCCAAAGCCTCTAAATCTTGGGTTTTTTTAGGGGTTAATGGTGTATTGGGTGGACTGTTTATTTTGTCATTTTATACCGTGATTGCCGGATGGGGTTTATCGTATTTTTTTGACAGTCTTTCGGGTCAATTTATCGCGATGGATGCTGATGCCGCAGGGGTTAATTTTGATGCGTTGGTTTCGAGCAGTGGACAGTTAATTTTTTGGCATTCTGTGGTCATGATCATTACGGTGTGGATTGTTTCTAAGGGCGTTAAAAGCGGACTCGAAAAAGCCATCAATTTAATGATGCCCGGCTTGTTTATTATTTTGGCGATTTTGCTAGGTTATGCCACCACAACCGGCGCTTTTAGCGAAAGTTTTCACTTTTTGTTTGATCCTGATTTTTCTAAACTGACATGGAATTCGGTTTTGATTGCATTGGGTCATGCCTTTTTTACCCTCAGTTTAGGGTTTGGCACCATGATGGTTTATGGTTCTTATATTCCAGCTCAATATTCAATTGTGCGTGCGGCTTTATGGATAGTGGTTGCGGATACGGTCATTGCTTTAGTGGCAGGCCTGGTTATTTTTTCGATTGTTTTTGGCAATAATTTGGCGGCAGGTTCGGGGCCAGGTTTACTTTTTCAAACCTTGCCAATTGCCTTTGGGCAAATGTCTGGCGGATGGATATTTGGCACTCTGTTTTTTGGTATGGTGGTTTTAGCGGCCTTGAGCTCATCAATTTCCATGATTGAACCAGGCATCAGTTGGCTTGAGCAAAATTGGGGATATAGTAGACAAAAGGCGGCGTGGAGTTTGGGTCTAGCGACTTGGGCATTAGGCCTAGGCACTGTTTGGTCATTTAATTGGCTGAGTGACATGCACTGGATTGGACAGCGCAACTTTTTTGAATCGCTCGACTTTTTAACCGCCAATGTCATGTTGCCTTTGGGTGGATTATTTACCGCTTTGTTTGTGGGTTGGGTTTGGTCTCAGACAAGACGCAACCAAGAAATTGAGCTGTCCAATCCAATGCAAAAAATCTTTAGCATAACCATTAGATGGGTTGCGCCGATACTGGTCGCCTTAGTCTTTGTTGCTAATCTTATACAGTCATAACATGATTTTCTAGACATAAAAAAACCGAGCAGTCCTCGGTTTTTTTATGGAATTTGCTATTTGCCAATTAGGTCATGTATTCATTTTTGACCATGCGTTGCATATCCATGTTTTCTTGCAGCATTCTGCGTTGCAATTGGTGCGAGAAGCGCAGAATTGAACGCATAACATTAAAGACAACTTTGGGGTGAGCGTCTAGCAAGCCTTCAAAGTCTTCTCTAGATAACACTAACACTTTAGAGGATTTACGCGCTTTAATTCGCATAGTGTGCGCATTACCATCAATAAAGCTCAACTCGCCAATCATGGCACCTTCTTTAAGCACATTAATGCTAACGCTGTTGTTAGGCCCCAATACCTTAATGATTTCTAATTTGCCTTCTATCAATAGGTAGAGGTTACCATCAACTGTATCTGGCTCAAATAAGACATCATCTAGCTCTAACGAGCGGTATTTGACGATTTCTGAAAGAATTTCACATTCAGCAATGGAAAGGTCGGTTCCTAATACGGACTCTGAAATGAGTTTTGCTTCGGCTTGTTTTGCCATATCTATCTGCCTTATAAAATTAAACCCAAAGATTGTACGCCTATTTATCCAGCCTTTCAACCGGGAAAAAGACATCCAAAAAGACGCTCATGCCCAATACAAACCCTAAAATAAGAACAAAAACAATCAATAACGAAAATGCTTGTTTATTTTGGATAAACTTTTCTTTCCACTCTTCATTCTTGAGGTGTGGCCAGATTAAGAAAATAAACAATGCTAAGGCAAAAATTTGTAACAATATTAACCAAGTACTCATGCTAACCCTTTATTTTAGAAGCAGTAATTCAAGCGTGCGCTGATAAATTGCGGTGAGCTTTTCTAAGTCAGCAACGCTGACACATTCGTTCACCTTGTGAATCGTGGCATTGAGTGGCCCCATTTCAATAACCTGAGCACCGGTGGGCGCGATAAATCGACCGTCTGAAGTGCCACCAGCGGTAGAAAGGTTAGGTTCGTAGCCCATCTCAATTTTAATGGCTTTACGAATCGCTTGAATCAGCTCTCCTTCAGCAGGTGTAATAAAAGGTAAGCCTGATAAATTCCAGTCAATCTCATACGCAAAATGATATTGATCGAGAATTGCGTGAATCCCTTTTTTTAGACTTTCTGGGGTTTGTTCCGTTGAAAAACGGAAGTTAAATAACATTTCAACATCACCCGGAATAATATTGGTCGCGCCAGTTCCTGAGTTAATGTTTGAAATTTGAAAAGAGGTGGGCGGAAAGTATTGATTGCCCGCATCCCAGCGCACATTCACCATTTGCTCTAATGCGGGTGCAAGCCTATGAATGGGATTGTCAGCCAACTCAGGATAGGCTATGTGCCCTTGAATCCCTTTAACAATCAATTTACCGTTTAATGAGCCGCGGCGACCATTTTTGATGGAGTCGCCTAATTTATCTGAGCTTGAAGGTTCGCCCACCAAACAATAATCTATTTTTTCTTGGCGCGCTTCTAAGGTCTCAATCACTTTAACCGTGCCATCAACCGCTGGACCTTCTTCATCACTGGTAATTAAAAAGCCAATCGAGCCTTTTGCATTAGGATGCTCTGCTAAAAACTGTTTGGTTGCCACCATAAAGCAGGCAATTGAGCTTTTCATATCGGCCGCACCGCGGGCATACAGCATGCCATCATCCGCAATGGTGGCTGAAAAGGGCGGGTATTTCCAAGCAGACTCTTTGCCGGTGGGCACCACATCTGTGTGGCCTGCAAAAACCACTAATGGGCCATCACTTCCTCTTCTGGCCCATAAATTGTCAACCTCGCCGAATTTCATCGGTTCAATATTAAACCCCAGTGGAGAGAGATAATCGGCGATCAAAATTTGGCAGCCTTTATCGTGAGGCGTAACCGAGTCAATGGTGAGGAGTTGTTGGGCAAGCTGAATGGTTTCTGACATGATGCGCTCTCTTAGGCCAATAAAGTTTGATACTGGGCTTCATTAAAGCCAAATATTACAAGGTTGTCGGAAAATAAGACCGGGCGTTTGATTAAAGTTGGATACTCAACCAACAGTCCAAGATCTTGTTGCGATTTAACCGCTTGTGTTTGTTCTGCGGTTAGTGTTTTCCAAGCGGTGCTTTTGGGGTTTAAAACCGTTTCAAAAGGCACTAATTTTAACCAGGCCTGGATGTCTTTTTGAGTAAAATCGCCTTTTCTAAAGTCTATAAACTCATGGGCAATCTGATGTGTTTCTAGCCATTTTCTGGCTTTGCGAACGGTATCACAGTTGGGTATGCCGTATAAAATCATACTTTTCCTAATGTTTAGTTTTCTAATCTGCCAATTTTAAAGCATTTTAAGCAGGGATGATGGATTCAGTCTAAAAAAACTCCAAGAAATGGCTGGTTTATAAACATTTGCTGCGGATAAATTGAAGCTTTTGGGGCGCAATTTATTCTCAGCTGGCGTTGGAGCGGGTATAATCTTGGCTTTATTTATTTTTGTGTTTATGTAAGAGAGTAGCATTATGACCATCAAACGAATCGGGCATCGTTATAGAGATTCTAAAACAGGCGTCACCTTGGATGTGTGGTTTCCACGCAGTAACAAAGAAATTGCGCGTAACTGTTTGGCTTTAAAAGCGGGCATCATTATGGGGGAATTTGTCACGGTTGAAATCGCATCGGTTGATGAAGCTCCTAAGTCTGCAGAAGACGCTTATTTGCGCCTACATTTATTATCAGAGTGCGCCTATAAACCTCATCAACTTAATCTAGATGGCATGTTCGGTTTGTTGGCAAATGTTGCTTGGACCTCTGCGGGTCCAGTTTTGCCTGCAGAAGTGGAAAACCTGCGCGAAGCGATTGCCGGTGAAACGCATCATTTAAATGTCACCTCTATCGACAAATTCCCACGCATGACGGACTATGTAATCCCTGAAGGTGTGCGTATTGGTGATGCAGACCGTGTGCGTTTAGGCGCACATTTAGCGCCAGGCACCACGGTTATGCACGAAGGTTTCTGTAACTTTAATGCCGGTACTCTAGGAAACTCTATGGTCGAAGGGCGTATCAGCGCCGGTGTTGTGGTCGCAGAAAACTCTGATATTGGCGGTGGCGCATCGATTATGGGCACACTTTCTGGGGGCGGTAAGCAAGTGATCTCTATGGGTCAAAGAAACCTATTGGGCGCAAATGCTGGCTTGGGGATTTCGTTGGGCGATGACTGTATTGTTGAATCAGGTCTTTATTTAACAGCGGGCACCAAAGTCCAAATGCCCGATGGTTCGATTGTTTCGGCACGCGATTTATCTGGGCAATCTAAATTATTGTTCAGACGCCATAGCCAAACGGGCGCAGTACAAGCCATCGTCACTGACGGCACTTTGTGGGGTGGTTTAAACACCACTTTGCATAGTAATGATTGATTAAAGGTCGCAAGCCGTTGAGTTAACGCTTTAGGTAACTCATTCTGCTGTAATCATCTTAACGCTCAGTCTTGCCTAGCAAGCTGAGCGTTTTTGTTTGTAGGACTTACTTTAAAGGAGCACACATGGCCAAAGTCATTGGATTCGATCATGTCAGTATTATTGTTAAAGACGCTGAAAAGTCGTTGAAGTTTTATCAAGATTTATTGGGCTTAAAACTTTTGGATAGACCTAATTTAGGTTTTCCAGGTTATTGGTTAGATTTGTTGGCTGGGCAGAGTTTGCACATTATGGAATTAAGCAATCCCAACGAAAATACTCTGCGTCCAGAACATGGCGGAAGAGATTATCATTTTGCGTTACGCGTGGATTCTATCGATGAGTATATAGAGGTTTTGGAAAATCAAAAGGCCATCTTTACCAAAAGTAAGTCAGGACGAAAAGCACTCTTTATCAAGGACTTAGATAACAATGCTTTTGAATTGTTTGCGGTTTAATCTTATATACAAAAAACCCAGCATGAGTGCTGGGTTTAAGTGATAAGTTTTTACTAATTAGTACTTAACACCGTAAGTTTTGAAATAAACTTTATCGGCTTCAATATTGTAAGTCCACTCAGCCCCAGAATGTTTCCAGCCACTGTGTGCACGGTAGCCTTTCAAATCACCGTCTTTGTTTTTGCCGCCTTCAAAACCATCAGTCATCACATACACATTTTTATAACCATATTGGTCCATTAGTTTTGCCACTGGCGCAGCACGAGTTGCCCCTGAGCGACACATAATGACATAAGTGGTTTTTTCATCTGCACCTAAGTCTGCAATTTTGTCTTCAAATTGTGAAATCCACTGTGGATTAGGGGCTGGCATATAACGAGGCTTGTTTTGTTTGGTATCCATTTGTGAATAATCAAACATCACGGCCGGTATCATGATTTGAGCTGCTTTGGTATAGCCAACAAACTGCCATTCTTCAGGCGTACGAACATCCACTAAAATAACGGAAGGATCTTTGGCCATCATGGCTTGGGTTTCTTTAGCATCTACATAAAGCCCTTGCGGAGATTGACGCGTTGGGTCTTTAGGTACGGGTGAAGCGTGACTGAAAGAAACTACACTCAAAAGTGTGGCTGCAGCAATTAATTTTAAAGAATGTTGCATTGATAATATCCCTATAGAGTTTAATAATCATTATTTCGGGCTCATTATCCTCAATTATATTAGAATATCCTAATACATTGTGCTTATGATCTTATCTAAAGATAATTTATGGCGTTCAGTTTATTTTGAAAAAGGAAACAATCATGTCATCTGAAAACTTTAAAATTCAAGATATCAGTCCAGAGCAATATCGCAAAAAATCACGCAACGCAACCCTCATTATTATGGGCATTTTTCTTGTCATAGGCTTTGCGATGGCCGTGTCTTTTGTGAACTGGTGGGGCGAATATACCCACAATCAATTGGTCTTAAATTTTATGGGCGCACTGGTGGGATTGGCCATTACGGCGATCATCGTCAAAACTTTTTTTATTAAACAACCTTGGATGGCCGAAGCAATGTATGGTGTGCGTCTTAAGCGTCATCTCATGATGGTTACTAATAAATTGCGCCCCGTTCAAGAAGCGGCAGAAAGCGGGGATGAGAACGCCATGAAGATTATGCGCTTTTATCATTTAGGGTTGACTCAAATGCATAAGTTTGAAAATAATCATACGGCTTTATTGGACATGGCCGCTGAAAAACAAACGCTAGAAAATCGTCTCATTGAGCACCAAATTGACCTAAACCAAATTGAGCTCAATCCAGAAATACTTGAACCTTATCAATATTCAGACAAACAATCAGATTCAGATTAAGAGTCGGGTTTTGTGTTTTCAAACAGGCTTTTATATTGTTTCATCACATTGAAAGCCGAGGTTTTAAAACGCACCGATACCTTTTGAATGGCCTCTTGCTTGGGTAAGCCGCTATCCATTAGCTGTTGCACTGCTTGAGCAATCGTGTCGTTATTGATTGCCGTATTCATTTGCGTATTTGGCTTTTGAAAAAACGCGGCCAGTAATTGTTGGTTTTTTTGGCTTTCGTCAAGTGCCAAGATAATTTGTTTCGCATAGTAGGGCAATACATTGTCTGGCAAAAGGCGGTGCTTTAATAATAAGGTCGCAATTCGAAAACTGTCGGTGTCAAACTCCACCACACCATTTTGCCAGCCTTTAATGAGTTCAGCGTGCTGACTCTTTAATTTTGTTTTTTCAATGGGATTCAGCGGGGTTAAATCAGTTGTTAATTCAATCATAATCTCAATTAAAACTCGTAGCGTAAAGAGGCGGTTGAATAGGCATTATCGTATCTGGGGTTAGAGCAATCTCTATCGTCATAACTTAAGCGAAGTTTAAGTTGCTTAGAAAGATTTGCACTATAAATGAAACCCCAAATACGCATATCGGTATTTAGCAAAATTTTATCAGGTGTTTGCGTTTGAATATAGCTTACCACAAGGGTTTGCTTAAGGTTTTTTGGGTAATAAAATGGCAGCTTAACCGCTAACTTTCCAGCTTGAGTGCCTGCAACCGCAGACGCTACCTGTCCCTCTGGGTTTAAAAAAGGGATACCGACAAATTCTGGATATCCACCCCAGTTACCAAATGCGGTGACTGTGTTTTCGTTGCCAGTATAGTGATTATATGCGGCAGAAAAAGTAATTTCTTTTGGTAAATATGTCAGATTGGCTTTTACACCAAAGAGTTCATAGTCGGCATTTAAATGTTTTGTTTCTAAAAAGTTTTTAAATTTACCAACAGCCGATACTTGATAAATTTGGGCTTGTATGGAAGCTTTAAAGGTTTCATTAAGCGTAAGTTTTAATTGCCCATCTGCATACCAAGTATTAAGCGTATCAACACCCAAATAATTCCATATTTGCAATGAATGGGTTTTGTCATATTGCCACCCCAGCATCCAAACCCCGTTGTGACCCACAACCGTTGATAAGTCAAGAATGTCACTGTTATCGGCATCAACTTGCCCCTGAGCATCCAAAGCCAATGAGGTATAAGCTTGCTGCGACATGCTTTTGAAATCTGAGAAACTCACCAAACTATCAAGGCCAGTCATCTTTTCTACATAAGAAATGGTTAGGCGTTGATTGTCAAAAGACTCATTGCTAAAGGTATAAGCTTGATAAAGGTTAGGGATAATTCGGTAATCGTAGGTTTCTATTAGCGGTGAAGATATTTCTTGGCGTCCCAAAATAAGCTCATTGTGATTTTTTTGATAGATCAACTGAGCTTCACCCAAAACTGAAAAAGGTTTTTTATCAATATCAAACATATACAAATCGGTTTCTTTGGCATTTTGGCTAGCCAATCCCAAATCCGTGGCGGTATAGCCCGCCAATTTGATTTTAAAGTCAGAAATTATCCCCGTTTCAACGCCTAATTTACCGCCGAAACCTGGTGTTAATTGGTCTAATCGACCACCTTTTTTGTCGTCATAAACCACCATGGATTTTGCAAAACCATAAACTTGAGATTGGCTGATTGCATCGATAAAGGTTTGTGCATAAAGAGCCGGGGCGCTCAATAAACCAATACAAAATAAGCTGACTTTTGAGGTTTTAACCACTAACAACTTGATTGCGCCCCTGTTTTTTTGCTAGGTAGAGCGCTCTATCCGCTCTTTCTATGAGCTGGTGGACTTCCTCATTATTTTGACAGCAAGCGATACCGAAACTGGCTGTTGTTTGATAATCATTTGCAAAGTGAAGGTCTTCAACGACCACTCTCAATTTTTCAGCATAGGTAAAAAGTCCTTCCAATTCAGTTTCTGGGCAAATAATCAGAAATTCTTCACCACCCCAACGACCGATAATATCAACTTCTCGGCTATGAGTTTGTAAGGTATTTGCAATGGCTTTCAAAACATCATCACCAAATTGGTGACCATATTGATCATTTACTTTTTTAAAAAAATCAATGTCCAGCAAAATAACCCCAAAAGTCTTTTGAGTTCGCTTAAATCTCATGTGCTCTTTTTCAAGAGTTTCATCGGTTTTCAATCGATTATAAAGGCCTGTTAAGCGATCCGTTATCGACAAAACTTCTAATTGTTTATTGAGCGAATTGAGTTTTCTAATCCACCAAAACAGTAACGCAAAAATTAAAAAAGAACCGATCAAAATTTGCAAAACTAAATAGATGTCAAAGCTTTTTTCAATTTTCACATTAATATAATTATTAACAATAGAATCGCGTTCTTGGAGGGTAATCGTTGCAATACCCTTATCTAAAATAGATTTTAAAATTGGCTGGTTTTTTAAAACCCCCATTCTAAGATGATTGGTATATTCAGGTACTTGCCCCGCAATTTTTAAGTTAAACCAACCTTCATTACGTATCGTGTAGGCAGCAATTATCAAAGACCGAATCGTTAAATCGGCTTTGCGTTGATCAATTAATCGGAAAGACTCTCTTTCATCTTCTGTGGTGATCATTTTCAGATTTGGATAATCATTTTGAATTCGCTCTTCAATCATGGTATCTCTAGGGACAGCAATTTTATGGTTACTAAGGCTATTGAGGTTTGCCACAAAACCATGTTCTTCGCGGGTAATAATGACATTGGGGTCAGACATCAAAGGTTGTGTAAAAACTAACCATTCTTCGCGTTCCGGCGTTTGATTTAAAAAGCTCATGGTTTCACACAAACCGTCTTTAGAGGCCTTAATGCTCTGGGCCCAAGTTTTAGTCGGATAGCGTGAAATGTTTATACCAATTCTATGAGAAAGAATTGCAATTAAGTCTGCCGAAATACCATAGAAATTCCCTTGTTGATCAATGGCTTCAAAAGGATACCAATCGGGATCGGTGCAAACATAAATTGATGGGTGAGAAGCGATGTAGTCTTTTTCTTGTTGAGTAAACTGTATATTGCTAGGCGAATTTTCTTCAGCAAAAGAAGGGGATACAAAAAAATTTATTAAAACAAGCAATATAATTTTTAGCATGAAAATGACTCAGGTTATTTACCTGTCATTTTAATTCAATTAAGTAAAACTTGGGATAAAAATAGAAATTTGACTTAGATATGATATCTAGAAAATGGTGCCCGGGGCCGGACTCGAACCGGCACGGAGTTTCCTCCGAGGGATTTTAAGTCGTAAACAATCGAATAATAGAGTTTTTTGATGTTACTTACAGTTCTTTATAATACCTTCAAATTCTTTGACTTACAAACTCTTTCAAGTAATTCTTCTTCACATGCATTACACATTAATATTTCCTTCATGTGTAAATATTGTCAGAAATTTACACACAAATTACTGCTGAGTATTGTGAGCCTATGGTGTTTACTGCTTAAAAAGTTTTAACTCTAATCTGTAGGGGGGTATTCGGTTAATGAATGATCTAATGCCATACAATGTTTGTGTGATCTTTTTTAATCTTATATCCAGTTTCAAATTCGGACTATCCAAGCGAAGATAACCACTCTCATTATAGGCAGGGTCAGGATTCGCCTTTAAATACTCTAAAAACTCCTCACGGCTCTTAAAGGTAATCCTTTCAGTACCTTTAGGCGTTGTTTAAAAAATGATTAGATGTGACATTCGCCTTCAATATTTCAATTCGCTCAGGGTCAGTAGATATCCAGAAACAACGTAATTGCAGTTTGAGAGTCTTGTCATGATTATTCTCAAAAAAGCACATAAATCTTTTAACTCAATGAAGACTTCTAATGTGTCTGTATTACCTGAACTACAACTTGCGCGGCTCGTGGACATTGGGCCCGGTCTAAATCAGACTATTTATAAATATATCTGAAGTCAAACAAGTGTGTACGTCTATACTTTTTGGGTAAAATAAAGCTTCCTGGTAAACATCGTTGTTATATCGACCAGTCAAATGTGCACTAAACTATTTTTAATGCACTGCCATAAGAAAAATTTCTAATTTTATTATTGGCCAAAAAATTGAATACCAAATGCACGTTAAATGCCTTATGGGTAGATAAAATTCGCTGGGATTTATCAGGGCAAAGATTCAATGAAATGTTAAGGAGACATATGATGATCTTCGAGTGGTGAATTAAATCCAGATAGAGTTTGTTAAATTCTAATTTTTTAGAACATCATGAGACGCTTCTAAATATGTTTATAAGTATTCCCTTTAGTCGCAAAAGCGAATGAAAGATTAAAGCGGGTTAGACAGTTGATTATTTGTATAGTCTGACCGATTCAATTATTAGTGAAGATTAAATGAAGCTAAAAGTACAATTTACAAATTTTTGGGTAGCACTACTTTTATTCACAGCAGCAATTTTCGTGATTTTTTTTGTGGTGCTTCATACTTGGGAGTCGATTGCAGGTTTTCTGGGATTATTAGATATCAACTTCGTTGAGAGCAAAGAAAATATTAAAGGTAATATTGTTGTCGACCCCGGTAAGTTCTTAGACTCAATCAGTAACTCATTGGGGTTAATTATCGGAGCTCCAGTTGCTCTGGCAGGCTCTGCTGTAGCGATTATTCTTGCACAAAGAGCATTGGCTGTATCCGAACGCCAAGAGTACAGTGATAACATAAATTTAATTGATGAAAAAGTAAGCGAATTAAAAGAATTGATTTGGAGTTTGTCAAAAGCATACAGAGAGTTTTCTAACAATGCTCAAAAGCTTACGATAAGCTACCATAACTATTATTTACTATTTAAAGATGATGAGCCTGAAAGAAAAAATTTTTTAGATTTATCTAAGAAGGTTGAAAATTCGCAGAAAGAATTTATAGATTGTTTTTTAAAAGCTGTGAAAAACCCAACTATCAATGAGTACATTAAGGATACAAAATATAGCTTATTTATCAATCAATTTATTGAGACTGTTTATAAAAACAATAGTTGTGAACGTTCTACATGGGGCGAACAAGAACTTTACCAAATTCCTGATTTAGCAGAGCTTGCTTTAAAGTTAGAGTTTGCATTTTGCGCAGATGATTATGAAAAAATGCTTGACGATTATTTTTCAGAGGTAAAAACAGCCATGCTTATTGGCCAAGGGAGTTTGGAGGGTTGGGATAAGGTTTATTTTGGATATTATACTTCAGGTTTTCATTTTTTTAAAGACAAGTCATCTTATGATTTTAATGAGCGCATTAAAGCCTCTATAATAAATTATTCTCCTGAAAAGTTTTTTATGGAAGGTGCTTTATTTAATAAGCAAGAATATTTTCTTTCAAGGTTCCGAGACGAACCTCTATTGAGCCTTGATGGCTCAGTCTACTACCCATATTCTGAATTTGTAAAGCTTGATTTTTATGACCCAGACGAATCATATGTATGGGATGAAATGGAAGGAGTTGTTTCAGATTTAAATTTAGGTTCTGCTTTTATTCTGGAGTTGGTAAACTTTTTAAAAATTGATAATGAAAAGTTAAAAGAACTTTTTATAAAAGGTAATCATCTTTTTTTTACACAGGAAAATAAATTGCTTAGAGAATTGGTTGATCGAGAATTCTCTACTATTCAGTTGACTTCTCTTCTACCCAAAAGAGTTTTTGATTATTTAGATTTTATAAAACATTATCAAATGTTTAACTTTGCAGATAGTAAGTTTGTTGGTTTCTATGAGATATTTGATTACATAGAGCTTATAAAAAAAGAACAAGATGTGTGGCCAGATGATCTTGAAACTATTACTAGTGAACAAGTTAAATTATTAGAATTGATTTTTGTAAGAAAGAAGAGAAATATTCCTAATGAGTCCGGACCTACTGATTTCGTTCAAGAAGATGATTTTCCTTTTTTTTAGTATTAAAGCATCTGTATTTTTATAAATCATAATAGGTTGTCAAAGACCTAACCTCTTATGGTTGATTTAACTTTAAATCTGGAGGCTATGAAGCCCTCAGTGCTTTATACTGCAGATATAAATCTTGGCCTCTCATGATCTAAAAACTCTTCGATGCCTTGTAGATATTCAAAACTCTAAATGCTGAGTAGGATGTAATACCTTGACCTCAGAAATATTAAAATGTCTAAGAATTTAAATATCAAACAAGTAACCGCAGCCATTGCGATACAAAATGGCAAGGTGTTAATAACTCGCCGGGCAACAAATGAAAAGTTAGCCGGCTTATGGGAATTTCCAGGCGGCAAGCTTGAAGCAAACGAAACACTCTTTGAATGCATTGAGCGTGAAATCAAAGAAGAGTTAGGTGTTCTGTGCTTGGCCAAAGAAATCTTCACCGAGGCCATTTACGAATATGAATTTGGAGCTATTAAACTGATAGCCATATTTATTGAATTTGAATCGACAGAATTTAAGCTTACTGTTCACGACCAAGCTGAATGGTGTTTTATAAGCGAGCTAGGGCAATATGAACTTGCGCCTGCAGATATCCCAATAGCAAAGGAACTCATTAAATGTCATCAATAGGCCTCTCAGAACTCAAGATCGGTAATATCCTTAATAATGGTGAGCTTTGTGAAGTTTTCAAATGCAGTCCCCAGGGAGGGATGAGACGTGCGCTTAAAACTAATTCACTCGTACTGATATCAAACCATGTTGATGCCATTTATGACGATCGTTGGGCAGAAGATGTATTGCACTATACCGGCATGGGGCAAATCGGCGATCAAAAGCTAGAGGGCAATCAAAACAAAACGCTTTATGAGTCAGAGAAAAACGGGGTTGATATTCACTTATTCGAAGTTTTTGAAGACAAACAGTACACTTACACAGGATTAATGGCCCTAGCAGATAAGCCATATCAAGAGATTCAGCCTGATATAGAAGGCAACCCTCGACTTGTATATGTTTTTCCTATTAAAAGGGCATTTGACTCCTCATATAAGCCTGCAAAAGAGCAATTCGAAAAGCCTTTTATTAAAAAACAAAAACAGGCGAGAAAGCTCTCAGATAAAGAATTATTAGCCAAAGCAAAACAAAACCCACATCAAGAACCAAGTTCTAGAGAAGTATCATCTAAGCAGTATATTCGAAGTCCTTGGGTAGTAGAACATGCGCTTAGGCAAGCGAACGGGGTTTGTCAACTATGCGATTCTCCGGCGCCCTTTAAGACGGTTGATGATAAACCTTTTCTTGAGGTCCACCACATCGTTTGGTTGGCAAACGGTGGTGCAGACAGCATCGATAATGCAGTTGCCCTATGCCCCAATTGTCATAGAAAAATGCACGCATTGAATATTCCAAGTGACGTACAAAAGCTCAAACTGAAAGTTAAAGGTATTACATGAAATGAATGTTTTCTCACCAATTATCATGATTACTTTAGCCTTATTTTGCGGCGTTTCATTAGTTCAAGCGGAAACCCTCACCGGCAAAGTTATTAGTGTCACTGACGGCGATACTATAAAGCTTTTGGTCAAAGAAGGTGACCATCAAACCCAAGTCAAAATAAGACTAGCCGAAATAGATGCGCCTGAAAAGAATCAGCCTTGGGGGCAGAAATCAAAACAGGCATTGTCTGACTTAATATTTGGAAAAATTATTACCGCTGAAGTACAAACAACAGATCGTTATGGGAGAAGGGTTGCTGACTTGTTTAAAGGGGAGTCTTGGATTAATGGAACTATGGTTCGTTCAGGACATGCATGGGTGTACACAAAGTACAGCAAGGATCCTCAAATAAGGGGGCTTGAGCAACAAGCTAAAGCAGAACGCTTAGGTTTATGGGGGCTACCTGAGCCAGAAAGAATACCGCCTTGGGAATGGCGACACAATAAGAAGAGTTCTTCGGCGACAGGAACTACTAGCTCATCTAGTCCAATCAAAAATTACCCAACCCAATCTAGTGTTCAAAGCCAAAGCAGAAAATGTGAGGGGAAAAGAACATGTGGGCAAATGACGTCCTGTTCTGAAGCATATTTTTATTTGAATCAGTGTGGAGTGGGTTCACTTGATAGAGACAGGGATGGTATTCCTTGCGAGAAGATTTGTAAATAAAGACTAATTTTTATATTGTCACGACATACTATCAGAATAATAATTATAGATCTTGAAACTTTTTTAAGTGTTTTGTGAAAAAACTGGGATACTCATGAATAAAAATTTAGATTTATCGAAAATTACATCTGAAATTAACAGCTTCAGAGACGATAGGGATTGGAAGAAATTTCACACAATTAAAAACCTATCAATGGCACTTTCCGTTGAGGCCTCTGAATTAATGGAGATATTTCAATGGGCCTCCTACGATGACTTAAGTAATTTAGTCGCTGAAAAGGAATTGGCTATTTCTGAAGAAATCGCAGATATATTCATTTATTTGTTACTCATTGCGAATGAGGCAAATATAGATATCGAGACAGCAGTTTTTAACAAAATGGCAAAGAACGCCAAGAAATACCCTATAGATAAGTCTAAAAGTTGCAGTAAAAAGTACTCAGAGCTTTAGTCATGTCATTTGAATTTATAGACAGAACCTTCATTTTTAGTTCTTTAACGTCCCAACAAATAACCTACGAATATCCTACTTACGTAAACTTTCCAGTTGTCTACATAATTTATTCTGAAAGTGAAGGGTTGGCATATGTTGGAGAATCAACAAATATTCCATTAAGGATCAAACAGCACTTAGGGAATGAGCAGAAAAAGGGTTTGAAAAATATTAAAGTGATTTTCAGCCATTTTTTTAATAAGTCAGCCGTGTGGGATATTGAATCAAATTTAATAAAGTACATGGGAGCTGATGGTACTTATAAACTTCTGAATGGTAATGATGGAATTTCTGGTCACCATTATTATCAAAGGCAACAGTATCACGAAGTCTTTAAAAATATCTGGAGTGGGTTGAAGCTAAATAATTTAGTCAAGACAGATTTACTAGATATCGAGAACTCTGATTTGTTCAAGTTTTCTCCATATAAAAAGCTTTCAGACGATCAATACCTTTCTCTAAAGGCATTTTTAGAGTTCACCGTTATGGGAAAGACTCAAACCGCCTTTTTTGAAGGTAGTGCTGGCACAGGTAAAACTATCCTAGCAATCTATTTAATCAAATTACTTTTGAATAATGTAAAAAAGGATGATTTAAAAGAGTCTTCTGAAAATAATTCATTAATAGAACTTGCAAATAAAGCAAAGCTTTCTCTTTTTATAGACCCAGAAAACCCAAAAATTGCTCTAGTTGTGCCCGTCAAGTCATTAAGAAAAACATTAAAAGGGGTATTTAAGAGCATATATGGATTATCACCCAAAATGGTTATTGGCCCTAGCGAAGTAACTAAGTTAAAGGACAAATATGACTTATTAATAGTTGATGAATCTCATCGACTTAAAAGAAGAAAAAATCTTGTAGGTTACGGTGCATTTGATACTACGAATATAGAGTTTGGATTAGATAAGTTAGACGGGACTGAATTAGATTGGGTTGTTTTATCGTCAAGGAGTATTGTTTTTTTCTATGATGATAAACAATCAATTAAACCATCAGATGTTCCAAAAGTTAAATTTGATCAGATTAAAGATCAATCAACTGTATTCAAACTCAAGTCTCAAATGAGAGTTCAAGGGGGTTCTGACTATATTGAGTTTGTTGATAAATTATTAAGCAATTCAGAGTCCTTGATTCCGTGGATTTCGGACGACTACGAAGTAAAATTATTTGAAAATATTCATGAATTTGTAGAGGCGATAAAGCAAAAAGAAGCTATATTTGGCCTGTGTCGTACTATTTCAGGATACTCATGGGAATGGCTTTCAAAAAAAGATAAAACTCAACCAGATATCACCATTGATGGAATAGAATTTTTTTGGAATAGAACAGACGAAGACTGGATAAACTCTACTAAAGATGTTTGCGAGATGGGGTGTATTCATACAACGCAAGGCTATGACCTAAACTATGCGGGCATTATTTTTGGGAGTGATATTACGTACAATGAGTATACCCAAAAAATAGAAATCATACCTTCAAACTACTTCGACAAAAAAGGTAAAGCAGGTGCTAGTGAAATCGAGCTACATGATTACATACTAAATATTTACAAAACAATTATGTACAGAGGTATTAAGGGAACATACGTATTTTGCTTTGATAAGAAATTAGAGAGTTATTTTAAGAAATATATTCCAGTTTAATTAAAAATAATTCAATTTAAACCTCAAAGGTTTATTTAGATTAAAGCAATTAATAGTTTAATATTCAACGATGAAAGACTTTAGAAGCATTCTATTTTATGCTGGGACTGGAGTACATGAAATCACAATAAAGGTCCTAGCTATTTAATAGACTAAACAGTAAAAAGGGACTTTTCTCTCAACATCTAAAGTTAGTTAATCCATAACTTTGTTATCACGCATCCAAGTCGGAATATCCAACAGCTCATCATTCGCATTCTGAGGCCGAATTCGCTCACTAAATGGAATGCCGAATACTTGCTTATGCGCGTTATTAATAATGGCTTGCAGATCCGTTTTATTAACCACATTCAAGACCAGTCCAGCCTCCATAAAACCCTCAATTTTAGGGTCCGACTTCTTACGCATGCCGCCATCTTTTATCAAGGTGTAATTCTCTATCAGTAACTGGGTTAAACGTTCTTGGTAGGGAAGGGTATCCATGGTCTGCTCCATATGTAAGATCAATAAAGATAAGTATCTTACTGTTTTTGATCGCCAAATATCAGCAGATGTTAAGCTATAAAAATAGAGTTACAAGTAAGTTAAGTTGTTGTTATTATTACATTTTAAGTGGTTTATGATATAATTAACTTGTTGAAATTAAACAGAATTAACCCAAATGAGCCTATACAAAATACGTCGCAAAATTCTTAATGTGATGCTCTTAGAAGCCTATGACAAGGCACAATCTGCAAAAGAAAAGATTGCTGCAATTAAGGTGCTGGGAAAAGTAAACGGGCTCTATCCACATAAAAGGAAAAAATATGACCATTATGTATGATCCCATCAAAGACCAACTCGACATCTATCTATTCGACAAAGACCATTTAGGCGAGCCTTTCAAACACGAATTGAACACGGATATAGAAATATGCCACTATGACCTAGAGCTACATGGCCCTAATTGCCCGCAGGTCATCAGTATTTCTAATGCATCACAACACGGTTTTTGGCCGATACAGTTAGCCAATTACAGCGGCAATCCTATCGCAGACCTACGACACAAGTACGGCTTAACTCAAGCGGATCTGGGAGCCATTATGAAGGTCAGCAAGGCCAGAATCAGTCAAATGGAAAATGGCGGCAATGTCAGTGTGGAAAACTTCGAGCGTGTGCGTAAGGCAGTAACAGGCTTAGCTTCCAGTCATTGGGCTAATAATAAGGTTACCACAGAGCTGCTCAGCTAAAGGCATAGCCAGCCGTTTAATAGGCTTGCGATTGGCCACCAGTCTGCTCACCTACGAGGCGGCAGTGCGTGCCGGTTAAGACTGCTTTACTTCTGTGATGCCGAACAACAAAAAAAGGCCACGATTGAGTGGCCTTAGTTTTTACCAACAATTTTTGATAGTTGGTCGATGTATCGATGTGGGTTAGGTGGGTTATGTGGGGTGGAATTTGCTTATAAGATAATTGATAATTTTAAAAACTATTTTTTTCACAGAATAAGAATTTACCCCACTTAACCCACTTTAACCTGCTCCAGCCCTTTAAATACAAGGCCTGCAGCTAGGTGGGTTATGCAAAAACAACCCCACTTTGACCCCACTATTTAGTGGGGTAGAGTAACACCTCCTTCGCTCGAACCTGCATCAAACCCCATAGCGACGGGCGAGATTGTAAGCCCTGGCTTAACCCGTGCAAGCGCAGAGGCAATTTGAGTTGCAAGATTTGCATCTAACACCTCAACCCAATAACTTTTAGAGCCACTGACATTAGTGCTTCTTAAGACAAGCCCCTTAGTAATGCGATCCACTCGGTAACTGAGTTGATTGCCAATGCTTCGGGCACTTTGAGCAGCATGTTGCCCTGCAAGCCCTGTTAAGGTTTCATAGACATTGGTCTCTGTCTCGCCAGCCATGCCGTTGCGGGCATGACGTATGTTATTGTGCAATTCACCAGCTTTAAAACGTTCTTGGTTAGGGTACAACTTGGCTAAGTTGTAAAGTAGCTCAAAAAGGTCATCAAGCTCTGGATTAGCTTGCGCATTTTTGAGCATTACCGTCATAGGATCAACCAACTTAGACTCGGGTAAAGTCCTTGCTAAGAATGCAATCGGCTGGCGGACTAACTTATCCCAGCTAGAAAAGGAAGCTGCGCGACCTTTTTCTTCTGGTGCACCTGCATCTATCCAGTATTGCACTAATGCCAACACTGACATAATGATTTTAGGTCGAGTTTCCCTAGCCAATTCAATCGGGTCAAAATCAAAAGTACGATTAATCGGTTGTTCAGATTGAGGATTAATACGACACATCAAAACCCGTCGACTCATATCGCCATTCATCTGCAGGTTATTACCCGTGAAGATAAAAACGCAGTTGTTAATAGTATCCTGCATGTGACTAATACCCAGTTCACGATCTGAATAGCCTTCTTGTGTTATGACCGAAGCCATAGAAGGTGAGTCAAATACACCAACCATATTGTCGAATATGGCAATCTGTTGATCGGCTATTAGGAGACTGAGCAATCGTTTACGGACTTCATCCTCCTTTCGACTATCCAGTGGTGCCATAGCGCTCACAATTTCGCCGGTGCCAATGACAGATAATGCAGTTGCCAGTAGCGTCTTGCCGGAACCTTGTAGCGGTGCATCAAAGCCAAAAGCAGGGCAAGTTTTAAGAATGGGTCGAAGTACAACACTAAATATAGCAGTAATAGCCACCGTAAGATCTGCGTTTGATTCGAACGGAAATTCACGGAAGGGCTCAAAGATCACTTTTAGGTGATGCAAGGCGCGCTGCGCGTCAATATTACGCTCAAAATCAGGGAAGTCATCCATGTTAAATACCCCCATAATTTCAGTAGAACTGTCATAACCGGGCTTTAGCATGGGTTTCAGATCGCCTCTGATAAGAGGGTGATCGGTAATTGCCTTCAAATGTTTCAAGCGATTGAGCTTGCCGACTTCGATGATGTTCTTAACAAGATTTTTACTGGGGTTAATGGGCTTACCATTCACCTCATAGTTAAAATTTAACCCAAGGAAGTGCTGCAATAAATGCTCATTAACAGGCACCATGCTCGTATTGTTTAACATGACCATATCATTGCCATGACAAAATATCTCTGAGCCCTTGCTTAATATCACTAAAGTATGCTCGACACCAACATCAAGCTGATTAGGTGCATAGGTCACCGTAAAACGCTTGTTGACTAGCTTAAAGGTTCTTTCGCCACGAGCAAAAGAATGAATGGACGGGTATTGTTGGTTAGAGTAGATTTTACCAACTGTACGACCGCCATCGTAGTCAGGCTCAATCGGATCTAAGCAGACCGCTCCATGATATTTAACCTTGTTAGACAAGATGTCATTAACAGTGGTAGGCTGCATTTCACCATACATTCGCACAACAATTGGCCAGTAACCCGGTAGATCAGCGCCATCTAAGGCCTTCTCAATTTCCGCTCTTACTACTTCAATATCGATTTTAGGATCAAATGCTTGAGCATCAGCAAGCTTATTTTCGATATAGTCTTTACGGATTGCATCTGCCTTAGATCTTGCCAATAACTTACCATTAGTCATTAGGTCACTAACACGATGAAGTTCAGCATCAGAAAGGTCAGGTAATGCGACCCTAGTATCGAGTAAAGGTTGCATACCTTTAATGAAGTCAGGCTCACCGCGTCGCTGCTCCAATGGGGCTACGCAGTGGGCTCCTGCAGCAAAATCTAAACGACTGGGCTGGTATACCGTCATGTCAAACGGCACACGCTCAAGCATAGTGCCAGCGGTTGTGATTTTGATATAACCATGTCCAGCAAGCCATAGTCTTTGCTCAATCACTTTAGCTGCACGAGGAATGTCAGTGCCATCAGCAACCATAATATAGATACGCTGGCCACTAACACCGCTGAGCTGTTCATCCGTATCCTTGTTGTAAATCAAAGAAGATGATGACCCCCACCACAAAAGGTCAACCGCCTTAACTCCTGGAACGTTAGAGCGTAGCAGATCTATTAAATAGTCTTTGCTTAAGGCACCTGCACCATCTTGAGGATCATAATCCAACATCATAATTGCAGGACCACATGGCCATCCAAAGTGTTCATTAGTACGACTAATGTAACCCGTCTTATCAGCAAGCTTATTGTAACTAGATGAAGTCACAACGGTTGCATCCGTAACACCATTTATGGGGATACCATAGGTTAGGGCTTGATGACTTTTGAGCGACACAAGGACTGCCTTAAAGTCGCTTAAATTGTTAAAAGTCTTAACCTCAGCTCGCCCATGAATAAGCTGTGCAGTTGGGGTTTTGACGATTTTGTCATCAACCAACTCTACTTTTTTGGTAAGTATTGAAGGGTTATTGGAAGTAATAACCGTAAAACGAGCAGCAGAATGAACGCCTTGCCAGTTGATAATGTTCATATCTGTGCTATCATTAACTTGTATAAATTTTGCCATGAGTCTAATCTCCTATATTGGCATTTAAATTGAATGTCACATACTTGTAATATGTGACACTTTAAAGCTGCGAACGGTTTAAACCCCCGTCAGCACAGGGCTTGAGTAGTGTTAAGCTAGTTAAGTCATATTTGAACCTCCGAAATTTTTTATAATTTTTTGGTGGGTTTGCTTCTGCTTTTATTACCCCTAGTCGCCTAGGCGATGGGGGCCAACCCTGATTTCGTTTTTTGCGGAAACGAAAATCAGGATTGGAAAAAGTGGAAATCAGTGATTATTCACTTCATGATAGATACCACTCAAAAAATCTTTCTGGGTTAACAAGACGACTCTTTCCTTTCGAGTTAAAAACGATTCCTTGGTCCCTTAACTCATAAAAGTTACGGTCAATCATTCTTCTTATTGCTTCTGGTTTAACGCCTATCTGAGGCGCAAACTCTTTAGCAAACGTTACGATCGGCTTAACTTGAATTTGCATTAGTTTTAGCTCCTGTGCATTAATTGAATAATCCATACCGGCAGTTTATTGCTGTTATGGTCTGTTCTTTGGGTTCGGTTTAAATTATGGCGGAGTTGAAATTTGATTGCTGATGTGTAGAGTTAAGAAAAAATCTTAAAAAATTAACGATTTTTTTATTGACACAAAAAAGCCGCTAAAAAGCGGCTTGAATTATCTCTTTAGTATGAATGATGGTGGCTTGGAAAGGTCAATGCTCATTATGATATTGAGCAAAGGTTCTATTGTGTTCGTATATCCGGATTCGTTTCTGTCTTTACCTAGCTCTGCATAATGAACTAAAGTTTTCCTAGCAAAACGTTTAGGTTTATTTACTGCCTCATAGAGCTTCAAATCTAGGTAAGCTAATAATGAATAATTAATTACATCTGACATTTTGATTAGTTTTTTTTTGGCCTCACCATAAACAACCAAGTTATTAGCCTGCCTTTTTCTATCAATAATAAGCTTCAACTCTGAGAAAATTTGTTGGTCACTTGCAGTAACATCAATTGTTATATTAACTAAGTCAACAGGAAGGGGGGTATCTAATTCATTTCGTTTAATTAAATAGAAATCTTCAGGTGAAAATTTTTCGCCATTTACTTCATTAACAAAGCACTCGTAAGGATTGTGTTGTATTGAAAAAAAGCTCGCTTCAATCTCTAAATGCGGGTCATTATAGATTTCATTCGGATTTGCAAACCATTCATCTAATGAATGTAGCTCTATGGTTAAGTTGCTTTCTTTAACGCTTCTAACATCAACTTCAATATAACTCTCATTTTCAAGATCGTTTTTTACATTCCCCATATCCAAAGCGCCAATTTCCAATATATATTTTGGAACTTGAATTAAGGAGGGTGGTATAGAAAGCGGGTTGTCGATGAGTTCGTTTATGGCCTCTTTAGAGCGCGCTAAATCTGTAGAAACTAACTCAAACAAGGTCCGCCTAACCCAAATAAGTTTAGCGAGCCTATCTAGTTCGATACCAAAAAGATCATATTTTTTTGCACTGAAAGACTTAGGTGGTTGCCTAATTTTCTTATTTTCATATGTCATATCATTATCCAGCCAAATAATTAACATCTCGTTTTAAAACAGTACTAACAATTTTAGCATGGTGAGCATAACGGTTCGTCATTTGGACTGATTTGTGATTAAGGGTTTGCTTAATATCTTCCAATGAAAACCCATCTTCAAGCATAGTGCTGGCGGTAGTGTGTCGTAGGTCGTGGATCCTTAAATTTGACGGCATATCAGATGCTTCTTTTGCACGTTTCCAGTAATAGTCAAAGTTTACCATTGGTTTTTTGGGGTTGTTAGGTATTGGGAAAACCCAATTTGAAAGAGGAGATTGCATCTTAAATGCTTTAAGCATTTTGACAGTTTCACTACTAATCAATATCTTATGGTCATCACCGTTTTTAGTGTTTGTAAGCAAGACAAATCCTTTTTTAAGGTCTACATTTTCCCATTTCAACTTAGCAATTTCGTTTCTACGTGCACCAGTAGTCAGGAGTAATGTTAATAATACCGGTAATCCAATCCAGCCAGCATTTTGAGACGCAATTAATAAGTCTGCTTGTTGTTGTTTAGATAGAAACACTTCTCTACCTTTAGACTCCTTGCGTCTAACAATACCGATGGTTGGATTAACAAGTTGTAGTTCTCGATATTTGCGTTGTTGAGCCGCCCATTTGAAAAGGCTTGATATTGCAGCTTGATATCGATTTATTGTGGGGCCAGCTAATGACTTTCTCTCTGCGATATCATCAAGTGCATTCTCGACCATAATCCGAGTTATTACATTGATCGGAGTATTCCCCCAAAAATCTAGAAAGTAATCTAATTGCTTTTGTGCGTGGTCACATTTAAGGCCTAAGTTTGCTGACTGGTAGTCCTGAACAACCTGAAAATAAGTAGGTGTTTTAGCTCGAATTTTAAGTTCGTCAATCTGTGTAAGCTCAGCTTTTGCAATTTTGCCAAGTGTTGTTTGGGTATTTGCGTGATTGATAAGACTTAACCAATCGTTTGCTTCTTGAAGCGTAGGAAAAGATTTAGAGTAGCGTTCACCATCAATCATTTTATTGACGCGATAACGAGTAGAGTTTTTAGTTTGATATTTAGAAATCGACATTTTGTAACTCCCGAAAACGGAGTCAAAAACAACAATTACGCATGAAATTACACATTGATGTTTTGACTAGAATTATGTTAAGTTTTAAGTCGAACCCAAAAAACAAAAATTATTCAATCAAATCAACGAGTTAAAATGGTGCCCGGGGCCGGACTCGAACCGGCACGGAGTTTCCTCCGAGGGATTTTAAGTCCCTTGCGTCTACCGATTTCGCCACCCGGGCATGGTGTCCAGTTAAAGAAATTAACTGAGTAGTGTCAAATTGTAATTACGATAAAACCATTTAGGAAATGATGGAGGCGGAGCCCGGAATCGAACCGAGATCCACGGATTTGCAATCCGCTGCATAACCACTCTGCCATTCCGCCGAAAATGGAGCGGGAAACGAGGATCGAACTCGCGACCCCAACCTTGGCAAGGTTGTGCTCTACCGCTGAGCTATTCCCGCTTCGTAATGTGTGCGTATTATAGGGGGCTCAAAGGAAAATACAAGGTTTTTTTTAATAAAAATGTCATTTTTTGATAAAAAAATAGCGGGGTTTAATCCGCTAGTTTTTAAGCTGATGTTTTTAATGAATTATCAGTTTTTTGGGTCGCTGTTCATAATAACAGGTAGGGCTGCTTTAGTGTATTGAACCCAAGTGATTAAAGTGAGTGTTGCTGCAAAATATAGCATTGGGAAGCCTAAATATCCCCAATCAATCCCCCAAAGCTCACCACCATAAATTAACCAGGTTAAAGCGGCCAGTTGTGAAGATGTTTTTATTTTACCTAGATTGGATACAGCAACCACTTCGCGGGCATTGTTTTCTGCCATCCATTCTCTGAGTGCTGAAATGCCTATTTCACGCATCATGATAATAATGGCAGATAGAATGACCCACAGGTTGTCATGATATTCAGCAGCCACCACAATTAAAGCGGCACTGACAATCAGCTTGTCGGCGACTGGGTCTAAAAAAGCACCTAGTTTAGAGCTCACACCGAGCTTTCTGGCAAGATAGCCATCAAACCAATCGGTGATGGCCGCAATCATAAAGGCTAAGCCTGCCCAAAAACGCGCATCTTCGATGGGCGCATAGTAACAAATGATAAAAACGGGTATTAGAAAAACTCGTGACCAAGTCATGAGCATGGGTAGGGATTTTAGGTTCATACAACAGGCTTTAATATCTTAAATTTTAAACAGCGATTAATTTGTTGAATATTATCATAATTGCTTAACAAGGCGTTAAGTCTTGAGATTTATATTTCACCATGAAAGAAGTCATAAACTTTTTCGGCAATGCTTTGACTGATTCCTGGAACTTTAGCGAGCTCTGAAACGGCGGCATTTTTTACTTCAGCCAGCCCGCCAAAATGCGTTAGTAATTTTTTGCGTGTTTTGGGACCCACGCCTGGAATATCTTCAATTTGCGAATGGGTTTGGGCTTTTTGTCTTCTAGAACGATGACTGGTAATGGCAAAGCGGTGCGCCTCATCCCGAATATGATTAATTAAATGAAGCGCTATATCATCCGCTTCTAGGTCAATGCCTTCCTCGTTATAGGGTGTATACAGAATTTCTAACCCCGCTTTTCGACCTTCGCCTTTGGCCACCGAAACCAGCGGCAGGTGTTCTAAGTCTAAGGATTTTAATACCTCGATGGCTTGGGTTAGCTGACCTTTACCGCCATCCACCACAATTAAATCGGGAAGTTCCGCATTTTGAGTTTTGAGTTTGGCATAACGACGACTCAAAACTTGATGCATCGCGGCGTAATCGTCGCCCCCCGTAATCCCCTCGATATTAAATTTTCGATAACGATTGGTATCGGGGACACCTTGATTAAACACCACACAGCTGGCAACAGTTTGATTGCCTTGGGTGTGGCTGATGTCAAAACACTCCATATAATTGGGTGCTTTTGCCAACATCAACACTTCTTTTAAAGCGTCGACGCGCGATTGTTGTGAGGCTTTTTGATTGAGATGTTGCTTGAGTCCAGACAAGGCATTGGTAACTGCCAATTGAACCAATTGCTTTTGCCCAGTTTGCTTGGCAACTTGCAGTTTTACATCACGATTTTGCTTGTCAGAAAGCCACTTTTTTAACCAGGCCTGGTCTTCTAAGTCGGTTTTAACCAATATTTGAGAGGGAATGGGGTGCTCAAAATAATGATGCGTGATAAAAGCCGTGATGATTTCTGATTCACTTGAATTGTGTTCAATCTTTGGAAAGCTGTTTTGACTTCCCCATAAATGCCCACCGCGATACATCATTAAAGTAAGACAAGTTTGGTTGGCTTCGGTTGCTAAAGCGATAACATCAATATCTTGATCAGTTGGTTGATTAATTAAGTGCTGATTTTGGATAGCGCGCATCGAGGCAATTTTGTCGCGAAACTCCGCGGCTAACTCAAACTCTAATGCTTCTGATGCGGTTTGCATTTTTTGCCCTAAAGATTCAATCACTTCAAAACTTTTACCGGCCAAAAAGTTTAAGGTATTTTTAACATCTTCTTGATAATCCGCATCAGACACCAAGCCCGCTACGCAGGGCCCAGAGCAGCGTTTAATTTGATATTGCAAACATGGGCGTGAGCGATGATTGAATACCGAGTCAGCACATTGGCGCACCTGAAAAATCTTTTGCATACTGTGCAAAGTTTGATGCACGGCAGCAGTATTAGGAAAGGGGCCAAAATAGTCGCCTTGGCGTCGTTTAGCGCCACGGTGATAGCTGAGTGCGGGATATTTTTTGTGCGTTGAAACATAAATATAGGGGTAAGACTTATCATCCCTAAACAAAATATTGTATTTGGGCATGAGTTTTTTGATGAGGGTGTTTTCTAAGATTAAGGCTTCACTCTCGGTATCTGTGACGATGGTTTCGATACGAGCCACCTGTGAAACCATGGATTCAGTCTTGATATCGGTATGTTGCTTATTAAAATAACTCGAAACACGACGCTTAAGGTTTTTGGCTTTTCCGACATAAATAATTTTGTCGGCTTCATTAAACATTTGGTAAACGCCAGGGCGTTCGGTTAGGTTTTTTAAAAAGGCTTGTATATCGAATTTTTCAGTCATGGGTTTTCAGGTAGAATGCCGTTTAATCTATTATTGATGTTAAATTATAATTGTTTTGAAGGATAAAGAGATGGAAGACAATCAACAAGGTTTGAATCGTCTGGCTAAAGCGGCAGAGATTTTTATTAAACAAGAGCGCTGGAGCCGCCGTTGGACCAATTTACTGAAGCTTTCTGTTATCGCCTATTTTGCGGTTTTAATTTGGATGATGACCGCACAGTTTTCACCAGAAGTTGAATCTATGAGCGGCAATGAGCACCTAGCCGTTGTTAAACTAGATGGTCCAATTATGCCTGGCACAAAAATCAGTGCTGAAGCTTTTAATCCTTTATTAGAAGAAGCCTTTAAAGACAAACAGGCTAAAGCGGTGGTGATTCAAGCCAATTCGCCTGGCGGCAGTCCGGTTCAGTCAGCCATGATTAATGATGAAATCACCCGCTTAAAGGCGCAATATAACAAGCCGGTTTATGTGGTGGTTGAAGATATGTGTGCTTCAGGCTGTTATTACATCGCCGTTGCTGCAGATAAAATTTATGCCAATAAAGGTTCTATTATTGGATCTATAGGCGTGCGAATGGACAGCTTTGGTTTTACCGGTTTAATGGACAAGCTCGGTATTGAAAACCGCTCTATGCATGCTGGTGAACACAAAACCTTTATTGATCCGTTTGGGCCTAAAGATGAAGCGGGCAGACAATTTTTTCAAGAGCGTATTTTAGAAAGAACCCATCAACAATTTATTGAAACGGTTAGAAAAGGCCGTGGCGACCGAATTAAAGAAACCCCAGAAACTTACACTGGATTGGTTTGGTTAGGAGATGAAGCCGTTGAAAACGGTATGATTGATGGCCTAGCGGATATCGGTAAAGTAAAACGCGATATGGGCTTAGAGGATGTTCGCGTGTTTGAAGGTGAGAAAAGCGTTATGCAACAGTTGATGGGCGATTTGGGATCGGAAGCCTCTTTGAGCTTTCAGCAGTTTTTAACCACCTTAAAGTAATCTTTTAAAGATACAAAAAAACCGAACTCAGTTCGGTTTTTTTGTTTTTAAGGGTTTTAAATTAATCTTCAACCGGCTGAACTTTTACCAAAGCACCAAACAGCGGATGGTCTATGTAATGAATTTCATCTTTCAATACTTTACGAGATTCTTTCAAATAAAAGCGCCATACAGGGGGCATGCCTACCATAGGCTCGACTATTTCCATTTTTTGTTGCTTTCCCAAGTCATCTCTGACTCTGCTCGGAATGGCTTTATCAACCTGAAACTCAACATCTATATGCGGATAACGCGATTTATAAAATAAAAAATCGCCTTTTACTTTAGAGGTCCATTCCGTTTCTGGGTAGTTTTCAAACGAAATGCGTGTTGCCTTTTCTTCTGGCAAGCCGTAAACCGCATAGGCTTGATGCATTAAAATTTTGTAACCAATCTCAGGTTTTAATTTTTTGGCTTGGGATGCCAGCATCAAATACTTATCATTAAGGGGCTCAGCGGGCACGCTACCATCTAGGTCTATATCGGTATCAATCAATGGCCAAGTTTCTTCTGTCCAACCGCGTATGGCTGTGGTTTCAAAAATTAAAAGTTCTACTTGGTATTTGGGATACGGCTGACTATTTTTGTCAGATGCCATCGTTGCTAAGGGCAATGTGGCCCAAGCAGCGAATATAACAGGAGTTAGTGAGCGTAAGTTCAATCGATTCATCTTTAACTTGAAATTCTCTTTAAGTGAGCTTTATTTAAAGCTCAAAATTATGAACGCACCCTAATACTTTCAACAATCACTTCGAGCGCCTGAATGCGTTGTTCAATATTAGGCATTGTAGCGAAATATTTCAGTTCGGTTTGACCTTTTAGTTGGTAGTGTTTAGGAGCATTTTGAATCAGTTTAATCAAAGACAAAGCATCTAGGCTAGGTTGTGGACCAAACTGGATGCGAATCATGCTGTCATTGGCTTCAACTTTTTGAAAATTCATGGGGTCGATTAACAGCTTGACCTGGGTGACTGCAAATAAGTGTTTGACTTGATCGGGCAATAAACCAAAACGGTCAATCATTTCGACCTCTAATTCTCGTAAAGCATTCTCGTCATTGGCACTGGCAATACGCTTGTAAAAAACCAAACGCGTGTGAATATCTGGCAGATAATCCTCTGGAATTAACGCGGGAACGCCCAAATTCACTTCACATCCTTGATGTAAAGAAGTACTCAGCTCTGGGCGTTTGCCAGATTTTAAAGCTCTCACGGCTCTATCAAGTAGTTCAGAGTAAAGGGTGAAACCAATTTCTTGGATTTGACCTGACTGGCCATCTCCCAGCAATTCTCCCGCACCTCGAATTTCCAAATCGTGACTGGCCAACATAAAGCCCGCCCCAAGGGTGTCGTGTTTGGCGATGGCGGTTAATCGCTTTTCGGCATCTTTGGTCAACAAAACCTTTGCAGGTGTAAACAAATACGCATAGGCTTTGTGATGCGAGCGTCCCACGCGACCACGCAATTGATGTAATTGTGCCAAACCAAACTTATCAGCACGATGAATAAGAATGGTATTTGCGGTCGGAATGTCGATCCCCGTTTCAATGATGGTGGTACAAACCAATATTTGAAATTTACG
The DNA here is from genome assembly GCF_011398155.1 of Thiosulfativibrio zosterae. NCBI lineage: Bacteria > Pseudomonadati > Pseudomonadota > Gammaproteobacteria > Thiotrichales > Piscirickettsiaceae > Thiosulfativibrio > Thiosulfativibrio zosterae. Next base: position 1,421,844 of record NZ_AP021888.1, read on the forward strand.
GTGATAAAAGTTTTCCATTACCTGCTCAAGTTCTCGTTCATGCATTTGGCCATGCGCAGAGGCAACTTTGGCTTCTGGTAGCAGAGCTTGCATTTCTTCGGTCATGGCTTCTATTTTGGCAACATCATTAAACAGTAAATAAATTTGACCACCACGGCGAATTTCACGCAAACAGGCCTCACGCACCACATCTGGATTCCATTCTTGCACAAAGGTTTGTACAGCAAGGCGTTTCGCAGGCGCTGTGGCAATAATGGATAAATCACGCAAATCATTCATGGCCATATTAAGCGTTCTAGGAATTGGCGTTGCGGTCATGGTGAGCACATCAATTTCGGCACGCATCTTTTTGAGTTGTTCTTTTTGACGCACCCCAAAACGATGTTCTTCATCAATAATAATCAAGCCTAAGTTGCCAAAAGCCATATCTTTTTGAATCAGCTTGTGTGTCCCGATAACAATATCCACCTGATTATTTTTGACCGCCTCTAAAATATCTTTTTGTTCTTTGGCGGTTTGAAAACGAGAAAGCCCTTCAACTCGAATTGGCCAGTCTGCAAAGCGGTTTCTAAAGTTTTCTAGGTGTTGCTGAGAAAGCAGGGTGGTTGGCACCAATACCGCAACTTGTTTACCCGCATAAGCGGCGGTAAAAGCGGCTCTCATGGCCACCTCTGTTTTACCAAAGCCAACATCGCCGCACACCAAACGATCCATGGGTTTATCGGAGTGCATATCTTGCAATACGGCTTCAATGGCAGCTTCTTGATCAGGCGTTTCTTCAAAGGGAAAGCCATTTTTAAAACGCGCATAGGCTTCTTCGTTAGATTCAAATGCAAAGCCAGATAAAGCAGCTCTTTGTGCATAGATGTCGAGCAATTCGGCAGCAACATCATGGACTTTTTCAGCGGCTTTGCGTTTGGCTTTTTCCCACTTATCAGAACCTAACTTATGCAAAGGAGCAGTTTCTGCACTGGCACCTGTGTATCGACTGACCAGGTGCAAAGAAGTAACAGGCACAAACAATTTGTCTTCGTTGGCGTATTCAATCATCAGAAACTCTTGTTCTTCTGCTTGAATAACCATTTTTTCTAAACCACGATAACGTCCAACACCATGATCTATATGCACAATTGGGCTACCCATGTCTAGTTCGATGAGGTTGGCAATGGCGGTGTTAAAGTCGCTGTGTTTGGTTTTACGACGGCGCTTTTGCACCACCGTTTTACCCAAAATTTGGCTCTCAGAGATAATACAAAACTCTGGCGTGACTAAAGAGTCTTCTAGAGGACCGACCACAATAGAATATTGAGCTTGCCCATTTTTAGACGGTTTAGACTGTTCAAGTCCTTGGGTAAATTCCAGCCAGCTTTCAATGGGCTTAGGATGATGTTTTTGCTTTTTCAAAAGCCCAATAAGCGTTTCTCTGCGGCCGGTTGACTCAGCACAAAACATCACTCGACCAGAATATTGGTCCAAAAATGCATTGAGTTTGGCCAGTGGATAATCGCTGTGATTTTGAATGGTTAGGTCAGGCAAGGCTTGCAGGTTAAAAAACAAGGTATGCTTTTGTTGCTTAGCTGCTTGCTCGTCTAAAAAAGAAACGCGATGAAATTGTTTAAGGTGTGTCAGGGTTTCCGTTTTATTTAAAACCAAAACCTCTGGCTTTAAAATCGGGTAATCAGGATTGTGCTGCCCGATTTGGTAGCGTTCTTGATAATCCGCATAGTTGGCATCCAACGGGTCTTCAATACTATTGTCATCAAAAAAGACCGTTGTGCTCGGCAAATAATCAAATAAGGTTGCCGTACTCTTGTGGAATAAGGGCAGATAATATTCCAACCCATCTACCATTTGTTTTTGGCTAACGCTTTTGTAAATGTGACTATTGCGAGCATCTTCACCAAACACCGTACGGAAAGCTTGGCGGAATTGTTCAATACCTTGCGGGTTTAAATCATATTCTTTGGCTGGCAATAATTGGATGCGCTCAATTTTTTCTAGCGAACGCTGAGTTTCTGGATCAAAACTGCGAATAGTTTCAATTTCAGTGTCAAACAAATCCAGTCGATAGGGGGTTTTACTGCCCATGGGAAACAAATCAATCAAAGCGCCTCTGACCGCAAATTCACCATGCTCATTCACTTGGCTAACTCTTTGGTAACCACCCACTTCTAGTTGGCTAATAAAAGATTCGATATCCAGCTCTTGTCCGCGATTGAGCAAAAAGGTGTATTGATCAATAAAGCTATGCGGCACGAGGCGCTGCATCAAGCCGGGCAAGGTAATCACTAAAATACCTTTTTGCGTGCTCGGCAATTGATAAAGTGTTTTTAAACGCTGTGAGATAATATCTTGATGAGGTGAAAACTGATCATAAGGCAAGGTTTCCCATTCCGGAAACTGTAGAATAGGCAAACTTTCATCTACAAAGAAAGACAACAATTCAGACATTTGATTGGCTAAAGTGCTGTTTTCAGCCAAATAAATAACCAGGCCTGGTTGTTTTTGAGCCTGATTAATCAGTGAAATGGCTTTTTCAGTCGGTGAGTTTAAGTGCCAATAAGAGCGATGACCTTGCATCAAAATGGCATCTTTGAACAGAATCGGGGTGGTTGCAGATTTTTTAGACATGAGTAACTGGTTTTCTTTCAAAAACCGTATTCTACCCTAAGCGTCGCCTAAGTTTGAGTGTTGCCGTCAGGATTCATAAAAGGAAAACATAAAATGGAAGGTGCTTGGGCATTTAATTGGGTACAAATCTTGAGACATCAGAGTCGCTCAGTTTGGCTATTAGGATTGACCTTAACAGGCTTTGCCTTGTGGGGATGGACTGGTTTTACTAACGATTTATGGCAGCCAGTTGTGTTGGCATTTATTGCGCTTGTTGTGATGAGTTTGCTCAGTATCTATTTATTAGATTCATTCAAATCCGCCGTATTTATTTTTGGCGCCAGTAGCCTATTGTTCATATTATTGATAGGGTTAGGTCTTCTTTTTAATGACAACTATCAAGAATCAACGGCGTTTGGCTGGGTCATTATTTTGATTATGATGATGAGCAATCTCACCCATATCATCACCACCTTACACCGCGAAATGGCGCGCGGCGCTCATCAATATGATGGCATTGCAGAAGCCATTCGAATCAACAGTGGGCCAATTTTCTTGTCTAACACAACCACCTTAGCTGGCTTTTTGATGGTGGGTTGGTTTGATACAACATTTCAAGAGATGGCGCTAACCGTTTTATTGGGTTGGGCTTTAATTACAATTTTGCTGCTGATCTTTTTACCCTGGATTATGATGAACTGGTTATTGGAATTCAGAGTAGGGCATTACCAAGACCGCCACGGTTTTTTATTTATTGCGGATTATTTGCAGAAATCTCCTGTGAGTGCTAAAGCACTCAGTGCTCTGTTAATTGCCTTGTCGGCAGTGGCATTAGGACTATTGGTTTGGGCATTTTCAGACTATCAGGCTCTATTAATGATGTTATTAAGCAGTGGTATTCTACTGGGCATTTTTTGGCAAAATTTAAAGCTTACCTTAGCTGTTTTGGCCGTCAGCGCCTTAGCAGTATTACTGGCATTTGCCATGATGAAGTTGAGCATTGCTTTCGATGAACAAGCACTCTTAATCACCTTAGTCATTCCTTTAGGGATAGTTTTGGATGATGCAATACATTTTTTTAGCCGAATTAGACGAGCTAAACAAGGATTTTATCGTGATGATTTATCCGCAATCCGCTTCACTTTAAGCAGTATTGGGCGCCCAATTTGGAATACAAGCCTGTTACTTTTTGTAGGGTTAACGGTTTTATTAATATTTGGTAACTCTATGATTTATCAGTTAAGTATCTTAACTTTACTTTCGATAGCATTGGCTACCTTTATGGTGCTAGTCTTATTGCCCGCACTTTATATTAGTAAATCCTTATAAGTAAAAATATTATTCCATTCATCAAACTTATTTATGGCAATTATTCATAAAATCTATTTTTAATTTTTGAGTATATACTGCAAGATAGGCGACACAAAAGTTACGGCAATTCATTTATGACTTCAAAATTCTTAAATGATTACCCATTTATAAAAATGCAATAAAGGAAATAATCAGATGGCAACTATTGTTATTGTAGGTTCAAGTACCGGTGGCTTACCCATGGCATACGATGTTCGTAAGCACCTAGGTAAAGAACACACTGTAAAAGTCGTTAACGCGGTAGAAGAATTTAGTTTCGTCCCTTCAAACCCATGGGTTGCAGTGGGCTGGCGTAAACCTGAAGATATTTCTTTCAAACTAGAACCTCACTTAACTCGTAAGGGTGTAGAGTTTTTCAACCAAACAGTCACCAAACTAGATGCAGACAATAACAAGCTAGTTTTAGACGATGGTTCTGAAATGGCTTATGACTACCTAATTTTAGCCACTGGCCCAGCCTTGGCATTCAATGAAGTGCCTGGTTTTGGTCCTAAGAGCCATGGTGGTAACACAGTGTCTGTTTGTACAACGCCTCATGCTGCTGAAGCTTATGAGCAATGGGAAGAATTCTGTCAAAACCCTGGTCCAATCATTATTGGTGCGGTTCAAGGTGCTTCATGTTTCGGTCCAGCATACGAATTTGCCATGATTATGGAAACAGATTTGCGTAAGCGTAAAATTCGTAGCCAAGTACCTATGACTTTTGTGACCGCAGAACCTTATATCGGACATTTAGGTTTGAATGGTGTTGGTGATTCTAAAGGTTTGATGGAAGCTGAAATGCGCGCACGTCACATCAACTGGATTTGTAACGCCAAAACAACCAAAATTGAAGATGGCGTCATGTATGTTGATGAACACAACTCTCGTGGTGATGTGATTGACCAACATGAATTACCTTTCAAATACTCAATGATGTTGCCTGCATTTAAAGGTTCACAGTTCCTAGTTGACTTGGTAGATCCTGATGCTTCAAAAATGGGTGGCCCATTAGTCAACCCACGTGGTTTTGTTAAGGTTGACCAATTTAGCCGTAACCCAACTTACCATAATATTTATGCTTTGGGTGTTGGTATTGCCATTCCGCCTGTTGACACTAAGTGCCCAGTTCCCTGTGGTACGCCAAAAACTGGCTTGATGATTGAGTCAATGGTAACGGCAATTTGTCACAACCTAGAAGCCAACTTGGAAGGCAAAGATCCACACGAAATCCCAACTTGGAACACTGTGTGTCTTGCTGACATGGGCGATACAGGTGCCGCTTTCGTTGCCTTACCTCAAATTCCTCCACGTAACTTAACTTGGGCTAAAAAAGGTAAGTGGGTGCATTTAGCGAAAATTGCGTTTGAGAAATACTTCATCCGCAATATGAAAGCAGGTAACTCTGAGCCAATTTATCAGAAGTACATCATGAAAATGCTAGGCATTACGCGTTTGAAGTCTGATAGTTAATTGAGTCATTATTGACGCTTCTTAAAAGCCCTCTTAAAGAGGGCTTTTTCATTTATAATGCTGCCTCAATTGCCTATTTGGTCTGAGGACTCGCACACATCATGGTTGAAATTTTTTCTGGCTTACACTATCTAGACATTTTGGGAACGATTGTTTTTGCGTTTTCAGGTCTGCTGGCAGCCAGCCGTAAACAACTGGATTTATTTGGCGCTATTGTCATTGCCATGGTGACAGCGATTGGTGGCGGTACCTTGCGAGACTTAATTCTAGACCAACCTATTTTTTGGGTTAAAGACCCTTCTTATATTTACATCATCACTGTCGCAACCATTTTTTTATTTTATTACGCGCGTTTCTATCATGTACCCATGAAATCCTTACTTTTTTTAGACGCCGTTGGACTCGCCGCCTTTACCGTTATTGGTGCTCACAAAGCCATCTTATTGGATTTAGATGATGCCATTATTATTATGACAGCCGTCATGACCGGGGTTGTCGGGGGTGTCATTCGTGATGTACTGGTTGGAGAGGTTCCTTTAATTTTTCGTAAAGAAATCTATGCCACGGCAGCATTTGTGGGCGCAAGTTTAATGTTACTGGGCATGAACTTTGGGCTGTCAATTGAATGGTCTATGTTCATTGCCATGCTGGTAACCTTTGGAATGCGATGGATGGCCATTAAATATAACTTTAGTTTGCCGGTTTTTAAGCCTGTATCGCACCAAGATTAGGAAACGATCTCATGTTCAAACTCCCTTTTGAAACTCTATTAGGTTTTCGCTATACCCGAGCCAAACGCCGCAATGGATTTATTTCTTTTATTTCCTTGTCATCTATGCTCGGCATAGGTTTAGGTGTGGCGGCCTTAATAACCATTATGTCGATTATGAATGGCTTTCAATCGGAATTACGCGACAGAATTCTGGGAATGACAGCCCACATGAACCTGTCTGAATCTAATGACAGACTCACACACTGGCCAGAACTTTACGAGATGGTTAAAAGCATTCCTGAGGTCACCGGTGCAGCGCCCAATATTACAGAGCAGGGCATGTTAACCAATGACCAGCGCGTTAAGGGGGTTATGGTGCGTGGCGTTTTGCCCGAGTACGAGCAGCAGGTCAGTGATGTTGATGGCAAAATGATTGTCGGTAAATTGGCCGACTTAAAAGCCAAAGAATACAGCATTATCTTAGGCGCAGAATTAGCATTAAGTTTAGGTGTTTCTGTGGGTGACAAAGTCACTTTGCTGGCACCCCAAGGCTCGGTTTCCCCCATGGGCATTGTCCCAAGAATCAAACGCTTTACCGTGGTCGGTATGTTTAAAGCGGGCATGTATGAATACGACAGCGGCTTGGCACTGATTCACCTTGAAGATGCCAAAAAAATATTTAAGTATGACGATGAAGTTGGGGTTTTACAGCTGAAACTTCTTGATATGTTCGACTTAGGACGCGTGAGAAATGCCATCGCTCAAAAAGCTGAAAGCACACTTTATATGCGAGATTGGACACAGCAACACGCCAACTTTTTTAAAGCCATCGAGATGGAAAAACGCATGATGTTCATTGTTTTAGCGCTGATTATTATGGTTGCTGCCTTTAATATCGTATCCACCATGGTGATGGTCGTCACCGATAAACAAAAGGACATTGCCGTTCTGCGTACCATTGGGGCATCCCCCATGAGTATTCAACGAATCTTTATTGTGCAGGGCTTGATTATTGGCATCATCGGTTCATTACTAGGTTTAGCAGGTGGTATTAGCTTGGCCTTAAACATTGATGTGATAGTTCCCTTTATAGAACAAATGCTTGGGGTTCATTTCTTCCCAGCAGACATTTACTATATCAGCGCAGTTCCGTCTGAATTGCACTGGGATGATGTGTGGCTAGTTTCAGGTCTGGCATTTGTTCTAACACTACTCGCAACGCTTTATCCAGCATGGCGCGCTTCTAAAACTCAACCTGCGGAGGCATTACGCTATGAGTAATCCAGTTCTTGAAGCTAACAACCTACAAAAAGCCTATCACGATGGCAAGCTATTAACTTCTGTGATTAAACAGGTCGATTTTCAATTAAATGCTAAAGAAAAATTGGCCATCGTCGGGAGCTCCGGTTCAGGTAAAAGTACTTTACTTCATTTATTGGCTGGTTTAGATACGCCCAGTGACGGCAAAGTGTCTTTAATGGGACAGAACTTTTCTGACTTAAACGAAGCCAAGCGTGGCTATTTGCGCAATGAACACTTGGGGTTTGTTTATCAATTCCATTTTTTACTGCCGGAATTAACAGCGCTTGAAAATGCCATGCTACCCTTAAGAGTTCGCCGTACGCCGGCCAAAGTTGCCGAAAAAGAAGCGCGCTTTCTATTAGAGCGCGTGGGATTGGGGCATCGTTTAGAGCACAAACCCAGTGAACTCTCCGGTGGCGAAAGACAGCGTGTTGCCATGGCAAGAGCCTTAATCACCAAACCTGCTTGTATCTTGGCAGATGAACCGACAGGCAACTTGGATGAACACTCGGCACAACAAGTTTTTGAGTTGATGCTAGAACTCAATCAAGAGCTGGAAACCGCTTTATTAATCGTGACGCATGATTTATCTTTGGCAGCCCGCATGGATCGCCAACTTTATTTGCGTGATGGTACTCTGCATGAAATGGCAGCTTCAAACTAAGCTTTTTACCTCAAATTTAACCAGGCCTGCACTTTTTTATGCTCTCAATTCAATCCATTTCTCTTAATGCTGGCATCAAACCCTTATTTGATAAAGCGTCCTTAACCCTACATCCAGGACAAAAAGTGGGTTTGATTGGACAAAATGGCACGGGAAAAACCACCTTATTTAAAGCCATTTTGGGCGAAGCCCACCTGGATAGCGGCAGCATACAAATGCCCACTACCTGGCAAATAGGTCATGTAGAACAAGAAGTACACGCCACAGAAATGCCCGCACTGGACTACGTTACCAGTGGCGATACCCTTTATGCGCAAATCATGGCGGATATCCGTTTAGCTGAACAAACGGATCACCATGATCAATTGGTGCACAGCTATGATGCTTTGGATAAAATTTCTGGTTACCAAGTACCTTTAAAGGCGCAACAGTTATTGTTTGGTTTGGGGTTTAGCGAAAGTGATTTTGCGAAAAAACTACACGAATTTTCAGGGGGTTGGCAGGTTCGTTTAAAACTGGCAAGAGCTTTAATGCAACGCGCAGACTTGCTACTGTTAGATGAACCGACCAACCATTTAGACATTGAAGCCGTCGCATGGTTAATTCAATGGCTTAAGCAATTTGAAGGCGCGGTAATTGTTATTTCGCATGATCGGCATTTTTTAGATGAAGTGGTGCAAGGCATTGCGCACGTTGATCAACAGAAACTATATTTGTACTCAGGTAATTTTGAAGCCTTTGAACGCCAGCGCAATGAACGCTTAATGCAGCAACAAAGTCTGCATGAAAAACAAAAGCTTCAAATGCAGCACTTAAAGTCATTTATTGATCGCTTTAAGGCAAAAGCTTCTAAAGCCAAACAAGCGCAAAGCCGTGTTAAAGCCCTAGAGCGCATGGAAGAAGTTGCCGCTGTACACGCCACCAATCCGTTTCAGTTTGAGTTTTTTGAGCCTGACCATTTGCCAGACCCCATGTTGCAAGCAGAAGGGTTATGCTTTCATTATGGTCAAGATACGGACATTATTCACCAAGCAAAATTTGTCTTGCGAGCAGGCGACCGTATAGGTTTGGTAGGGGTCAATGGTTCTGGTAAGTCAACGCTTTTAAAACTATTAGTGGGCGAACATAAGCCGCAAAGTGGCAAAATCCTAATCAGCAAAGGCGTATCGTTTGGTTATTTTGCGCAGCACCAATTAGAGTCTTTGTATTTGGATTTATCCCCAGTACAACATCTGCTTAAAATCTCTGAAACCATTAGCGACCAAGAAGCGCGAAACTTCTTAGGGCAGTTTGGTTTTTCTAGTGAAAAAGCGCTTGATCCGGTTAAGGTATTTTCTGGAGGCGAAAAGGCGCGCTTGTCTTTAGCCATCATGATTTACCAAAAACCTAACTTGATTATTTTAGATGAACCTACCAACCATTTAGACATGGAAACTCGCGACGCCCTAGACATTGCTTTACAGTCTTTTGACGGTGCCTTAATCTTGGTAACCCATGACCAGCATCTATTAGAAAGTATCGTAGACCAATATTGGTGGGTTCATGATAAGCAAGTCATTCATCATCACGGCGATTTAAATAGTTACTTGCAAGCGCGTTTAAAGCACATTAAACAGATGCAAGCGGCACTCAAAGAAGCTGAAAATTTGACCAGGCCTGGTCAAAATACCCCCACCAAAAAGGCGCAGCGCCAAGAAAATGCCGCACAAAGAAATGCCTTGCGTCAAGCCACCAAACAACAGACTCAAAAGTTGGCTAAAGTTGAAACACACATGGCTCAGGCACAACAAAAACTCGATGCTTTGCATCAAATGCTTGAGGATTCTTCTCTTTATGAAAGCGCACGCTCAGAAGAGTTAAAAAAGCTATTGATCGAAGAAGCGGCATTGAAAACGCAAATTGAACACTTTGAAGAAGATTGGTTGTTATTACAAACAGAAATTGAAGAAATTACCGAACAATTTTTAGGGTGATAAACAAAAAAGGCTGTTTAAAAACAGCCTTTTATATAAGATTTATCAACTGCGCTTATTTAAAAGCTGAACCATGTTGCAAACCAAATTTTTCTAGGATTTTAACCATAGGGCAGAATCCAGTAATACCAGAGAATAATAGGTTAGCGCCAACGAAAGCGGTTAAATAAATCCACTCAGGAGCGTGATAAATACTCAAAAGTGAAGACGCTAAAACCATGGTGCCTGCAGCCAATAAGACAACTTTTTCGATAATCATTTGAAATCCTTTAAAATTCAAAGTGAACGGTCATAAAAAAATAGAATCCAAAAATGATAAATTAATGCATTCATAAAAATAAATTATGGTAATTTTACCATGAGTTGCAAACTACGCAAAATAACTTTTTCTTTTCATAACGAATGTTAGTCAGTATAATCTAGCGTTTATTTTTTAAATCGATGGTATTGAGATTAAATCATGCAAGTAACAGTACAAAAACCAGAGCAAGGCCTTGAGCATAAAATTAGCGTTTCTTTCGCATCAACAAACATTGATTCTGCTGTTGAGAAAAAACTAGCAGAAATGCGTCGTACCGTTCGCATGGATGGCTTCCGTCCAGGAAAAGTACCTTTAAATGTTGTTAAAAAGCGTTATGGCATACAAGTTCGTCAAGAAGTCATGGGCGAAGAAGTTCAAAAATCATTTTATGATGCCCTAGATAAAGAATCTTTAAACATTGCTGGTTATCCTCGTTTTGACGAACTAAACGATCAAGATGGTAATATCACTTACACCGCATCTTTCGAAGTTTACCCAGAAATTACACTTCCAGAGTTTTCTGCCATTAAAGTAGAAAAAGTAACCGCTGCAGTGACTGATGCCGATGTTGACGGCATGGTTACTAAATTGCGTGAACAGCGCCAAGCTTGGAAGCCTGCCAGTGCCGCTAAAAAAGCCAAAAAAGATGAGCAAGTAATCATCGATTTCGTAGGCAAGCTAAATGGTGAAGAGTTTGAAGGCGGAAAAGCTGAGAATGTGCCTTTAGTTCTAGGCAGCGGCCGTATGATTCCTGGCTTTGAAGATGGCATCATTGGCATGAAAAAAGGGGAGGAAAAAACGATTGAAGTGACTTTCCCTGAAAACTACCACGCCGAAAACTTAAAAGGTCAAACAGTCACTTTTGACATCACTGTTCATTCTGTTCAAACTCAAGTTTTACCAGAGTTAGATGAAGAGTTTGTTAAAGCGTTTGGCATTGAAGATGGTAAAGCAGAAACCTTGATTGCTGAAATCAAATCAAACATGGAAAAAGAATTGAAGCGTGCTGTTGAAAATAAAAACCGCACCAATGTTCTAGAAGCACTTTCGCAAGTGGTTGATGTTCAATTACCTAAGTCAATTTTAGATCAAGAAATCAATGCCTTGATGAACCGCGCGGTCCAAAACATGCAGCAACAAGGTATGAAAGCTGAAGATGTTAAAATCTCTGCTTCTGAGTTTACCGAAGAAGCGACGATTCGCGTTAAGCTAGGGTTAATCTTGGGTGACATCATTAAAGCTCACGGTATTCAAGCAACTGAAGAAATGAAAATCGCTTTCATTGAAGATCAAGCGTCTTCTTATGAAGATCCTTCTGAAGTGATTAACTGGTACAAATCTAATCCAAAAGCAATGGCTGAAATCGAGTCTATTGTTGTTGAAAAAGAAATCGCCAATAAAATTTTAGAACAAGCTCAAGTCACTGAAGTTAATAAAACTTTTGATGAAATTGTAAACGCTCGTTAATCTAAAACTTTCATAAAAACTTAACGCTAAGAGGAAACTCTATAATAGATAGCGTTAAGTTTTTTTTTACCTGTCGTAAATAATCAGGTAAATTGTCACTATAAAAATTAAAAAAGGGATTTCTATGAGTATCGAGATGATTCAAAATGCATTGGTACCAATGGTTATTGAACAAACCAGTCGTGGCGAAAGATCCTATGACATTTATTCAAGACTGTTAAAAGAGCGCGTTATTTTCTTGGTTGGGCAAGTAGAAGACCACATGGCCAATTTAATTGTGGCTCAAATGTTGTTCTTGGAATCAGAAAATCCTGATAAAGATATTCACCTTTACATTAACTCGCCTGGTGGAAGCGTCACTGCCGGTATGGCCATTTATGACACCATGCGTTTTATTAAGCCTGATGTGAGCACTATGTGTATTGGTCAAGCTGCAAGCATGGGTTCATTTTTATTGTCAGCTGGCGCCAAAGGCAAACGCTTTGCACTGCCAAACTCTCGCGTGATGATTCACCAGCCTTTGGGTGGCTTCCAGGGGCAAGCGAGTGATATTGCGATCCACGCAAAAGAAATCATTTCTATCAAAGAAAAGTTAAACAATGCCTTGGCAGAACATACTGGTCAACCGGTAGAACGCATTGAACAGGATACCGATCGTGATAACTTTATGAGTGCACAACAAGCCTGTGATTATGGTTTAATTGATAAAGTTCTTACAAGCCGTAACGCTTAATACCCCTAAACACACAAAAGAGAGAAGCGAAAATGCCAGAAAAAAACCTCTATTGCTCTTTTTGCGGCAAAGGCCAAGAAGAAGTTCGCAAACTCATTGCAGGACCTTCAGTTTATATTTGCGATGAATGCGTTGATTTATGCAACGATATTTTGCGCGATGAATTCGGCACAGAAGCTTTAAGCTCTTTTGAGTTGGATAAACTTCCGACACCTAAAGAAATCAGCGCAATTTTGGATGATTATGTGATCGGCCAACACCAAGCCAAAAAAGTTTTGGCGGTCGCTGTATACAATCATTACAAGCGTTTACAAAATGGTTATCAAAAAGATGATGTTGAGTTAACCAAAAGTAACATTTTGTTTATTGGTCCAACGGGTTCTGGTAAAACGCTTCTTGCCCAAACTTTAGCTCGTTTATTGGACGTACCTTTTGCCATTGCAGATGCAACCACCTTAACCGAAGCTGGGTATGTAGGTGAAGATGTTGAAAGTATCGTTTTAAAACTGCTGCAGCGTTGTGACAATGATCCTGAAAAAGCTGAGCGCGGTATTATTTATATCGATGAAATTGATAAGATTACGCGTAAATCTGAAAACCCATCCATTACACGAGATGTATCTGGTGAAGGTGTTCAACAGGCTCTATTAAAGTTGATTGAAGGTACGGTTGCTAATATTCCTCCCCAAGGCGGCAGAAAACATCCTAATCAAGATATGATTCAGGTGGATACCTCTAAAATCTTATTTATTGTGGGCGGCGCTTTTGAAGGCTTAGATCGTATTATTGATCAGCGCATTGAAAAAAATGTGGGTATTGGCTTTTCTGCTGATGTGAAGTCAGCGGATGAAAAGAAAACTTTGTCTGAAAAATTCCAAAGCATTCAACCAGAAGACTTAATTAAGTTTGGGTTAATTCCAGAATTTGTGGGTCGTCTGCCGGTGATTGCATCTTTAGATGAATTGGATGAAGATGCTTTAGTGCGTATTTTAACAGAACCCAAAAACGCTCTAGTGAAGCAATTTCAAAAAATGTTTGAGTTGGAAGGCGCTCAATTGCAATTTAGAAAAGACGCGCTCTTGGAAGTTGCAAAAATGGCCATAAAAAGAAAAACAGGGGCTCGTGGTTTAAGATCTATTTTGGAGCAAACCTTGCTTGATACTATGTATGAGTTACCCAGTTTAGAAAATGTTGAATCTGTGGTCGTGAATAAATCGGTTATAGAAGGCAAAAAGAAACCCGTACTGGTTTACCAAGAAGCGGATAAAAAGGTCGTTAGCGAATAACTATAACGCCTCATTCACTTCCAATAAAACCCAGTCGACTCATAAATTAACACGCTTAATTTAGGTATCACTGGGTTTTTTGATTTTATAAAACTAAAACGCAATCCCATAACATAACAAAAGAAGAAGCCTATGGATATTAATCAAATTGACTATAAAACCAATGTATTTGTACTTGCCTTAAGAGATGTCGTGGTTTTTCCAGGGATGGTGGTGCCCTTATTTGTTGGGCGAGAAAAATCCCGCAATGCGCTTAAAGAAGCCATGAAACATGACAAACAAATCTTTTTGGTGACTCAAAAAAATAATACCGATGAATCTCCCAAAGCTTCTGATTTGTATCAAGTTGGGGTTATGGCCAATATTTTGCAAATTTTAAGACTGCCCGATGGCACAGATAAGGTGTTAATTGAAGGTGTAAAGCGTTTTGAATTGTTGTCTTTATATGATGAAGAAGCTTTTTTAACGGGGGATGTCAGACAAATCAGTTCAGATGACGAGTTATCCGCTGATGTCAGTATTTTGGTGCGCGCTATCCAAGATCGTTTTGCAACCTATGCGGATTTAAAGAAAAAAGTGCCATCAGAAGTCAAAAAGAGTGTCGCTTCAGCCACAGATGCCAATCGTTTAGTTGATATTATCTCTGCAAATCTTCGTTTGACCATTGAAGAAAAACAAACGCTGCTTGAAAAAATTTCTTTAATTGCCCGTCTTGAACACATTCTTGCAACCATTGAAACTGAAATTGATATTTTAGAATCAGAAACCCGAATTAATGCTCGTGTTAAAAAACACATGGACAAAACTCAGCGTAATTTTTATTTAAATACCAAGTTAAAAGCCATTCACGAAGAACTGGGTGAAGATGCCGTTGAAGAAGAGGGCGATGAACTCGCCAAGCTCAAAGAAAAAATTGAAGCCGCGGGCCTACCTGAAGCACCCATGAAAGTTGCGATGGATGAACTCAAAAAATTGCGTTCTATCCCCGCACAATCCCCAGAAGCCAATATTGTGCGCAACTACCTAGATTGGTTAGTGAGTATTCCATGGAAAAAGCGTTCACGCGTTTCTAAAGACCTAAACAAAGCACAAGTCATTCTGGATGAACAACATTATGGCCTTGAAAAAGTTAAAGAACGAATTGTTGAATATTTAGCCGTTCAACAGCGTGTTAATAAAATCAAAGGACCTATTTTGTGCCTAGTAGGGCCTCCAGGGGTCGGCAAAACCTCTTTAGCCAAATCAATTGCTGAGGCCACTAACCGAAATTTTGTGCGTATGTCGTTGGGTGGTGTGCGAGATGAAGCTGAAATTCGTGGTCATCGTAAAACCTACTTAGGGGCTTTACCAGGTCGTATTATTCAAAAAATGAAAAATGCTGGGACTAAAAACCCACTATTTTTATTAGATGAAATAGACAAAATGGCGCGAGATCAGCGAGGCGATCCAGCCAGTGCTTTATTAGAGGTGTTAGATCCAGAACAAAACAAAGCCTTTAACGACCATTACTTAGAAGTGGACTATGACTTGTCCGATGTTATGTTTATTGCCACTTCCAATTCCATGGATATGCCTGAGCCTTTGATGGATCGTATGGAAATCATTAATTTGTCTGGCTATACTGAAATTGAAAAATTGAACATTGCCACAGAACATTTATTGCCAAGAGAATTAAAAAATCATGGTTTAAAAGCAAATGAACTGGAAGTTCCTGCAGAAACCATCACTCAAATTATCCAAACCTATACTCGTGAAGCCGGTGTTAGACTGCTATCACAAGAATTGGCAAAAATTTGCCGTAAAGCGGTTAAGCGTATCGTTACTGGCGAAGCAACAGCACCCATTGTTGTATCACCGAATGATTTAAAAGATTATTTAGGCGTAGCAAGACACAGAATTGGTTTGGCGGATGAGAAAAATCAAATTGGTCAGGTTGCAGGTTTAGCCTGGACAAGAGTTGGTGGTGATTTATTGCGCATTGAAGCGACAGCCATGCCAGGAACAGGCAAAAACACCACGACTGGGCAATTAGGTAGTGTCATGCAAGAATCCACTCAAGCTGCTATGAGCGTCATCAGAAGCCGTACAGCCCAGTTAGGTTTAAAGCCCGACTTCTATGAAAAGCAAGATATTCATTTGCACTTCCCAGAAGGGGCTATTAAAAAAGATGGTCCTAGTGCCGGAATCGCGATTTGTACTGCCATTGCTTCGGTTTTAACGCAAATTCCGGTCAGAGCGGATGTTGCCATGACAGGTGAAATCACTTTAAGAGGTGAGGTATTACCCATAGGTGGTTTAAAAGAAAAACTTTTAGCCGCATTAAGAGGGGGCATTAAAACCGTCTTAATCCCTCACGATAATGTCAGAGATTTGGCCGAAATATCAGATGATATTAAATCAAAATTGGATATTCATCCGGTTCAATGGGTTGAAGAAGTCTTGAATTTAGCCCTAGAAAGTCAGCCAAAACCGCTTGATATGGCAATTGAAAAAATTGATGAAAGCCTGATATCTTCAGAGGTTGGAGGCGAAATCAAGGAAAACCAACCAAAAACACACTAAAAGTAATCGTTTTCCTTGACACAGGGGTTAAGTGCTTGATATAAATGTCGTAACCGCAAGGTGACAGGATTACTCAAAATTTTATGGAGAAACATACACATGAACAAGTCTGAACTAGTAAGCGCAATCGCAGAAGAATCAGGATTAACCAAAGCAGATTCTGCTAAAGCCCTTGACGCAACTGTAGCGGCGATTACAAAAGCGATGAGTGCTGGTGATTCAGTGGCAATTATTGGATTTGGTACATTTAAGGTTGGTGAGCGTGCTGCTCGTACTGGCCGTAACCCACAGACGGGTGCAGAGATGCAAATCCCAGCTGCTAAAGTACCTAAGTTCTCAGCAGGTAAAGCACTTAAAGACGCTGTAAACTAATAAGTATTTAGATTATTGAGTTGTTATTGACTTAAAGCTTAACAATTCATTTAATTAAAACCTTGCCTATAAATTCTGTAACTTGATGAATTTTATAGGCAAGGTTTTTTTTTGCCCAAAAACTGTCAAAAAATTGTAAAAATTCTCATTAAATGCGTTGACAACCCTCCACATCTCTTTATAATACGCCACATCAATTAGGGACCTGATAAACATTGTTTTAAGGCGCTTTAATTGTGTTGTAAATACTCAACAGCTACAGACTGGGTGATTAGCTCAGCTGGGAGAGCATCGCCCTTACAAGGCGAGGGTCACTGGTTCGAACCCAGTATCACCCACCAATTTGTTGCTTGTTGTTATGTACGGAGTGGTAGTTCAGCTGGTTAGAATGCTTGCCTGTCACGCAGGAGGTCGCGGGTTCGAGTCCCGTCCACTCCGCCATTATTTATAACAATTTCGAATTGTCATTGTATGATTACGATTCGGGTGATTAGCTCAGCTGGGAGAGCATCGCCCTTACAAGGCGAGGGTCACTGGTTCGAACCCAGTATCACCCACCATTTATTTTAGATAATTGCCCAAGTTATCAACTTTCCGGAGTGGTAGTTCAGCTGGTTAGAATGCTTGCCTGTCACGCAGGAGGTCGCGGGTTCGAGTCCCGTCCACTCCGCCATATTCAAATATTAAACCCTCTCATGAGGGTTTTTTATTGTCCAAAATAATTCAAATATCAACAAACCTTAAAGCTATTGGCCTTAACAAAATTTAAACCAAAAAAATCCCCAATTAAGGGGATTATTTTATCCAATCAATCAAAAATCAGGTTGAAGCGGTAATGTTGTAACCGCCATCGACATAAGTCACTTCACCGGTAATCCCCGAAGCCAAATCAGAACATAAAAAAGCTGCCGTATTGCCTACTTCTTCAATCGTTACATTTTGACGTAAAGGCGTTGCTAAGGCAGCTTTCTCAAGCATCGAGCGGAAATCTTTAATACCTGCCGCGGCAAGCGTACGGATTGGACCCGCAGAAACCGCATTTACACGAATACCATCTTGACCTAAGTCAGCCGCTAAGTAACGCACAGTGGCTTCTAGAGAGGCTTTAGCAATACCCATGACATTATAGTTAGGAACAGCACGCTCAGCCCCTAAGTAAGAAACGGTCATGACCGCGCCTTTGTTCTTTTTAAGGAGTTCATAACCGCCTTTGGTGAGTGCAGTTAAGCTGTAGGCTGAGATATCGTGTGCAATCGCAAAACCTTGACGAGTCGAAGCATCAATCATGCGTCCTTCTAGTTCTTCGCGAGGTGCGAAAGCCACTGAATGCACCAAAATATCTAGACCACCCCAAACTTTTTCAATTTCTGTGAAAACCGCGGTAATCTCTTCATCAGAAGTCACATCTAATGGCAAAACAATGCTGGTGCCTAGTTCTTCAGCAATCTTTTCAACACGACTTTTTAATTTTTCGCCTTGAAAGGTTAAGGCAATTTCTGCACCTTGTGCTTGCATTTGCTTGGCAATACCATAAGCAATTGATTTGTTATTGGCGACACCCACGATTAGGGCTTTTTTTCCGTCTAGAAATCCCATTTTGACTCCTTTGTTATAATGAGGCAGCGTTTAAGCAACGCTTAAAGGCTATTGAATAGATTTAAATTTTCAACAATTATAACCCGAAAATATCCTATATAATGCTTAACTTTAGGGTTTGATAAGGCATAATGTTTTTGAAAAAGCTTGCTTTGATCGGTATTTTTTTAAGTTTACCGGGATGTTCGGAACAGCCTTGGAATAACCCCTATGCTGAAAATACTGTTCAACAACCCATTCTATTCAGTTCTTTTTCTGCCCCCCCTAAACATCTTGATACAGTTATTTCTTATAGTTCGAATGAGTGGGGCATCAGTAGTCAAATCGTTGAGCCGTTGTTACAGTACCACTATTTTAAACAACCTTACACGCTCGAACCCTTAACCCTGCAAGCCATGCCAGAGCAGGTTTATTTGAATAATGATGAGGTTCAAGTCTCAGCAAACTCAAATGACATCGTTTTTACAGAATACCGCTTTAAGCTCAAAGACAATATCCAGTTTCAGCCACACCCTGCTTTTGTAAAAACAGCTGATAACGATTATCCGTTGCATCATTTATCGGAAAAAGCCTTACAAAATATTGTCAATATGACCGATTTTTCAGAAGTGGCTTCCAGACCCTTACGGGCCAGTGATTATGTTTATGCCATTAAACGCATGGGCTATGCCAAAAATCATTCGCCGATTTTAGGCTCCATGCAAGAGTATATTGTGGGCTTAAAAGCGTTTACTGAAAACTTAAAAGACTTACCCAAAGACAAAATAGATTTACGCAGTCTTGAAATTTCAGGGGTTAAAGTTATTAATGATTTTGAGTTTACGATTCGTATTCACGGGCAATATCCGCAATTTATTTATTGGTTAAGCATGAACTTCTTTGCGCCAGTGCCTTGGGAGGCTATAGCCTTTTACAATCAACCAGGCCTGGTTAAAAAGAACATCACTTATGACACCTATCCCGTTGGCACAGGGCCTTATATGTTGGTTGAAAACAACCCCAATAAACGCATGAGGCTTTTAGCTAACCCTAATTATCATCATGGATTTTATCCAACAGAAGGGCTTGCCGAAAAAGCGGATGCTGCTTTGTTAAAAGATGCCGGAAAACCTTTACCCTTTATTAAAGAATTGATCTATTCCCTTGAAAAAGAAAGTGTACCCTTGTGGAATAAATTTATGCAGGGTTACTACGATGCATCGGGTGTAAGCTCGGACAATTTCGACCAGGCCGTTTCGATTGGTGGCAATGGTTCGATGAACTTAACCGCTGAAATGCAAGATCGTGATATACAGTTTTTAAATACCATTGAGCCGAGTATTTTTTATTTTGGGTTTAATATGGCCGATGAAGTGGTGGGGGGCTATTCAGAAAAACAACGCAAACTTCGCCAAGCCTTAAGCCTTGCCATTAACTACGAAGAGTATATTTCTATCTTCCTAAATGGCCGAGGCGTTGCCGCCCAAGGGCCTATTCCACCGGGTATTTGGGGATTTCAAGAAGGTGAAAAGGGGGTCAACCCAATCCTGTATGACTGGAAAAATGGTCAAGCACAACGAAAATCCATAACAGAAGCCAAGCGTTTATTAGCCGAAGCCGGCTATCCCAACGGCAAAAAGCCAGATGGCACTAAACTTACCTTACATTACGACACCGCCGCAACCGGCCCAGACAGCAAAGCACAATTGAATTGGTATCGTAAACAATTTGAAAAGCTCGGTGTTGAATTGGTTATTAGAGGCACAGACTATAATCGCTTTCAAGAAAAGGTTCGTAATGCCAAGGTTCAGTTGTTTAGCTGGGGTTGGAATGCGGATTATCCCGATCCAGAAAACTTTTTATTTTTATTGGCAGGCGAAAATGCACCTATCAATAATCAAGGCACTGGGGTTAACGCTGCTAACTACGACAATCCTGAATACAATCAATTGTTTAAACAAATGAAAAGTTTAGAAAATGGTGAAGAGCGCCAAGTCATCATTGAAAAAATGCTACAAATTTTAAGAGCCGACGCCCCTTGGGCTTGGGGATTACACCCTAAGTCTTTAGTGCTTTACCATGGTTGGTATCAAAATGTATGGGCGAATCCTTTAGCGAACAACACTCTAAAATACAAAAAGTTAGATGAAGCATTGCGTTTCAAACAACAACAAACCTGGAACCAACCGGTTGTTTGGCCCTTGTGGTTGTTATTATTGGGTGCCGTCTTAATCAGTTATCCATTGGTTCGTGGCTACCGAGCCAGACAAAGAGCGGTGATTCAAACCGAGGTAAATCGCTAATGCTCAGTTATATTATTCGACGATTACTGTTCGCCATTCCCATTTTAATTGGGGTTAACTTCATCACCTTTGCCCTGTTTTTTATGGTCAATACACCAGATGACATGGCCAGAGCACAACTCGGTGCCAAACAAACCACACCTGAGATGATCGAAGCCTGGAAGCAGGACCATCATTATAATAAACCTTTATTTTTCAATGAGTCTGCAGCAGGTTTTGACAAGGTTCAAGAGACCTTATTTGTGCAAGAGTCGCTGAAATTATTTATGTTTGAGTTTGGTAAGTCAGATTCTGGACGCCAAATCTCCAGTGATATTTTAGAGCGCATGGTACCCAGCTTAACACTTGCTTTACCAACCTTTATCATCGGCCTAACCACCAATATTGCGTTAGCATTGCTGATTGTATTGTTTAGAGGTTCTCGACTGGACATGGCTGCCATGATGATTGCCGTTGCTATTATGTCGATTTCTGGACTGTTTTATATTATTGCCGGACAAGTCTTGTTCAGCAAAATTTGGCATTGGGTGCCTATTTCTGGATATGAAAGCGGCTGGGACAGTTTAAAGTTTATTGTATTGCCGGTGTTAATCGGGGTTTTTGCCGGCATAGGTTCTGGTTTACGCTGGTATCGCAGTCTATTTTTAGAAGAAATTAACAAAGATTATGTTAGAACGGCGCGCGCTAAAGGTTTGTCTGAAATCCAAGTACTCTTTAGACATGTATTTCAAAATGGTTTACTGCCCATTTTAACTGGCGTGGTCGTGGTTATTCCGAGCTTGTTTATGGGCAGTTTAATTATGGAATCTTTTTTTGGAATTCCAGGTTTGGGGAGTTACACCCTAGATGCCATCAACGCCCAAGATTTTGCCATCGTTAAAGCCATGGTGTTCCTGGGTTCGGTTTTATATATTATTGGATTAATACTCACAGATATTTCTTACACCTGGTTTGATCCAAGAGTGAGGTTATCCAAATGAGCCTGACTTTCTTATGGACCGATATCCTCGTTTGGGGCTTAGTCATTTCGTTGTTTATTTGGGGCAAACTCATTGGACGCTCTCCCCAAGTTCAGCAACAGTGGTTAAGAGTATTTAACTCTAAGGTCGCCATGGTGAGTGCAGTGTTATTACTCACCTATGTCCTGTTCGCGTTATTAGACTCAATTCATTTGGTTATCAATCAACACACCCATAGCTTGCTCGACCTAGCGCTTCAACATTTAATTGATAGCACAGAACGCACCTATTCAGCGCCATTTGCGCTCACAGAATATAACAAGAGCACCCAAGTGCTCGCAGACGGCACAACGGCTCAAATTTATTTGCCACTTAAATATGTCAATCCACAGCAATCCATTGGATTTTTAATCTTGCAAGGATTCAGCCTAGGCTTATTAATCAGTGTCTTATTGGTAACACTACATACTTACTGGAGAAGCCTTAAAAACAACCAGGCCTGGTTAATTTTAGCGCCCAAAATGCTCAAAAATGAAACACAACTGCCTTGGCTCACAGCCTATATCACTTTAACTCTCGTGCTCATCACCTTTAGTGTCATCTATCAACTCAGCCACCATTATCATGTTCTGGGCACGGATAAAGTGGGCGGCGATGTTCTGTATGAATCGCTTAAGAGCATTCGAACCGGCGTTTTAATTGGCGTACTCACAACCCTGGTGATGTTACCCGTGGCTCTGATTTTGGGCATCAGCGCTGGATTATTTAAGGGTTGGGTCGATGATGTTATTCAATATCTCTACACCACACTTAACTCCATTCCAGGCGTGCTATTAATTGCCGCAGCAGTCTTGGTGATGCAAGTGATTATGGGCAATCATCCCGACTGGTTTGCCAGTACTGAAGAGCGTGCTGATATTCGATTATTATTTTTAATTTTCATTTTGGGCCTCACCAGTTGGACTGGTCTGTGTCGACTGCTGCGTGCTGAAACGCTTAAAATCAGCCAAATAGAATTTGTCACTGCCTCTCGGGCGTTTGGCGTCAGTCGAATTAAAATCATTTACAAACATATTTTGCCAAATGTCATGCACATCGTCTTAATAGCCGTGGTATTAGACTTTAGTGGTTTGGTTTTAGCGGAAGCCGTATTATCCTATGTCGGCGTCGGGGTAGATCCCACCATGCATAGTTGGGGCAATATGATTAACCAAGCTCGCCTAGAAATGGCGCGTGAACCCATGGTTTGGTGGTCTTTGTTATCGGCTTTTTTCTTTATGTTTATTTTAGTATTGGCCGCTAACTTATTTTCGGACCGAGTACAATTTGTTCTAGACCCGCGTAACCAAGACGGGCGTTTTTAATATCAAGGCTTATGCATGACTCAAAAACCAGAAAATAATGCCGCTCAGCCAGTACTTGAAGTGAATCAGCTTTCTTTAAAAGTTGGTCAACAAGACTTGCTCAAAGCGGTGAGTTTTCAAATACAACCCTCAGAAATATTTGCCTTAGTGGGCGAATCGGGCAGTGGAAAATCCTTAACATCACTCGCTATCATGCGACTCTTACCTGATGCCATTCGGGTGACGCAAGGGAATATTCAGCTCAATCAATCTGACTTATTTTCTTTGCCAGAATCTAAAATGCAACGCATCAGAGGCCAACAAGTCGCCATGATATTTCAAGAACCCATGACCTCACTCAACCCAGTGATGACCGTGGGTGAACAGGTTGCTGAGGTGTTACGCCTTCACCTTGGGCTTAATCAAAAAACCGCACGCGCCCAAGTAATCGCTTTGTTTGACGAAGTCGGGATTCCGAGCGCTTCTGAACGCTACGACTGGTATCCACATCAATTATCAGGTGGGCAAAAACAACGCGTGATGATTGCCATGGCTTTGGCTTGCGAGCCAGATTTGTTGATTGCTGATGAACCTACCACGGCCCTAGATGTAACCATTCAAGCCCAGGTTTTGCAGTTGCTTAAAAAAATCAGAGCAGACCGCGGTTTATCGATTTTATTCATTACCCATGATATGGGGGTGGTGTATGAAATGGCAGATAGAGTTGCAGTAATGCAACAGGGGCAAATTGTGGAGCAAGCTGAAAAAGAAACTTTCTTTGCAAACCCCAAACATCCCTACACCCAAAAACTGTTAAATGATGCCATACCCAAGCGAATCTTTAAAGAACAAACATCCGCTGAAAAATTGCTCAACATTCAAGATTTAACCGTTTATTTCCCCATTAAAAAAGGCTTATTTCAACGAACGGTTGGGTTTGTCAAAGCAGTCGATGGTGTTTGTTTAAGTATTCCCAAGGGCAAAACTCTCGCACTGGTTGGCGAGTCTGGCAGTGGCAAAAGCACCATCGGACAAGCCATTTTAAAATTAATCGACACCACCTCTGGTGAGGTTAATTATTTTAATGATGCAGAACCGATTGATTTAGCAAAACTTTCTGAGCGCCAAATGAAGCCGTTGCGCAAAAAAATCCAAGTAATCTTTCAAGACCCTTTTTCAGCCCTCAATCCTAGAATGACAGTCGGTGAAATCATTAGAGAGGGCATGACCAGTTTGCAAGTTGGCCCACAAGATAAAGCATCGCAAAATACGCGTATTCAATCATTACTAGAACAAGTCGGTCTTTTGGCAGAACACATGCAACGCTATCCCCATGAATTTTCTGGCGGCCAGCGCCAACGCATTGGTATTGCCAGAGCTTTAGCGGTTGAGCCAGAATTGATTATTTGTGATGAACCCACCAGTGCATTAGATGTGTCTGTTAGAGCACAAGTCTTGAGTTTATTAGAAGATTTACAACAGACATACCAAATGTCTTATTTGTTTATCACCCATGACCTATCGATTATTCCCGCCATCGCTCATGAAGTTGCCGTGATGCAAGCAGGCAAAATCGTTGAACAGGGCCCAGTTGAAGCGATTATGAAAAACCCGCAACATCCTTATACCCAAGCACTGTTAAACTCAGCGCCCAGTTTAATTCGTCAAGTGATTTAGGTTTCCAGTAAGGCCAGTTTTTGCTGGCGAGTCATTTTTTTAATTTGGGCTTCGAATTGACTTGCTGATGAGCGATTCTCTTGCGACCAATGTTTTTTTAAGACAACAGGGCGACGCACTGCGGTATATTTGGCACCACCCACCAATTCACCATTATGCTGTTTCAGTCTTCGCACCAAATCATTGGTCACGCCACAATATAAAGTACCGTCGGCACACTCTAACAAATAGGTAAACCAAGTTTTGTTTGGGTTTTCTAAATTGTTTATTGAAATGCCTGTCATGAATTTGAGCCGACTTGCTTGGATAACTGTGTAAAGTCATCTTGAAAATCTTGCAGCTTTCGTTGAAGGTACTGTTTTTGGGAAGCATCCAAACTGCTTAACAAATCTGCTAAAAACTCACTGAAAACACTTTGATTCGTTGCCATTTTTTGATTTAGTTCATCAGACCAAAATTGGCGTCTATTTTCGAATAACGCTTTGATTGTTGTTAAACGACTGTTTTCTGGCATTTTAAAAGCATCTGCTAAACGCGCCTGCCAAGCTAAACGATTTTGATAAAAATCGGGCGACATCCAAACGGCGTCTTGCCCCCAGCGTTGTAATCTTTGCTGTTGCGCTGGCGTTAAATCGCCCAACCAGTCTTCCAAAAAATCTCGCATTTTATCAACGCCATACTCAATCGCTTTGGTTTTACCTGGCTCAATAAACTTTTCGCGGTATTCTGCGGTTTTCTCACTGAGATTTTCCAACAGTTCGGTTTGCTGTTCTGGGGTCATTTTCGCCATCAATGGGGCAAAGTTCACGCCAAACTGTTGAAATAATGCATCAGCAAAATCATCGCCCTTATGCATAAACTGCTGAACCTGTTCAGCGCTAACGCCCAAGGCTATTTGATCAGCAGCTTGCGATAAAAAATCCGCATACTCAGGCAGTTGAGTTTGACGATGCCATAACAATAATTGATTGAGCGCGGCTTTAAACTCTGGTTTTTGATAGTTTTCAAGCGTGACATAGTCGCTTAAATACCAAGGTACCAACCAATCTAATTGATTGTAAATAAACCGATTAGAACAAGCGCTTAGCAACACACTTAAACACAGTATGACTAGCCCAGCTCGCAACTGAGTCAGCGAAATATTTTTCATGACACCACCCGGTAAAGTGTTTTATGTAATTTTAAATCTAGTTATCATCATAAATGAATTTACCCAAAAAATGATGTAGATACAATGGCTTAAAGATAAACTTTGAAGCCATCCAACTTTACAACCACTTAAACCGCTTCAAGGTTTTGAGTTTCAAATTTTAATTCAAACCATTCCGTTTAGCCTAAACCTTTAAAAACGCATATAATTAGCGAATCTTAAAATTTGAAGACTACCACAAAACTATGTTACCCAACCCAAACTCTCGTCTTGAAAATAGTGCCAATCATTTCAGCGTTGCCCCGATGCTAGACTGGACAGACCGTCACTGCCGCTATTTTCACCGTTTGTTAACGCAACAGGCCTGGTTATATTCAGAAATGATTACCACCGGTGCAATTATTTATGGCCAGGATTTACCCAGATTTTTAGGACATGATCATGACCAACCAGTGGTTTTACAATTGGGCGGCAGTACACCCAAAGACATGGCCACTTGTGCAAAACTTGGACAAGAATGGGGTTATGCGGAAATCAACTTGAATGTGGGTTGCCCATCTGATCGCGTACAAAATAATATGATTGGCGCCTGCTTAATGGGGCACCCTGAGTTGGTTGCTGAAAATGTAGCGGCGATGAAATCAGCAGTCGATATCCCTGTAACGGTGAAAACGCGTATCGGAATTGATGAGCAGGAAGACTTTGAAACCTTGGTGCATTTTGTAGAAAGCTTGGTCGGTGCGGGTGTTGATGGTGTGATTATTCATGCCCGCAAGGCTTGGTTGCAAGGCTTGTCGCCTAAAGAAAATCGTGAAGTACCTCCCCTAAAATATGAATGGGTGCATCAACTCAAACAAACTTTCCCAGATTTGGCCATTGCCATTAATGGTGGATTACAAACCCTAGATGCCGCGCAATTGCATTTACAAAATTATGCCTTTGAGGGCCAAAACTTACCAGGCCTGGACGGTGTGATGCTGGGTAGAGCGGTTTACGAAAATCCTTATTTGCTGAGCAATGTTGATACCCAATATTATCAAGCAAAAACAGCTATTCCCAGTCGTGAAGCGGTGCTGGAACAATTGTATCCTTATATTGAAAATCATCTGAGCCAGGGCGGAAAGCTCAATCAGGTCAGCCGTCATATTTTAGGCCTTTTTTACGGTATGCCTGGTGGCAGAATGTGGCGTCGCCATATCTCAGAAAATGCATTTGCCACTGGCGCGGGTATTGAAGTGATTCAACAAGCCCATCAATTGGTTGCCACCGAAATTGAAAGAATGGCACAACAAATATCTGAAAGAGCAGGGCAATCATAATGTTGTTAGTTGTTCCCTTTGCTGAAAAAGAACAAGCAAAGTCTCTAGGCGCCCGCTGGAATCCGGTCGAAAAAAAATGGTATGTGCCAGACGACCTTTTGCATGACCTAAGCCCTTTTGCAAAATGGTTACCGCAAACTGCTCCATCACAATCGCTAAGTAATACAACCTTAAATCTTGAAATAGAGCCAAATGAGTTATCCGAAAAGGGCGTAACGCTCAGTCAATTGATGGCACAAGTGCAGGTCAGTTTGCGCCAAGCTTTTCCAGGTGCGGTTTGGGTCAAGGCAGAAATTGCCAATATCAGCGAGCGTCGCGGTCACTTGTATTTTGAATTGTCCGAAACCAATGAGGCGGGGCAGGTATTAGCCACTTGCCGTGCCATGATTTGGCAGGGTCAGGCGCAACGCATTTTGCAAACCTTTCAACAAGCAACCGGCAGTGCATTACAAGCGGGTCAAAAAATATTGTTATTAGCCGAACTCACCTTTCACGAAAAATTTGGTTTTTCATTGGCGATACAAGATATTGATCCCGCCTTCACTTTGGGAGAGTTAGAAGCCAATCTTAATCAAATTCGTCAGCAATTAATTGCCGAACAGCGTTATGACAAAAACAAACGCTTTAAATTGCCGAATGACTTTTTTCGGGTTGCTGTTATCGCTCCACCAGCGGCCGCAGGCTTAGGGGACTTTAGAGCAGATGCCGATCTGTTGCATCAACAAGGATTGTGCGACTTTAACTATTTTTATTCTGCTTTTCAGGGAGAGCAGGTTGAGTCAGAAATGCTCAGTGCCTTTGATGCTTTTTTAGCAATGCACCAAGCCAAACCGTTTGATGCCTTGGTCATTATTCGCGGTGGTGGCGCCAAGTTAGATTTAAACCCGCTTAATCTGTACAGCTTGGCGCGCATGATTGCCGACAGCCCTTTACCGGTATTAACCGGCATAGGTCACGAACGCGACTCGACTATTTTAGATGAAGTGGCTTGCCAAAGATTTGATACGCCCAGTAAAGTAATAGGCGCGATACGCCATGCTATATTTCATCAAGCACAGCAAGCCAAAAACCACTGGCAGCAAATTGAAAAATCCAGTTTAAATTACATCCAAAAACAGCAACAAAAATTACAACTACTAGACCAAACCGTTCAACAACAAAGTGTCACGGTGTTGCACAAATGGCAAGAAAAATTAACCCCCATGCATTATCAAATTCAACGCAAAAGCCAAAGCATCACCAATGATGCCAATGCACAGTTAGAGCGTTTATTTCATAATTTAGTTAATCGAGTGGAACAAAGTGTTGCCCTTAAAAAACACAGCTTAGAACAAATGCATCAAGCCATATTGGACAATCATCAAAAACCCCTGATGCAAGCCAAAAACCAATTACAACAATGGATGGCATTTATCTTAAGTTCTGGGCCAAAATCGCAAATGCAACGCGGTTTTGCCATGGTGAGTTCCGCTGAAGGTAAAATTTTAAAAACCGCTGCTTTAGCCCAGCAAGAAACCCAATTAAATTTAAAATTCATGGATGGCGAAGTATCCGTGAGCGTCAATCCAAAGGAGAAGGCATGAGCCAGTCAGCACAAAGCTTTAAAACCAATTATCAAAAACTGCAAGAAATTGCCCAGAAATTGTCTTATTCAGATGAAATTGATATTGATGAATTAGTACCCATGGTGGACGAAGCCACTCGAGCCTATAACTTATGTAAATCTCGAATTGAAGCGGTTGAAAAAGCCTTGAATCAACGCCTTGAAACTGAACCCAAAAACAACGAACCCACAACGGATTTGGTTTAAATCTATTTTATTGAGTGTTTAAAAGGGGCTTTCTATGACAAAACAAGCAACTATCTATCATAATCCGCGCTGCTCAAAAAGCCGTAGCTGTTTTGAGCTGCTCATGGCGCATGGCTATGAAGTTATGGAAGTGCGCTATCTAGATAATCCACCATCGCCACAAACTTTAGGGCAACTCATTCATGCCATGCAAAAATCTCCGTTAGAAATAACGCGCACCCAAGAAGATCTTTTTAAAGCTTTAAAATTAGACCAAAATCCCCCTAAAAATGACCAGGCCTGGTTAGAAATGCTGTCGCAAAACCCTAAATTAATCGAAAGACCCATTATCCAAATTGGCGAAAAAGTCATTATAGGGCGCCCACCAGAAGTTTTATTAAGCCTTTTGCAAAGTCTGCAAGCCCCATAACTCTTGTCAAAAATGAGTCATCAGTTTGCTATTTCAATGTCATTTATAGCCCTTATGCTCTTAAAACCTTCAAGCAAACTTTTAAGCATTTTGAGTTAAGCATAATGACACCGAAAACTTTTGACTCTTTTCTCGCCAAACCCTTAGTATTTTCATTCACGACCGCTTTGTTTTTACAAAGCAACTTAGCCATGGCAAATGTAGCACCTGAAGAACGGCTGTTTAAAGTAGATTTAACGCTCGAAAGCAGCCAATATCGCGCTGCAAAAATCAGTGATTCCTCCGGGAAATTAGGGGCAGAACACAGTAAGGTGTCGGTAGGTAACTTTTTAGTTACCGCCAGTTATGAACATTATCAATTTCAAAATGATGAGATTCAAAGCAGTGACTTGCATTATCCCATTCATCAACTCCACGAAGTTAAACTTGAAACTAAGTTGCCTTATCCTTTAAAAAAAGATTGGCTTTTAGTCGGTGGCTTACAACTCATTAACGCCTATGAAAAGCAATTTAGCAAAGATTTTACGGTTCAAGGATTTGGCTTGGTAAGCCATCAAGTTAAGCCATTGTTATCCTGGCAACTGGGCGGTTATGTCAGTTACCATCCCGTTGAAACGCAAATTTTGCCCATCATGGTATTAACCTATAACTATCAGTCACCGGAACATCGCGGATTTTATGGGCATCTAGGATTTCCCAAAACACAAATAGGTTATCACTTTACGCCAAAACTGCGTTCTGATATTGGGGCTATTTACCAAGAAGTGACCGGACAATTGGCTGAAAATAATCTGGTTGCCGCCAAGGGTTATTTTCAATTAACCAGTTGGCGCGCGGAATGGGCAACTTATTATGACTGGTCTAAAAAACTGGCCATCAAGCTGGCACTTAAAATGACCTTTGATAATGAGATTGATGTTTTCTCTAATCAGTATCAAAAACAAAAGAACCTAACCCTAGGAAATGAAAGCGGTTTTGGCGCAGGCTTGATTTATCATTTTTAAACTTTGGGGACGATAGGGGGTAGAAATGAGATAGGGGTTAAGCTGTAAACTATCAAATATCTAATTTAACATAATATACATTATGCGAACATTTATCCTAGTTACAAAAAAAGCGCCCTAAGGCGCTTTGACTATTTTCACTGATTAAATCAATAAGTTTTCATGCGAGATCTAAGACGCAAATTTGAAATGATGGCTAAGCACCATAATCATGGGTGCTGCAGAAACGATCGCTAACAAGATTGGAATCCAAGCTTTCTCTTCTTTATTTTTAAGTCCTATCAGACCAGCAATCACTGCAATCGGTGCGGCAACCCAAGCAATCGGCGGAAACACAAAAGCAAACAAAACAGCAACCAATCCGGCAACCATACCCAAAGTTGCTGAATTTCCTGGCTGGTAAGTTTTTGTATTACGCATATCGTCAGGTGTTGAGCTTGCTGATTGCATTCTTGAGATAATACTAGAAATCTGAGATTCAGAAAGTTCAGGCTGAACCACCTCTAAATCCGTCATTCCCAATGTAATTTTCTTTTCACGATACAAGGCTTTGACCAAATCATTCCATTGCGCATCATCTGCTAATCCGTCGACGATGGCGTGAGCTTCTTGTTTAATTGACATGTAATTTCCCGTTTATTAAGATTCTTTTACTCTGATAATTTAGAGCATTTGCACGACAGAATGCTTCAAAATGCTGGTTTTAGAGCGATTTAACGCCGTAAATCATGCAAGAAACATACCGATTTCATGAATTATCGATTATTATAGCGGTTATCATTTTTTACTCAAATTAAATAGACCGTACCCGTTATTCAAATTTTCAATAGCCGTTTTGATAAGCGTTAGGAGAATAGGTTCATGGCCCTCATGCCTGGTTTACAACTCAATATGGGACAACAGCTCAAGCTGACCCCACAATTGCAACAGTCAATCAAAATACTCCAATATTCTGCCCTTGAGGTACAGCAAACCATTGCCGCAACTCTCGAAACTAATTTTATGTTAGAGGTTGAAGAAGAACGCCCAGATGAAGATGAAGAAATCATCCAAACTCAACAAAATGCTGATAATGAAGAATTTTCTCTGAACCTAGATAAGTCAGAACAAGAAATTAACATTGAAAATGTGGACACCAATACCCTGTCTGACGATATGGATGTGGACTGTAATTGGGACGAAGTTTATTCCGATGTTACAGCGCCCTCTTCTTCCTCGGGTGATTCTGACGAATATGTATCTGCCGAAAACTACACTTCAGCTGAGCAAAGTTTGCACGACAAACTTTATTGGCAATCTGACATCTATCCTTGGAAAGGTGAACAAGAATTAATTGCGTCTTTTATTATTGATGAAATTAACGATGAAGGTTATCTATACACTGAACTCAGTGACATTTTAGAATCTATTCTGGCCAAAGAACCTGATTTAGGTTTAACCATGGTGGATATGGAAACGGTTTTAGCCATTATTCAACAGTTTGAACCCACAGGTGTTGGCGCGCGCTCAATTCAAGAATGTTTAACTTTACAGCTGGCACAACAAAAACAAACGCCTTTTGTGGTAACCGCCAAATACTTAGTTGCTGAAAACTTTGAATGGCTGGCGCTTCACGATTTTAAGAGAATTAAAAAGGTTTATGGTGTTAACGACGAAGAGTTAGAAAAAATTATTCGCGTCATTCAATCTCTTGACCCCAGACCTGGTCGAATTTATGCCTCCATTCAAAACGAAATTATTACGCCAGACTTAAAGTTAACCCGCGTTAAAAATGGCTTTATGGTTGAACTAAATCCAGATGCTTTTCCCCGATTATCGGTCAATTCAGCCTATATTGATATTGCCAACAGTTCTTCAGACAACGAACAAACCCGTAAAATTAAAGAACAGTTACTAGAAGCCAAAGGGTTAATCAAAAGCATTCAAAGCCGTGGCGAAACTTTATTACGCGTAGGGCGTTATATTGTCGAAAAACAAGCGCGCTTTTTTGAAGAAGGTGAACACTTCATGCAACCGATGGTGTTGCGAGATGTTGCGGAATATTTAGAACTCCATGAATCCACGATTTCCAGAGCGACCAATCAAAAATACATACAAACGCCCAGAGGCACTTTTGAATTAAAATATTTCTTTTCAACGGGTGTCGCTCAATACGGCAATGAAGATCAATCTTCCATTTCCATTAAAGCTTATATTAAAGAACTGATTTCTGCAGAGGATCCTAAAAAGCCTCTAAGTGATAATAAGCTCATGGATTTATTAGAAGAAAAAGAAATCAGTGTTGCCAGAAGAACCATTGCTAAATACCGCGAAGCCCTTGGTATTCCGTCGTCGAGTGACCGTAAAAAACTCAATAAATTTAAATAACCCCCCCTGCTGTAATGATAAAAAGCATTCAAAAACTTATCTTACACAGGCAAAGTAAACGATAAAACAAGGACGTTAATATTATGATTCCTAGCGCTGCCATCAATATTGAACAACGCCAAGAAGCCCAACAGCAATGGGAAAAAATGGCTGAATTTAAAGAGTATATGTCGGCTGTCAATCCGCCTATGCCAAAAATCGAGGTTAGAGATTTTCCTGCTGAAATGCATGAACAAGGTAATACTCGCATCATACCTCTCGATTTATCTGACATGATTAAAACCCAATACGAGGCAACAACCCCTAACTTATTGGCCAACTATCTAAAAATTAATACTTTAGATACCTTAAAAACAGATGCCAAAGTCACCTCACAGATGTTCTATGTAATTAGAGGTAAGGGAAAAACCCAAACAGAATACGGTACGATTCACTGGAAAGCGGGCGATCTATTTACTTTACCTTGCGTTAATGATGCTTTGCATACTGCGACAGAAGATACGGCTATCTACTGGGTGCATGATGCCCCACTCCTTAATTATTTGGGCGTTGCGCCAGCCAATGCCAGATTTGAACCGGTGCTGTACACCAAAGAAAGATTAAATGCAGAACTTAATAAAGTTCGTCAAGAAGGTGTCGGGCGTAATCGTACAGGGATATTATTAGCTCACCCTAACTTCCCCTTTACCATGACACTGACCCATACCCTATGGTCGCTTTACAATGTATTACCAGCAGGTATTGTTCAAAAACCCCATCGTCATAACTCAGTGGCTTTGGATTATTGTGTTTCTGCCGGCCCTAATACTTACACCATGATCGGCAAAGAAATTGATGAGAACGGTGAAATCATCAGCCCCATTAAAGCCATGTGGAAAGCAGGCTGTGTATTTGTAACACCGCCTGGTTGGTGGCATTCGCATCACAACGACTCTACTGAAGATGCAGTTGTACTGCCTATTCAAGATGCTGGATTAATAATGAATATGCAGATTCTTGACTTTAATTTTGTGGGATAAAAGCATTAGAATTGAATTTAGTTTTTTTAACCTAATCAGTTTACTGCTCATCTTGAATGGAAGGACCCAACAATGCAAAACATGGACTTTACAATTGCTGTCATCGAAGATGACCCAATACAATTGGAAAACTTGCAAACCGCATTAAAAGGGCAAGGTTTCTCTGTGGTTAGTTATGCTGATCGCGTCAGCGCGGAAAAAGGGTTTAATCAATCCTTACCAGACCTGGTTATTTCTGACATTATTTTGGGTACAGAAATGGATGGTGGATTCGATTTAGCCAAGCACCTATTAACATTTGAGCGCCCTATTCCGATTATTTTCTTATCTGAAAGACAGTCTGAGTTTGATATCTATACAGGGCACGCTTTAGGCGCCATTGATTATTTACCAAAACCCATCAGTTTGAATGTGATGATTGCTAAGGTCAAAAACCTGTTAAGAATTACAGGCTCTACTGCCAGCAACCCCACACAACCGCAAAGTGCATCGAAAATTGAAGGGCTTCACTTAGCAGACAATCAATTCAAAGCCTATTGGAATGATAAACCCTTAGACCTAACAGCAACCGAATACGAAATGCTACGCCAATTTGCCCTATCGGGTCAAAAAACAGTGGTTACTTATGACACTTTGCAAGAGTCGACTCAAGGGGTTGTAGAGCGCAATACCATCAATACCCATATTTGCCGTATTCGTAATGCGTTTAAGAAAGTTGATCAAGACTTTAATCTCATTCATAACGAATATGGGCGTGGTTATAGTTGGCAAAATAAAAACTAACTGAATTCAATTTTTGGATGATGCAATTTTATAAAAGAGACCCTGTGTCTCTTTTATTTTTTAAAGAAGGCGGTTTATGTTGAACTTAAAACACCGAAATTTTCGGGTATCGATAAGATCTCGATTTTTTATATTATTGCTCACCTTAACCATTCTGCCTTTTTTAGCTTATCGATTTGCCATAGACTTACATCATATCTTGCTTAAAAACCAAGCGACCATTCAGCATCAAACCGCCACAAACTTATCACTCATTTTAGAAAACCGTACTGACCTATGGGCACTCCAAATTTTAGAAGGGACCCCCACCAGCCAATTGGCGCACCTAAACTTGGAAAACTCTGTTTTATGGATAGTCAATGAACGCGGACAAACCACCTATGTGGTTGGACAATTTAATACCAAACTTCAACCCAATAAAGACCCATTTACTTGGCTAGGTAAAAGCATTATCGAAACCTTTGCCAGTATTTTTCCTTTTACACTGCCCTATCCCTATCCTCAGTCCGAGCATCCAGAAAGCACATTATTTCGTCAATCCATTCAAGGACAGACTTTTCAGCAATACCGACTCGACAAAAATCATCAGCCAGTTTCCCTCATGTCGTCTAGCCCTTTAAGGGTGAATGGTAAAACGCTTGGCATTATTGTGGTGGAGCAACAAATGTCTAGCTTGCTGGGTGACTCGCTCAATAACTTTTATCGGCTAATTGGTATGGGTGCACTTATCTTTTTATTTGTGATGCTCAGCGCTATTTTCCATATCGGTGCACTTTCTAATCGTATTGTGAGATTAGATGGCGATGTTCGCAAGACCCTCAGCATTAAGGGCAAAATATCGACCAATAATTTCCCTGACCGTTTTCAAACAACCTACCATGATGAACTCTCTGATTTACGCCATCACATTTATGAAATGCTACAACAACTGTCCTCTTATGAGCGCTATTTAAAACAATTTCCCAAAGCATTACGTCATGAATTGCACAATCCTTTAAACCGCTTGTCTATGTCTTTGTCATTATTAGAAAATGAAATTAACCACAAGCAACTAGACTTTGCACAACACGCCCTTCAACAACTCAAACAAATCATTGCCTCCTTAACCGAAGCGACAAGCATCGAAGACAGTTTGCAACTTCAAACCCCCGAAGCTTTTCCCATTGGCGAAATGATGCATCATTATCTCGATAACATTGCGACCTTAAATCAAGAAGCCCCTTTAAAAATTAAAAAGAACATTCCAATGGATGTGATGATTATGGGGGATGGATTTATGATTGAACAGTTGATGGACAAATTGTTAAGCAATGCCAAAGATTTTAATGATGAAAAAGCCCCGATTGAGGTTCAGACCTATCAGCAAAACAAATCGGTCATTATCAAAGTCATTAACTCTGGGCCTTTATTGCCCGCAGGTTTTGAATCTAGAATTTTTGACGGCATGACGAGTATCAGACCCATTAACCAAGATGATCAAGCCCACTTAGGATTAGGCTTGTATATTGTGAAATTAATCGCTGATTACCATAAAGGGAAAATTAATGCGCGCAATCGATTTGATATCAAAGCAACGGATGGAACAAGTGTCAATGGGGTTGAGTTTATATTAGAAATTCCAATACTGTAAAACTCTATACCCCGATTACCTTCAAAAGACTATTCAACTCTGACCGTCAAGTCTTTGATTTTTCTAACCCAAGGAGAGATATTGTGGTTAGCCTTTAAACTGTTGGCAGCTTTATCTGCTGCTTGTCGTTCGTTAAAACTGCCTACCAACAAAACATAAGAAGTTACGTCGTTTCGTGTTTGAGGAATAATTTTGGCATCTGCCAACCCTTTTTCATCTTTCATTTTTTGTGCCGACGCATAATCCGCTAAGCTGGCTAACTGCAAGGTAAAATTAAACGCCGGTTCATTCATCAGCCAATTCACTTCAGGAGAATAATTTTTTAAAGGATCTGAAGGTTCTTGAGGTTTTTCAGGCAACTTAACGGTTTTAACCAATTTCACCAAAGGTTGATCTAGCGTTTTAATACTGGGCGCCTGTGGCTCATTGATCGTTAGCGGCTCAAAGGTTTTTTCAGAGGATGCTTCTTTTGCTTTAGGTGACAAAACGGATTGAGATGCATCATTTTCAGCAGGCGAGGCTATTTTTAAAAATTGCATTATCAACTCTAGCTTACTGTCGATTTGCTCGGTATACACTTTTAACTTAGCATCGAGCACTTCATTAGTGACTAAATTACCGGCGTTAGCAGCGACTAAAACTTCTGACGCCTGTTCAACCGGAACAGCCTGAGCAGCTAGTGGCATTGCCGGTGGATTTTTAATCAATTCTGCTTGCTGCGCTTTTAATTGATTTAATTCTGTTTCTAAGGCGGCTACTTTTTCTTTTAAAGCATCAAAAGATTCGGTTTTACCGCCAGTAATCACGGTATTTTTTAACTCAGCAACCTGAGCCTGCATTTCAGTGAAGGCTTCATTCATATTTTTATTAGTCGCCATCACCTTTTGTAATTCGTTATGAATACTGGTGTATGCAATATAGAGAACACCCAAAATCGTCAACAACAAAGACAGCATAATAATCACGCCAAAAAAAGACGCCTTTGAGGTGGCTGGCTTATTGGTTGACTTAGCCGCACTGGCAGCAGCATTAGCGTTTCTTGGGGCGGCGGTATTTCTAACAGGACTTGTAGGCATAACTTCCTCTGCGGCATTTAACCAGTCTTTAAGTGTGTGTTCTACGGGAGCATCAGCATTTGTGCTGCGTTGACTGGAAAACTGTTGTGCCTGCGACTCTATGGC
Organism: Thiosulfativibrio zosterae; assembly: GCF_011398155.1. Lineage (NCBI taxonomy): Bacteria > Pseudomonadati > Pseudomonadota > Gammaproteobacteria > Thiotrichales > Piscirickettsiaceae > Thiosulfativibrio > Thiosulfativibrio zosterae. Next base: position 1,459,178 of record NZ_AP021888.1, read on the forward strand.
TTGCAGGAGTTCAGCGCGTTCTTTTTCCAGTTCGGAGATGGTTTGTGCCATTTTTGACTAAAATTCTATATTGAAAAGTGCCTTTATTGTAGAATGTTTAGCTTTAAAAGGAAAGGGATTCAACATGGAAAGTATCGGTCTAGACGAGGTAGGAAATGCGCTTCTAATCACATTGGGGTTATTAGTCGTTTCTATCTCAGTAGTGACTTTGGCGATGTGGGGTGTTTATCGTTTTTTTAAAACGAAAAATGATGACAAGCATTCAAACGAGCCAAAATCTGAGTAATTAAAGGTTTAAAAAATTTCCCCATCAATGTACATCCAGTGGCCAGCAGAATCTTTCTTAAACTGGCTCAATTCTTCTAAGATGCCTGATTCATTTGGCTCTAAACGATAACTGGCTTTAAAATGAACTTGCCCTCGTTTATCTTTGATTTGCCCCTTAACCACTTCAACAATTTCTAAACCTTGCCAAATAAGCCCTTTTTCAAACGAAAATTGACCAGGCCTGGTTGTTTTTGCCCAGGTTTTCAGCAAATAATCCGCATTTTGCAGCGCAAAAGCACTGTATCTTGAGCGCATTAAGGCTTCAGCTGTGCGCGGCCAAAGCGTTCCTTGATGGTAAGGTTGGCAACAATTTTGATAAGACTCATTCGAGCCACAAGGACAGAGTTGCATCATGACGCCATCTCCAACACAGTTCGTTTCATTAATTGTCTTAATTGAAAAGTTAAGATAACGGCTGCAAAGAAAATGCCAATAAAAATGCCCAACCAAAATCCTTCAACGCCCATGGCTGGCACTAAAATATCCGTTAAGGATAGGACATAACCCATTCCCAAACCTATCAGCCAATAACTGACAAATGTCACGACCATGGTAATCTTAGTATTATGTAATCCTCGCAACGCGCCGGCACTGGTCGACTGAATAGAATCAAAGACTTGATACGCTATCGCATAGAACAATAATATTAACGCCAATTGAGACACCGCTGCATCACTGGTAAACCAACCAACAATCGTTTGATTCAGTAGGTAAGTAAACGACATTAAAATCAAACCGACCGCTAAGGCTATCGCCATAGACACTTTATATACGCTCAGTAGACGCACTTTATTATTTTGACCATAAACGGTTGCAATTCGCACGCTCACCGCCATCGACAAACTTAAAGGCACCATAAAAACCAGTGAAGAATAACTCAAGGCTATTTGATGTGCAGCAATCACTACCGATCCTAACTGCGCAATAAACAAGGCAATTAAACTGAACAAACTCACCTCAAATAATAACGCTAAGGTATTGGGAATGCCCAAAGTGAGAATGCTTTTTATCGCCGAAAAATTGGGTTTTTCTAAAAGTTTGTTTAAGTATTGGCGTGTTTCAAATCCAGACAAGACATACCCAAGTCCAACCAAAAACATTGACCACATGACTAAACTACTGGCAATACCACAACCTGCCGCACCCTGAGCCTCAATGGGACCCAGTCCATAAATAAATATCGCATTCAGCGGAATGTTAATAAGCAATGCAAAAAAACTAATCAGCATGGTAGGCAGGGTTTTACCCAACCCTTCCCAAAAAAATCGAAGCGCCTGAAATAATGCGATGCCAGGCAAGCCCCAAGCAATATAGGTTAAATAATCTAAGGTCAGCCTAAAGACTTCGGGTTCTAAAGATAAGGAAAGTAGCAAAGGTTTAAGGTTTAATAACACTAGAGCCGCAATTGCCCCCAAAGGCAAAGCAACCCAAAGCCCTTGAATCAAAAACAGCCTAATTTGTAGATGATCTTGCTTGCCATAAGACTTAGCAATTAAAGGCGTTAAGGCCAGCAAAATACCTGTTGGAACCATAAATATCGGCAACAGAATACTGCTCCCTAACCCTATGGCTGCTAAATCATGCGTGCCCACCCAACTCGACATAAGCGTATCGACCACACCTAAACTGGTGAGCGCAATTTGGGCTAAAAATATCGGAATGGCTAACTGTATCAGCAGTTTGGCTTCTTGAATAAACTCAGCTCTTTTCATTGAGTAGCAGACATCGACATTAAACTTTATGACTCAAATCGTCAGATTTTTTAGGGTGTTCCATTTCTGCGGCATCTAAAAAGTCATCAGATTCTTCATCTAAATTTGTGTTTATGTGAATGATTGTGTGTGGAAAAAGTAAAATCACTAACAACTTTATTGACCAATACAAGAATGCATAAATGACGATTGCAAAAACCAATACAACCGGTAAGCCCAAGAGCAAATCCACCATTAAAGCCTTGCCTGCAAATACATTTTCTAAAAAAGACTTATGAATAAAACTGAAATATAGCCAATATAAGACCGTTCCCCAACTAATCAGGGAGGCTAAAAAATGAAACATGGGCGACAAACGCGCGTTTCTAAACAAACACAACATAAACGAAAATCTCAATTAAACCAGATACTCATCAACCTAGGCTGAATGAGTTAAAAAGGGAACTCTTTGAATGCCGTCAATTAAACGGCTAACTTTTGAAAAAACAGCCATTGCAAACCAATCAGCGTGCTGGCAACATTAAATTCTGCGGCCATTAAGCGTTGCTTAGCTTCAGAAAAAGACAGTTTCACCAAGCGAATATCTTCATGATCTTCTGCCAAACCTGCATAATCTGGAACCAGTTGGGCATCAATTTCAGCGGCAAACAAATGCAACACTTCATCACTCCCACCAGGACTGGGATAAAACTGATAGATAGGTTCAAATTCAAGTACCTGAATACTGGCTTCTTCTTGGCATTCTCTAACGCAAGCATCATAAGGCTTTTCACCGTGATCAATCATGCCAGCTACCGGTTCTAACAACCAAGCATTATTAGGATTTTCATAAGCGTGCATTAGAGCACCCGCTCGGCATTGTTCTACCAGAACGACCTGTTGGGTTGCCGTATCGTACAACAAAACAACCACTGCCTGACCCCTGCCAAACAATTCTCGGCTAATAATCGGCGTCATTCCACCTTGAAATAAACTGTGTTTAAATTCGATACAATCGATTTTAAAAAAACCATCATAGCCGCGCTTTTTGGAAATAATTTCTAATACTTTATTCATTGTCTGATTTCTCTGATTGAATTAAGAAGCACGAACTTCAATAATAGGAACGCGTGCCGTGACACCACACAACAATTCATAAGCAATGGTTGAAGCATGCTTGGCCACCTCATCAACGGGTAAACCTTCACCCCAAAGTATGGCTTCATCGCCAATTTGAACGCTATCAGCTAGGTCTGTTAAATCGACGGTAATCATATCCATAGATACTCGCCCGATCAAAGGTACGCGTTTTCCTGCCACTAAAACAGGTGTTCCCGATACGGCATGTCGTGGATAGCCATCTCCGTAGCCAACGGCTAAAACACCCACAAAAGATTTTTTAGTAGCCTTCCAGGTTTGTCCATAACCAACCGACTCACCCGCTTCTATCCATTTCAAACTGGTGACTTCCGTTTTTAAGGTCATCACAGGTTTTAAAGGGGATAATTGCTGACCTGTTGATAAATCACCCGCCCCATAAAGCATAATACCCGGGCGCACCCAATCAAAATGCGCCGCGGGCAAATTTTGAATCGCCGCAGAATTGGCTAAACTTTTGGCGCCATTCATTCCTTGCGTTAGTGAATTAAAACAATCTAATTGCTCCAGAGTAAACGCTGTCGATTCACCTGCCGATGCAAAATGCGACATAGTGATAATATTAGGCTGAACCTTGAGTGTTTGAAGCTTTTTAATGACCTTTGGAAAATGCTCTGGTAAAAAACCCAAACGGTGCATTCCAGTATCTATTTTTACCCAAACATTTAACGGTTGAGAATGATTTAAGCGCATCAGCCAGTCGAGTTGATGTTCGGAATGAATCACAAAATCTAGACGGTGTTGAATAACCAATGCAAATTCGGACTCACAAAACAGCCCTTCCAGTAACAAAATGCGATGCAAAAAACCCTTATGACGCAACTTAATCGCCTCATCAATAGAAGCAACACCAAACGCATCAGCCATAGAGAGTTGCTCAGCAACCCTTGTCATGCCATGACCATAACCATTGGCTTTAATCACCGCTAAAATCTTAGACTTAGGCGCAAAAGCTCTTACCTGTTTTAAGTTAGATTTTAGTGCTTCGAAATTAATAAAGGCTTTAACGGGACGATAGTTCATCATCTAATAACCCTGGTCTGGCACATTAAAACCAGCATGATTTTCAAATCTTGTGTATTTTCCAATAAAGGTGACTCTAACCGTGTCTAATGGCCCATTACGATGCTTACCAATAATAATTTCTGCCGTACCCTTATCTTCGGTATCAGGATGATAAACCTCATCTCTATAGATAAACAAAATCAAATCCGCATCCTGCTCAATGGCACCTGATTCACGCAAATCGGACATAACGGGACGCTTATTAGGGCGCTGCTCCAAGCTGCGATTTAACTGAGATAAGGCAATCACGGGAATATTTAATTCTTTGGCAAGTGCTTTAAGTCCTCTCGAAATCTCAGAAATCTCATTGACGCGGTTATCATTGCTATTAGAACCACGCATAAGTTGTAAGTAGTCAATCACCACCAAACCTAGGCCGGTAACTTTAGACTCAGGATTTTCAAACCCCTCTTCAGTTGCCTTTTTAAGTTGTTTGCTACGCACATCTTTATCAATGCGTCTGGCTCTGGCTCTGAGCTCTGTAATCATCAAAGCTGGCGAGTCATCAATATAAACATCTGCGCCGGATAGAACACTGACAGCCTTGTTTAATTTTGGCCAGTCATCTTGTTCAAAGCGCCCAGTTCTCATGCGCTGCGCATCAATTTTGCCGATAGAGCTAATCATACGCATGGCCAATTGTTCGCCGGGCATCTCCATACTGAATACCGCGACAGGCGTGCCATTTTTGGTGGCGATATTTTCAGCCAAGTTCATTGAAAAGGTTGTTTTACCCATAGAAGGACGACCCGCAACGATGATTAAATCACCTTTTTGCAAGCCAGAGGTGATCTCATCAAACTTGGTTATATGCGTTTCTAGCCCAGTAATGTTTCCGTTAGAGTTAAACAACTCATCAATCTTGACTATCGCCGACTCCAATAGGGTTTCCATGGTTTTATATTCGCGTTGCTTGCCAGAATTATGCTCAGCAATCCGCATAATACGAGATTCAGAAAAATCTAGAATTTCTCGAATATCCTTACCTTGGGGGTGGTAACAAGTTTCTGTAATCTCATTACATGAAGTAATTAATGAACGCAATATGGACTTTTCTCTGACCAACTGTGCGTAATAAAGAATATTGGCGGCACCTGGGGTGTTTTGCACCAACTCAACCAAATAGCCCTTTTGACCTGCAACTTCAAGCAATCCACTTGAGGTTAAAGATTCAATGACGGTGACTATATCAAAAGGCTTGTTTTTTTGATTTAGGTCAATAATCGCGCCGAAGATCACTTGATGTTGCTTAGTATAGAAATCAAATTCATTCACAATCACCGCAACATCTTCTATCTTTTCATTAGACAGCATCAAACCGCCCAATACCGATTGCTCAGCGTCGATGGAATGTGGTGGCGTTTTAAATAATTCTTCGTTATTGTTCATAATCGGGTCTATGTGATAAGGGTGTTTATTATAACGAAATTCAGGAAACAGATGAGTGACACTGCTGATTTAACCAGCAATTAATCTAGACAAAAAAAATGGAGCCGAAGCTCCATTTTTTGCAAAACAATTGAAAATTAAGCTTTAGTTGCTTTAACTTCAACCGTGATTGACGCAACCACATCAGTGTGTAATTGAACATCAATTTCGTAAGTACCCACATGACGCAATGCGCCTTCTGGCATACGAACAGCTTTACGCTCAACTTCAAAACCAGAAGCAATCAATGCATCAGCAATGTCATGCGTTCCGATAGAACCGAACAACTTACCTTCGTCACCAGCAACAGACTCAACAGCAACTACTAAACCGTTCATTTTTTCATAAACAGCTTGTGCATTCGCTAAAGCTTCAGCAGCTAATTTTTCTAATTCAGCACGACGCGCTTCAAACTCAGCAATGTTTTCTTTAGTTGCTGGCTTAGCTTTTCCTTGCGGAATCAAAAAGTTACGCGCGTAACCAGATTTAACAGTAACATTATCACCTAAGTTACCTAAGTTTTGTACTTTCTCAAGCAGAATAATATTCATAGCTCAAACCTCTAAAATTTAATCTTTTTGCAATCGAACACGGACATTCATCCAAATATCCAAAAGTCCAACCGTGGCTAAAACCAAAAGTGTTTGTGGAAACAACAACAATAAAACATATAAGCCTACTAGCCAGCCTGTGTTTAAAGCTCTTTGATTGACAGCAAAATGAATAATTGCCAATCCCTGAAACATTAAACCTGCCATCAGAACACTTGATAAATCTTGTATCAAATTATTGCCATCTAAAACCAGCCCTAGCACAGCAAAAACAACCGTGACATAGGCGACATTTTTAGGCAGTCTAAGTTGATAAAAATCTTCTCTAAAGCGACCTGGATAATACAACTTGCTTTGCCACCAACGACCCAACAGCACTATTGAAAACCAAAGTGTTACTGCAAAAATAGCCATTAACAAGGTAATCATAGATACCATTTGAGTGACATCCAACTCTTTAAAATCAACGCCTGCCTGCTCTAAGAGCGGGGCCAGTTGAGTGTTATAAAGTTGAATCCACCAGGCTTCTGTATCACCAACCATCAAATGAAAGCCGATAACCAGAAGCCCAACTAACATCATGATGGCATTTAATGCCAGTGCCAAAGAGTTAGTATTACGAAGAACGACGGAAGCAATCCATACTGGGAGCATATACTCCATAATGGAAACCAAACCCGGCCAATAACTTCCTAACATGGTCGTTGATAGTAAAATACTGGTGGCACCAGCGACTATCAATGTTTTTAACCCTTCAATCACCCCAATTCTAAGGGTTACCAGTGCAATTAAAGCACCAACAATAACACCAAATGGGGCTAACCAAACGGTCAGCGCTGAAAATACCAGGGTTGCAATAAAGGCTTGTGTAGCCCCTTTCATCGAAAAACTTGCAACTGCTAACATTTCAACCCCTTACTGCAGTTCTACAAACTTCTTATTTGTGTTGATCTGTGTAAGGCAACAACGCAATATAACGAGCGCGTTTGATAGCTGTTGCTAATTGACGCTGATATTTTGCACTTGTTCCAGTAATACGACTTGGAACAATTTTGCCAGTTTCAGTAATATAACTTCTTAAGATATCTAAATCTTTGTAGTCAATCTCTTTGATTCCATCAACTGTAAAACGACAGAATTTCTTTCTACCAAATCCTCTAGCCATTGTAAGCTCCTTGACGTTTTTCTTCTTTTTTACCTTGGAATACTGAAGGTTCAGTAACCGCTTCGTTACGCTTAATAATCATATTGCGTAAAACGGCATCGTTGTAGTAGAACAAGTTTTCTAGCTCTTTAAGCTCTACTTGACCACATTCGATGTTCATTAGGATGTAATGAGCTTTGTGTACTTTGTTGATTGGGTAGGCCAATTGACGACGACCTAAATCTTCAAGACGGTGAACTTTTCCACCTTTTTCTTCAATAACACCACGGTAGCGTTCAACCATTGCAGGTACTTGTTCGCTTTGATCAGGGTGAACTAAAAATACGACTTCATAATGACGCATTCAAATCTCCTTTTGGATTAAAAACAGCCCCCTGGCCTAATTAAAAAATCTTTTTAAAAATGAACCAGTGAAGCAAGGATTTCGGGCAACTTGCCGAAAGCGTGGATTATACCCATTTTGTAAATTTTAACAAGCTAAAATCTTAAAAAAACAGGTACTTAAATAGAGTTTTAGGCAATTGATTGATTGATTTGGTCTAACACTGCACTTGGATCATCCGCTTGAGTAATTGGTCGCCCCACGACAAGGTAATGTGAACCCGCCTGCATCGCTTCAGCGGGCGTCATGATACGCTGCTGATCATTAGCATCACTGCCTGCTGGACGAATCCCCGGAGTGACCAAACAAAAATCTTTACCCAACTCAGCTTTCAGAATTGAGGCTTCTTGTGCAGAACATACCACACCGTCCAAACCTGCTTTTTTTGCCAAACTCGCCAAACGCAACACATTCTCTGCGGGTGTTCCGGCAAGCCCAATTTGCTGTAAATCCTCTTGCCCCATACTGGTTAAAATGGTCACTGCAATTAAAATTGGCGGCTTTTCAAATTCTGCTAAAGCATTTTTAGCAGCCGTCATCATTTTATAACCCCCTAAGGCATGAACATTGACCATCCATACGCCCATTTTGGCTGCTGCTTGGCAGGCTTTTGCGACCGTATTTGGTATATCGTGATACTTTAAATCTAAAAAAACATCAAACCCTTGCTTAATAAGGGCTTCCACAAATTGTGGACCACCGACAGCAAACAATTCTTTACCAACCTTTAGACGACAACTCTTTGGTGAAACGGTGGATACAAAATTAAGCGCTGATTCAATCGTATTAAAGTCAAGTGCTATGAGAACTTTGGGATCTAACGACATGGTTTTTAAGCCTTTGTAAAATTATAAAAATCAATTTAAAGTTAAATTCTGGCTGGTTTCTAAAGATTTTTGACCAACCTTAAACTGTGTTATTTCTTTGGTTAATTGAACGAGCTGATCTGCTTGTTTTTGATTTTTTCTGACTTGCGCCTTGAGCAACCAACGCATTTTTAATACTTGTGCAAATACAATTAAAGCACCCAATAAAGCACCTAAAACCAAAGTTAAAGCGAGCAGCACTGATAAAGGTAACTCAAAAACAGCAAAAAATGCATCAAACTTGACCAAGGTAGGATTTAAAACCCCCAGCGCCAAACCAAACAACAAAACGCCTACAGTCACGATTAAAGATAAAATTTTCAACATAATTGGTCTATTTCTTCAATAAAAAAAAAGGATACAACGGAAAATCCATTGTACCCTTTTTTAAATTAAGGAGCGAATGATGCAAACCTAATTACATCTATCAAACCTTTAAAAAATCACTTTATGATATCGGTGTTATCTTTAGAAGCATCTACCCCTTCACGCAAGGATTTACCTGGCTTAAAGTGCGGTACACGCTTATCACTCAGCTCAACCTTTTCGCCCGTTTTAGGGTTACGACCAACTCTTGCTTTGCGATGATGCAAACTGAAACTCCCGAAACCGCGAATTTCAATTCTGTCACCCTGTGATAATGCATCTATCATAGAGTCTAAAACTTGATTAACTGCAAGCTCAACATCCTTCTGACTAAATTGAGTTTGTTTTCTTGCAATCAACTCTATCAATTCTGACTTGGTCATGCCATTTTCTCTATCTAATCATTAGAAAGGTGACAGGTGCAAATTTAATAATGAGCACCTGACCAAAACGACCCTTCTGAAGGGTACCTCAGGGTTGATTAACCTTTAAGGTCTTTCAACAAATCACCTAGCGTATTGCTAGAAACATCAGTAGAAGCAGAGTAATCTTTAATAGCATTAGCTTCTTCTTGTGCTTCTTTCGCTTTTACAGATAATGAAACTGAACGATTTTTGCGATCGATGTTGATGATTTTAGCTTCAACTTCATCACCTTCTTTCAACACAGTGCGTGCATCACGAGTATCTTCCATCAATTCAGAAGCGCGAAGGTAACCTTCAACTTCTTCACCTAGGTAAACAACAGCGCCTTTCTCATCAACAGAAGTCACTTTACCTGTAACGATAGAGTTTTTACCGTTAGTGCTGACATACTGTCCAAAAGGATCTTGCTCTAACTGCTTAAGACCTAAAGAAATACGCTCACGCTCAGGATCGATAGATAGGATGATTGTTTCTAATTCATCACCTTTCTTGAAATCACGAATGGCTTCTTCGCCAGTTTGTGACCAAGAAATATCAGTTAAGTGAACCAAACCATCGATGTTACCTTCTAGACCTAAGAAGATACCGAAGTCAGTGATAGACTTGATGTTACCAACAATCTTGTCACCTTTGTTGTGAGTTGCAGAGAAAGCTTCCCAAGGGTTAACAGTACATTGCTTGATAGACAAAGAAATACGACGACGCTCTTGATCAACATCTAGAATCTTAACGTTAACTTCTTGACCCAAATGAACCACTTTAGATGGGTGAATGTTACGGTTAGTCCAATCTAGTTCAGACGTATGAACCAAACCTTCAATACCATCTTCGATTTCAATGAAAGCGCCGTAATCAGTAATGTTAGCAACCTTACCTTTTACTTCAGCACCCATTGGGTAACGAGCAACCATATCAGACCATGGATCATCAGCCAATTGCTTCATACCTAGAGAAACACGGTTTTTCTCTTTGTCGAACTTAAGAACTTTAACATCAATCTCGTCACCCACTTGGATAACTTCTGAAGGATGGCTAACACGACGCCATGCCATGTCAGTAATGTGTAATAGACCGTCAATACCGCCTAGGTCGATAAATGCACCGTAGTCAGTTAGGTTCTTAACGATACCTTTTAGAACTGTGCCTTCTTCCATTGTGTCTAGTAACGCATCACGCTCTGCAGAGCTTTCTTGCTCGATAACAGCACGACGAGAAACAACAACGTTGTTACGCTTACGATCTAATTTAACTAATTTTGCTTCAACTTCTTTACCTTCTAGGAATCCGAAGTCACGGATAGGACGAATATCCACAAGAGAACCTGGCAAGAAACCACGAACGCCTTGAACATCAACCGTTAGACCACCTTTTACTTTACCAGTAACAAATGCAATAACAGTTTCTTTAGCTTCAAGAGCCGCTTCAAGAACATCCCAAGTCTTAGCGCGTTTCGCTTTTTCGCGTGACAAGCGAGTTTCACCGAAACCATCTTCTAGGCTTTCTAGGTAAACTTCTACTTGATCACCTACAGCAACTTCTAGTTTGCCGTTAGCGTCTAAGAATTGTGATTTTGGAACTGCTGACTCAGACTTCATGCCTGCATCAACAAGAACGGTTTCTTTGTCGATACCAACAACAGTACCGATAATTAATGAACCAGTTTGGAATCTGACTTGTTCGTCAGATTGTTCGAATAACTCAGCGAAAGATAATTCACTCATGGATAATTTACCAACATTTTTTCAAACCGTGTTTTTCTTCTGATTGGGGTTTCCAAAACAACAACGGGTCAATTATTAAAAGGTGCATTTCCCAATTAATGCAACCGAAAAATCTGTAAAAACAAAATCCCCGTTTAGGCAAACCCCAACGAGGATTATTAACTTTTATTATCAATGAGTTAAGTTAATTCGCTTATCACTCAAAGAAAAACATCATTTTAAAATGCCTGCTTTCCATAATAAATCAATGGCCTTATCGCACACTTGATTGATGGATAACTCGCTGGTATCTATAATCACCGAGTCACTGGCAGGCACTAAAGGCGAGGTGGTTCGAGTACGATCTCTTTCATCTCTAGCCATAATGTCCGAAGTTATCTGTACAATATTAGCACTAACCCCTTGAGATTTCAACTGATTTACTCTTCTTTCTGCACGAACTTCGGCAGAAGCTGTTAAAAATATTTTAACGGGGGCTTGTGGAAAAACAACGGTTCCCATATCTCGGCCATCAGCCACTAAGCCAGGCGCCATCGCAAATCCTTTTTGGCGTTTGAGTAAAGCCGCGCGTACCTCCGGAATTGCCGCCACTATAGAGGCAGCAGCAGCCACTTCTTCATTGCGCACTTTAGAGGTGACATCTTCACCCTCATAAATAATTGAGGTATCGACAAATTTAACGGGTAAATTTTCTGCTAAATTGACCAGGCCTGGTAGATTTTCCGCTGAAATATTGGATTTTAAAGCGCCAAAGGCTAAGGCGCGATAAATCGCCCCACTGTCCAATAAATTAAACCCTGTTTTACAACACAAGTATTGCGCCAAGGTCCCCTTACCGACCCCACTAGGGCCATCAATCGCAATGACTGGATGTGATAAAGCGTCCATTTATGCTTGCTCCGCAGTGACTTTTAAACCGACTTGATTGGCCAGGGTTAAAAAAGTTGGGAAAGAAGTATTCACATTCGCACAATCTTCAATCACCACTTCAGACACTGCCGTTAAACCGGCAATGGTCATCGCCATTGAAATACGGTGATCGTGATGACTTTGAATCTCATCTTTCTGAACTTGTTGCTTGCCACCCACAATCACCATACCATCATGGGTGGGTTGCGCGTGAATCCCAACGGCATTTAAGGCATCCGCCATAACTTGAATACGATCGGATTCTTTAACACGTAACTCTTCAGCGCCAAATAAAACCGTTTTACCTTCAGCCGTTGAGGCTGCAACAAACAACACCGGAAACTCATCAATGGCTAACGGAACCAAATCCTCAGGGATTTCAATACCTTTCAGAGGCGCATAACGCACATGCACATCTGCCACAGGTTCGCCACCGACAGTTTGTTCGTTTTCAAGCGTAATGTCCGCACCCATTAGTTTAAGAATATCGATAACACCCGTGCGGGTTGGATTAATACCAACATGCTCAATCACCAAATCAGAACCAGGTGCAATTGATGCTGCCACCATAAAGAAAGCCGCTGAGGATATATCTGAGGGCACATCAATATTCATCGCTGTTAGTGTTCCGCCGCCAGTGACTGTCATTTTTGACGCTGACCCATCAAGCTTTTCCGTGTGCACAGCATAGCCAAAACCATTCAACATTCTTTCTGTGTGGTCACGCGTTGGCGCTGGCTCAATGACTTCTGTTGTACCTTCAGCATAGAGTCCAGCCAAGATTAAACAAGATTTAACCTGGGCACTCGCCATTGGCAAAGTATATTGAATCCCTTTTAAAGGCTGACCTTTTTTTAATTTCAAAGGGGGCATACCGCCTTCTGCGGTATCAATTTCTGCGCCCATCTGTCTTAAAGGATCCGTCACGCGTTTCATGGGACGCTTTGATAAAGAAGCATCACCAATCAATTCACACTCAAAATCTTGCCCCGCTAAAATGCCTGCCATTAAACGCATCGCCGTGCCAGAGTTTCCCATATCCAAAGGCACTGAAGGCTTTTTCAAACCCCTTAAACCCACACCGTGGATTGTCACATCCCCGTTATGAGGGCCTTCAATTTGCACACCCATCGCCTGAAAAGCTTTTAAGGTAGCCAAACTGTCTTCGCCTTCTAAAAAGCCGCTAACATGGGTTACACCTTCGGCAATCGAACCCAACATAATACTGCGATGAGAAACAGATTTGTCACCCGGCACTCGAATACGACCTTTGATTGAACCACCAGGTTGGACTTTAAAACGGACATTTTTAGACATAATTTTCCTCAAACCTTACTCTTAATACTTCACGATTGAATGGGTTGTTTATTGACAATATGGGCATCACGAGCCGCTTTAGCACTGGCAAATAATTTGTATAAGGCGTCGCCATCTTGTTTTTGAATCAGCTCGCTCATGTGACGCAAAGCTTGTTGGTAGTTTTCTAACCATTTTAAAACGGCATCACTATTAGTGAGTGCTATGTCGCGCCACATGGTGGCATCACTGGAAGCAATACGCGTAAAATCTCGAAAACCGCCAGCGGTGTACTGAAATATATCACCTAACTCTTTGTGCTCGTTAAGCATATCCACTAAGCCAAACGCTAAAATATGGGGCAAATGACTGGTCGCCGCAAAAACTTCATCGTGAACATGCGATGGCATTTCTGTCACTAGCGCACCACAAGCTAACCAAAGCTGGCGAACCAATTCAACGGCTGCAGGATTTGTATCAGCCAAAGGCGTTAAGATCACCCGATGTTTTTGATACAACATCGCATCAGCCGCTGTCACGCCACTTTTTTCTTTTCCGGCAATCGGATGCCCTGGGACAAAATTAGCAGGAACTTTTCCATAAACGGATTCAACCGCACGAATGACCGCCATTTTAGCGCTGCCAGCGTCGGTCACTATCGTTTGTGGCTCTAAAAAAGGTTGCATGGCTTGCAGACTAGATGCCATTGCACCTAGGGGCACAGCCAGCATCACCAAATCTGCCCCCTTCACGGCACTTTCCATAGACAAGCTGTAACTGTCAATCACACCCAAGGCAACCGCAGTTTTTAAATTAGCCTCATTTTGACCAAAACCAACGATATTTTTAACCAGGCCTGTCTGCTTTAATGCTAAGGCAAAAGAGCCGCCAATTAAACCGACGCCTACAACCGTGAGCTTATCAATACCTTTAAACTCAGAAACTGCCGAATCAAGCATACAACGACTTTAAACTTTTAAGTACATCAATAAAATGCTGATTTTCAGCCACAGAACCAATCGAAACACGCAAATGATCAGGCATTTTATAACCCGCCAAAGGGCGCACAATAACACCCTGCTTTAGTAAAGCTTGGTTAATTTCTGCCGCCAGACCCGGCTTTTGCGCAAACTCCACACACACAAAATTGCCATATGAGGGAATATAATTTAACCCCATATCCGCAAAGGCATTAACCATTTGCTGCATGCCGACCTTATTTAAAGCGACACCCTTATTAACAAAGGCTTGATCTTGCAAAGCCGCCACTGCGCCAACCTGCGCAAACTGATTAATATTAAAAGGTTCGCGTAAACGGTTAAGATAGGCAATCACTTCCTCTGACCCTAACATAAAACCAACTCGCAATGATGCCAAGCCATAGGCTTTTGAAAAGGTTCTTGAAATCAATAAATTAGGGTAAGTTTCTAAATATTCGCGACCATTTGCATAGTCGGCATCCTCAACATATTCGACATAAGCCTCATCCAAAACCACGATGACCTGTTTTGGTACCTGGCTAATAAAAGCCTCCCATTCAGCTCTTCGAAACATCGTGCCGGTTGGGTTATTGGGATTTGCCAAAAACACCATTTTAGTCTTAGGCGTAATGGCTTTTAGCATTGCAGGTAAATCATGCCCCCAATTTTTAGCAGGCACTTCTACACCGGTTGCACCAACGGCTTGCGCACAAATAGGATAAACCGCAAAAGCATATTGTGAATAAACAATTTCATCGCCTGGGCCGGCAAACACACGAGCAGCCAGCTCTAACACTTCGTTAGAGCCATTCCCCAAAGCCACTTGTTGTTCAGTGACCTTAAAAAATTTGGCCAACTCAGACTTTAAATAAAAGGCATTGCCATCCGGATAACGCGCAATATCAGCAAATTCTGCTTGAATGGCTGCTGTCACTTTTAAGCTAGCACCTAATGGATTTTCGTTAGACGCTAATTTAGAAATACGCTTTAAACCCAGTTCACGCTGTAACTCGCTGATGGGTTTTCCAGGCACATAAGGACTAATCCCTAAAATTTGAGGTTGAATTTGATCGCAAAACATAGAGATTCCAAGAATTAGTCTAGAGGAGAAACGGGAAATGAGCCAAGCAACTTATAAAACAAAGACTTATCTTTCACTTCTTGCAAGGCTTCTTGCAATAAAGGTTCATCTTGATGCCCTAAAACATCAATAAAGAAAACATAGTCCCATTTTTTATTAACCGAAGGCGTTGAAATAATGCGCGTCATACTGATTTTACGATTGGCAAAGCTAGCCAACACATCCATCAAAGCCCCTGCCTTATTCGGCATAGACACAATCAAAGCCGTTTTATCAAGTCCACTCGGTGCAGTTTTTTCAGATCCAACAACCCAAAACTTAGTGGTATTGTCTTTTTGGTCTTCTATATTGGCTTCAAGAATATGCAATTCATATAACTGTGCCGCTTGTTCGGATGCAATCGCCGCAAGCGTTGGATCTTCCTTAGCCATTTTAGCGGCCAAGGCATTGGACTCAACAGGCATGAGTTGAACGCCAGGAAAATTATTTTTTAACCATTGTTCACACTGCCCAAGCGCTTGAGGATGTGCAGCAACGCGCTCAATGGTTTCTATGTCGTGACTCACCGAAAGTAGACAATGATGAATGGCTAAGTCCACTTCTCCGCTGATTTTTAAACCCGTTTTAATCAATTCGTTTTGGGTTTGCTTGACTACCCCTTCAGAGGAGTTCTCAACGGGCACTATACCGTAATCCGCTTCACCCTTTTCAACGGCTTTAAAAACATCTGAAATTGTAGAAACTGCTAAAGGATGGGCAGAAGTCCCAAATTGTTTGAGTGCGCTGGAGTGAGAATAACTGCCTTCTGGCCCAAGATAAGCCACTCGAGTCGGATGCTCTAACGCCAAACAGACTGACATAATTTCACGAAATAGTCGTGCCATGTCATTATCAGAAATTAAAGATTCATTGCGTTCACGCACCGCGCGGAGCACCTGCGCTTCTCTTTCAGGGCGGTAAAAAACCGCCTCAACTTTTCCGCCTTGTGTTTTGATGTCAGCAACTTTTTGGGCACATAAAGCGCGTTGCCCTATTAAGTCTTGAATCTGGCGATCAATGGCATCAATGGCATTGCGTATTTCGGTCAGCTGAATTTTTTCGAGTTCTGCCGCTTGGCTATCTTGCATAGAAAAACAGTTCCGTTGTGTTTAAGCGTTTTTAGCTTCAAAGGCTTTTAAAAATTCAACCAAAGCATCCACGCCTTCTTCGGGCATGGCATTGTAGATACTGGCTCGCATTCCACCATAAGCCTTATGACCTTTCAAACTTAAAAAACCAGCCGCTTTAGATTCTTTTAAAAAAGCATCTTCAAGGTCATGATTTTTAAACTTAAAGGTGACATTCATCCATGAGCGAACTGCAGGATCAACTTCGTTATAGTAAAGATTTGAAGCATCAATCAGGTCGTATAATTTTTGGGCTTTGCGTTGATTAATTTGACCAATGGCTTCAACACCACCCACTTCTTTAATCCATTCAAAAACCAAACCGGCTAAATACCAAGAGAAGGTTGCTGGGGTATTAAACATAGATTCGTTATCGTTGTAAGTTGCCCAATTTAAGAGTTTTGGCGTTTCAGGACGAGCATGACCGATTAAATCTTCGCGTACAATCACAATACACAAACCCGCTGGTCCAATGTTTTTTTGTGCACCGGCATAAATCACGCCATAGTCAGACACATTAATCGGACGCGACAAAATGGTTGATGAAAAATCAGCCACAATGATTTTATCGGTTTTAGGAACTTCTTGGAATTCAACCCCGGTAATGGTTTCGTTTTGGCAAATATGCACATATTTGGCATCTTTTGAAAACTGCCAAGTCGATTCTGCTGGAATACTATTTTCATCTTTGCAGACTTCATTCACTTGAATATATCGCTTGGCTTCTGTCATGGCCTTGTCTGACCAAACACCGGTATTAAAATAGTCGGCTGAATCACCTGCTTGCGTTAAATTCAATGGAATGGCTGAAAACTGTAAAGAAGCGCCACCGTGGGTAAACAACACTTTGTAATTATCTGGAATAGCCATCACTTCACGCAAAGTTGCTTCCATGCGGTGTGCCACAGCCATATATTCTTTACTGCGGTGACTGACTTCCATCACTGACATTCCAGAATGATCCCAGTCTAAAAATTCTGCATGTGCTTTGCGCATGACCGATTCAGGCAGCATGGCTGGACCCGCACTAAAATTAAAGGCTCTCATAAAGTTCTCTTTCAAAATAAAATTGCAACAAAGGTGCAGGCGTTTTAAACCTGCACATTTCGTTAATATTGTTATTATTCGGTTTGATCTGTGGTATCGGCTTCAGCGCTGGGTGCATCAGGGTTTGGGGCTTGACTTGCCGCTGTTTCAACAGAAGCGTCTAGGACATCTTCATCAGAATCCTCTTCCATATCGACCACTGCTATACCTACCACCAATTCGCCTTTGCCAACATTAATCAACTTAACGCCTTGGGTGTTGCGTCCAACAATCGACACCTCTGAAATGCGCGTACGCACTAGGGTGCCTTTATTGGTAATCAGCACCAACTCTTGGTCTGGTGTTACGGCAACAGAATCCACCACATTACCATTACGCTCGGATGTTTTGATGGATATCACACCTTGACCGCCACGGTTAATGGTCGAATAATCTTCAACAGGCGTACACTTGCCGTAACCATGTTCGGTGGCGGTCAAAATCAAGGTATTCTCAGAAGCAACTTGCATACTGATGATATGCATATCATCTTGCAGCTTCATACCACGAACACCACGGGCTTGACGACCCATCACGCGCACATCATTTTCATTAAAGCGTATGGCTTTACCGACATTACTGAACAACATAATGTCTTTCGAACCATCCGTCAGTGCAGTACCCACTAATTCGTCACCTTCATCTAGGTCAACGGCAATAATTCCGTTGGCTCTTGGGCGAGAGAAATCAGACAGAGCCACACGCTTAACAACCGACGAGCGCGTTGCCATAAATACGAAATGCTCACCATCAAACTGGCTGACTGGCAATACCGATGTAATGTGTTCGTTTTCATCTAAAGGCAACACATTCACTATGGGCTTACCTTTAGAACCTCGACTGGCGAGCGGCAATTGCCAAGTTTTTTGCCAATAAAGCTTACCTTTATTAGAGAAGCACAACAGCATGTCATGAGTGTTGGCGACAAAAATTTGCCCAACTTCATCTTCTTCTTTCATCTGAGTTGCAGATTTACCACGACCACCACGACGCTGAGCACGATAATCTGATAACGGCTGAGTTTTGATGTAACCATCTTGAGAAAGCGTGACGATTCTGTCTTCTGGGGTAATTAAGTCTTCTGCATCCAAATCTTGATAAGCATGGTCGATTTCAGTCCGACGCTTATCACCATAGTTTGCGACCACTTCTAACAACTCATCACGAACCACTTCGGTTAAACGGTCTGGGTTGCACAAGATTTCAAGATATTCAGCAATTTTAGCCAACAATTCTTTATATTCGGCAATGATTTTGTCTTGTTCTAAGCCCGTTAAACGGTGTAAGCGCATTTCTAAAATCGCTTGCGCCTGAACAGGAGATAGGCGATAAACATCCCCATCTGCACCAAAGCCTTCGGGTAAATCCTCTGGACGCACATCTTTCAATTCAACGCGCTCTAGTAATTCAGTCACCTTACCTATGGGCCATTGGCGCTCTAGCATGCGCTCTTTTGCAACCACAGGACTTGGTGAGGCTTTAATCAATTCGATCATTTCATCGATATTGGTCAACGCCAAGGCTAAACCTTCTAAAAGGTGTGCTTTTTCGCGGGCTTTACGCAATTCATAAATGGTTCTTCGGGTCACGACTTCGCGGCGATGTTTGATGAATGCCGTTAAGACCTCTTTCAAATTCAATAGCTTAGGCTGACCATCTATCAAGGCAACCATGTTAATACCAAACACGGTTTGCATGGCTGTTTGCTTGTAAAGGTTATTGATGATGACTTCAGGGACTTCATTACGACGCAATTCAATCACAATACGCATACCGTCTTTATCAGACTCATCACGAAGCGCCGTGATCCCTTCAATTTTCTTTTCTTTAACCAGTTCCGCAATA
Organism: Thiosulfativibrio zosterae; assembly: GCF_011398155.1. Taxonomy (NCBI): domain Bacteria; kingdom Pseudomonadati; phylum Pseudomonadota; class Gammaproteobacteria; order Thiotrichales; family Piscirickettsiaceae; genus Thiosulfativibrio; species Thiosulfativibrio zosterae. The sequence continues at coordinate 1,478,686 of NZ_AP021888.1, forward strand.
CGCTCAATTAAACGCGCCTTGTTGACTTGATACGGAATTTCGTAAACAACAATGGTATTCTTGCCAGACTTATCGGTTTCAACTAGAGTTCTGGCACGCATTTGCACGCGGCCACGCCCTGTTTCATAGGCTTCACGAATACCCGCATTACCGTTGATAATGCCATAGGTGGGGAAGTCAGGGCCTGGTAAATAATCCATTAATTCACACACAGTCAAATTGGGATCATCAATCAACGCAATACAAGCACTCACGGTTTCATTGATATTATGGGGCGGAATATTGGTTGCCATACCCACCGCAATCCCCGACGAACCGTTCACCAATAGGTTAGGAATACGCGTGGGCAGCACATTTGGCTCAGACTCAGATTCATCGTAGTTAGGCGTAAAATCGACAGTTTCCTTGTCTAAATCTGCTAATAATTCATGAGCAATTTTAGCCATACGCACTTCGGTATAACGCATGGCGGCAGGTGCATCACCATCAATCGAACCAAAGTTACCTTGACCATCAACCAACATATAACGCAATGAGAAAGGCTGCGCCATACGAACGATGGTGTCATAAACCGCCGTATCGCCATGCGGATGGTATTTACCGATCACGTCACCGACAATACGAGCCGATTTTTTATAAGGTTTGTTCCAGCCGTTACCCAATACATTCATGGCATAAAGCACTCGACGATGCACTGGCTTCAAGCCATCACGCACATCAGGTAGTGCTCTGCCAACGATAACGCTCATGGCATAACTGAGGTAGGAAGTTTTCATCTCATCTTCGAGAGAAATGGGTATTATTTCGCGTGCAAAATCTGACATAGAATAAGTCGTTCTTTGGTTTTAAATGAATTTCGCATTATACCGAAATTTATTTGTAATAATCCACTAAATGCAAGGCCCTAACCCATTCATAGCTTTGCTTTCAAGGTTGTTTAGCAAGGTTTATTTTTCATCAAACGACAAAAACGCTATAATCTCGAACAATTTCATCAATTCAAAAAGCCAACCTATGACTCGCAATGCAGATCCGCAAGAACTTGACAACTTTAACCGCCTTTCTTCCACCTGGTGGGATACCGAAGGCGAATTTGGCGCACTTCACAAAATCAACCCCATTCGCTTGGAGTTTATCAAACACTTTCAGCCCATAAAAAACCAAACCGTTTTAGACATAGGGTGCGGTGGCGGTATTCTTTCAGAATCTTTGGCGCTGGCTGGCGCTAACACCACTGGAATTGATTTGGCTGAAGAAGTATTAACCATTGCAAAATTGCATTGTTTGGAAACCGGCATTCAAGTGAATTACCAATTGATTGCCGCTGAAACCTTTGCCGAGCAAAATCCCGAACAATTTGATGTGGTGACCTGTATGGAAATGTTAGAGCACGTCCCCGACCCAGCAGCCATCATCAAAGCGGCTGCGCTGGCTTGCAAACCCGGCGGTTGGATATTTTTTTCAACGCTCAACCGTAATTACAAGTCCTATTTACTGGCCATATTTGCTGCAGAGCAACTGCTCAACCTAGTCCCTAAAGGCACCCATACCCACGAAAAATTTATTAAACCTTCAGAATTAGATGCCATGGCGCGCCAAGCAGACTTGGTTTTAATGGATGGTCGCGGCATCCACTTTAATCCTTTAACCCAGCATGTTGGCCTATCCTTTAAAATGGATGTGAACTACCTGATGGCTTATCAAAAACCCTTATAATTTTTGGAAAAATCATGACTCAAGCCATTCAATGCGTTCTTTTTGACTTAGATGGTACGCTACTCGATACCTCTTACGACTTTACCTATGCGCTTAATGCCACCTGCCGACATTTCGATGCACCACCGCTTAATTATCAAGACATTCGTAAAGTGGTATCACAAGGTGGCATGGCCATGACAAAACTGGCTTTTCCAAACTTGCCAGAATCAGAATTAGAAGCGCGCCGCCAATTCTTTTTAGATATTTACAATGAGCATATTGATTGCCACACCCGGATTTTTCCAGGTCTGGAACTGGGTTTAGAAATCTTAGCTAAAAAGCAAATTCCTTGGGGAATCGTCACCAATAAACCCGGTTGGCTCACTGAAAAACTGATGATGTCTTTTTTATTCCCTAGCCAGCCTAAAACCGTTATTAGTGGTGATACTCTGGCAGTGCGTAAACCTTTTAGAGAACCCATGGATTTAGCCGCCAAAGAATGTGGCATTGCTAATGAAGCCTGTATTTACATTGGAGACCATCCGCGCGACATCGAAGCTGGCATTAATGCCCAGATGCAAACCGGAGCCGCCATGTATGGCTACCTACCTGAAACGGCCCGCTCAAAAGATTGGCCCGCCGATCATCGGTTTGACACCCCGTTTGATATCAGCTTATTCATTCAAAAAACCTTTACGGAGTAGTGCATGGCCGATTTTTCAACGCTTTGTTTGCCTAAAAACGCTCAAACCATTTTAATCACTGGCGCTGCAGAAGGTTTAGGTCGCGCGATGAGCTTGCTATTGGCGCAAAACCAAAATCAGTTATTGTTATTGGATAAAAACCAGCCAGCGCTCAACGCACTTTATGATGAGCTGGTTACCAAAGACTGTGAACCTGCGATTATTCCATTTGATTTACAAGGCGCTAATCCAGACGACTACCTACAGCTTGCAGAATCAATTCAGCAACAATATGGCAAACTGGATGTCTTATTTCTAAACGCGGCGACCCTACCCGGTTTTACACCCTTAGCAGCGTTTGACATCACGCAATGGTATCAAGTCATGCAAGTGAACTTAAACGCCAACTTTCATCTGATTCAAAATTGTTTGGCATTACTCAAGCAATCTTCTGACGGAAAACTGGTCAGCATTATTGACCAAGAAGTTGAAAAACACCCAGCCTATTATGGCGCCTACGGTGTTGCCAAAGCAGGGCTTGAACAACTGATGAAAACTCTGGCCAAAGAACAAAGCCAAAGTGGCATTACTTTTTATAATGCCAAACTAGAAGCCTTTGCCAGCAACACTCGCAGCCGACAGTTTCCCAGCGAAAACCCGAATAACCTACCCAGCACAACCCAAACTGCCACGCAACTCCTAGACATTGTATTCAATCACTTGCAGTCAGAATTTATCTTAAAACAACACTGATTTCAAAACCCTAAAATACAAAAAAGCCGCTAATTTTAACCAGGCCTGGTTATTTTTAGCGGCTTTTTAGGGTTTTAAGTGCTTTAAAGCCTTAGAGTTTAATCAAATCAAACCCTGCAGCTTCGGTGATGGCGCGCGTGCCTTCGTGTGTTAAGACAGCCCATGAAGCTTGCTCGGGTAGCAGGTATTTTTGCGCTACCGTGCGACATTGTTCAAGGGTGCAATTCAACACACCTAATCGATAGGCCATACGCAATTCGTAAGTTTTGCCATACAAATCTTGATAAAAGGCTTTTTTGGCTTCGCCAGCCGGTGAGCCGGGTTTATCCATGGCACTGATGATATTGAGTATCGCTTCTTCAACCTGTGCTTGTTTGGCATCCGAACTCATCAACCAGTCAATCGCACGGTCAAAATCTGCATAGGTTTCCATCAATCTTGGGTCACGGTACGAATAAAAATTAAACGCCGCCGACTCTGGATTAAAAGAAGCACCGCCGCCATAAGCACCGCCCTTTTCGCGCACTTGCGAGTGCAAAAAGCCATTACGCAATACCGCCGACAGCACCGATAAAATCGGTGCGTCTTCATGCCCAGCCCCCACCACCGGATAGGCTTTAGCGCAAAAGTTGACTTGTGAACTGGTTATCCAAGCTTGCTTCACCGACATCTGGGATGCCGATAAACGCAAACCTTGAGTCTGTGGTGCGTGATTAAGTTCTTGCCAAGCCGTCGGCAAGGTTTGCAATGCCAAGGCTTGTCCTGCTTCATCAGCCACTAATAAAGCCTGTTTGGGTGTATTCATCATTTTGCGTTGAATACCACTTAAGGTATTGGCAAATGCTTGTAACGCTTGTTGCCCATCTTCACCTTCAGTATTAATGTCTTTGTACAACTGCTTGATAAACTGAATACCGGCAAAACCACTGCGGTTAAATGCCCAGTTAGCCACCGGCGTAAAATGCTGACTGGCCGCCATCATTGCCAAGCCATGACCATTGCCGGTAACACCTTGGTCCACCGATGAGCGCACTTGCCCCATTAAATCATCTAAACGATCTAACTCGTCAAATCGAGCAGTTTGCAAGGTTTCTAGGAGCACTTGTGCTAAATCCGATTCATGGCGATTAAGCGCTTTGCCAGACAAGACCAAGTGACTTTTAAAAATTTGAGGATTAAGCAAATCCGTACGCAAATTGGTTTTGGCACTGATGCCGCCAGTGACTGCAGAGTGTCGTGCTTGCGTTGCTAAATAATCGCGACCTGCAGACCCAACCTCTGGTAAACAGGCATTAAATAAGGGCAGTAACGCCTGTTCTTGCGGCGTTAAATCTGGTACATCAATAATGATTTGTTCGTAAATCAGCCCATTAGTACCGGCCACATAATGAGTTAAAGGCAAGTCATTCACTTTATCTTGAACGCCGTGAATTTGTTTAATATCCGCTGGAATATCTGCTTTGGTCACTTCTGGCAAAATCGAAATATCATCTTCCAATTCTTGTCGAGCCTGCAAGGCCAAAGATTGGTCGATAATCGCCTGCGCCGCTTCAGGGCTTAACTGAGCTTTAATTTGCGCTAGGGCGGATTTTTCGGCCTGTTCTTTTTGCTCTGATAATTGTGCATCTGGCGCAAGGGTAAAACAGACTTGATGCGGATTATCTAACAACCAAGTTTGAATCATTTTTGGAATAAAACCAGGTTTTAGAGCTTCGACGCGCAATTTATTGAGCGCTGCATCTGTATCCAACAAGGCAATCGGATCACCATCATGCATAGCACCCGCTAAAGATTGCAGCATCAGTTGTAAGCCGTAGGGATAACCATCCCCACCAATTTCTCGTTGCGACAGTTCGAGTTGATGCAGCGCAGATTCAATCATTTCCGCATCCACATCTTCTTCTACCACCGCTTTTAGGGTTTGCAAAATGAGCGTTTTAATGGCATCGGTATGCGCTGCTTCGGAACCTTGCACACCCACAATAAAAGCCATTTCACGGTTAGAATCTTCCAAACCACACAAAGGCGACGGTGCATTGGCCAGCTCAGTGGTTTCTAGGACTTTGCGCAATGGAGAAGCACTGTTTTCGAGTAACACTGAAGACAACAAATGCCCTTTTAACACATCCATCGTATCTTTGTTTTCACCCAACAACCACCCCATCACGATATGAGTTTTGGCTTCTAAAGAAGCTTCGTTTAAGGCATACACACCCTGGGCAATTTTCGGTTCTGCATAGCGTTCTTCTAAGCTGACTTTAACCACAGGCACTTTATTTTTAAACCGTGCCAGCGCCAAATTTTCAAACTGAGTTTGATGCTCTGCCGCCGAAATATCGCCATAAGTCATAAACACCGAATTGGAGGGATGGTAGTGATAACGGTGAAACTCCACTAATTGCTCATGGGTTAACTCTGGAATATTAACTGGGTCACCACCTGAGTTGTAATGATAGGTGGAAGTGGGATACAACTCTGCCGAAAAATCTTGCCATAAGGTAGACACGGGAGAGCTCATAGCGCCTTTCATTTCATTGTAAACCACCCCTTTATAAACCAATTCTGATTCAGGATTCTCCATCTCGGCAAACTCTAAACGATGCCCTTCCTGAATAAAATCAAGTTTATTTAAATTGGGAAAAAATACTGCATCCATATAGACTTGCAAAAGGTTTTGAAAGTCTTTTCTATTTTCAGTGGCAAACGGATAAGCGGTCCAATCACTGGAAGTAAAAGCGTTCATAAAGGTATTGAGTGAGCGGCGTATCATCATAAAAAACGGATCACGCACCGGATATTTCTCACTGCCACACAAGGTGGTGTGCTCTAGAATGTGTGCCACACCGGTTGAGTCCATTGGCACCGTACGCAAAGCCACCATAAAGACATTTTGTGGGTCGTCAGCGGCTAAATGATAATGTTCAGCGCCCGTGATGCGATGACGATAATGCTCCACCACCACTTTTAGTGAGTCAATCGGTTGGGTTTTTAGCAATTCAAAAGGGTTTGATTTCATAACATCCTCAGATGATAAAAAAGGCCGTTAAAACGGCCTTATTAAAAAGTAAAAACAACGATTTAGGCTTTAGGTTCAGCTTCTTTCATAGACAACTTAACGCGACCTTGCTTATCGATATCAATTAACTTAACGCGAATTTCTTGACCTTCTGCTAGGTATTTAGAAACATCTTCAACACGCTCTTCGGCAATTTGAGACACATGCACTAGGCCTTCACGGCCTGGCATATAAGCCACAAAAGCACCAAAGTCGACAATCTTTTTAACGACCGCATCATAGGTCATACCAATTTCTGGCTCAGCAACAATTTCGGCAATTTTGCGTTTTGCGATTTCAGCAGAAACATCATCCGTAGCAGCAATTTTAACATTACCATCATCATCAATTTCAATCACACAACCTGACTCTTCCGTTAACGCACGGATGGTTGCGCCGCCTTTACCAATGATTTCACGCACTTTTTCAGGTTTTACTTTAACATTAAAGAAACGCGGTGCCGTGGTAGCGACTTCGGTATTTGAATGATTAATGGCAGAGTCCATGGCTTTTAAAATGTGCAGACGACCCGCTTTGGCTTGTTCTAGGGCAATTTGCATAATTTCTTCAGTAATACCCTGGATTTTGATATCCATTTGTAGAGCCGTAACGCCTTGATCGGTTCCAGCGACCTTAAAGTCCATGTCACCCAAATGATCTTCGTCACCTAAAATATCAGACAAAACCGCAAAACCAGAATCTTCTTTAATCAAGCCCATGGCAATCCCAGCGATAGGCGCTGCAATCGGCACACCCGCATGCATTAAAGACATAGAGGTACCGCAAACCGTTGCCATAGAAGAAGAACCGTTTGACTCTGTGATTTCAGACACCACACGAATGGTGTAGGGAAATTCATCGGCCGTTGGCAATAAGGCAGCAACACCACGACGCGCCAACATACCATGACCTATCTCACGACGCCCAGGCGAACCTGTACGACCACACTCACCAACAGAGAAAGGTGGGAAGTTATAATGCAACATAAAACGGTCATGATAAGAACCGGTTAATTCATCAACAATTTTGGCATCTTTTTCAGTCCCCAAAGTGGTCACGACCAATGCCTGAGTTTCGCCACGCGTAAACAAGGCAGAACCATGTACTTTTGGTAAAACGCCAACTTGGCAATTAATGGCACGAATTGTTTTGGTATCACGACCATCAATTCTTGGCTCGCCTGCAATGATGCGACTACGAACTATGTCTTTTTGCAATTTTTCAAACATGCCCTCAATCGCTTTGGCAGCATATCCTTGAGGATTCGTTTCCGTTGCAACCAAAGTTTCAAGTAATTTTGCTTTAGCAGCATCTAAAGCCGCATAACGCGCCATCTTGTCTGCAATGCTATAAGCCGCTTCCACATCCGCACGCGCCGCGGCATAGACGGCATCTTTTAATTCAACATTAACGGGTGCTGCTTGCCAATCCCAAGTGGGTTTGCCAACTTGCGCCTTAAACTCATTTATCGCATCAATGGCCACTTGCATTTGTTGGAAACCAAACATAACCGCGCCCAACATGATTTCTTCAGACAACTCAGCGGCTTCTGATTCAACCATCAACACCGCATCTCGCGTTCCTGCAACACTCAATTCTAAGTCAGAGGTTTCTAAATCTAATTCTGAAGGGTTTAGTAAATATTCACCGTCACGGTAACCGACGACAGCAGCACCTAAAGGTCCATCAAATGGAATACCAGAAATGGCTAAAGCCGCTGAAGTTCCTAGCATAGCGGCCACTTCAGTACCCACTTCTGGATCTAAAGCCAAAACGGTGGCAATGATTTGCACTTCGTTCATAAATCCTTTGGGAAATAAAGGACGAATCGGGCGGTCAATTAAACGAGAAGTTAAGGTTTCGTGCTCAGATGGACGCCCTTCACGCTTTAAAAACCCACCTGGAATTTTGCCAGCCGCAAAAGCTTTTTCTTGATAATTAACGGTTAGCGGGAAAAAATCTTGACCTTCGCTGACACTCTTTGACGCCACTGCCGTGACTAAAAGGCGCGTATCGCCCATGCCGATCATTACTGCACCGTCTGCTTGGCGCGCAATTTCACCTGTTTCTAGAGTTACCGTATGAGCGCCATACTGAAATGAATGTGTCACTTTTGCCATGATTTTTTCCTTTATCAAATTTCGAGCCGAAACCTGAATCCCAAGACAGTCTGCTATTTCAATAAACTCTCTAGGGATTCAGGCTTGAGGTTACCCTCATCTGGGTTTGCGACTCTTTTTTTCTTGAGTTACGAACAATTAAAAACCTTACCATTCTACCTGAATTTGACCGCAACGAAATCACCTTTGTAAGCATTAACCCACAATTTAGGCAAAAAAAAACCTCGCAATGCGAGGTTTCTTCTGTGACACCGCCCTAGCGATGATTACTTACGCAAGCCTAAACGCTTGATCAATTCGTAGTAACGCGGTGCGTTTTTACGGTGTAAATAATCTAATAACTTACGACGACGGCTAACTAAACGCAATAAACCAGTACGAGAATGGTTGTCATGAATGTGCGTTTTGAAGTGGTCAGTTAGGTATTTAATTCTGTGCGTTAAAAGTGCTACTTGAACTTCTGGTGAACCAGTATCGCCTTCAGCAGTTGCGTATTCTGCAACTAATGCTGCTTTATCTTCAGGTGTTAACATGTATTTTCCTTGTTAATCGGTTTATTAAAGTTAATTTCCACAACCGATGGTAGAAATTAATTTGCGCATTATACTCAAAAGTATTGTTAACACAAGTATTTAAAGTGGATTACGCAAATAAAATCAGCGTTTGCCGATACCAGACATGTAATTTTCAATATGAGACAAATCTGTCGACATATGACGAATCAAATGATCCAAACTGACAACGGCATTTTCAACCAAGTTTACCGCGATATAAGGATGTTCAACTTTTAGACGATCGTACATGGCACGCGTAATTTCTAATAAAACCACCTCTTTAGAAGCCGCCGTCATTTTAAGCATTCTAGGTTTACGGTCAAAAAACGACATCTCCCCAATTAAATTACCAGGCGTTTGGCGACCCACATCGGCTTCACACTGACCATCGTGCGTTGAAAAGGCAACCTTACCGGCAATAATAAAGTACATCGCATTTCCAACCTCACCCATGTCTGAGATAATTTGGTCTTTTTGAAAGTTTTTTTCCTGCAAATAATTTGTCATGGTCTCAACTTCATTACGCGTGAGAGATTCACAAATTTTATTTTGTTGAAAGTAATCAAATAATTGGGCTGCTGTCATTTCTTGCATGGAATTAACCTTTCTTTTGAGCGATAAACGAGGCCACGGGTCGGCCATCTGGAAGTGAGTCTATTCTATCAATTAAAATAGTGAAATCATGAAAAACTTCACTTAATTCAGCGGGTTTTAAAATGAAATTGGGATTTTTGGGGCTACCAAAAACTTCACAGCCTTCGGTAAAAGTCTGAAACACAACAAATCCTTTGGGGCGGATGGATTGACGCATGACTGGGAAAAGTTGACGATTCAAAAACCTGATACACACCACTAAATCCCAGCGTTCAAAATCTTGTTCACCATAACAATTTGGATCGGTTAAATCACAAGATTTAAAATCAATGGTTGCTTGATGGTGTTTGGCTAACTGCTGTGCACGCTCTAACACGGCGGGCTTGTGTTCAATGGCTTTAACAAACAATCCCTGTTGCGCCAAAAACACCGCATCGCGTCCACCGCCACACCCTAAGTCAATGGCTTTTAGGTTTTTTAATGGTTGATGCAAATCCGCTTGAACGAGCGTTAGCCATTCTTTGATTAAGGGGCTAGGCGACCACAAAATGCGCGATTCTGTGCCAAAACTAACCAGGCCTGGTTGTTTTTGAGTCAATTTTGCTTGCCAATCCACCTCTATTTTTACGCGATAACCTTTTGAAACTAAGTATGCTTGTGCAGCAATACAATCTGTTTCAGAGCCCATTATGCTTAATAATGCAGGACGAGCAGGTAATTCATTTAAGCGCTCGGGCAATTCTGCCCAAGGTATATGGGTGGCGCCAACCAAATGACCTGCACAATATTCTGGTGTGTTGCGTAAATCAATTAAGGGCAGATTCATCAAACAACTACAAATTAAAAAGACGCTTTGCTTTCACCATTTGCTTGGTATCGGACCATTCACCCACCCCAAAAAAAACACCCTCTGGGTTATAGAATTTGACCAATTCAGTGGCTGGTTTTGGCAAGGCTAGCATTCCGCCATGCTGGATAAAATCCGTTTGTTCTTGGCTTAAATTCAAGCTTTCTAAATGCCCCAAAGGTAAATCTAAGGGCAACAAGCCATAAGATTCATCCAAGGCAACTTTTGTGGCCAACTCATCCATATCCATCATTAAGTCGGCGGTTAAACAGCCTGTTAAAACCCGATGTAAGGCAATTAAATGCCCCACCGTACCTAAAGCTTGTGCAATGTCTTCTCCCAGGGTTCTTACATAAGTTCCTTTAGAACAATTCACTTCAAACTTAAGGGTGTCCGAGCCATTAAACTCAAGAAGTTTTAAATAACTTAAGTGAATATGTCTGGCAGGACGCTCAATTTCAATGCCTTGACGCGCATAACTATACAGGGGCTTACCTTGATATTTGAGTGCCGAATACATGGGGGGCACTTGAGTACTGTCGCCTAAAAAAGTTTCTAGGGTCGATGCTATCTGAGCGCTGGTTAAAACAGGCACTTCTGCGGTCAAAGCCGGCTCGCCATCTTTATCGCCCGAGTCAGTTGCTTGTCCTAATTTTAGGGTCGCAATATATCCCTTATCAGCATCTAGTAATAACCCAGAAATTTTTGTGGCTTCACCAAAACAAATGGGCAGTAATCCGGTGGCAAAAGGGTCTAAAGCACCGGTGTGTCCGGCTTTTTCTGCCGAATAAAAGCGCCGCACTTTTTGCAAAACTGCGTTTGAGGTTAAGCCTTCTGGCTTATTCACTATCACTAGGCCATTGACTTTTTTCCAAGTTTTCTTAGCCGGTTTTTCTAACTTATCGGTCATGCGAATGGAGGGCTTTTTGAATTAAAATTTCAATTTCACTGGCATTTTCAGCCACTTCATCATAAAAAAAGCGTAAATGTGGCGTAATGCGCAAACGCAAACGCTGTCCGATTTCTGAGCGAAAAAAAGCACTGGCTTTTTTGAAGGCTTCAACCGCATCCGTCACTTCTACATCACCTTTGTTACTGCCAATAATGGTGAAATAAACCGTGGCAATGCTCAAATCCTTAGAGATTTTGCACTCGGTAATATTGACCTTTGCTAAACGGGGATCTTTAGTTTCTGTGTGTAATAATTCGGCCAGCGTTTTGCGGATTTCTAATGCCACGCGCTTAGGGCGACTCACTTCGTTATTCATAATATTCCTAAAATAAAAAGGGTTAAACAAATATACCCCAGTAAAGGGGTATATTTAAATGGACTTACTAAAAACTAAACGCTTAATCTAAAGTACGCTTAATTTCAGTACGCTGGAAGACCTCAATTTGGTCACCGGCACGAACATCGTTGTAATCTTTAACACCGATACCGCACTCCATGCCTTGACGAACTTCTGCAACATCGTCTTTATAACGACGCAGAGATTCTAAAGCACCTTCATAGATAACCACATTGTCACGCAATACACGAATTGGCGCATTACGCTTAACAATACCATCAACCACCATACAACCAGCAATTGCACCAATTTTAGGGGCTTTAAAGACATCACGAACATCTGCGATACCGATAATTTCTTCTTTAAACTCAGGTGCAAGTTTACCTTCAATAGCACGCTTAACTTCATCAACCACTTCATAGATGATGCTGTAGTATTTCAAGAAAATACCTTCGTTATCAATCAAACGCTTGGCTTTCGTATCGGCACGAACATTGAAACCGAAAATTAAGGCTTCTGACGCTAGGGCTAAGTTAGCATCGGTTTCAGAGATCCCACCTACACCGCTCGAAACGATATTGACGCGAACTTCTTCGTTAGATAACTTGATTAACGCATCTGAAATAGCCTGAATTGAACCTTGCACATCCGCTTTAAGCACGATATTAACATTTTGCATATCGCCTTCAGCCATCTTGTTAAACATATTGTCTAACTTAGATTTTTGCTGACGCGCAATCTTCATTTCTTTGCTCTTCGTTTGACGGAACATGGCAACTTCACGAGCTTTTCTTTCAGACTCGACCGTAATCATGTCATCACCCGCAACCGGAATACCTGACAAACCTAAGATTTCTACTGGCATTGATGGGCCAGCACTCTTAACTTCAACACCTTTTTCATTGGTCAACATGCGCACACGGCCATATTCCATACCGCACAAGGCAATGTCACCTTTCTTTAAGGTACCTGTTTGAACCAACACAGTTGCAACCGCTCCGCGACCTTTATCCAAACGAGATTCAATAACGATCCCTTTTGCATGACCGTCAATCGGTGCTTCTAATTCAAGCATTTCTGATTGCAATAGAATGGCATCTAGCAGTTCATCAACCCCAAAACCAGTTTTAGCAGAAACAGGTACAAACTGAACATCGCCACCCCATTCCTCTGGAACAACTTCTTCAGCAACCAATTCTTGCATTACGCGGTCTGGGTTTGCGCCCTCTTTATCCATCTTGTTCATGGCAACCACCATACCAACACCTGCCGCTTTGGCATGTTGAATGGCTTCTTTGGTTTGTGGCATCACACCATCATCAGCTGCAACCACGATAACAACAATATCCGTTACCTTAGCACCACGCGCACGCATCGCCGTAAAGGCTTCGTGACCAGGTGTATCGATAAAGGTTACACCACCATGACCTGTGTCAACATTGTAGGCACCGATATGCTGGGTAATCCCACCGGCTTCACCAGAAGCGACCTTGGCTTTACGAATGTAATCCAACAAAGATGTTTTACCATGGTCAACATGCCCCATGATGGTCACAACGGGTGAACGGTGTACTGTTTTACCGGTATATTCTTGGTTTACAACGGAATCTTCTAGTGCATTCTCGTTAATAATTTCAACCTGATGCCCTAATTCTTCAACCACCAAAGTAGCTGTGTCTTGGTCTAACACCTGGTTAATGGTTGCTAAAGTGCCCATTTTCATGAGCTCTTTAATCACTTCAGCAGCCTTAACCGCCATTTTATCGGCCAGCTCTGAAACTAAAATTGTTTCACCCAAAGCAACGGTACGAACTTGTTTTTCAACCGGTTTTTGGAAACCATGTTCGTTATCCTGCTCATGTTTTTTGAACTTACGGCGACGACCAAAAGTACCCTCATCAGCAGCAAAGGCCAAGTCTTTTTTAGGCACTTTGATTTTTGTCTGAGGCTTGCCTTTATGGGCTTTCCCCTCTTTATCAGACAATTCTTTTTTGTGGGTTTTCTTAATGTCTTTTTCAACATTATGTTTAGGAATGCTTTTAGGCTCTTTTTTATCGGTGACGACAACAGCGGCACCTGCGCTATTATCCTCTACAACCGCTTCAACCTTAACATCTTCAACCGGTAAATCCACAACCGCTTCAACTTCTGGTGTTTTTGGAGCAACCGTTTCTACTATAGGTGCAGCAGCTTGTGCAACTTCGACAACGGGGGCTTCTGCAATGGGTTCAACCACTTCTTCAGCAACCACTTCGTCTGGTTTTTTAACATAAGTGCGCTTTTTGCGAACTTCAACATTGACGGTGCGCTTACCTGAACCAGAAGACAGGTTTAAAGTTTTGACTTGCTTACGCTTTAAAGTCACTTTTTGAGGTGCTTCAGCCGTATCACCGTGCAACGCTTTTAAATAACTTAAAAGCGTTTGTTTTTCTTCGTCACTGATAGAATCTTTAGCGGTTTTTTTACCAACACCGGCGGCTTCTAATTGTGCTAAGAGTCTTTCCTCAGAAAGATTTAAGGTTTCAGAAAATTGTTTAATCGTTACTCCGGACATACAGTTATATCCTCCTTTATTCAAACCATGGTGCACGAGCTTTCAGGATTAATTCTCCAGCAGCTTCTTCACTCATCGCTATAATTTCAATTAGTTCGTCAGTACCTAGTTCAGCCAAATCTTCTTGGGTGACAATACCTTTGCTGGCCAGTGTTTTAGCCATATCATCTGTCATACCGTCTAGTGCCAGCAAATCTTCCGCAGGCTCTGCCATCGCCAATTTCTCTTCTTTGGCAATTGCTTGAGTCAACAAGGCATCTTTAGCACGGTCTTTTAACTCTTGGACAATATCTTCATCAAAACCATCAATATCTAACATTTCAGCAGCAGGCACATAGGCCACTTCTTCAAGTGTTGTGAATCCTTCTGCAACTAAAACTTCAGCCAATTCTTCGTCAATATCTAAAGCCGTCATGAATAATGCTAACTGAACCTTAGACTCGTTATCGTGCTTGGCAGACATATCTGTTTGTGTCATCACATTCAAAGTCCAACCGGTTAACTCAGAAGCTAAACGAATGTTTTGCCCTGCTTTCCCTATGGCTTGCGACAATTGATCGTCCGCCACCGCTAAATCCATTGAATGCTTATCTTCGTCAACCATGATGGAAGTAACTTCAGCAGGCGCCATAGCGTTAATCACGAACTGAGCATCTTCTGGACTCCAAAGTACGATATCAATACGCTCACCATTTAGTTCATTCGTTACCGCTTGAACACGACCACCACGCATACCCACACAGGCACCGATGGGATCTAGACGAGGGTCATTAGCGCGAACAGCGACTTTAGCGCGCAAACCAACATCACGAGCAGCACTCATAATGTCAATTAAATCATCACCAATTTCAGGGACTTCAATTTTGAACAACTCTATCAACATTTCTTTACAGGCGCGTGACATCGTAATTTGTGGACCACGAGGACGGAATTCAACTTCTTGAACATAACCACGCACACGGTCACCCATTTTGAAAACTTCACGGTTAATCAATTCTGAGCGCGGAATAATGGCATCCACATTGTCACCCAAATCTAACACAACATCGCCACGATCAACACGCTTAACTTGACCAGTAATAATTTCACCCACGCGTTTTGAGTATTCTTCAACCACTTTCTTACGCTCAGCTTCACGCACTTTTTGCAAAATGACTTGCTTAGCTGTTTGGGCACCAATGCGACCAAACTCAATTGATTCGATTTCTTGTTCGATGAATTGACCCACTTCAATGTTTGGATCCTCTTCAACCGCATCCATCATGCGAATATACCAATAAGGGTTTTCTTCGATTTGAACATCATCTTCGATGACTTCCCAGCGCTGATAAGTGGTGTAATCACCTGTGTGGCGATTGATCTCTACCCGAGCATCTAACTCATCACCATGACTTTTACGGGTTGCTGTGGCCAATGCGGCTTCGATGGCTTCAAAAATAATGCCTCTATCAACACCTTTTTCGTTGGACATAATTTCAACAACAGCTAAAACTTCTTTGCTCATGTTATTTCCTTGCTTTTTTAATCTCTTAAATGACCTGACATTTCAGGCGTTTTATTAAAATTCGATCACCAGATTTGCTTTGTCTATTAAAGCGAAATCGATATTAAATATTTCACCATCGACTTCTATTTCGATATGGTCTGCGGTGACTTCTACTAGAGGGCCTTTAAAATTGCGGCGCCCCATAATAGCGCTGGTTGTTCTAACTCTTAATAAACGCCCTTTTTGAGGCGCATATTGCTCAGGTCTAAATAATTGACGATCAACACCTGGAGAAGAAACCTCTAGCATGTAAGCACTGCTAATCGGGTCTTCGACATCCATAATGGCACTGATTTGGCGGCTGACCAATCCACAATCATCCACCGTTACCCCTTCAGGCTTATCAATGTAGATTCGTAAAGTGGAGTGTTTGCCAGCAGCAAGATATTCACATCCCCAAAAATCGAAGCCCATAGATTCCACGGTGGGTTGACACAAATTTTGAATTTTTTCTTCTAAAGTCACAGATTATTCCAATCAAGTTAAGGGCTTCTTAAGCGTGTTTAAAACGAAATTCCTGAGTTTAAATAACAAAAAACCCCGTAAAAACGGGGTTTTTAAAATTTAAGCAGGCTATTCAATCGGGAGCGTCTTGTAATGATTTTGCTCAACCGATTGTTTTTAACACTCTTAAGAAGATTTCAAAAAACTGTGCGTATTATAGTAAAAATGCTTGTTTTGTCAAGCTTTTAGGCACTTTCAGCTTAATTTATCGTGTCTTTTTTAGGCCTTGTAACTTTACATAGATTAATGCGGTCATTAAAGCATCCGAAAACGCATCATGCTGCCCCAAATTAGGCAATTGCAATTCCTTCAAAATCGCCTGAAAACTCAAATCAATCATTTTTTGCGGAATCAAATCTTCTTTGAAGTCGTAATATAATTCAGACACTTCTATCGCTTGATTGGGCAAACTGATACCCAGCCAGGGTTTAATGACTTGATTGACCATGGCACGATCAAATTCCAAATAATAACCCACCAAAGGTCGATGGCCAATAAAGTTTAAAAATGCACTCATGGCTTGCTGCTCTGTCATGCCATCCTGAGCATCCATATTGCGAATATGATGCACCTTAATACTTTCTTCGTTTATCTGCGCTTGTTGTTGAATTTTTAAGGTCAGCGCATCACTGGTTAGAATTTGATTGCCGCGGATTTTAATGGCACTGAGGGTGATAATTTTGTCTTTCTTGGGGTTTAAACCGGTGGTTTCACAATCAAAACACACCACTTCATCGGTTAGCGCATCATCAAATAAAAATGCAAAATTAGCATCTTTAAGTTGGCGCTTTTGATAGTTTCTTATCCATCGACGAATCATTGGCTCATCCCTTAAAGCACATGGTGCAATTTAAAATGATGCTCTATCAATTTTTTAAAGCGATTGACCACCAAAAAGGATTCCTTTAACAAGCCTTGCTGCTGCTGGGTTAAACGATCGACTCTTACAAAATTATCCATCTCCAAACCAGCTTGCTGTTGGAACAACATTGCCTCTAAGCGTAATGAATTTAGATAGTTAAGGGTTTCACCTAACTCTAAACCAAACTTTTCGGTCAGGACTTTTTGATCCATCAAGGCTTTGATACGCCAATGGGTATTGTTTTTAGTAATGCCGCGTTCCATGGCCAAACAACGCACACCATGCACGATTGGGAATATGCCACCCTTTTTTAAATCAATTTTGGATTCTTGTTTAATATTCTCAGTCACCAAACTCCCAAAAAAACTCACAGGGGTTTCAAACTGCAAAACGGGTTTGGCAAAATGACTCAAAAACTGTTTATGGCCAGCAATCCAATCCAGCAACATTTTTTTGGTATCCAATAACAACTGCTCATCCCCACAAACAGGCTCTGCATCGACAAAAATTGCCAAATTCATAAAGGTATTTTCATTGGGTGAGCGCAGCCAGTCTTTAATCATGGTGTTAAATTCAGTGAATTTTTTTGACCAAAGCGGATTACAAACCATAATATTGCCAGAACATCTTGGAAACCCAAGTGTGACCAATGCCTGGGTTAAAGCGTCTGTATAGGCTTGCAACTCTGCTGTGGAATATTCAAGGGCATCTGGGAGTAAAAGTGCATTATCTTGGTCGGTGCGCAAAACCTGTTCTGCACGCCCTTCACTGCCCATAACTAAAAAGCAGGCCTGGTTAAATTGGTTATTTTTATCACAAATTTGCACCACCTTTTCAATCACTTTGCGATGCAACGCATTCACCAACTTAGCAATATAGTGGGTTTTTACCCCGCGGTTAAACAAGCTGGCCACCAAACTGTCTATTTGCCCCATGGCCGTTTTTAAAGTCTCTAAATCATCAGCCTGTTGTATCGAAAAAGTGACCAGGCCTGACTGATTGGCAAACATGGACATCAATTCTTTTTGATGCAAAAAGCCAATTAACCCCGTATCGCTTCTCACTGCCAGGCGATTGATATGGTGTTGCGTCATTTTGAGCAATGCATTAAACAAGTAATCAAACTGATGCACCGACACAACAGGATAATTCGCTAAGCTACCGATGGCGGATGACAAAGGCGCGTCTTTTAAAGCCAAAGCATTCAGCAGGTCAGTAATGGTGACAATACCTTGTTGCCCCTCATCCCCTTCAACAATACAAGCATCAGTATTAGCCTCATTCAGCGCCATCACGCAGGCTTTGATAGAAGTGGTTTGCGGCAAAATGACTAGCTTTTTTAAGGGTGCTTGAGAAACACTCGCCATCATCATTTCACTGGAAGATTCTGCTTGTAGCTGACTATGATGCTTGTTAAGTTTGGTTGTAATATCGTCAACAAAAAAACTCTTTACGGATTCAGAAGTTAAGCAAGCCAAAAAAATATCTTGTGGCAAACGATACAAAATAGCTTCTTCAGTCACCTCATAAAACAATCTATCTTCTTGCTTTAACAGCACCGCTTCACCAAAAAAGGTATGCGCGCCATAGGTTGCTTGATGGCGTTTAGCCGAGTCAAATTCTGCGACTCGACCTTTAATCACAAAAAATAAAAATGCATTTTCAGATAGAGAAATCTCAAACGACGCCCCCATTTGAAAATACACCACATCGACGGCACCCGCCATATCATTGAGTAACAATTGGCTCAACTCATTAAAGGGGGCAATATTTTCAATAAACTGGCGTTGTTGTTGAATAGACATAAATAACTCCCAATAAAATTGCGAAAAAAAAGGAGGCCTAAACCTCCTTCTTTTAACTTAACACACTAAAAAATTAATGCGCTGACGATGAAGTTTCAGCACCAATACCCGTTTGAGAACGGATAAATTGTGCTTCAAAACCTTCACGGTCTTTTTGTGCTCTGGCGGATTTGTCAGTAATTGAGAAGAACCAAATACCCACAAACGCAATCGCTACAGTGAACAAGGCTGGGAATTTGTAAGGCACAATCGCTTTACCCATATCCAAGATTTGTGTCCAAACCACTGGTCCTAACAATACCATGATGACCGCAGCCGCTAGACCTAAAGATCCACCGATAACCGCACCACGCGTTGTCATGTTGTTCCAGTACATAGACATAATCAAGACTGGGAAGTTAGCCGATGCCGCGATTGTAAAGGCCAAGGCCACTACGAATGCTATGTTTTGCTGTTTAAAGGCAATACCCGCAACAATCGCAGCAATACCAATCGCAATGGTTGCATACTTAGACACTTTCATCTCTTGCTCTTCAGTGGCATTTGGATTAATCACATTGGCATACAAATCGTGAGAAATCGCAGAAGCCCCTGCCAGCGTTAACCCTGAAACTACCGCAAGGATAGTTGCAAAAGCAACCGCAGAAATAAAGCCTAAGAACAAGTCACCACCCACTGCTTGAGACAAGTGAATCGCTGGCATGTTTTTACCACCGATCATTGACTTCATTGTTTCAGGATCAGTGAAGTATTGTGGGTTACCCATAACGAAAGCGACCGCACCAAAACCGATGATGAAAGCTAAGATATAGAAGTAACCGATAAAACCTGTTGCAAAGAAAACGGATTTACGCGCTTCTTTAGCATCCGGAACGGTGAAGAATCTCATCAAAATGTGTGGAAGACCTGCTGTACCAAACATTAACGCAATCCCTAAAGAAATCGCATTGATTGGGTCAGAAACCAAACCACCTGAGAACATAACCGCTTCACCCTTAGGGTGCTTGCTAACGGCTTCAGCGAACATTGCATCAAAACTGAAGTTGAAGTGAATCATCACCATTAAGGCCATGAAAGTTGCACCAGACAACAACAATACTGCTTTAATAATTTGTACCCAAGTCGTTGCCAACATACCACCAAAGGTGACATAAGCAATCATTAAGGCACCTACGCCAATAACCGCATAAGTGTAATTAACACCAAACAAAGTTTCGATCAATGAACCCGCACCTACCATCTGAGCAATCAGATACAAGATAACAACCGCAATTGAACTTAACGCGGCTAGAACACGAATCGGTGACTGTTGGAAACGGTAAGCGGCAACATCTGTAAAGGTATATTTACCCAGGTTACGCAAACGCTCAGACATTAAGAACAGAATGATTGGCCAACCCACTAAGAAACCGATGGCATAAATCAAACCGTCATAACCATTTAGGTAAACTGCCGCTGTAATCCCCAAGAATGAGGCAGCAGACATATAGTCACCCGCAATTGCCAAACCGTTTTGCAAACCAGTGATTCCACCACCTGCAGTATAGAAATCTTTCGCAGAACGAGTTCTCTTAGCTGCCCAATAAGTGATTCCTAAAGTTCCACCCACAAACAACAAAAACATGGTAATTGCAGAGTAGTTAACAGAATCACGCGCTTCCATCTCAACCATATCACCCGCAGCAAATGCCAATACGGGCATCAACGCTAAAGCAATGGCTAAAGATTTTTTAAAAAGAGACATTATAGACATTACTCCCCTACCTCTCTTTTAATCTGTGCAGTTAAATCGTCGAAATCTGCGTTGGCTTTTTTAACATAAACACCTGTTAACGCAAATGCAAACAGAATGATACCCACGCCAATTGGAAAACCAATGGTGGTGTGTTCACCCGCCACAACAATTTTAAAGAAGTCAGGGTTAAACGCTAACAACATGACATATCCGTAATATACCACCAACATGGTAATAGACAGCTTCCAAGCTAGGCTTGTGCGTTCTTTTACCAACTGGTGATATTGTGGAAGGCTTTTAACCTTCTCGATAGTTGACTGATCCAAGAGATCCTCCTTATATTTTTATACTCAACTTTGAGTTTAAACTTCTTTTAAAACAAAAGGTTAAAGATAAAACCTATAACCATTTGATTTAAAAGCATTAACCAAAAACACCCAAAACCTGCTTAAAAATAACCAGGCCTGGTTGTTTTTGGGTTAATTTCTACAACAAAAAGCGGTTTTAAAACCGCTTTTATTCACTTCTAAAAATTAATGTTTTTCCATAAACTGGGCAAGAATGGTTGGATCTTCTAGTGTTGAAGTATCGCCACACAAATCTTCACCCTTAGCAATGCCGCGCAGTAAACGACGCATAATTTTACCTGAACGGGTTTTAGGCAAGTTAGTGCCAAAACGAATCTCGTCAGGTTTTGCAATGGGGCCAATTTCTTTAGCAACCCACTCACGCAACTCCTGAACCATGGCCGCTTTTTCTGCCGCTTCATTCAAATTGTTAGACAAGACAACGAAAGCTGCAATTGCCTCACCCTTAACATCGTGTGGACGACCAACAACCGCCGCTTCAACTACCGCAGGATGCGACACTAAAGCTGATTCAATTTCCATAGTGCCTAAACGGTGACCGGATACATTCAAGACATCGTCAATACGCCCCATAATCCAGAAGTTGCCATCGGTATCTAAGTGCGCGCTGTCGCCCACCACATAATATTTGTTTTTAAACATGGCAAAATAGGTTTCTACAAAACGCGCATCATCATTCCAAATGGTACGAACCATCGAAGGCCATGGCTTGCGAATCACTAAATATCCACCCTCACCATGCGTTAACTCAGTGCCTTCTTCATCCACAATATGAGCATCAATCCCTGGAAGCGGCTTAGTACATGAACCAGGTTTAAGCGCAGTAACCCCAGGCAAAGGCGCAATCATGTGAGCACCGGTTTCAGTTTGCCACCAAGTATCCACAATTGGACATTCGCCACGACCGATAACATCGTGATACCAAATCCAGGCTTCTGGGTTAATTGGCTCACCGACCGTACCTAATAAACGCAATTTAGACAAATCATATTGCTTAGGCAAGTCGCTACCAAATTTCATCAGTGCACGAATAGCGGTTGGCGCAGTATAGAAAACGGTGACCGCATGATCTTGACAAACCTTCCAGAAACGACCTGCATCTGGATAAGTAGGAACCCCTTCAAACATCACAATGGTCATACCCATAGACAAAGGGCCATAAGCCACATAAGTGTGACCCGTAATCCAGCCCACATCCGCGGTACACCAGAACACATCATCATTTTTTAGGTCAAAAACCCATTCATTGGTTAGATGAGCATTCAAGAGATAACCACCCGTTGAATGTTGAATGCCTTTTGGCTTACCTGTTGAACCTGAGGTATACAATAAAAACAAAGGATGTTCAGCATTAACCATCACCGCATGGTGATAGTTAGACATACCAGCAATCGCATCATTCCAAGTTATGTCACGACCGGCCTTCATTTTGACGGCTTGCTTAGTTCTTTCGTAAACAATCACACTTTCAACTGAACGACCACCTTTCTCAAGTGCTTCGTCTACCGCATTTTTAAGTGCAACCGTTTTACCACCACGGAACCCACCATCGGCAGTAATGACCATCTTAGCGCCCGCATCTTCAATACGATCTTTTAAGGCTTCTGCAGAAAAACCACCAAATACGATAGAGTGAATGGCGCCAATTCGCGCACAGGCTTGCATGGCAAAAACCGCTTGAGGAATCATCGGCATATAAATAATAACGCGATCCCCTTTTTCGACGCCCTTAGCCACCAAAGCATTGGCTAAACGACACACTTCATCGTGCAAGTCTTTATAGGTATAAGTTTCGGTTGAACCGTCATCTGCTTCAAAGATAATGGCATTTTTGTATTCTTTTTCTTCAAGGTGGCGGTCAATACAGTTATAAGAAGCGTTCAATTCGCCATCGGTAAACCATTTATAAAAAGGCGCTTTTGAGTCATCTAATCCAACGCTAAAGTCTTTTGACCAGCTTAACTTTTCACGAGCTAGGTCGCTCCAAAAACCAACATAATCTGTTTCAGCTTTATCTTTGAGTTCTTGATATTTAGCATCATTGATGGTGGCTTGCGCTTTAAATGCTTCTGAAGGCGGGAATACACGGTTTTCGGTTAAGATGGATTCAATAGTATGCGACATCAATGTCTCCTATTTATACTGAATGTAAGGTCTGATCAATTATCTTTAACCCCAGCATTGGGTCAATATTGAACGCTAGATTCACAAATTTGTAAAATTACCGACAATTCTACTGACTCAAGCGCGCTATTAAAACCCCTGCTTAAGGTTTTTTCACTTATTGGGGGTAAAACCTAAGCAATTTAACCCAGTAAATGACTCTTTAAAAAAAAGGGAGTTAAAAAACCTCCCTTAATCGAATTAAATGAATCTTAAAATTTTGACTATTCAGACTTTTTTTGAGCTTCTTGCTCCGCCAAACGCACTTTGTTTTTGCGAGCAATTTCATCCCAATCAATATTGTTACAGGCTTCACATTCTTCTTTAAAAACACCAACCAACACTAACAAAGAATGAATTTTACAACCCACACAAAAACCTAATACCGTTTCCATCCACATAAAGCCCAAACAAATCCATACCAAAACCAATGGAATATAGGGGGACATATAGTTTTCGGTTGTCGGCAATAAGTTACTGCCCCAAACGGTATTGACCCAATGTGCAAAAACTTCGGGGTTGAAAAAAATTAAACAAACGATAATAAATGACGAACCCAAGCCCCAAGCAAAGCGTTTAGGTACTAATGGCTTCCAAACTGGCTTTTGTTTTCTGGCTAAAAAGCTTGAGATTAAAATGATAGGTGATAAACGAGAAGACCAAACAAACATCCCAGAAAGCATTTCTAATAACGCATAAATAAGAACATAGGTTTGAAAAGTGTAATCAAAGACGCGTCTGGTGGCATCTACATGATAAATAATGTGATTATCCCAGTCGATGTCGCCTGAATCGACCGCCGTATTGCCATCGACAACCCAATTAGAAACGAAAATGGCATCGTATAAAGTAAAACTCATAAAAATAGGAATGGCCAACAAGAAACCCGCTCGGATTCTAACCGCAACATCATTTATGAACAATGTTTCTTCTTTAACATCCCGAAACCACAGTTTTCGCAACACCTCTAACACATTAGCCTCCCAAGAGAAATTTAGTGAGTATTAGTTTTTTCTAATATGGTGATTATAACCGACTGCCATACTGGGTTATCACTCAGAGTTTTTATTGCCCCATATTATTTTTTAGGGACAACAACCCATCAAATCGCCCATCTGCAAACATTTTGACATCGCCTAAAGTGTTACGCGCCACCATAAACTGATCTTCATACCATAAAGGCAATACCGCTAAAGTATCTTGCAGGTGCGTCTGTAATTGTCGATAAAGCGCTTGTTGTTTTGCCAAGTCTTGAGTTTGCGTAGCTTCAGATATTAATTGGTCAGCCAAAGCATCTTGATAAAACCCTCTATTGGCGCCTTTGGGCGGCACCGCTTGGCTGTCAAAAACATACTGAAAAATATCAGGACTTTTTACCCCCACCCAAGCCAAACTGTAAAGTTGAAAACGACCCTGTTTGATATCGCTGTAAAAGGTTCCCCAATCATAGCTTTGAATTTTTAATAGGATGCCTATGGATTTGAGTTGCGCCTGATAAATGGTAGCCAAACGAATGCGGGTGGGATCAGATGATGTTTTGTAACTCAGCTCAATAAACCCCTCAGAATTGACCAGGCCTGGTGGAATTTTGCCGCTTTTTTTCAAATTAGCAATGAGTTGTTTGGCTTTTTCAGGTTGAAAATCAAAGCCCTCCAATCCCGCCACGCCGCACCAATGTTCTGGCACCAATAAACCACCGGCTAAACGCGCATGACCATCAAACATGGCATTGATAACTGAGCGACGATCGATGCCATAGGCAATGGCTTGACGCATTTCTAAATGCTGCAAAAGACTGTCTTTAAAATTAAAACCGACATACCCAAAACTGGTACCCGCATGCCAAGTTGCTTTTAAATCGGGATGTTTTTCACAGTAGTTCACTAACTCGGGCGACAAATCATTTTGAATAATGTCTAACTCGCCTTTTTGTAATTTTAAAACCCGTACAGTGGCATCTTTCACCGGCACAAAATGCAACTCGTGAGCATCAGAACGCTTTAAAACTAGGCGCTGCTCAGTCATAGATACAAATTGACATTCACCACAACCGATCGGATGTTTAGAAAACTCATAACTTGCTTGCAATAAATCTGCTGGCAAAATACCGATTACCAAACGCCCAACAAATAAGGCATCAGGCTCAACCAATTTAAAATCGATTGTTTGCTGATCGAGCGCTTCCACACTGGCAATATTCTTTAAAGACCCACGATGCGCAGAACCCGTACTCGGATCCAAAATACTCAAATAAGTGGCAACCACATCAACCGCCTCTAAGGGCTTACCATGATGAAATTGTGGAAACATTTGCAGTGTAAACCGATAGTGCGTCGGTGAGACTAATTGCCAAGTGGCTAAATCTGGAATGGTTTCAAATGACTCATTAAAGTCAATGAGCTGGCGATAAATCAAACGATTAACCCGACTGGACAAGGCATCCGTTGCTTGTCTGGGGTCTAACATGCGAGGGCGAGCGGTCACCCCCATATGGATTTGAGCAACACCTGAGGGTTCATGAGAACACCCTTGTGTGCTCAACAAAGATGCACCGCTTAAGACCAGTGCATGACTTTTAAGAAAGGCACGCCGACTGAGTCGGCTTTTAGACACAAAGCTTTCTAGTTTTGAGGAAGCACTCATCATGAAAGGAAAAGCATCATAACCAACCCTGTTTAATGGGTAGGCTCAGATAAAATTGCATCATAGCTAACCAATTTATCAGCATTCAAACTACCGGCCGCCACTTCTAAGCTTAGGCCAGACAAAATCACTTTGTGCAAAGCATCGGTTAAATCGCGTCTTGCTTTAAATTTATTGGTACGCGCCGTTAAGACTTCAAGCAAGTTTTTCAAACCCACTTTATAGCCTTCCTCCGCCGCTTCTAAAAACGCATCGTTAGATTTAACGGCTTCGCGTAAAGCATCTACTAAAGCCATGCCTCTCTCAAGGCTGCGCACCTGAACACGGGCTTCAAGCTTGGCTTGTTCGCGTGCATTTCTAAGGGCTTCAGTGGAAGACTTAAATTGATACTTAGCTTCAGCAACTTTTGAAGTCACGGCACCGCCTGAATAAATTGGCACATTCACATAAGCACCGACATAGGTATCTTGCTTATCCCTAAGTAATACCGAACTGGTATCAGGATAACGAGAATCGGTATAACTGGCTTGCAAACCTGCCGTCGGCAAATGCCCTGATTGCTGAGCTTCAATTTCTTGTTGAGCGATTTCTGATGCGGCTAAAAATTGTTTTACCGTTAAATTATCTTGTTCGGCTCTGGCTTCCCAATCGGCTATATTTAAACTGGGTTTTGGAAGATTAACATTGAGCGCTACAATTTTTAAAGATTCAATGGATTGCCCCGTTAATTTCATCAGTTGCTCATAGGCAACATCCAAATTGTTTTCTGCATTGATGCGCTCAGACTTGGATAAATCGTAACTGGATTTAGCTTGTAAAACATCGGTTTTACTGGCCAAGCCGACTTCAGCAGAAGCATTGGCTCTTTCCCACTGAGTTTTATCCGCTTCTTCTTTAGACTTAGCCAAACTCACATCTTCTTGACCTAACAATACATTAAAGTAGGCGTTAGCAACACGCAAAATAATGTCTTGCTCTGCTGCCTTAATTTCAGCTTCAGATTTTTCCAGTTGTAATTTGGATTGGTCATATTTCACAAAAGTGCTTTTGTTATAAAGAACTTGATCCAATGCCACTGAAAATTGCGCGGTACTCGCATCGTAATTAGAAGAGGAGCTGTAAGTCTTTCCAAGAGTCGCTCTGCCCGTTACTTGAGGCAACAAGGGCGATTTGGCAACAGTGACCACTTCTTGATTGGCTTCATAACTTGCTTTGGCTTGCGCTAAAACCGCATCATGTTCTAGAGCTAATTGATAAATATCCATCAAACCATAAGCGGCAAATGCCGATGGCGCCATCAAGCTGGTCGCTAGGGCAGAGCAAAGTGCTAAGTTCAGTTGAGTTTTAAATACTTTTTTCATGGGGTGTCCAATCCTTATAAGGTTTTTGTGACAAGCTGACATTGTAAAATCTGGGTATATTGGTGACTTCCTGGCCAATCCATTGCGGCAAAATAACCGCTTCGTCTTCTGAGCTCATTTCCACTTCAGCGACAATCAGTCCGCTATTATCACCCAAAAACTCATCTATTTCCCAGAGATGTTGTTCATAGGAAACCAAGTAACGAACTTTTTCAATCACTGGCCCAACTGCCAGAGTTTTTAACATATTTTGAGCATCTTTTAAATCAATCGGATACTCATATTCATCACGACTCAAGCCAATTTCAAGACTCTTGATATTGATATTAGCCACATCGCCTTCTATGCGAACTCGTACAGAACTCTTGGCACCCGATTGCTTAATGTCGTTTAAGTAGCCCTGTGCAAAATGCGTTTGTTGATGTGCTAAAGTTTTCCATGAGTCGCCTTTGACCAAAAACTTTCTTTCAATTTCTCTCGCCATGTTTTATCCAAATACCCCAGTTGATAAATATCGATCACCTCTGTCACAAACAATGGCCACTATAACGGCATTTTCAACCTCGCTGGCAACTTTTAATGCCGCTGCCATAGCGCCCCCAGATGAAACACCTGCAAAAATACCTTCCTGTGTGGCCATGGCGCGCATGGTATCTTCTGCCAAGGTTTGTGACATATCAATAATTCTATCAACACGAGTTGATTCATAAATTTTGGGCATATATTCCGCTGGCCAGCGACGAATCCCGGGAATAGCTGCACCATCTTCAGGTTGCACACCCACAATTTGTACTTGTGGATTTTGCTCTTTTAGATACATCGAAGTGCCCATAATTGTGCCGGTGGTTCCCATGGCACTGACAAAATGCGTGACTTTGCCTTGCGTATCTCGCCAAATTTCTGGGCCAGTTGAATGATAATGCGCCAATGGATTATCTGGATTGGCAAACTGGTCTAATACGATGCCTTGCCCTTCAGCTTGCATGCGATTAGCAAGATCACGCGCACCTTCCATACCCTCTTCTTTAGAGACCGTAATCAACTCTGCACCATAGGCTGCCATGGAGGCTTTGCGCTCCATCGACATATTTGAGGGCATAATCAGCTTCATTTTATAGCCCATCATGGCCGCCACCATCGCCAAAGCAATGCCTGTGTTGCCACTGGTGGCTTCAATCAGCGTATCGCCTGGTTTAATTTGCCCGCGTAATTGAGCCTGCTTAATCATATTAAACGCTGGACGATCTTTTACCGACCCCGCTGGATTATTACCCTCTAACTTACCCAAAACAATTGAGTTGGTTTGGGGGTTAACCAGTCTTTGGATTTTGACTAAAGGGGTATTGCCAACCTGATCCATTAAAGTTTTATACATAATTTTTTCTCAACATGATTAATGTGCTAAAAACAAACCGAGCGCAATCAGCAGCGGCGTTAAAATATTGACCGCCACATTTAAACCCAAAGCCGGCATCAGTCTTTCTAAATCATCGTGATAGGCTCGAACCTTTAATGCCAGTGGAACAGCCATCAACAAGGTTAAGCCCCCTAAAAGCGCCCATAAAGGCAAATATTCTAAGGCGACCAAAAACAAAATTACCAGATAACTGCTTAATAAAAATAAGTTAAAAATACCACCCGATGCTTTAGAGCCTAGTAATATCAAAACATTATAACGCCCCACCATTTTATCTGCGCTGGCATCCGGAAACTGATTGAGTAGCAATAGGTTATTCACTAAAAAGAAAGGCACTAGAGAAACGCCAAAAACCACCCAATCATATTCACCGGTTAAAACATAATAAGCCCCCATCACCATCAAAGGCCCAAAGGCAAACCCTGGCGCAATCAAACACAACCAAGGCATTTTGGTTATTTTAGAGGTATAAGCAACCACAATCAGCAACCCTATCAAGCCCAGCGGCAATAATCCCCAGCCCCGCAAGGCAATAAAATATACACCTAAGGCCGCAACAAATCCCAGAAAAAACCACCCCATCTGCAAGACCCAAGCTGCCGCTTCAGGTACCGCCTGAAGACTGCCACTACCACCACTAAAAGGTGTTTTGACCGTTAAGTCGTCTAAGCCAGAATGAAAGTCCTCATATTCATTGAGCATATTCACGGCGATATGTGCCGACAACCCACCCAGCAAAACCAAAACAAACAAGCTGACAGACCACTCTTGATTTTGAAAATTTGCCAAGGCAGCCGCCAAAGAAATCACCGCTAGGGTTAAAACCAAAAATGGCGGACGCATACTACCAATCACGGCTTTAAAAATTGCTTTATTAAACATTTAGTTGTTATAACCCTCTAGGCGTTTAAACCATCCCTTTAACCATCTCTGCTCATCGCGTTCTGGTGGTGATAAGGCTATGCGCTGTTGTAATTGTGTTTTAGCTTGCTTTATAAATTGCGGCAAGGCATCAGATTCAGTGATGTTTGCAGGTAAATTGGCTAAAGCATCCATCAAACCCCAACCCTTGCCTTGATATTGCTCTTTAGCATTAAAACCCAACCCCTTAAAGTTAAAGTAATCTATCACCGCATAAAGCCCCTTTTCTGAACTCAACAGCAAATTCAACTTGGCCGATAAACTTTGCTGCGTTTCTAAAGGCAAAGACACAAGTCGGTTTTGCCATTTTGCTAAAAACTGAGAAACAATAAATTCGGCTTGATATTGTTGAGTGCTAAACAGCCATTGTCGTAGCGCAATGAGATCTTTTTTTGACCAGGCCTGGTCAAATTCTGCCTTATTTTTCCAGGGAACTTCAAAAGGATTTAACGCATTCAGCCACAAGGGCGCAGGCACTTTAGTACTGACAAACGCAAACATTTGCGGAAAGGTTTCTTCAAAAACAACCTTAGATTGCTTGGCTTGCGGCGTAAGCCAAATAAAATGTCCAATGCCCAGAGAAGGAAAATCCTCTCCGGTATTCCAATGCGTCAAATAATCGGGATTAAGATTCGCTTCGTTTTTAAAAATCTTATCCGCCAGCTTTTGATAATTGACATCGTTTAAGCTGGGCAAATCTAGCTTCGATGGGTGATTGGATGCTTGCCCTGCTTTTGCTTGCACAGCGAAACAACACAACAACCCAACCAACAACAGCCGCTTTGCTAAGGTTAATTGCAAAACTACTTCACCAAACTGGCAAGATAACCGTTCATATTTTTAATCATGCCGCTATAAAGTTGAGGCAACTCGGGAACCACAGAAGACTGTACACATTCTCTGGCCAAACAGGCTTTAGACCAATGGGTTATTTTTGGCAAATCTCCTAAGAAATCAACACCACAGGTTTTGGAAATTAAATCCAAACGCATAAACAAGGGCGCATAAGCCGCGTCAATCAGTTGAAAAGTTTGTCCATTAAAAAAGTCATGGCCAGAATGCGCATCTTCTAAGCGCCCTAATTTAGTGAGCATTTCACCCTTAGCTTCTTCGTAGGCCGTGGCATCATGCGCACGAATCATTTTCATGGGGCCTTCAAAAACACCACCCGCAAAGGCAATCCATGCACGGTTTTTGGCTTTCAGTAAGCTGTCGGTGGGCATTAAAGTTGGTGGTGTAATTTCATCTACATATTCTTGTATAACGGAGGACTCGAAAAGCACATCATTCCCTACTTTTAAAACTGGCACTTGCCCAAGGGGTGACAAAGCTTTAAACCAATCTGGCGGGTTATTGAGGTCGATGAAAGTAATATCAAAATCCACCTGTTTGTTCTTTAAAACAATCACCGCTCTTTGCACAAATGGACACAACTTAAAACTGATTAACTCTAACTTTTGTGACATGACCTAACTCCTAAAGTGATATAAATCTGATAAGACATTATACAAACTCATTTCAGTTAATTCGGGCTAAATTCTGCTCTTAAATGCGCTTTCAAATCGGTTATATTAGCTTTTGATGAAATTCCTGAGAAACCCTTGATGAAAACCACTCATATTTTCACTTATGGCTCTTTAATGTACGATCCCGTTTGGCAATCTTTAGTGACACAAAACTATGCTTTTCAAACAGGACTTGTGCGCGGATTTACCCGCAAATCTGTGGTTCAACAAACCTATCCTGCGCTCATACCAAGCGCACACACGGCGAGTTGTGTTAGTGGAAAAGTTTATTTAAATGTTTCTGCTGAAGACTGCATCAAACTTGATGCTTTTGAAGGGGAAGAATATGATCGAATCAGCCTTAAGGTTGAACTAGAAACCGGCGGGCAGATTTTGGCGGATACCTATGTGTTTAAGCCTGAGTTTTATCATAGAGTTGATAAAAGCGACTGGTCTGTGGCCGAGTTTGAGAAACAAGGTTTGAACCAGTTTTTACAGCATTACAAGGGGTTTAAATAACTGTCAGCGCACCATCTTAGCTAAATAGCGTTTAAATTTTGTCGCTCAAAACAAGCTGTTCAAACTTTTCTAACAAGGTCGCCTTGTCTTCCACTCGGTTCGGATCGGTAATGATGCAATCAATCGGGCAAACGCTGATGCAAGTGGGCGTGTCATAAAAGCCAACACACTCGGTACACAGGTCTGGATTGATTTCATAAATTTTGGCACCGTACGAAATCGCTTTATTAGGGCACTCTGGCTCACACATATCGCAATTGGTACAGTTATCTAAAATTTTTAGCGCCATATCCTTAGACCGCTACTGCTTCTTTAGCCAATTTTGCATCTCGTGCGGCTGCGTCGCGTTTGGCATCTCCGCCCCAAGCTTCGTTGCGCATCACCAAACCAAAACGCAATACTTCCATACCTATGTCTTTAAACGGATTAGGAATACGCACTAACCAGCCAGAACCCAAAGCGGCTTCAACCGGTTTATCGTGATGGTCTTGCATTTCTGGTAAAACCAAGGTGACATTACCCACGGGTGTCATGATTTCAATAGAATCGCCCACGCAGAATTTGTTTTTTACATCCACTTCTAACAAGCTTTTGCCATCGCGCTCGATGACATCAACCACTTCACCCACAAAACGCTGACGGTCAGACTTAGAAACGCCGTATTCGTAGTTTTGATATTCAGAATGCACATGGCGACGCAAGAAGCCTTCGGTATAGCCACGACTGGCCAAGCCTTCTAGCTCGGATAATAAGTTGGTATCAAACGGTCTGCCTTCGGCGGCATCATCAATGGCTTTGCGATACACTTGTGCGGTACGCGCCACATAATAATGTGATTTGGTACGTCCTTCGATTTTTAAAGAATGCACGCCCATATCGACCAACTCAGGAATCAGCTCGACAGCACGCAGGTCTTTAGAGTTCATAATATAAGTACCATGCTCATCTTCATAAGCTGGCATATACTCACCGGGGCGCCCTTCTTCTTCTAACAATAAGACTTGGTCGGTCGTTTTCCCTACCCCTAAAGTCGGCTCTTCTGTGTAAGGATTTTGAGAACCGCCCGTTAAATCCGTGATGTTGCTGATTTTTTCAACCGGAATGCCAACAATATCGCCCGCATCGTTTTCTTTACCTTCGTAGGTATTGTAGTTCCAGCGACAGGCATTGGTGCAAGTGCCTTGATTGGCATCACGCTTATTAATATACCCAGACAATAAACAACGCCCTGAATAGGCAATACACAAAGCACCGTGCACAAACACTTCTAATTCCATGCCAGGAACTGCTTCGCCGATTTCACGAATTTCTTGCACCGACAGTTCTCGTGACAACACCACTCGGCTAATGCCTTGTTCATACCAAAACTTCACCGTGGCCCAGTTAACCGCATTGGATTGCACCGATAAATGAATTTCTTGTTCAGGATATTCGGCACGCACCATGGCAATCAAACCTGGGTCAGACATAATCAGCGCATCGGGTTTCATGGCAATAATGGGGGCAATATCACGCATATAGGTTTTAATTTTGGCATTGTGCGCAGCGATGTTACTGACCACATAAAACTTTTTACCCAAAGAATGCGCATATTTAATACCACGATCTAAGGTTTCCTCATCAAACTCATTATTTCGCACGCGTAAACTGTAACGAGGTTGTCCTGCGTAAACGGCATCTGCGCCATAAGCAAAGGCAAATTCCATGTTTTTAAAAGTGCCCGCAGGCGATAATAATTCGGGTCTAAAGTTGTCTGCTTTCAAGGCAAATTCCTTTTAATATGATGAAGAAATTAATAAAGCGCGTATTTTACTGTATTTTTTGTAAAATTTCTCGCCAAAACAACCACTTATCTTCTAGGGTTAAAGCCGCATTGGCGGGACTGGTGGATGGTAAACAAATCAGCTCTAAATCTGCTGGCAAATTTTGGTGTTTCAAAACCTGTTTTTTAAATAAATCGAGTGCGGCTTTACCATTAAAAATAATCCTTTTTAAGTCCGGATTTTCAATAAAAAGCGCTTCAAAGTCATTGGCTTGCGGCTGCTTAATGGCTGAATCTAAACTGCCTTGGCGTTCACAAGTTTGCAGCACATCCCAAAGCATAATATTGGCATTAAGTAATGCTTGTGTTTTTTGTTCGACTGTTTGTAAGTCACTATTTAAATAACGCGCCATGATTGCCCAAAAGGCATTACGAGGATGCGCATAGTAAAAATCATCTTCAATTGAACGCACACTGGGCATGGTTCCTAAAATAAGCACTTTAGGTTGGTCAGGTTTAATTGCTTGAAATCCCACAACATGATGATTGTTCATAATTTTTATATGGCCATTAAAAGAAACGCAATAACGCATTCGTGTTTTTTCTTATAATTTTATCGAAAAGCCCTTTAATTAAAGCTTTATTCTATTGTTAATGATTATTTAAGAAAGCGTTTTCAAGTGTCTAAATCTCATATTAACTATTATTGGATATTAGTACTTCTGCTCTCGCAATTCTGGGCGATGTCCGCCTGGGCAAAAACAGACTATACCATTGGTATCTTAGCATTTCGGCCTGCTGAAGTGGTCAAAGCAACCTGGCAACCGCTGGTTGATGAACTTCAAGAAAAAATTCCCAACGCTCGCTTCTCTCTGGTTCCTTACAATTATCCCGACCTAGAAAAAGCCGTTAACAATAAATCCATCGATTTTGTTTTTACCAACTCCGCCAACTACATTTTCTTACAGCACTTTCATCCGCGAATGACGCCGTTGGTGAGTTTGATTAACCAATATCAAAATCAACCACTCTATGGGTTTGGCGGTGTGGTTGTGGTTAGAGCAGACAGTAATATTCGTTTTCTCAACGACTTAAAAAACAAAACCATCGTCGCGCCAAACACCCATTCCTTGGGCGGTTATATGATGCAAGTTTTCGAACTTTTGAAGGCTGGAGTCCCAACAAATCAATACCAAGTAAACACTGTGGGTATGCCACATGACAAATCCATTAAAACCTTACTAGATGGCAAGGCAGATGCCGCTTTTGTGCGAACGGGCGTCTTAGAGCAATTATTCGCCAGTGGTGCTTTAAAACCCAATCAAGTCAGAGCGCTGCCCAATTTACAAGAAGCTCAATTCCCGCTCAAAATCTCCACTGAAATCTATCCTGAATGGCCATTTGTGGCGATGCCCCATATCGATGAAAAACTAGCCAGTCAAGTGGCGAGCGTGCTTTTGAGTATTCCACAACAAGGCGAGTTGGCCAAAAAGCTAGGTATTTTTGGGTTTAAAATTCCCAGCGACTATCAGCCTGTGCGTCAAATCTTGCAAGCGCTCCGCGCCGAACCCTATAACACCACACCAACTTTTACACTTGAAGATATTTGGTTCAAATTCCACACATCCATCTTAACGATTTCGGCCTTAAGCTTGGTGGTTTTGGTTTTGGTCGGATTGCTGTTTAATACCTATCGCAAGTTGCTCAAAAGCCACCAAAAACTCAAAGAAAACGCTGAAGAGCTGCAATTAACTGCTTTGTCTTTTAACAGTTACCAACCGATTTTAATCACCAACGATAAAAAAGAAATCATCAAAATCAACAAAGCTTTCACTGAAACCTTTGGCTACACCGAAAAAGAAGTTATCGGACAAAACCCCAGCATTTTTGCTTCTAGAGAACACAAACCCAATTTTTACAAAAATATTTGGGAGCAAGTCGAAATCAACGGATTTTGGCGGGGTGAAATTTGGGACAGAAAAAAATCGGGCGAATTATTTCCCGTGTCTTCAACCATTACCGCCATCAAAGACCCCACAGGCAAGGTCACTCACTACCACGCCTCTTATCTAGACATTACTTTCGATAAAGCCCTTGAAGAACATTATAAAAACCTCGCCTTAACGGATCCTTTAACCAAACTGGCCAATCGCACTTTACTGAAAGATCGCATTGAACATGCCATCGCCAGTGCAAAACGCTATAAAACCATTTATGCACTGGTCTTTATCGATTTGGATAATTTTAAAGTTCTTAACGACAACTATGGCCACCATCTTGGCGATTTGCTTTTAAAAGAAATCGCCAACCGACTCACCCATAATGTACGCGACCTAGATACCGTTGCGCGCTTGGGTGGTGATGAATTTGTTTTGCTCCTTGAGTCCTTAAGCACTAGCCCTGAAGAAGCCTATGAGTTCGCCGCCGAAATTGTCGGCAAAGTGCAACAAGCCATCTTAGTACCCTATTTACTTGATGAACTCAGCTATGAAGCCTCTGCCAGTTTTGGCATCACTTTATTCTCTGACCAAATCAGCAACGAAACGCTGATTATGAAGCAAGCAGATACTGCCATGTATCAAGCCAAAAACGCAGGCAAAAACACCATCAGCTTTTATCCTTATAACAGCAACGAAGAGTCGTTTTCTTAAAGACACCTCACCCAAACGCCCCCTATCTTATTTTGACATCCACTCATATTTGAGTATACTTCGGTTTTTTAGGTGCTTTGATGGGCTCTGCCCTCAAAGTTAAACGGGAAGTTTGGTGCGCTAATTTAATCGCAATGCCAACGCTGCCCCCGCAACGGTGATAGAGAAGACTTAACACTGGCCATTGAATGTACTGCATTTGAGAAGGCGTTAAGAAATGGCTCTTAAGCCCGGATACCGGCCTAAAAACAACCAGGCCTGGTTATTTTTAGTGCTTTTTTAAGCCTTTTGCCAGCCAAAACCGATTGCGGTGGGCAATGCGGCGTGAATTTATCTCTATTGAATACCTTAATTTATTTCTGATAAATCAAGGCTATTTACCTTTGTAAACTAACGACCCAATTGCCTTCGTTCATTAAATACTTTATGAATTGAAGGAAAATTCCATGAAACTTTCAAAATTAAGTTTGGCTATTTTAGCCACGCTCAATGCTTCTGCCATCTATGCAGAAACCTCAACAACGCAACTCAGTCAAGTGGTGGTTACCGCCAATAATACCGAACAACCTCTCAGTTCAGTGACAGCAAACACCACCATTATTACCGCTGAAGAAATTGCCGAAAAACAATATAAAACCTTAGATGAAGCGCTTAAACAAGTGCCAGGTATTTTTATCACAAACCAAGGCGGACTGGGTAAGCAAACCACTATTTTTATGAGAGGTGAAACCGGCAAACGCATTTTGTTTTTACAAGACGGTGTTGAACTCAATGATCCTACCAGTGTTGGCGGAACCCATGTTGAAGCCCTTTTACTGGATGATGTGGAGCGTATTGAAATCATTAAAGGGGCTCAA
Source organism: Thiosulfativibrio zosterae (assembly GCF_011398155.1). NCBI lineage: Bacteria > Pseudomonadati > Pseudomonadota > Gammaproteobacteria > Thiotrichales > Piscirickettsiaceae > Thiosulfativibrio > Thiosulfativibrio zosterae. Next base: position 1,515,452 of record NZ_AP021888.1, read on the forward strand.
TCCAGTGCTTGGGGAAGTGGCGCTATGGCGGGTGTTATTAATATCATCACCAAAAAGCCTGGGCAAAAAGCGCAAGCCACAATTAGCGCGGGTAGTTACGGTTATCAAAAATTAACCACCACTTTAGGCGCGGGCAATGAAAAAGTTGATTTCGTTGTGAATTTAACCGATGTGAGCAGTGAGGGTTTCACGGCAATCAAAGACGCTCATAAATCTGTGGATGGCTATGAAGCAGATCCTTATTCTCAAACAGACATCTCTTTTAAAATGGGCATAAACCCAACTCAAAACCAAAGAGTCCAATTGTTTGTTAAACAAAGTCAATATGCAACCAACATTGATTTTGGCAGTAGCCCAAGTACCGACTCACCGTCCACCTATCAATCACAATTAAGACAACTTTCTTATCAAGCCCGCATGGGTTCTTTCACGCCGAGTTTCGCATTGCAAGAAAATACCCTTGAGAGCACTTATAGCAAAGGTAAGCAAACCAAAGTTTCCACTCAAGTAAAGATGAATTATTTCAATAATCAATTTGCAACGCTGTTTATTGATAAGAAATTCTTAACCAACGAAAATAATGCTAAAAACAACTATGACAACTTGGGTTTTGGACTCAATAATACCAATTTGTTTTTAAAGCAAAAGCTGATCTTAACCCAATCATTAAGAAGCGACGAATATGACGCCTATCAAGATAAAGTAACCGGTAACTTGGGCGCAAAATTTCTGTTTACCAACACAATTTCCCTAGCGGCGAATATGGGTACTGGCTATCGTGCGCCCTCTTTGGCGGAGTTATCTTATGCAAGTGTGCCTGTTTACCCTGAAACCAAAGAATCTTACGATATTACGCTTGCGCTTTTGGGTTTAGAGCTGACTTATTTCAACTCCAAAATAGATCGTGAAATTGATTACGATAATAGTATTGGCAGCTATGGAAGCTATACTAACTTCACTGGCAGCTCAAAATATCAAGGGTTTGAAGCCTCCTATAAAATCAACTTTGGCAACATCCAAACCAATGCAGGCTTTAACTATACCGCCCAAACCGCTAAAGACGACAATAATCAATGGTTAGCGCGTCGTCCAGAACAACAAGCTGGTCTAACTTTGGATAACTATTCTCTAAACAACACTCACTTGGGGTTAAGCACTCGTTATATTGGCAAGGTCTATGACAAAGCCAATCAGGCTGGCGCGCAAGTTGGTGAATATTTTGTGACCGATTTAACTGCCGATTACCAAGCAACCCAGCATGTGAATGTGTTTGCTAAGGTAGAAAACCTGTTTAACCAAGATTACACCACCGCAGTAGCCGCTTACCAAGCCGATGGCGTTACACCGAGTTATGTTTATGCCAATGGTGGCACTCAATTGTTTGTTGGCGTCAAAGGCAGTTTATAAATGACAACAACCCTCATGATTCAAGGCTGCACATCGGATGCGGGCAAAAGCACTTTAGTGGCGGGATTATGTAGGGTTTTGGCAAGGCGCCATTTTTCGGTGGCGCCTTTTAAGCCGCAAAACATGGCACTTAACAGTGCCGTGACCCCAGATGGCGGAGAAATTGGCCGAGCCCAAGCCTTGCAAGCGCAAGCGGCTAAAATTCCAACATCGGTTCACATGAACCCAGTGTTACTCAAACCCAGCAGTGATACAGGCGCTCAAGTGATATTACAAGGTCATTCTATTGGCAATCTTAATGCCATGGATTACCACACTTATAAACCCAAAGCGGCAAAAGCCGTTTTCGATTCTTTTCAAATTCTCTCACAGCAATACCAGTCAATTTTGGTAGAAGGCGCAGGTTCACCTGCCGAAGTTAATTTGCGCCAAGGCGATATTGCCAATATGGGTTTTGCCGAAGCCGTGGATTGTCCGGTGATTTTAATTGCCGACATCGACAAAGGCGGTGTGTTTGCTCATATTGTAGGTACGCTGGCGTGTTTGAGTGAATCTGAAAGAAATCGCATCAAAGGCTTTGTGATTAATCGCTTTCGTGGCGATATTGCTCTATTACAAGGGGGGCTTGATTGGTTAGAAACCGAAACGGGCAAACCAGTGCTGGGCGTTTTGCCCTATTTGCATGGTTTACATTTAGATGCGGAAGATGCCATTGCCAGTGAAAACGCCAAATCTAAAACCAGTCAGGCAACTTTTAAAGTCATCGCCCCGCTCCTACCCCACATCTCAAACCACACGGATCTTGACCCGCTGATTTGTCATCCGCACATAGATTTTCAGTGGGTCAAACATTTAGAACCTATACCACCCTCAGACCTAGTCATTTTGCCAGGCAGCAAAAGTGTTGGGTTTGATTTGAATTGGCTTAAGTCTCAAGGTTGGGAAACCTATCTGCAAAAACATTTGCGCTACAACGGTAAACTCATCGGCATTTGCGGTGGTTTGCAAATGTTGGGGCAACACATTCTAGATCCATTAAAAATGGAATCTGAAGATTGCCAAATCACTGGGCTGAACTTAATGCCCTATTCCACCGAATTTAAAGCAGACAAACAACTCATACAACGCACCGGAACCCTTAACTTATCCAACCCATCGCCGGTTGTTGGCTACGAAATTCATCAGGGCATCACAGACTTTAAACATTTAACCCCAGCCATTCATTGGACGACAGGTGAACAAGATGGCGCAATTTCTGAAGACAATCAAATTTTAGTCAGCTACTGTCACGGATTGTTTGATCATCCTAACGCATTAAAATCATTGTTAGCTTGGTCAGGTCTCAATCAAACCGTGTATTTTGATATAGAGCAACAAAGGGAAACTCAATTGAATCGACTGGCCGATACCCTAGAAGCTCACCTAGATTGGCAAAAACTCAACCCTATTTTAGGCATTACGGAATAACAAACCCTTATTGTGATCATAAAATTCCAAACCCAAGAACACCTTGCGCTTGGTTTATAATGATTTTTTTAAGAAGAAAGAGATGAGATAAACACCATGAGCCAAACTGCTTTTATTTTTGATATTAACGCCCAAAACTTCGATGATTTAGTGCTCAAAAATTCACATAAACTGCCTGTGATTCTTGAGTTTATGGCTGTTTATTCGGGCCCTTGTATCACCTTAGAACAAACTTTAACCGCTGCCGCTAAAGACTGTGCAGGGCAGTTTGTGTTTGCAAAAGTGGATATTGATGAGCAGCCTGAACTGGCGCAACAATTTGATATTCAAAATGTACCCACGACCTTTGTCATGAAAAACGGTGATATCAGTGAAGCGGTTGAAGGGCTCATAAAACCCGATGAAGTGGCAGCTTTATTACGCAGCTTAGGCATTTTTAGAGTTTCAGATGATTTAAGAGAACAGGCAAGAACGGCTTATCTTTCAGGTCAAGTGGGTCATGCGATTCAACTATTAACCCAAGCCGCTCAACAAGACCCCAGCAATCCTCGCGTTGCCATGGATATGGTGCAAATCATGATTGATTTAGACCAATTTGAACAAGCTAAAACCATTTTTAACCAGTTACCAGACTCTGCTAAACAAAGTGATATGGGGCGTTCTTTATTAGGACAACTCACCTTTAAAGATTTGGCGGCAAAAACCCTTGGTAAAGAAAAGTTGATTCACCAAATTGCCCAAAATCCACAAGATGGCGATGCCTTATTTGATCTAGCTATCTGCCTGGTCGCAGAACATGACTATGAAACCGCTTTAAACCATTTGTTTACGCTTTACCAGCTAGACAAAGATTTTAAAAACGGTGCTGCAAAAGAAATGATTGTGAGTATTACCAATATGTTGGAAGCCAATGCGCCCGAGTTATGCAAAAAATTCCGCAAGCGTTTTGCCAATTTAAATGCGGCTTAATCAAGATTTAAAGTTTCATTAAGAGGCTTCTATGTTTAAAAAACTGCTATTGGTCATCACCTCCCTAACTACTTTCAGCTCGGCAAGCTTTGCTCAGCCATTTGAAGATGCGTATTTAAAAGGCTTTGAAACCTATGCTAAAGAAACCGGCATGGCTTCATTTCAAACCTATGTGGATGAGGTGAAAAAACTTCAAAAAGCTCAAGGTTATATTGGAGAAGCCTTGCCTTTACCTGAATTTAAAGAAATCATGCCCAATGTTTATACCATGACAGGTGCTTTGATGTGGGCCACCAAAGAAAACTTTGGACTGAATAATAACATCAGTTTTGTCATATTTCCGGAAGGCGTTTTTGTGTTTAATGCTGGGCCAAATCCTGTGGTGGCCTATAGCGCGCACAAAATGATAAAACGTATTACCTCAAAACCGATTAAGTGGATTGCCATTGAAAACAATCAAGGGCACGCCAACTTAGGTGCTAGCTATTGGTGGGATGTGGGTGTTCGCCATATTTATTCTCAAGAACTCGCGATTGAAGATTTTAATAAAAGTTATGACCGCAGTGTGCAGCGTGGCATGGAACGCGGTGATGAAGCCCTCTATGGCATTACGCGCAATATGTCGGCGCACTATACGCCTTTTAAAGACGCCCTAGATATTGATGTAGGGGGTGGCGAAAAAGTACAGTTGCGCTATTTTGGTGAAGCGCATACCCGCGGTTCGACAGTGGCTTATGTGCCCAGCAAAAAACTGCTCTTCACTGGTGACCTAGGCTACGCTGACCGCATGATTGCGGTATTCCCTTATACCAACACCCAAGACTGGATGGGCGCATTCGCCAAAATGCAAGCCTTTGCAGGTGACGATGCCACTGTGATTCCTGGACATGGTGGTGCGGCTTCCATGCAAAAAGTAAAAACCGACACCTACGACTACTTAGTTTATATGCGAGAAGAAGCACTGAAACTGATCAAACAAGGTAAGGGTGTTGAATCTGCAAGCGAAATAGATCAATCACAATTCAACTGGCGCCCTGTTTACGCTCAAACCCATGAGGGCAATGCTAAAAAGATTTTTAATGATGTTTTGCGTCATCTAAAACAACACCCTAATCCATAAACTTTAAGAGAATCTCATGTCTGAAAAACTGAATAATGAAGATCAAAAATCCAAATATCACAAGATTCGTATGGAACGCAAAAAAGCTCAAATTGATGCCGCCATTGCCAGCGCCACGCAAAAAAAAGGCTTGTTGCTGGTGATTACAGGGAACGGCAAGGGTAAATCCACTTCTGGCTTTGGCATGGTGGCTCGCGCTTTAGGACATGGTCTAAAGGTCGGTGTGTGTCAGTTTATTAAAAGTAGAACCGATACCGGAGAAGAAGCCTTTTTTAAAACGCACCCGAAATGTGAATGGCATGTTTTGGGAGATGGCTTTACTTGGGACACACAAGACCGAGCTGGCGATATTGCCACCTCCGAAAGAGGTTGGGCAATTGCCACCCAAATGCTGCAAGACCCCAGTTTTGATTTGGTGGTATTAGACGAACTGACCTATTTGCTGAGTTATGAATACCTCGATAAAGATACTGTGCTAAACACCATCAGCCATCGCCCTGACATGCAACATGTGGTGGTCACTGGGCGTTCAGCCATTGCTGAGCTGCGTGACATGGCCGATACCGTATCAGATATTAAAGATGAAAAGCACGCCTTTACCAGTGGCATTCAAGCACAACCCGGTTTTGATTTTTAATGCATTTTTTTCTGAGTTTACTGAGCGTCATTTTAGGCTTACAAAGCTGGCACTGCCAAGCAAACGCTCAGCAAATTGAACGCATTATTTCTTTGTCACCTGGCACCACAGAATTGGTTGCCAGCGCAGGGGGATTAGAAAAATTAGTGGGCGTTATTGAGTTCTCGGATTTCCCTGCCTTTGCAAAATCCCTACCCATCGTTGGCAATTCATCAGGCTTGAATATCGAAAAAATCATTCAACTGAAACCCGATTTAATTGTTGCTTGGCAAGGTGGCAATCGTTTACAAGACATCGAAAAATTACAATCTCTCTCTAAGCAATTAGATTTTAAATTAATGTTATTTAACGCCAAAACCTTAGAAGAAATTCCCAATACGATCAATATATTGGAACATATTATTCACAAAACTGCTTATAAAGCATCCATCGTCAATCAGCTTAAAAATCAACTGAATCATCAACGCAGTTTGTATCAAAACGCCAGACCTGTTTCCGTGTTTTATCAAATTTGGAACAGTCCTTTAATGACCATCGGCAAGGATCAATTCATCAGTCAAGCCATAGAAATCTGTGGTGGTAAAAATCTTTTTCACGACCTTAAACAGCCAGCTGCCGAAATCGGTTTAGAATCGATTATTACCCGTAACCCAGAAGTTATTTTGCTAGGTGGTCAATCCGCCACCCAAAAAGATTGGTTAAACACTTGGCAGCGCTGGCCTTTAATCGATGCGGTAAAACATAAACACATCTACCCTTTAGATGCTGATCAACTGCAACGCCCTACTGCGCGCTTAATTCAATCTTTACCGGTTCTCTGCAAGACCATTGACCAAGCCAGAATACCCCAAAAATAACCAGGCCTGGTTAAATTTGCACCTAAAATGCCCTTTTAATCCAGTTTATTGAATCGCTAAGATGCGCGTTATTCGTTGCGTTGCAAAACTTCCCAATGCACTTCGCAATCGCCTTTGGCAGTGGCAATATAAGCGGTATCGCCGCTAAAGGTCACCGAAAAATCTAAGGTGCGCTCTACCAACTTTGCCAAGGCTTGAATGCCATTCCAGTCAAAACGCACCACCTCTAATGCCAAGGTTTTAAATTGCGACTCACCTTGCAGCCACCAAACATCAGACTTGGAATTAAAACTATAAACCTTGGTTTTCTTGGCAATGCGAGTGGCTTTTTTAATACGCTCAAATGCCGGCTCTCCCACATCTATCCATAACAGTAATTGGTCATCTAAACTTTTGGCCCAGAGGGCGGGTTCGTCGTTATCATTTAACCCTTTGGTAAAGGTCAAGCCTTCAAGGGGTGCGTTTAGGCAATAGGCCAATACTTGCACCATCATGCGTTCTGCGGTTTCAGAGGGATGTTGCGCAAATGTTAAGCTTAATGCATCGTAATAGTCACGGTTCATGTCTGAAACCGCTGCTTTAAATTTATAAATGGTGGGTTTGAGTGCCAAGGGAATGCCTTAAATTAGGGAGTAAGATTAGAGGGTGTGTGACTAAGCTGCAATGAAAAACCACAGCATATAAGCGCCATAACAGGCAACCATGACGATGGCAAATAGGGTAATGGGACGCATACCCTGCTGCTGGATAACGATACCTTGAGCTTCTAGCTGACGATGTTTAAAGTGGCGCTTAATCATCCAATACACAAAATACAAAAAAGCGCCTATAAACACTAAATTTAAAAGCTTACTCATGTTAAACCGATAAGCCTTGCTTTTGTGCCATCAGCTGGCGCACCAAATTTAGTTGTTCCAGGGTATCCACCCCAACTCCGGCTTCACACAGGGCGTCCAACACCAAAATTTTCTCGCCATGCCACAATACACGCAATTGCTCGAGTTTTTCAATTTGTTCTAACGCACACTCGGGCCAAGCTACATATTGTTTTACAAAACCCGCACGATAGGCATACAAACCGATATGGCGCTTGTAATGCCAATTTTTTGGAAGTGTTTTAGGGTCTGTATTGAAAGTATCTCTTGACCAAGGCAAGGGCGCTCGGCTGAAATTGATGGCACGATTGGCAACATCACGACTGACTTTGACCGCATTGGTATTAAACAGCGTGGCGATATCTTCAATCGGTTCGCACAGGGTTGCCATAGAAATTTCTGGGTGATCTGCCAAACCATCAGCCACTTGATGAATTAGCTCAGAAGGCAACATGGGTTCATCACCTTGCACATTAACAATGATTTCATCACCGCCAATATGCGCTAAATCGATGACTTCGGCAATGCGCTCAGTCCCAGATTGATGATGTGCGCCGGTTAAACACACCTCGGCACCAAATGCTTCACAAACCGCTTTGACTTCAGCCGATTCCGTGGCAATAATAATGCGCTCTGCTCCAGATTGCTTGGCTTGAAGCCAAGTCCATTCAATCATGGGTTTGCCTAAAATATCCATTAGGGGTTTGCCGACTAGGCGGCTGGAGTCAAATCTGGCAGGAATAATAATGGTAAACGCCATATTATTTAGCTCTTTTTAGCGCGGTAAGTTTCAACTTCATCGCTACTGAGTTCGCGAGCCTCGTCTGCCAACATGATAGGAATACCATCTCTCACGGGATATGCTAACTTGGCTGCCGTTGAAATCAGTTCTTGAGATTTTTTGTCATAAAATAAAGTCGTTTTGGTAACGGGACAAACCAAGATATCAAGTAGTTTTGGATCCATTGTAGATTTCCTAAATTTTAGAAGTGCGTTGCTTACGCGCGATGATTGACTGAATGGTTTCTTTGACACGCATTGCAAATTCATCAGAACAGTGCGGCGAAATCTCTAAATACCAAGCGCTATCTGGCGCAAATTCTAAACATTTTACCGCATCTTTCTGAGTCATAATGATGGGATTTTCACTGCTGGGTAAATTATCAAAAATGGCTTTAGAAAATGCCTGATGGTCTTTTAGGGGCATTTCTAACAGTGACAGCCCCATTTTTTTGAGCGTTTCAAAAAAACGCTGCGGATTACCAATACCTGCCATCGCAGTGACAGTGTGCTTTGAATAGAGATGAACAAACTCATCTAAGGATTTAAAATGATTGGGATTATTCACTTGTCTAAAACCTATTGGCTTGAGTTGCATTTGCCAGTTTTCTGCAGCACTAGCCCCGTTATAGACCACAAAGTCTACGGCTTGCAAACGCCTTTGGGGTTCTCTTAAAGGACCTGCAGGTAAACACAAACCATTGCCAAGTTGGCGTTGCGCATCTATCAAAACAAACTCCAAATCACGCGCCATGGCAAAATGCTGTAATCCATCATCAGAAATAATCACATCCAATGCTTGTTCATTTAACAAAAATTCAATCGCCTCTGGACGCTTTGGGGAAACCGCTATTGGGCAACCCGTGGTTAACGCCAGTAATAATGGCTCGTCCCCCACCAGTGTAGGGTCAGAATCAGTGGTTACCTTGAGTGGCCAAACTTTTGATTGCCCTCCATACCCCCGACTGACAATGCCAACTGTGAGCTGCAAATCTTGACACTGCTGAACCAGCCATTGAATAAAAGGGGTTTTGCCACTGCCACCCACCACGATATTGCCCACCACTATAATCAGCGTGTTGCTGGAGGTTGCTAATTTTTGTTGTTTAAACTTGTTGAGGCGATGTTTTGCGATACGGCACACTAAGGCGCCCAGTGGCATAAGCAACCAAGTTTGCCATTGTTTTTTTACCCAAAATCTTGGCCAACTCACTGGTAAAACCTTCCTTTTTCATCTTCAAAACAGCGATGATGATACCATTTTGCGCTCAGTTCTCTAAAGCTTTCTATTTTAAGCTCGCTTTGCTTTTGCGCACTGATTGAAATGGCTGAAGCGCAAGCCGTGTTTAACCAAGTTACATTTTGCGCCTCAACCTGCTCAATCACCTGTTGATTAGGAAAACCAAATCGATTTTGATAACCACTACTAAAAATAACCATTTCCGGAGCGACCCCCTGTAAAAATTCTGTAGAACTGGCCGTTTTACTGCCATGATGCCCTGCCACTAACAGCGTAGATTTTAAAATATCGGTTTTCTGATAAAGAGCCACCAGTCTTTTTTCATAGGCTTGACTTAAATCCCCTGTCATTAAAATAGATTTTTCGCCTTTAAGTGTTGGAAAACTGGCTTTAATAACGCACGAATGATCATTGTCATTTTTAGGAACTGGCCAAACTTCAACATCGGAATCTGGTGCCAAAACGGCAAGACTCAAATCGTCAAATTGCCAAGTTTGCCCTGCTTGGCAGGGGGTAAAGGTGGTTGTGTTAAGGGCTTGATTGAGTTGAGTTGCTTGCCCTGAAACAGCTTTAATTATGGGTAAGCTATCCATCAGGCGTTGAGTACCGCCGCTATGGTCTAAATCGCTATGACTAACCACTAATAAATCAATTTTCTGGCGGTTTTGCGTTTTAAGATAGGGCAAAATCGCCATACTGGCGCCGTCCAGGTTAGCATTCCATCGACTGCCAGTGTCAACAACAATCGTGTGGTTTGGGGTTAATAAAACCACTGCTTGTGCCTGCCCAACATCTAAGATTTGAATGGTGATTCCCTCAAAGGATTTAGGCATAAAACCATACCCCAAAATACTTAAGATGGGTATCCATACAAGCAAGCGGCTCTTTATCCCCCAATGATTGTTAGGGTTTACCCACAAAAACAATCCCAAATAAATGAGCACAACTTGCCAAAGTGTCAGCGTTAAAGGCATTTGGTTAATTGGTGATAAGGTTAAAAAATTTAAATAACCCCATAACCCTTGCCAGGCATGATCATTCCAGCTCACCAATAAATTCATCCAATCAACCGGTAAAACCCAATCGAGCAACCCCAATAATAGTAATACTGGTAAACCATAAAAACTAACAAAAGGAACCGCTATCCAATTTGCCAGTAACGACATTAAAGGAAATTGTTGATAATAAAATGCAATTAAAGGTGCCAGCCCCAAAAACAATACCAGCTGTATCAACCAAAATTTTTGCCATTTGCTTTTAGGTTGTATTTTTGGATGAAACAAGGCACCAAAGATCAGCGCGACAGCCACAAAGGATAGCCAAAAACCTGGGCTTAGCACAGAAGTCGGTTGCCAAATGACAATCAATAATGCCGCTAATGCCAATGCTGCAAAGGGTTGAAAAGCCCTTTGTAAAAATACCATTAAAAGCACCACCAGCACCATTAACCAAGCGCGTTGCGTGGGGATTGCATAGCCAGCCAAGGTTAAATAAACCGTTGAAAATAGCAAAGCACCCAAGCCTGCAACCCAAATCTTTGGCGTGTTTAGCAGGCGATATTTAATCGCGCGGGGTAAGTTTGATGAAAAACGAATGCTTAACGACCAAAGTCCACCCAACAAAAAATAGCCTATGGCTGCCATAATCCCCATATGCAGTCCAGAAATCGCCATGAGATGAATGGTGCCCGTTGCTTGCAAGGTCTGCCAATCTGCTGAGTCTAGGTCGGTTTTTTGACCGACCAATAATGCCAAAAATAATCCTCTAAACTCAGAGTTTGAAAATAATTGACTCAATCTCTCTGTTAAGAAGGTTCGAGCATCCATCCCAAAAGCGCTTAAGGGTTGATTTTTAATAGATCCTTTAGATAAAACATAACCCGTGGCCGCAATACCCTCTCGAAACAAGTAGGTTTCGTAGTCAAATCCGCCAGGATTCAAGGAAGCATGATTCGGTTTTAATTTGACGGCTAACTGCCAAACTTCACCTGCTACGGGTTTTATGATTGCCCTATCTTCTGACGCAATCTGATACCAAGACAGGCGCACTTTGGGTCTAGACCCAAAGCCAAAAGTTTGTACAATTCCATTTGGCGTTTTCATGTCGTGTACACGCAAATCAAAACGCCATTTTTGTTGCTTTGATTTGCCTGACTGATCAGTTACCGATTCCTCTACCAACCCCTCAATCTGCCCGACCAATTCTATGGGTTGATTTAAAAATGTGGTTGGCACCTGTGGAATAAAAAAAGTCTGCCAAAAAACTAACTGAAACCCTATAATGAAGCCGTTTATAAAATCTACAGGGCCTTTAAGTCCCCGCAAGCGCCAAAACACAATCAACAAGATGATTGAACCTAAAGCGATTGCAAAAGATTTACTGACCGAGAAGACCGGAAGCTCGGGTATTTGATAAAAGCCAAAGGTGGCCGCTAAGACCCCTAATACAAAACGAATAAACATATGCCTAAAAAATTACTCCAGCGCTTTATTCCTAATCCGGAAAAAGTTCGCAATATGAAAGGCTTGGGATTTCTAAGTCAGTGGCTACACAAACCTTATTTATGGCACCTAAACAGAGTTCCTGTCAGTCGGGCTTTTTGGATTGGACTTTTTTGGATGTCTATTCCTATCCCATCTCAAATGGTTACTGCAGCCATCAGTGCGATTATTTTCAGAGCTAATTTACCATTAAGTGTTGCTTTAGTGTGGATTAGTAACCCCTTTACCATGCCGCCAATTTTTTACTTTAATTACTTAGTGGGCACCTGGATACTGGGGCAAACCGCTGAAGAAAGCCTTGGTTTTGATATGAGCTGGGATTGGATTTTAAATACCTTAGGAGAGTTATGGCTGCCCTTGTATCTTGGCAGTGTGGTTGTCGGTTTAGTTCTAGGGTTAATCAGTTATATTGCCATTCAGCTTTTTTGGCGCTGGCATGTGATTAAATCTTGGCGGAATAGAGTTAAACAAAAACAGCAGCTATAAAAGAAAAACCCTCTTGGCAGAGGGTTAACTTTAAAAAGCCATCAGCGTTTAAACACTAATCATCTTTGTCGTCTTTATCCTCTTTCTCATTGAGTTTTTCAAGTGCTGTGACAATTTTATAATTTAAACTGCCCTCTGGAAATTGCCCAAAAGCATTCGGTTTACCAGCCGGTAATCCTGTCATTAAACTTAAAGCATCATCGATGTGCGCCATCGCATAAATATGAAATTCACCCCGCTCAACCGCTTCCCTGACTGGAATATCCAACATTAAATGACACATATTGGCTGTTGGAATAATCACCCCTTGTTTACCCGTTAAGCCTCTTTCTTGGCAGATTTTGAAAAAGCCTTCTATTTTCTCATTCACACCACCAATAGGCTGTATCTCACCAAATTGATTAATGGCACCTGTAACGCCCAAATCTTGGCGCAAGGGCACTTGAGAAATGCTGGATAACAAGGCTAAAAGTTCTGCTGAAGAAGCACTGTCGCCTTCAATACCATCATAAGTTTGTTCCATCACGATCGACGCAGTAAAACCATGGGCTTTTTCACGCATATAGCGACCTCTTAAAAACCCTGAAATAATCAACATACCCTTTGAGTGAATTGGGCCAGACATATCTACTTCAGTTTCTATATCTATAACACCATCTTCACCTGCACTGGCTTGTGCGGTAATACGAACCGGTTGTCCAAAAGATTGTTTTCCAAAAGACACCACCGTTAAGCCATTAACCTGACCAATTTTTTGCCCTTCAGTACTGACTAAAACCTGTTGTTCAACAATCGCACGATGATGATATTCTTCAACCAAGCCCGTATGAAATGCCTTTTGTTGCAAAGTGGCTTCAATCGTTGCACGCGAGACATGACCTTCTTGATTTGCTCTGGCATAGGCATTAGCTTCGGCTAAAACATCTCTTAAGATTGCTTTGTTGGTGTACAAACGATTTTGATGTTCTGCCATGCGTGAGGCATATTCAATCAGTCTTTCTAGCGCAGAAGTATCCACGGGTAAATCTTCCCAGTCTTCAATTTCACCGGCTAATTTTTTGGCCAAGACTAACTCATGCTCGTGGGTGCGTTCCAGTTCCGTTTCAAACTCAACCTGAACCTTAAATAAACGATCAAACTGGCTATCGACTTCTTGCAGCGCGTAAAAATGCGAGGGTTGACCCAGCAAAACCAAAGTGACATTAATCGGAAAATCTGGCAAATGGTAAGGCACAACAGAGCTACTGGATGGAATTTCAAAAGTCATGCGTTTAGTCATCAAAGCGGCTTTTAAATTAGACCAAATTTCTGGGTCTTTTAATAGAGAGGCCACACTTAACATTAAAAAACCACCATGCGCTTTTTGTAATAAACCCGCTTGGTGATTCATGGCTAAGCTCACGGTATCTGTGGCATTGGCAGTGGCCGAATTAATGGTGTAACCAAATAATTTAGGCATGGATACATTCTGTTCATAAATCACAGGAGCATGTTCCATTCCGCGATGATCAACCAGTAGGTTAACTTCAAAAACGGCTAAACCTTGTTGTTCCGCCAACAGTTCTTCCATTGAGGTTTGCTGACTACTGGTGACCTGCTCAGAATTTTGATCCCAAAATAAATGCAACTTGTTAACAACGGCTTTTTGAAGAGAATCTAAATAATTTTTGATGTCATCTGTTTTGCCAAACTCCATACGCAAGGCATTAATCAGTGGCAATAAATGCTCATTGACCACTTGAGTATTTAGGCGTTTACCCGCATCCATAAACTCGTGTTGCAAAAATGGGAAATGGGTTAAACCCTTATTGAGTTCTGCCTCTACTTCATCTAAAGCCTGCATGAATTGACGCTGTACCGCTTCTTCTTGAGTTTTAAGATCTGCGGAACGAACCCTTTGGCCATCAATCAACGCATAGAGTACAAAGCTGTTTTCGGTTTGTTGAATTTCAATACTCAAAGATTCAGCCAAATCAAATGCATCTTCCAAAGCCGCTTCTTGCTTGGCTAATAATTCATTTTCTATTTGCTGACTTCTTAGCTGATAGTTATGACCATCAAAAATCACCGGCAACTGACTCTTTAATTGTGCAATGAACTCTTCTATCGCACTTTTAAAGATGTGTCCCTGCCCTGCATCAAAGTACAAATATTGTGTTTTGTTCGACTCATTAAAATCGGATACCAAAACCACATCGTGTGGCATAGGCTTATTTAAAGCCGCTCTGCGGAGCATGGCTTTGGTCATACCAATGCGTCCGACACCCGATTGCCCCATGATAAAAATATGGTTTTGATTGCGCTTTAGATGTAACCCAAAATTTAATGATTGATAAGCCCGTGGATGAAAACGCTCCATAAACTCAATGGTATCTGGCCCTGCATCATCAAAAGCTTTAGGGTCAATTTTTGTATAACGATAGAGTTGATCGGATGTTAATTTTTGCATAAGCCTATCTATGTATTGAAAAAGTTTTAAAATGAAGCAGAAGCCTAATTAAAACTCATATAAAAGAAAAACCCACAACTGTCAGTGTGGGTTGTTTGAAAAAATGGGTAAACTTTTAGGCGCTCAATTGTAGCGCTAAAATTAAAACTCTTCTCTTGGTGGATTTGCGTGAATTTTATGAATCGACAAATCGGCACCTAAATATTGGTCTTCATCAGACATTCTTAAGCCCATGGTTTTTTGAACCAGCTTGTAAATAATCCAACCACCAACAAATGCAACCAACACACCGACCAAAGCACCTATTATTTGTGACATTAACGAAACACCACCTAAACCACCTAAGGCCGCAGAACCAAATATACCGGCTGCAATGGCACCCCACAATCCGCAAAGACCGTGTAAAGGCCAAACACCTAAGACATCATCTACTTTTAGTTTATTTTGAGTCCAAGTAAAGGCTTTAACAAACATTGCACCTGCGACTAAACCAATGACTAAAGCACCGAGCGGGCTTACCACATCAGATCCAGCACAAATGGCTACCAGTCCAGCTAGAGGACCGTTGTGCACAAATCCAGGGTCTTTATCGCCAACCACAGTTGCCGCAATGATACCACCGACCATGGCCATCAATGAGTTCATGGCGACTAAACCTTGAATGCCTTCAATGGTTTGGGCTGACATCACATTAAAGCCAAACCAACCGACGGATAGAATCCAAGCACCCAACGCTAAAAATGGAATGCTTGAAGGTGGGTACACATGACGAATCGTGCCGTCTTGGTTGTAGCGATTGTGTCTTGCGCCTAACACCAAAATCGCTGCTAAGGCTATCCAACCACCCACTGCATGCACCACCACCGATCCAGCAAAATCATGAAAACCCGCACCAAAAGATTCTTTTAGCCAATCTTGAAAACCAAAGTTGCCATTCCAAGCCAAGCCTTCAAAAAATGGATAAACAAAAGCCACTGTTAAAAAAGTTGCCATTAAAACAGGATAAAATTTTGCTCTTTCTGCAATACCACCCGAAACAATCGCCGGAATCGCCGCAGCAAATGTCATCAAAAAGAAAAACTTAACCAACTCATAACCTGATTTTTCGGTCATCATTTGAGTTAGCTGTCCATCTAAATTGAAACCTAGAAAAACGCCATAAGAGACACCATAACCAATGAAGAAATAGGCAACGGTCGAAACGCCCAAATCTGTCATAATTTTAACCAAAGCATTGACTTGGTTTTTGTGTTGCACAGTTCCGACTTCTAAGAAAGCAAAACCTGCGTGCATGAATAACACTAAAATAGCGCCTAATAATATGAATAAAACATCCAAACTGGTGGTTAAGTGTTCCATAAGCTCTCCAAACTGGGAAAAAATTTCGTCATAAAACGCGCGCAATTATAACAAATGATTTATCCGATAGCCCAAAATTAACCTATGATGCCAAAAACTCCACTTTCGACAACCCCTTTGCAAATGCTAAAAAGCCCTTTGTTTGAAGATGCAAACATCGAAGTTTTTATGAAACGCGACGATTTAAACCATCCTGAAATACAAGGTAACAAATGGCATAAACTCAAATTTAACTTGGAACAAGCAAAACTTCAAAACAAAACTACTTTACTGACGTTTGGCGGTGCCTACTCAAATCACATTGCGGCCACGGCTGCGGCTGCCAAACTTTACGGTTTTTCAAGCATGGGTTTTATTCGAGGTGACGAACTGCAAAACACCCCATCAAAATGGAGCCATACTCTTAAAACTGCACACTTAAACGGTATGCAGTTACACTTTTTAAGCCGAACTGATTATCGACTAAAAAGTCAACTCAACTTTCAACACCAGCTTCAACAAAGTTATCCAGATGCATGGATTATTCCCGAGGGCGGCAGTAACGATTTGGCTATTGCCGGTCTACAAACACTTGCTACCGAAATAGACCAGCAATGCCCCAATTGGACGCATCTCATCACCGCTGTTGGCACAGGAGCCACTTTGTCTGGTTTGGTTCGCCATTTAAAAATGAACAGCGCTCAAACCGTTTTAGGGGTAGCTACACTGGGCAGTGGAGACTTTTTAAAAACGGATATTTGTCGGTGGATACAAAATGACAATGACTGGGTCGCTGAGAAAAACCCAAAAAATTGGGCATTTTTGAACCTTGAAAATCCCATTCGTTACGGCAAAATAACCCCCGAAATTGAATTAACTCAGCAGCAATTCAGAGCCGAGTTTGATATTGTTTTAGACCCCATTTACACGGCAAAAATGGTTTTGGGGTTTTACGAAGCCTTGAGTAAAAATCGCTTCCCACCCAACTCAAAGATTATTTTATTGCACACGGGGGGCCTACAAGGTTTGCAAACTCTTACAAGTGACCCGTTTTGACCAAAATCACCGTTTCCTCATTCACATAGGGATTATGTTGGCTTAAGTGTGGACTGCGCAACCAACTGCCAGCAGGATATACACCATGCTCATCACAAAACTCACCCGATAGAACTAAAATTTCCTCACCTCCCCAATGATGATGCGGTTGAAATTGTTCATTTTTAGGCCAATGCACTAAAGCGGTGTGCTGAGCCTTAAAGCTGTGCAAACTCATTACCTGCAATCCACCAATCCCAGGATGCCAAGGCGTTTCAAAGGTATTGAGCACCACTCGTTCCGAGTCTTCAGGGTCAAATTGATCCAACTTCACAAACAGCACGCATCCCTCTCGGCTGTAAGGCGAATGATATGAACCTGGCGGATTTCGAATGTAGGTACCCGCAGGATAGTGCCCCGTTTCGTCTGAAAACACGCCCGATAAAACTAAAATTTCCTCGCCAAGAGGATGAGAATGCTGCGGAAAACTGGCTCCCGGTAAAAAAGTGACCAAACTCGTTGTTCTGCCCGATTCTGCCAAAGCTCTTTCCAACGGTTTTCTGAGTACAAACTCTGAACGACTTCCTTGCCATTCTACCGCTTGGGTTTCTATAACCACTTTTTGGGTTAAATCTAAGTTGAAGTTTTCAACGGGCTTGGTATCGGCATTTAACGATTCTGGCACTCGATTTGGCACATCATAAACCGACGAAAAAACTTTCATGCATCACTCCTGCTCAATAAAACTTTATTAATGACTTGAATTACTCATCACAGTCCACGAAACTATAACAAATTTTACATTTCTGAAAGGATTACAAAATGACTTCATTAAACTTAGATGTTAAAAAACTTTTGAAGATTGCCTATGAAGAAGCGCTGATAGGTTTTAATGAAGGTGGGGTTCCTGTGGGTGCCGCTTTACTTGATTCGCAAGGTAACTTATTAGGTAAAGGGCGTAATCGTCGAGTGCAAGACGATGACCCATCGGTTCATGGCGAAACCGCGGCATTTAAAAACGCTGGGCGACAAACCTGTTATACCGATAAAATTTTAGTCACCACACTTGCACCCTGCTGGTACTGTTCGGGGTTGATTAGACAATTCAGAATTGGCACGGTTATCGTCGGCGAATCTCAAAATTTTGAGGGGCATTTAGATTGGTTAAGAGAAGCCGGTGTTGAGGTGATAGAGCTTAATGATGTTGGGTGCAAAGTTTTGATGGCAAAATTTATTCAACAAAATCCTGATATCTGGAACGAGGATATTGGTGAGTGTGGGAACCACACTCACGCATGATTTTCTAATACTATTAGCGAACAACACCTAACATTTCAGTTTCCACTTTCGTTAAAGTGTTCACGATTAAGTCAGTATCGACTTTACCGATAAAGTAGTTGGCCCCCATCTCAATAACTTCACGACTGTTATTTTCACTGGTCATGGAAGTATGAACAATGATAGGCATTTTCGCCGTTTTTGGATCCGCTCTTAACTCTTTAATGACCGTATGACCAGAGGCTTCAGGCATTTCAAGATCCGTAAAGATGACTGAAATGTCATTCATATTCGGCAAGTCTTTAATGTAATTCAACATCAAACGACCGTTATCAAAGCCCTTGTGTTTTAACCCTAACTGATCAAACACCATTCCCATGTATTTCTGAATGGATTTACTGTCTTCTGCAAATAAAATCGTGCCATTTTTGACTTTGTCACTGAACACATGTTTATTTTTATCAACTTGCTTGGCAGATGCAAAAATCTTTTCTGCCATAGCCGGCATGGCTTCAATCAGTAGTTTTTCGATATCCAAGATAAAACATAAGGTTTTACCATCATTCAAATAGGTATGGTTAACAATTTGGTTGGTATTAACATTCACATTGTAGTTGGATGCGGGACGAATCTCAGCCCAGTCTTTTTCTTCTACACCGTGAATATGGGCAACGCGCATCCCGATAAAGTTATGGCTAAAGTCAGAAACAATGATAATTGACTTATCTTTTTCTTCCGGCGTCATTTCAAAACCCATCCACTTAGGCAAGTCAATGACAGGCAAGTAAACGCCCCGCAACTCAATCATCCCTTCTATCAAAGCGTTCGAGTCTGGCATGGGTGATACATCATAGGCACGCGCTTCAAGCACTTCTCTCACCTTGAAAACATTCATCCCGTAATAAGGTGGTTGATAGTCAGGCTTAGGAAATTGCACCTGAAAAATCATCAAACTCATTTGATTATTTTTACTAAGTTGAGCGGTTTTTTCGACTTGTTCTAATGTAGTACTCATGAGTAACGATCACCTTATTGGAAGAATGGAATAATATTAACTCAAAGCAGGACTAAAAATCGACCCACTACGCTAAATTTACCCCAAAAATAACCAGGCCTGGTTAAATTTAGGCTGGGTTTTGACTTAAAATACACTTTACCGGTTTAAATGAAGTGCGATAGCCTTCAATTAAACCAAATTCTTGAATGGCTTTTAAATGTGCCTCTGTTGGATAACCTTTGTGCTGGGCAAACCCGTATTGCGGATAAAGAAGGTCTAAATCCATCATTTGCTGATCTCTATGAACCTTAGCCAAAATAGAAGCCGCTGAAATTGCCATGACTTTCGAATCCCCTTTCACAATGGCTTCACAGGCTGCCGTTATTTTAGGGCAGCGATTACCATCAACCAGCACCTTGTCAAAAGGTATTTTGATACCCGCTATCGCTCTTTGCATGGCCAACAGAGTGGCTTGTAAAATATTGATTTCATCTATTTCAGCCGGACTGGCCGATGCAATACAAAAAGCCAAGGCTTGCTCTTTGATTAAAGCCGAAAGCTCTAAACGGCGTTTTTCTGACAGCTTTTTTGAATCTCGCAAAGGCAAATCACAGTCGTCCGGTAAAATAACTGCTGCCGCAACCACTTCGCCAATCAAAGGCCCGCGCCCAACTTCATCAACTCCGACGACTCGTGCTGTCGCCAAACTAGAGTCTAAAATAGATAAATCTAACTGTTGCATTAACTTAATGAGTCAACGGCTGTGATAAATTTGCCCAATCAACCACTGCATCAGCCGCAAGCTCTGATGCATTTTGTTTAAGTTGATGATACTGAACATCAAAGGCCGCTAACTGTTTATGTTGTTGCTTGGTGTCTGCCATGAGTTTACCCAATGCAAGAGCAATCTTGTCAGCCGTTGCCTCTTCTTGAATAAACTCAGGTATCAGAGATTGTTGCGCCAAAACATTCGGCAAACCGATCCATTGGGTTGTTGAGAGCTTCTTCATTAACCAATAAGAAAAAGGGTGTACCTTGATTGCGATGATGATGGGGCGTTTCATTAGAGCCGCTTCTAAAGTGGCTGTGCCAGAGGTCACTATCAAAAAGTTAGACGCTTCCATCACCTTTTGCGCTTGCCCAGAAACCAAGGTTATTTGCTTTTGTAATCCCAGCAAAGCCACTTGCTCAGCAATCAGAAGTTGTGCGGCTTGATGCACACAGGGAATTAAAAAATGTAAATCGGGCATGATTTCTAACAGTTTTTTAGCTGCCTGCAAATAAACCGGAGTCATTAAGCGAATTTCACTCATTCGCGAACCCGGCAACAAACCGACCACAGTTTTCAAAACAGATAATTGAAAGTAAACCCGTGCCTGCTCTAAATTGGGTGACTCAGGGACTTCATTGGCTAACGGATGACCAACAAACTTAACCGGTATTTGATATTTGTCGTAATAGGGTGTTTCAAAAGGGAATAAAACCAAAACTCCATCGACACATTGCTTAATCTTGACTAAGCGTTTTTCTCGCCAGGCCCAAACGGATGGCCCAACATAATGAATGGTTTTAATGCCGTTTGATTTAAGTACTCGTTCTATCTTAAAGTTAAAGTCAGGAGCATCAATCCCAATAAATACATCTGGCTTAAGCGCTAGCAAAGTTTGAATCAAAGAACTGCGTAATTTGAGTAATTCAGGTAAGTGTTTTAAGACTTCAAAAATACCCATAACGGATAATTTTTCCATAGGGAAAAAAGACTGCAATCCCTGCCCAATCATTTTGGTGCCACCCACACCTATAAAGGTGGCGTGCGGAAAACGCTGTTTTAAGGAGCGAATAAGCCCTTCGCCCAAGGTATCACCAGAGGCCTCTCCTGCAACTAAAGCAATCACAGGATGCGAAATGGGTTGTTGAACTGACTTAGCGAACGATGCCACGACTGGAGTGTTGCAAGAAATGAATTAAATTAGATAGCGTGCCTTTTTCGTCATTTAATGATTCAATTTCATTAATCGCCGTTTCTAAACGATTGCCTGAACGATAAAGGGCGCGGTAGGATTTTTTAATGATATTGATCTGCTCTTTATCATAACCGCGTCTTTTAAGACCTTCTAAATTTAAGCCACGAGGTACGGCTAAGTTTCCAGAAACCGTCACGAAATTAGGCACATCTTGACTCAGAACACTGCCCATGCCACAAAAACTATGTTGACCGATATGGCAAAATTGATGCACCAAAGTATAGCCACCTAAAATTGCCCAGTCATGCACAGTAACATGCCCGGCTAAAGCCACAGCATTCGCAAAAATGACATTATTGCCAATGACA
Organism: Thiosulfativibrio zosterae; assembly: GCF_011398155.1. Lineage (NCBI taxonomy): Bacteria > Pseudomonadati > Pseudomonadota > Gammaproteobacteria > Thiotrichales > Piscirickettsiaceae > Thiosulfativibrio > Thiosulfativibrio zosterae. The sequence continues at coordinate 1,537,220 of NZ_AP021888.1, forward strand.
CAATCATGCGCAATATGAACGCCCGCCATGATCCAGTTATCATCACCAATGGTGGTTTCGCCTCTATCTTGAACCGTCCCCCGATTAATGGTGACATTTTCTCGAAACATATTGCGATGACCAATCACTAAACGAGTGACATCACTGGCAACAAATTTTTTATCTTGAGGGGCTGCACCAATGGAGCCAAACGGATAAAAATGATTTTTTTCACCAATGACCGTAGGCCCAGAAATAACAACATGAGGCTCTAAAATACAACCTGAACCAATCGTTACATCCGCGCCTATGACACAAAAAGCACCAATTTTGACATCATCAGCAATGCAGGCACTAGAATCAATAATCGCTGTAGGATGAATAAGACTCATAAAATAGAATTAAACCTTTCTTTCCGCACACAATAAATCTGCTGAAGCAATGACTTTGCCATTAACTTTAGTGACACATTCAAACTTCCAAATGCCGCGTTTATTACCCGTAGTCACCACTTCAAAATCAAGACGATCACCTGGAACGGCAGGCTGACGAAAACGACAATTATCGACCGCTGCTAAATAATACATAGAAGAACCATCAGGTTTTTCACCCTGTGAACGGAAGGCTAAAATACCAGTACATTGTGCCATGGCTTCAATAATCATCACACCCGGCATAATCGGATTATTGGGAAAATGTCCGGTAAATTGTGGTTCGTTAAAGGTCACATTTTTATACCCTTTTAATGAAACGCCCGGCACAAACTCCGTCACACGATCTACCAATAAAAATGGGTATCTGTGGGGTAAATAGTCAAATATGTCTTTAACTTCCATCATTTTATTTTTCTTCCAGTTGATTTTTTAATTCTTTGATTGATTGCTCAAGGTCTTTAATTTGCAGAGCCATTTTCTGTAAGTTTTTAGCTCTAACGGTATTTTTTTGCCATTCACCTGTCGGTATGGCTGGAAAACCAGAGTAACTTCCAGGTTGTTTGAGCGAGTGAGTGACGCCCGCTTTTGCCATAACCATTACACCATCTGATATTTTTAAATGCCCCACAACACCAGCCTGCCCTGCAAAAATGCACTGTTTTCCGACTTGTGAGCTACCCGCAAATCCAGTTTGAGCAGCAATGGCACTGCCTTGTCCAATCTTAACATTATGAGCAATATGCACTAAGTTGTCTATAATGCAATCATCTTCAATCACGGTATCCTGTAAGGTGCCTCGATCAATGGTTGTATTGTTTCCAATGGAAACATGATTACCAATTATGACTCTACCAATTTGAGGAATTCTAATCCACTGCCCTGCCTGAGGCGCAAAACCAAAACCTTCGCCACCGATGACGCATCCGGCTTGCAAAATAACCTCATCACCCAAAACACAGTCATTCATAATCACCACATTTGGGCCTAAGTAACAGTTTTTTCCTAAAGTAACATTTTTACCTAAGTAACAACCCGCTGAAATTTGACAACCTTCTCCAAGAAGCACACCTGATTCTATAACAACATTCGGTCCGATATAACAGCTAGCAGGAACAACCACAGAACCGTCAACAACGGCTGAGGGGTGAATTCCTTTTTGACTGGGTAAAGGATTGAATTTTTGGGCAAGGAGCGCGTATACATAATAGGGATTTTTAACGATTAAGCGATTACAAACCGTTAAATCCGAAAATTCAGCCTTTAAAATAACCAGGCCTGCTTGAGTCGACTTTAATTGTTCTTTGCGTTTGGGGTCATTAAAAAAGGCAATCTCTTGAGAGGTTGCCTTTTCCAAATCTGCCACTTTTGTCAATGCTAGGGCATCTTTACCCTGATACTCAAACTCAATTTCATTTTGAGACAAAAATTCTAGTAATTCGTCCTTTTGCACAATTCTGCCTCAGAATTTATTGATTAAATCCAGCACGCTTGTCATTGTTGAGCTTTTTCAAATAATCCAAAACTGCCTGAGTGACATCTAAACGATTGTTAGTGTAAGCAATCCCTTCATAAAGGATAAGATCGAACTCTTGCTGCTTACCAATTTCTTTAATGGCCTGGTTCACCAAGCCTTGCAGTTTAGCCAGCTCCTCGTTACGACGAATATTAACCAATTCTTGGATGTCATTTTGTTTTCTTTGGACTTCGCGAGTCAACATGGTAATTTCGCGTTCTTTTGTGGCTTTTTGCGTTTCGGTTAACAGCATTTTATTCTTTTGGTAGTCTTGCTGCTTTTGCTCTAAATCTTTAGCGGCAGCCTTGAGTTCATTTTGCTGGGGGCCGAATTCTTTTTCCAAATTAGAGCTGGCCTGCTTAGCTTGTGGCGCTTGTTCTAACAATAAACCAACATTCACCACGCCTAATTTGGCGGGTGCTGATTCTGCAGCTTGAACAAATCCAACTAAAGAAGCAACACTTAAAATGACACCAAACAAAATATTAGAGGTTGAACGCATTTTACTAAACCTTTTCATTAACAAAACATTGAAACATTTTAACCCATTATTCTGGGCTAATTTAATCTTTTACATAGGGATGCCTAAGTTAAATTGGAACACCTGGGTTTTATCATCCGGCTGATCATTTAAGGCTCTTGCCAAACTGAATGCGAGCGGCCCAACTGGTGTGATCCAAGAGATCCCTAAACCTGTTGAGGCTCTGAACTCTTCAACTTTAACCTGATTAAAATCCGTGAAGACATTCCCTGCATCCAAAAATAAACTGACACGAATATTGGATGAGTCTTCAATAAATGGCATGGGAAATACCAATTCAGCACTTGAAATTAGCTTAACCCGACCACCCACAGGGCTACTTGAACCTTGAGTAGCGTAATCATACACAGGCCCTAAACTATTAGGCTCATACCCTCTAACAGAGCCAATGCCACCTGCATAAAAGTTTTCATAGAAGGGTAAACCTTTGTACCCCCCCAATCCATCACCGTAAGAAACATCACCCTTAACTTTCAATGAAACCGCATTGAAAAGTGGAACATAGACAGTTTCATTGGCATAAATTTTATAAAAAGCTATATTTGACTCATCAATCGGAGTAATAATTTCACCCGTTAAGCTGGTTGATTGTCCTTTACTTGGAAAATAAAAAGCATTTTTAGAATCATAGCTCCAGCCCATAGACAAACGAGCTGATCCAAAATGCGTTCCATAAACATCACTGTAATCTTTACAAGCGGTAAAGGTATCAATACAGATTAAATTTTGATCATCCAATTTAAGTCCATAAGACACATTACTGAACTCACTTAAGGGATAGCCCACATTTAAACGAACACCATAATTATTGGTTGAATAATCTGAAACGCCTAATTCAGCAGCATCGATTTCGCGATAATAAACACCGCCACCTAAAGAAACGCCATCTTGTGTAAAGTAAGGGTTGGTAATACTCAAATCTAATGATTTTGTAGAGGCGCTATAACGACCATTAAAACTAGCGGTATTACCCGAACCGATGACATTTCGTTCTGTAACCCCCATGGTTAAACTCATACCATCTATCTGAGAATACCCTATCCCCGCATTAAAAGAACCGGTTGACTGTTCTTCAACCTTAACCACCAAATCAACTTCGTCTTTACTGATGCGCTGGGTATCTACCTTAGCGACCTTAAAATAACCGAGTCGATTTAAACGGGTGTTAGATCTTTGTACCGCTTTCAAAGAATAAGGCGCCGCTTCAAATTGACGCATTTCGCGGCGAATCACATGATCCCTCGTACGCGTATTGCCTTCAATCAAAATTCTGCGCACATAGACTCGGTCTTTTGGCTCTATTCTGAAATCAATCTTGACCGTTCTTTGTTCTTTATTAAGTTGCGTTAAGGGCTCTACTTCTGCAAAAGCATAACCCTCTTCACTTAAGCGATCTCGAATGGCATTAACACTGCTAATCACCGCACTACGATTAAATAAATTATTATCTTCAATACTGAGAAGCTGCTTTAATTCGTCTTTAGGCAGTATGGTATTGCCTGAAAAAACAATATTTTCAACCGTGTATTGAGGACCTTCATTAAGATTAATGGTGATAAAAACTTTGGTTTTGTCCAGTGACAAGCTCACCTGTGAAGAAACGACCTCAAACTCCGCAAAACCTCGGTCCATGTAGTAAGACTTAAGGGTTTCTAAATCGGCTTGTAATTTTGGTTTGGCGTATTTATCACTGTCACCCATCAATGCAGACTCAGATAATAACAATTCGCCTTTTAGCAACTCATCAGCATAGGTTTTATTACCCACCAAAGTAATACGACCAATGGATGCTGGCTTACCTTCTTCCACTTTAATATTTAATGCCACGCGATTGCGCGGTAGCTCATCGACAACAATATTCACATCTGCCGCATAATAGCCCTGGTTTTGATAACGGCGTCTCAGGTCTAGAATGATTCGGTCCATTTGCGTTGCATTAAAAATACGACCCTTCTTAATGCCTAAGGCTTCTAAAGCCTGATTCATGTCATCTGTTTTGATCAGTTCATTACCTTCAATTTTAATATCAGAAATAGAAGGTCTTTCTAAGACTTTAACCACCAAAACATTTTCATCTTTTAAATAAAGACTGACATCTTTAAAAAACCCAGTTTTATAGAGCGCCTGAATACTGCCTTGAATCTTTTCGCTGGTCAGCTCTTGTCCTTTATTGATGGGCAAATAACTATTAACCGTTTCATAACTGATTCGCTGATTTCCCTCTACCTGAATCGACATGACTAAAGGTGCTGCTTGTGAACTCATCACAGGCAAAGCTATAAGACTGCACACTAAAGCAGTTTTTTTCAAAACATTTAAAAAATTAAGCATTATAGAGCCGAACCACATCATTAAAAATTACAAAAAATGTCAACATCAGAATCAAAAAGAGTCCAATTTTTTGACCAATCAACTGCACCGACTCATTAACCGGCGACCCCTTAATCATTTCGATTAAGTAATAAAACAAATGCCCCCCATCCAAAACAGGAATGGGCAATAAATTTAAAACACCTAAACTCAAGCTTAACAACCCAAGCAAACTTAAAAAAGAAATCCATCCCGTTTGCATGGCTTTACCTGAAAATTGTGCAATGCTGATAGGGCCTGATAAATTATTCATAGACACTTCGCCAAACAGCATGCGTTTAATCATAACCAAAGTCAAATCTATTAAATTGAGACTGTGTTCAGCACCTCTAACCATTGCTTCAACAGGACTGAAACTTTGCTGAATGATGTAGGGCTCCAAATCCGCAGGTCGCATCATGACTGAAATGCCCATAGAACCCTGCAAACCCTTTTCTGTCATGCGACTTTTCAGTGGTAAATCGACTGAATACTGCTGCTGATTTCTTAAAAATTTTAAACCGACTTTTCTATCAGGATTAACTCGAACGACCTCTACCAGTTCTTGCCAATTTGAAATGGTCACACCATCCATTTCAATGATTTGATCTCCCGTTTTAAGAGCCGCAATTTCAGCTGCCGAACCCGGCTGGATTTTATTAATAATCGCAGGAACTGGCGGTTGAAAAGGATCAAAGCCAAGTATTTTTAGCCAATCTTGCTTAGGGGCATCCAAATCTAAGCCTTTTAGACTCACCTGGACTTCAAGCGTTTGCTGGGTTGCAAAATTTTCAATCATCAGCGGTAACGAATTTTCATCTTTAACCAATCCACTCACCACAGATTGATAGACCTCTTGCCAAGAATAGATAGTCTGACCATCTATGGCTTTTATCTGCCAAACGGCTTGACTAAGATCCGTCATAGGATTTTCTTTAAGAATAGCGTTCGTCACAACTGATGCTTTGTTATCAGCAACAAATAACGGTTTTAAACCATTAATTCCAGAAACATAAATGAGTGAAAATGCAATCCACGCAAAGACTAAATTCACCAAAGGTCCGGCGGCAACAACCACAAAGCGTTTGTAAACCGACTGTCTATTGAAGGCCCGAGATAAATCTTCTGGCGCAACAGGACCTTCTCTTTCATCCACAAAACGGACAAAACCACCCAAAGGTATTGGACTTAAGCAAAACTGAGTTTCACCGACTTGTTTGGTATAAAAAGGTTTACCAAACCCTAAAGAAAATTGGAGGACTTTAATATTAAAAATTTTGGCGGCAAAATAATGACCATACTCATGGATAAACACCAGCAAACTCATGGCCACCAAAAAGCCTAATAAAGACCAAATAATATCCATTAGGCTTGAACCCAATACCACAATAAATAAAACATGGGCATGGCAATCATTAAGCTATCAACTCGATCCAGCATACCCCCGTGACCCGGAAAAATGACACCGCTATCCTTTATCGCTGCTTGACGCTTCAGTAGACTTTCGTACAGATCACCCACCACAGAAAATAAGGCAATTGCCGCCATTGCTAAGGCCATCCAAACATAAGAAATATGCAATTGCGGTGTTAACAATTGCAATCCTACCCAAGCAATCACAAACGACAACAAAAAGCCACCCACGACACCTTCCCAAGTTTTACCTGGACTGACATAAACAGCCAGCTTGTGCTTACCAAACTTTTTACCACTAAAGTAGGCGCCTGTGTCAATTGACCAAACCACAAACATACTAAAGAGCAAGAGCAGAGGGCTAAAAACCTCACGGAAATCGATTAGAACTTTGGAAAATAAAAAGATTGAAACTAACCCCAATAGTAAAATTAAGGCTCGAGAAGTTAACAAGGGTTGGCCTTGAGTTTTTTGATAGCGAACCACTGTAAAAAACATCCAAATGGCTGATAGAGCCGTTAACAACTCTAATCCAGAAAAACTTAAAAAAGGTAAAAGAAACCAAGTTAATAGCGTTACTAATATACTGTATTGAATTTTTTGAGCTATTTTTAAACCACTTGCAAACCCTGCCCATTCCCAAGCCGCCACGGCTGTTGCCAACAGAACAAACCCTTGCCAAACCAAAGCATTGGCTTTAAACAGTAAGATTCCAACAACACTCGCCAAAATAATGGCCGTAATGACTCTAGTTTTTAACATCTGCAACCTGTTCACTGGTTTGCCCGAAACGACGCTCGCGGCTTTTAAAAGAAGCGACTGCTCTATCCATAGACTGCTCATCTATTTCTGGCCAAAGCTCATCTGTAAAATAAAACTCAGCGTACGCCATTTGCCAAATTAAAAAATTGCTGATGCGCTGCTCTCCGCCGGTGCGTATCAACAAATCAGGCTCGGGCAAATCTGCCAAACAGACGCTTGCACTCAAATCAGCTTCCGTCATTTCAGCAACGCTTTTGGTTGGGTTATTTTGCTGCCAATGATGCACCGCATTCACAATATCCCAACGACCACCATAGTTGGCTGCAATGGTTAAGGTTAAACCGGTATTCTGCGCGGTTAGAGCTTCGGCTAAGTCAATATGGGTTTGAATGGCTTCATTAAATGGACTTCTATCTCCAATAATGCGTAACCGAACATTATTTTCATTTAAAAGTTCAACTTCTTTTTGGAGCGCCTTCAAAAAAAGTTTCATCAACTGTGAAACCTCTTCCGCGGGTCTTTTCCAGTTTTCGGTACTGAATGCAAATAAGGTTAGCGCATCAATTTGGTGATTGGCACAATAAGAAACCACTCTTTTAACCGCTGAAAGTCCACGCTGATGCCCTACAAATCTTGGCAAAAATCGCTTTTTAGCCCAACGACCGTTACCATCCATAATAATGGCAATATGGCGTGGCATATTTTGACTGATATTTTCTTTAGACAAATCAATCCCTTAAGCTTTTATGGAAATAAATCTAACAGCATTCAACGCAATTACACTGGAAAGTACTGCATAATTTGCACAAACAAAAACGGCCCGAAATAGTTAAACTTCAGGCCGTTTAATAACCTAGCACACAATTATGCCATACTAGGCAAGCATTTACGCTTAGATTTCGAGTAAAGTTTTTTCTTTTTCAGCCAATAACTCATCCACCTTAGCGGTAAATGCATCGGTTATTTTTTGAATGCCATCTTCCGCTTGGCGCAACTCATCATCGGTAATTTCTTTTTCTTTATTCAAGGCCTTAAAATCGCCATTAGCATCACGACGAATATTGCGAATCGCAACCTTAGCTTGTTCTGCCTCAGTGCGAGCGACCTTAACAAATTCACGACGACGCTCTTCCGTTAAGGGCGGCATAGGAATGCGAATTAAATTTCCAGAAGTCGCTGGATTAATACCCAAGTCAGACATCATAATCGCTTTTTCAACCTTGGCAATCATCGGATGCTCCCAAGGCTGAACCGTTAGGGTACGGGCATCTTCCACATTAATATTAGCAACTTGGCTAATAGGCACTTCTGTACCGTAATAATCCACCTTAACAGAATCCAAAATACTCGGATGAGCACGCCCCGTTCTTATTTTGGCAAAATTCACTTCTAAACTTTCGACAGACTTAGCCATTCTGGCTTTAGCATCTTCACGAATATCATTGAGCATTTTATTCTCCTCCAGAAACCAGGGTGCCTTCGGCTTCCCCTTTGACAATTCTAATGACGGCATCTTTTTTAAACATATCAAAAACACGAATGGGCATACGATGTTCACGACACAATACGAAAGCCGTCATATCCATAACTTGTAAGTTTTTTTGTATCACTTCATCGTATGATAAAAATTCATAGCGTGTAGCCGTTGGATTCTTCTTTGGATCTGCTGTGTAGATACCATCGACTTTAGTGGCTTTTAATACAATGTCTGCATCAATTTCAATACCACGCAATGCGGCTGCTGTGTCGGTGGTGAAAAATGGACTACCCGTTCCGGCTGCAAACAAAGCAATTTTACCTTGCTCTAATTGCTTTTTAACATGATTAGCATTAAAGCCATGCGAAACACCTTCAATCGACATTGCTGAAAATACGGTTGCATGCATACCCATATCTTCAATCACATCGCGTAATGCCAACGCATTAATCACGGTTGCCATCATACCCATATGGTCGCCAGTGGTTCTTTGAATGCCTGCACCCTGAATTTGTGCGCCACGGAAAATATTCCCGCCGCCCACAACAATACCAACTTCAACACCTAGGTCGTGCAATGCTTTAACTTCTGCCACAACTTGACGCAAAGTTTGAGCGTCTAAACCAAAATCCGCTGACCCCATCAAGGCTTCACCACTAAATTTAAGCAATACGCGTTGATACTTTAAAGCCATGTTAAACCTCTTTTAAAACTTAAACGATCATTGGATACTTTGTAAAAACCAATTGAGAACAACTCTAGTCAAAACCGTCTTTTAGAAAATATCTGCAAATCTTATATACAAAAAAGCCATGGCACACAAAACATACCATGGCTTTTTATCATAACAACAAATTAACCTTTTTGAGCCGCAGCTGCCGCAGCCGCTACTTCATCAGCAAAGTTAGTTTGTTCAATCACAATACCCTCACCCACTTCTAAACGAATGAAACCTTTACAAGCTGCATTGTTAGACTTAAGCAATTTTTCAACTGTTTGATCTGGATCTTTAATGAAAGACTGACCTAACAAAGTAATGTCTTGAAGGTATTTACGCATACGCCCTTCAATCATTTTCTCAATGATTTCCATTGGCTTGCCAGATTCTTGAGCTTGTTCGATTTGGAACTTGCGCTCTTTTTCTAAGACTTCAGGATCTACCTCATCAGAAGACAAGGCTTGTGGCTTAGAAGCCGCAACATGCATCGCTAAATCACGAGATAAAGCTTCATCTCCACCCTCTAAACTGACCACAACACCAATTTTTTCACCGTGTTGATATTGACCAATCTGACCAGAAGTTTCGACTAACTCCATGCGACGAACCGCCATGTTTTCACCGATACGAGCAATCATTTCACGACGAGTTTGATCAATTGTCTTACCAGAAGCCATTTTTTCGTTCATTAAACTTTCGATGTCTAGATTGCCAGTTGCTAAAGCAATCGCAGCGATTTCGTTTGCAAAGTTTTTAAATTCATCACCCTTAGCAACGAAATCTGTTTCACAGTTAACTTCTGCAATGATTGCTTTTTTCTTGTCATCAGAAACTGCAATTGCAATGACACCTTCTGCAGCAACACGGCCTGCTTTTTTATCAGCGCTTGCCATACCTTTTTTGCGAAGAAACTCAATCGCCGCTTCCATATCACCGTCAACTTCTGCCAACGCTTTTTTACAATCCATCATACCTGCGCCAGTCATTTCGCGCAGTTCTTTAACCATACCAGCTGTAATTGCCATGTTGTTAATGTCCTTGTCGTTATCTTGATAATCTAAAAACAAAAAGGCCCGGTTTTTGACCAGGCCTGGTTCAAATATCTAAACTTATTCTGCTTTTTCTGCTTCTACGAAGTCATCACCTTCAACAGTAGCACCTGTTGTAATGGTTGATTTGCCTTCGTTTACTGCTGCTGCAACGGCAGACAAGTATAAAGTGATGGCACGAATCGCATCATCGTTACCAGGAATAACATAATCTAATCCCATAGGGTCGTTATTAGTATCGACAACACCAACCACTGGAATACCTAAGTTTTTAGCTTCTTGAATAGCAATTTTTTCATTTCCTGTGTCGATAATGAAAATAGCATCTGGCATAGCGCGCATATCTTTGATACCGCCCAAAGAAAGCTCTAACTTAGCTTTTTGACGCGTTAACATCAAAGCTTCTTTTTTGGTGATTTTTTCAAAAGTACCATCTTGTTCCATAGTCTCAAGTTCTTTTAAACGCTTGATAGACTGTTTGATGGTTTTGAAGTTAGTCAACATACCACCCAACCAACGGTAGTCAACATAAGGCATGCCGCAGCTTTTAGCGAATTCAGCAACCAATGGACCTGCAGCTTTCTTAGTTCCAACAAAAAGGACACTGCCTTTTTTAGCTGCAACGCCACCTAAAAAGTTCAACGCGTCGTTAAACATAGGTAGTGTTTTTTCTAGGTTGATGATATGAATTTTGTTTCTTGCACCATAGATGTACTGAGACATCTTTGGGTTCCAATAACGCGTTTGGTGACCGAAGTGAACACCGGCTTCTAGCATTTCACGCATAGTGACTTTTGCCATGATTTTTTCTCCAATAGTTGGGTTATGCCTCCGCTTATCCCAAAAAACGAACTTTAAAAAGACTAACTTCTTAAAGCACCCCGTTTGATGTGCCGACAAGCGTGTGGATTTTTTGTTAAAATTAGCTCTCATTTGAGAAAGCGGCGCATTTATATCATAATTTAGCCAAAATAACAATCATCACCATTCAATTTAATGAATGCATAACAACTGACGACTTGTTACAGTCAGTTGGGTAGTAACGAGAAGCACATGACCATTAAAATCAAAACAGCCGAACAAATCGAAAAAATGCGTGTCGCGGGCAAATTGGCCGGCGAAGTCCTTAGCATGATAGAACCCTATGTCAAAGCTGGCGTATCAACGGGCGAACTAAATGATATCGCACATGATTACATGGTAAATGTTCAAGGCACCATTCCTGCCACTTTAAACTATCGCGGATTTCCGGCGTCTAGCTGCATATCTATCAACCAAGTGGTTTGCCATGGTATCCCTGATCCAAATAAAATCCTTAAAGACGGCGACATCGTTAATATAGACATTACAGTGATTAAAGATGGTTATCACGGTGACTCAAGTCGCATGTTTGAAATTGGTCAAGTTAAACCTTACGCCCATCGCTTATGCCAGGTAGCACTAGAATGTATGTGGCTTGGTATAGAACAAGTCAAGCCTGGCGCGACCTTATATGATGTTGCTCTAGCCATCGAAACCCATGCTCATAAAAACAATTATTCTGTAGTTGAAGAATATTGCGGCCATGGCATAGGCGCAGATTTTCATGAAGAACCTCAGGTTCTGCATTACGCCTCACCAGACTTAAAATCTATTGTTTTAAAAGAAGGGATGATTTTTACCATAGAGCCCATGATCAACATGGGGAAAGCAGGCGTTAAGGTTTTAGGCGATAATTGGACAGTGGTCACTAAAGATCGCAAGCTTTCCGCGCAATGGGAACACACTTTATTAGTAACCGCGAATGGCTACGAAGCGCTTACTTTAAGAGACCAAGAAACGCCAGTACTTCCGGGTCAAGCATGACAGACATAATTAAGGACTCAACACCTTCTTCAACTCCTTTTCCTGCGCTCAGTAATTTTGTTTTATTGTTGCAAAAACAAGACATGAATGAGGCCTTGAAAGTTGGCCGAAAACTTCTAAAAGCCTTTAATGAGCAGCAATTCCAAAACTTTGATGCACACACCAGTGTTGAGCTCCTTATTCAAGAGCGCACATCGTTTGTTGACCAATTGCTCAAGAAGATTTGGAAACATTTTATTCCCGTTACTGCCCAAAGCGAAGTTTCACTGATTGCAGTTGGGGGTTACGGACGCAAAGAGTTGCAGCCTTTTTCGGATATAGACATTTTATTAATCTCAGAGCAATGTACCGAGCTTGAAGAACCTTTTTCTAAATTGGTTACCTTTTTATGGGACATTGGCTTCAAAGTGGGTCATGCCATTCGAAGCTTTCAAGAAACCATCGACGCCGCTAAAGAAGATGTTGCGACGGCTACCAACCTTCTAGAGTCGCGCTGGCTGAGTGGTAACTATGAGCATTTTCAAAAATTACAAATGCTGTGGCGCTCTAAAAAGTTTTGGCCCAGCGAAGAATTTTATAACGCTAAAGTTGCTGAGCAAAATCAACGCCACAAACGCTTTAATGACGCCTTCTATCAACTTGAACCTAATATCAAAGAAAGCCCTGGTGGCTTGCGTGACTTACACACCTTGCTCTGGGTAGCCAAAAGACATTTTGGGGCAGACTCGTTGCAAGAACTGGTCGGCCGCTCGTTTATCAGCACCGAAGAATATCAAGAAATTAAATCGGCTTATTTATTTCTAAATCGCATTCGCTTTACTCTGCATCGCCTAAAAAACCGTTTAGAAGACCGCCTATTGTTTGACAACCAACAACAAGTAGCCCATGCACTCGGTTACATTGAAAACGATGAACGCAAAGCGGTCGAACACTTTATGAGTCGCTATTATCAAAATGTCAGCATCATTGCCAAACTCAATGAAATTTTGCTGCAACATTTTAATGAAGAAATCTTCAATCAAGGTAAACCTGTCATCACCGAAATTAACCCTAGGTTTCAAATCGTTAATGACTATCTTGATGTACAACAAGACAACCTATTTCAAAAAAACCCAACCGCTTTATTAGAAATTTTTATCATTCTTGAAAACTACACCCATGTTATCAAAGGTATTCGCTCAAGAACCATACGCTTAATTCGCACTCATTTGTATTTGATTGACGAACAATTTCGTAAAGACCCCATTAACAAAGCTTTATTCATTGAAATATTTCGTCAACCCAAAGGAGTTCACGCAGCCATCCAACGCATGCACAGTTATGGAATATTAGGCGCCTATTTGCCAGTATTTCAAAAAGTCTGTGGCTTGATGCAATTTAATATTTTTCACGCCTATACGGTTGATGAGCATACTATTTTGGTGATTCGCCATTTGCGTCGATTCTTTGTAGATGATTATGCCTATGAATACCCAACAGCTCATCAAGTGGCTAAAAATCTCTGCAAACCAGAAATTTTGATTTTATCTGGACTGTTTCACGACATTGCCAAAGGTCGAGGCGGCTCACATGAAGTTTTAGGCGCTGAAGATGCCAAACAATTTAGCACCTGTCACAACCTAACTCAAAAAGACAGTGACCTCCTAAGCTGGTTGGTTTTAAAGCATTTAGATTTCTCATCAGTTGCACAACGCAAAGATTTATCAGACCCAGAGGTCATTCAATCCTTTGCAAAACTGGTTGGTTCGCAAGAACGTTTAGACTATCTATATTTATTAACAGTCGCAGATGTATTATCGACCTCAAAAGAAGTTTGGAATGAATGGAAAAATTCTTTATTTTTGCAGCTCTACAATGCCACTTCTAAAGCACTTGATAAAGCCGATACCATCCCTAAAGATCGAAAAAAATTAGCCCTTTATAACCAAGAAAAAGCCAAAGATATTTTGATGCAACGCAACATCACCTCACAGGATTTTCAATGGTTTTGGGAAGATTTTGCCACAACCCATTTCTTTACTCAGCAGTCTGCTCGAGAAATTGCGCGCATGACTAAACTGCTCTACACACAAAACCCACAAGAAATCTATATACACATTGAAGCCAAAACCCAAAAAGGCGCCTCAGAACTCATTATTTTAATGCCTGGCAGAGATTATCTTTTTGCCCACTTTACTCACATTCTTGAACAGCTAAACCTCAACATTGTGGAAGCTAAACTTTATACAGGCAATGAAAATATCTCATTGGTCTTGGTGTACTTTCTCGATACCGCTCATAACCCTGTTACAGATGAAAACATTTTAAAACAAATTCAAGAAACTCTAGAAAACGGACTTAAACAAGAAGTCCCCTCCAAAACCATCAGTAAAGCGCTCAATCGTAGAATTAGATGCTTTGACACACCCACCGAAATTGTATTTGCACAACTTAACAGCAAATGGACAGAGCTGACCATCAACACCAAAGACATCCCTGGACTACTGGCTAAAATTGCGCAAGCATTTAAAAAATGCAAAGTACGCGTGCATGATGCTAAGATTCACACCATTGGGGAAAAAGCAGAGGATGTGTTTTTAATCAGCAACCTCAACAACGAAGCGCTTGAAGATGAGAAAATGCAATTACTACTGAAAGAAGAACTCTTAACCGCTATAGAATGCTGACTTCTAAACAACTTAAATTACAATTTTTTGGATATTAAAAATAAATGGTCAAACTTAAAAAACTAGCAAGTTCAATGATTTACATTTTTTTTACCCTGTTTTTGAGTGCTTGTGGTGGTGAAACTAGCTCCCAAATAACAACCGCAGGGCTCAACTTAACCAGTTTTACCCTAGCTTCTAACGGTATATCAACAACCACTATTCCCTCAAACGACACCGCAGTTATCAAAATTAAACTTCTCGACAGTTACAAACGACCTATCATTGGTGCAATTATTACGGTTTCCACTAATTTAGGAACAGTAAGTCAACCTCGTCTAACTGACACTAACGGTGAAACCAGTTTTAATGTAAGTCCGCCATCTGACTTAAGTACCAGTGCATCTGTCGGTACAATTACGATGACCTATGACACTTACACCACAACACAAAACTTTGAAGTTATTTCAACCTCAACAACAGGTACCAGTTCTTCAAGTGTCAGTTCAATTCAATTTATTTCAGCTGCCCCGACACAACTTTCTCTTAAGGGGACTGGCGGAATAGGTTTAGCTGAACAAGCTAAAGTCACATTCAAATTAGTCGATACTTCAGGATTTGCAGTTGAAGGGGCTACGCTTAATTTTAAGATCTCAACCTCTGTAGGCAATCTCAGCCTGACCAACAGTAGCGCCATCACAAATAGTGATGGTGAAGCTTTCACCTATGTTTTGTCAGGCACAGTACCTACTAGCGTTCGAGTAACCGCTTTTACGACAGATTTAAACGGAAACACTATCTCTATCCAATCAGATATCCTTGGTATAGCTACCAGCATACCGGATCAAAAT
Source organism: Thiosulfativibrio zosterae (assembly GCF_011398155.1). Taxonomy (NCBI): domain Bacteria; kingdom Pseudomonadati; phylum Pseudomonadota; class Gammaproteobacteria; order Thiotrichales; family Piscirickettsiaceae; genus Thiosulfativibrio; species Thiosulfativibrio zosterae. The sequence goes on from NZ_AP021888.1 coordinate 1,552,796, forward strand.
AGTTTTGAAATAACACTAGAAACCCTAGCTCCTCAAGGGTGGTCTTATAGTGGCGAAGAAGTTTTGGTTACCGCTAGAGCTGCTGACCGAAACAACAATCCGGTTCCTAATGGAACCGCTGTTTACTTCACTGCAGAGGGTGGCAGCATTGAACCTGCTTGTCAAACAGATAATGGAGTATGCTCAGTTACTTGGCGTAGCCAAGCGCCTAGACCTGTCGATCACCGTGTTACCATTATGGCCTATACCATAGGTACAGAAACCTTCTATGATCGTGAAGGCGGAGAAGATGGCGTCTTTGATAATGTAGATATTTTTGATGACCTACCAGAAGCCTTTCGAGATGATGATGAAAATGGGGTTTATAATCCTATTGCTACATCAGGGTTTGTGAATGATCTAGCCAGAGATGAGCGCTATGTTGATTATGATAGTAGCAACACCTACACATCTGCTGACGGGAAATACAATGGTTTTCCTTGTAATCACCCAACGGATTGTCCTACTGATGCCAATAATCTCGCGGGGCGCTCCAATTTACTCACGCATGTGCGTGACAGTAAAGTCCTTATTCTTGCTGATAACCACCCCAATATTGAAATATATGAAACCAATGGCACAGTAAACACCTGCTTAACAGCTGCAGGAAAAATTGATACTGTTAACTGTTTAAATGCCAAAAATACGATTCAGCCTTTTGCTGTAGGAACTAGCAATCAATTTTTTTGGGTTTTAATTGAAGATACGGCTGCGAAATGTCAAACCAGTGCAACAAATTTAACTCGCATAGACACTATAGACCCTAATGCCGCTGCTTGCTTATATGCCGTTAGGCAGTCTGCACCAACCGGATCATCTTTATCTGTCAGTTCAGAGGTCGGAACACTGTCAGGGGTTCCGGAAAGTACTATAGCTAACAGCCGTCGTCACAGAGAATTTTTAGTGACAGTAACTTCAGCTCCAGATAACGACACCGTGATCTCAGGTAATTTTGAAGTGAGTATTATTTCACCAAAAGGCGAAGTAACCTCTGCGTCCGTAACTTTAAGTGACCCTATTAATTAACAAAGAACTCTCAAAAACAACCAGGCCTGGTTTAATCGGGAATGAACGATTTGCTTTCAATTTATATTGAGCGCAAATCGTATTGCTTATAAAACCCTTATTTTTCAGGCAAAACCAAATTCAACTCTAGCACTTCAAAGCCATTGGCTTCGTCTATGCTGATTTGTAGTTTGTCTTGATCTATTTCGACATACTTGGCGATGACATCCAAAATTTCTTTACGCAATTGGGGTAAATAATCTGGTGCATTGCGTTCTGACTTTTCATGTGCCAACAATATTTGCAGACGGTCTTTGGCGACATTGGCGCTTTTTTTCTTTTTCTGCCCGAGCAGATACTCTAATAATGCCATGGTTATTTCCCAAATAATTTCTTAAGTAGGCCTTTTTTCTCTACCGTGATAAAACGGTGTGCTTTTTCCTCACCCAAAAAGCGATCAACAATGTCTTTATAGGCTTCTGAAGCATGAGAAGTGTCATTCATAATGACCGGCTCACCAGAGTTAGAGGCATTCAAAACATCTTCTGATTCTGGTGTCACACCCAATAAATTGATTTTAAGTAAATCAATGACATCGTCCACAGACAACATTTCACCCGTTTCTACACGCTTAGGGTTGTAACGAGTTAACACCAAATGCTCTACGATTGGCTCTTCGCCTCTTTCAGCACGACGAGATTTGGCTTGTAAAATGCCCAAAATTCTATCTGAGTCACGCACTGATGAGACTTCTGGATTAGTGACCACTATGGCTTCATCTGCAAAATACAGCGCCAATTGCGCGCCTTTTTCAATTCCTGCGGGTGAATCACAAATGATAAAGTCAAAGCCATCTGCTTTTAGGTCTTCAATCACTTTCTCAACGCCTTCTTGAGTTAAGGCATCTTTGTCACGCGTTTGCGAGGCCGCTAAAATATGTAAATTAGGGACGCGTTTGTCTTTAATTAAGGCTTGCTTTAAAGAGGCTTCGCCTTGAACCACATTCACAAAATCGTAAACCACGCGGCGTTCACACCCCATGATTAAATCTAAATTACGCAAACCCACATCAAAATCGATCACGGCAACTTTATAGCCTTTTTGAGCTAATCCGGTTGAAAAACTGGCGCTGGTGGTTGTTTTTCCCACTCCGCCTTTTCCAGAGGTGACGACGATCACTTTAGACACGCTGGTGTACTCCTAAATCTGATTAGAGGTTAGTCTAATATTTTGGTATTAAAAATTAAATTATCGTTTTTTAATGAAACTTCAACAAAGCCTTGTTGAAATTCATTGGGAATGTCTTCTGCCAACTGATAGGCGCCCGCTATGCAGACCAATTCGGGTTTCAACTGTCTGGCAAAAATACGCGCACCGGTATCGCCAGATGCGCCGGCAAATACTTTGCCCATGACTTTGCCAAACACATGAACATGGCCGTCAGCCACCACTTCTGCACCAGGATTTACCGACCCATAAATAATTAAATCACGATTTTTGGCAAAAATCTGCTGGCCTGAGCGAACAGAAGTTTGAATCAGCATAGCGGTCTTTAACCCCTCTTCTGGCAATTCAACCGCAGTTTGTTCAGTCTTAGGCTTTTCTGCTTCTCGTACTTTTTTAGGTTTGATTTCTTTAGGAAAAACAGCCAAACCAATATACTCAGCCTGCTCTATCAATTGAGCATCTTCTGTTCGAATACCGATGGGAATCATTTGATATTGACGCAAAAACTCAAGCAACAAGGCTAAATAGGTGGCATCACCCAAAACCACTTTTGGCTCTAATACAACGGGAATCCCAGCAAAAAAACTGGGCGCCTGATCTATCTTATTGGCCAATGCAGCTTTGGTTTCCGCAATATTATCAGAATGCAATCTTAAAACGGTGAGCGATAAAATCGAACCTTTTAAGTCTATAATTTTGGACATAGTTTCTTTAATGAAGTTACAAAAAACCTCTGTACAGCTTTGTACAGAGGTTTTAAAAGGGTTAATTAAGCGACAGCAACGCCAATGTCAGACAATTTTTTTGGCGCAATCACTTCATAATCCGCCATTTCATCAAATTGTAAATAACGGTAAACTTCACCCGCCATGGTATTTAAGCGTTCAACGGCGGCTAAATATTCAGCATGCGTTGGAATTCTGCCCAATGAAGCACAAACCGCTGCCAATTCCGCAGACCCCAAATACACATTCGCCCCATTACCTAAACGGTTCGGGAAGTTACGAGTAGAGGTTGAGAAAACGGTCGCACCATCCGCCACTCGCGCTTGGTTACCCATACACAATGAACACCCTGGCATTTCGGTACGCGCGCCCACTTTGCCGTAAGTGCTGTAATAACCTTCTTCAATAAGTTGGCGTTGGTCCATTTTGGTTGGTGGTGCTATCCACAAACGCGTAGGCACATTACTCATGCCTTCCAACACCTTACCAGCTGCACGATAATGCCCGATATTGGTCATACAAGAGCCGATAAACACTTCATCAATTTTGGCATTTTCAACAGCAGACAAAAGTTTCACATCATCTGGGTCATTAGGACAAGCCACAATCGGTTCTTTGATAGTGTTCAAATCAATTTCAATCACTGCCGCATAATCGGCATCTGCATCGGCTTGCAACAGCACAGGATTATCAATCCAAGCTTGCATTTCATCACGGCGACGCAATAAGGTACGGGCATCTTGGTAACCGTTTTCAACCATCCAGTCAATCAATGCCATATTGGATTTTAGGAATTCAACAATCGGCTCAACACCCAACTTAACCACACAACCATTCGCAGAACGTTCGGCTGAGGCATCAGACAATTCAAACGCTTGTTCCGCTTTTAAATGCTCAAGCCCTTCAATTTCAAGCACACGGCCATTGAAAATATTTTTCTTACCTTTTTTCTCAACCGTCAAAAGCCCTTCTTGAATCGCTTGATAAGGAATGGCGTTAACCAAATCGCGCAAAGTAATGCCAGGTTGCATTTCACCTTTAAAACGCACCAATACTGATTCTGGCATATTTAAAGGCATTACTCCCAAAGTGGCGCCAAAAGCAACCAGGCCTGAGCCTGCTGGGAAAGAAATCCCGATTGGGAAACGAGTATGAGAGTCACCTCCCGTACCAACCGTATCTGGCAACAACAAACGGTTTAGCCAAGAGTGAATAACCCCATCCCCTGGGCGTAACGCTACCCCACCACGGCTGGTCATAAAGTCTGGCAAGCTGTGCTGTAATTTCACATCCACAGGTTTGGGATAAGCCGCCGTGTGACAGAAAGACTGCATGACTAAATCCGCTGAAAAACCTAAGCAAGCCAGTTCTTTCATTTCATCACGTGTCATGGCACCGGTGGTGTCTTGAGAACCCACAGTCGTCATGTGAGGCTCGCAGTACATACCTGGGCGAACTCCCGCTATTCCACAAGCTTGCCCAACCATTTTTTGAGCCAAAGTATACCCATGGTCAGCCTGAGATTTATCGGTTGGTAATATAAATAAGTCAGAAGTTGCCAAGCCTAAGGCTTTACGCGCTTTATTGGTTAAGCCGCGTCCAATGATTAAAGGCACTCGCCCACCCGCACGCACTTCGTCGGGCATGGTATCAGGTGCCAGTGTAAAGGTTGAAATGGTTTCACCCGCTTCATTAGTCACTTTACCAGCATAGGGATGAATGGTAATCACATCCCCCATTTGCATTTTAGAAACATCACATTCAATCGGTAGCGAACCTGAATCTTCCGCAGTGTTAAAGAAAATCGGCGCAATCGTGCCACCCAAGACCACGCCACCTTGGCGCTTATTAGGCACATAAGGAATATCATCACCAAAAAACCACATCACAGAGTTCATGGCTGATTTCCGAGAAGATCCCGTTCCGACCACATCACCCACATAAGCCACTGGATGCCCTTTGGCTTTTAGGCGATCTATAGTGCCAGGCACATCTTCCATTCTGGCGGCTAACATTTCTTTGGCGTGCAACGGAATATCAGGGCGCGACCAAGCAGCGGTTGCTGGAGATAAATCATCGGTATTGGTTTCACCATCCACTTTAAATACGGTGACCGTAATAGTTTCGGGTAATGCTGGGCGTGATGTAAACCACTCGCCGTCTGCCCAGGCTTGCATTACTTGTTGAGCATAAGCATTGGTTTTTGCCTTTTCAGCCACATCGTGGTAAGCATCATATACCAACAGGGTTTTTGAAAGCGCTGCAACGGCCGCTTCAGCAACACTGGCTTTAGAGGCATCTAATAAATCGATTAAAGGTTGCACATTATAGCCACCCAACATGGTGCCCAATAAAAACACCGCTCTTTCTTCGGAAATTAAAGAAGTTTTGACCACACCCTTGGCAACATCTGCTAAAAAGCTGGCCTTAACATAAGAAGCCTCATCTACCCCAGGAGGCACTCTATCGGTTAAAAGCTCAACTAAAAACTCACCTTCCCCAGCGGGAGGGTTTTTAATGAGTTCGACCAAGGCCGCGGTTTGTTTGGCATCTAATGGCAAAGGCGGGATGCCCTGAGCGAGTCTTTCTGCAACCTGTTGGCGATAGGCTTCTAACATAATCATGTCTCCTAAAAATGGATAAGTCTTAGATAAAATAATAGTTAACGCATTTTAGCACAGCGAAAACAGCGGTTTTCCAAAAATAGAACGCATTCGGTTGACAAAATTTTTAGCAACCCTTGAAAATCTTTGACAGAATCTATCAACTCAACCCTTTTAAAACAAGGTGTGTAAAGAATGATTGTTAAATGCAGGTCTTTTTAGACAATCATCGCTGAGATTAAATGAAAGTTTCAATTACAATCATTTAAAGTTTAAGCCAGCAAAGGAGCACTATCATGAACCTAAACAGCCCATTCAAAATTCATTTAGTCTTTTTTGGCTTGCTCTTCGTGTCGCTCAACGGCTTGGCGAATGACCCACAAAAAACTGATGACCTATCTCCTGAAGAAAGAGCTTGGTTAGAAGATGATTCTAGCGCACAAGCTAGAGAAATCAGTGGTGGTGAACTTCGTTGGGTCACCCCAGATAAAACGCTCAATCAATATCGACTAGAAAATACCTTAACACTCAATTCCGACAGCCTAAAAAGCGGTTGGATTGATTTTAGCCAATGCCATTACCAACTCGACCCCCGTATTGCAGTTGAAATTGTTTATGGGGTTAACCGCACTCAAAATCTTAAAGTGATCAGTAGCCAACTCATCGGCAGCATTGAAACCGCAGAAGACCATATCACCCTTAAAGACATTCAAAAAAATGCCCAAATTTGCATCTCTGGCAAAACAAAAGTGCTCAACCAACTCAGCCCCAAACACTACAAAATGTTGCGCGGGCCTTATATGCGTCGTTTTTTAGATGGTTTTTATCCGATGCAAGTCACAGAAACGATTCGCTGGGAAGGCGTGCCTATCAAACTCAACGACATCACAACCCAATCTGCCTTGGGTTATGACTTTAAGGTGAGCGACACAGAACTGATTGCCAACTATTGGTTTGAGGGACTTTTAAAACCCTTTTATGAATTTACCCTAGAGTCGAATTAATAAATCTTATAGATAACCGGGTTTTTCAACACTGGGATTTTCTTCGGGCTTTCTAGGAATGGGCGGATGCGACCAACCGTGTGGCATTTGACGCAAACGCTCTTGCACTGCTTTGCGCTGTGCTTCACGGAAGCGTTGCACCATGGTTACGCAAATGGCTTCTTCATCCGCAACCACTAAGGGCGGCGGATTTTGAATATCTGGAACATCCACATACCCTAACTTGGCTTGTCGTAACGCCGCAAAAGGCACTTCGCAACGCTCTCTCAAGCGTTTGCCGACCACTTCAGCGGTATCCGCTAAATGTTCCACCTCAGCAACCTGCTTATGTAAACAGGCGCGTATGGCGAGAGAAATCTGTTTTTCATCCAATTTGCGTTGTTCTGCAGTCATCGCCACCGCGTTAGAAGACTCAGAATGACTGCATGCCACTAGGCCGCCACTTAAACTGACTAACGCCACCCATAAAATATTTGCCTGCAATCTCAACATATTGCCTCCTAACGGACTCTATTTAAGAAATATCTTATCATTTTCACGAAACCCTGTTTTTTCAGACAAAAACGATTTACCGCCGCGCCATTCAACTAGAGGCAAAATTACGGTATAATCCGACGCAATTTTTCAATTTTGAACACAAGCATAACAAGGACCCGCCATGGAACTTTCTGAATTAACCGCCATTTCTCCCGTTGATGGACGCTACGGCGCTCGCTTAAGCAATCTAAAAGAAGTTTTCAGTGAATTTGGATTGATTAAAAATCGTGTTAAGGTCGAAGTTTTTTGGCTCAGAATGTTAGCCAACCATCCTGGCATTTCAGAAGTCCCTAAATTAAGCAGTGAAGCAGAAAACCATTTAATTAAATTGGTTGATGAGTTCAGCCTAGAAATGGCGCAACGCGTTAAAGAAATTGAACGCACCACCAACCACGATGTGAAAGCGGTTGAATACCTAATTAAAGAACATTTTGCGGGTAACGCTGAACTTCAAGCCGTGGGCGAATTTGTGCATTTTGCTTGTACATCTGAAGACATTAACAACCTAGCCTACGCGCTGATGTTAAAAGACGCTCGCGCCACCATCATCGTGCCAGAAATGCAAAAGCTAATCGACAAAATTGCTGAAATGGCAAACGACATGGCTCACATTCCTATGATGTCGCGCACCCACGGACAACCTGCCTCGCCAACCACCGCGGGTAAAGAATTTGCCAATGTTGCTTACCGTTTGCAGCGTCAAGTGAAACAACTGATGAATGTGCAAATCATGGGTAAAATTAATGGCGCAACGGGCAACTATAATGCTCACCTAGCCGCTTACCCAGCCATTAATTGGTATGAATTGTCAGAACAATTTGTACAAAGTTTAGGACTAGCATGGAACCCTTACACCATTCAAATTGAACCGCATGATTACATTGCTGAATATTTCCATGCCATGCAGCGCTTCAACACCATTTTGATTGATTTTGACCGTGACGTGTGGAGCTATATTTCGATTGGTTTCTTCAAGCAAAAAACCGTTGCTGGCGAGATTGGCTCATCTGCCATGCCTCACAAAGTGAATCCCATTGATTTTGAAAACTCCGAAGGTAACTTGGGGATTGCTAATGCCATCTTTGATCACTTGGGTCAAAAACTACCAATTTCAAGATGGCAGCGCGACCTAACCGACTCGACCGTGTTGCGCAATCTGGGTGTAGGGGTTGCTCACACCATGATTTCTTTACAAGCCACTTTGAAAGGCTTGGGCAAACTAGAAGTCAACGCCCAGGCCATGGCAGATGACCTAAACAATAACTGGGAAGTTTTAGCCGAAGCCATTCAAACAGTCATGCGCCGTTATGCGTTTGAGAAACCTTATGAGCGCTTAAAAGATTTAACGCGTGGTCAAAAGGTTAATCAAGAAATCATGCAGAATTTTATTGATGGACTGGAAGGCTTACCACCCGAAGCCAAAACCTATTTGCGCAACCTAACGCCCGCCACCTATATTGGTAACGCAGGTCAACAAGCTGCCAATATCGAATTGGCATTGACCATGTTAAAAGGCCGTTAGTCTAAAAAACGTATCAATTGCGCTTAAAAATGACCAGGCCTGGTTGTTTTTAGGCGCAATTTTGACTGATTAAAAATTTTTTTTAATACTCATAGCAAGCCTTAATCTTCTTTGCGTTAGGGCGTGCTACAATAATTTCATAATAAATTCCCTGCAAGGCTGCAGGTATCCAAATTCACTTTCCAGACTCTTAGAGCCTGTCGAACTTAAAAAATCAGCTGATTGACATAAGCTCTACAGACTCCATGACACTTCATCTGCCTTTAAGAGACCTCTGCAGATTTAAATCAAATTTTTTTAATTTCATTTAAAAGCGAAGGTTATTAATGTGGATGAACAATCCAAAAAACTACAAAAGGACTACAAAATGGCTTTGCAGGTGGCGATTTCCCATAAAACCAAGTATAAATTCGATCGTAAAGTTTCCCTGTCTCCACACATTTTTAGACTGAGACCTGCACCTCATAGCAGAACGCATATCGAATCCTATTCAATGAATATTTCCCCCAAAAATCATTTTATTAATTGGCAACAAGACCCCTTTGGCAATTATTTAGCGAGAGTAGTTTTCCCTGAACAGACTGAGGAACTCAGTGTTGAGATAGATATCGTTGCCGATATGAAAGTCCTTAACCCCTTTGACTTTTTTGTCGAAAAAAGTGCAGAACATTTTCCATTTAAATATTCAAATGTGCAAAAAAAAGAACTATTACCTTATTTAGAAGTCGATGAAAGTGATAAAAAACTTCTAAAATTTGTCAAAAACATCAGCACAGAAAAAAAACCCATAGTAGATTTTTTAGTCTATATCAATCAAACCATCTATCAACACCTAAACTACACGATAAGATTGGATCCAGGCGTCCAAACTTGTAGACATACCCTAAAACACAAAACCGGTTCTTGTCGTGATTATGCTTGGCTTTTTGTTCAAGTATTAAGACATCTTGGTTTGGCTGCCAGATTTGTATCGGGTTATTTAGTGCAACTGAAAGCCGATGTTGAATCACTCGATGGCCCCAGTGGGCCTGCGGAAGATTTCACCGACTTACATGCCTGGACAGAAGTTTATGTTCCCGGTGCCGGCTGGATAGGACTGGATGCCACCAGTGGACTCTTTGCCGGAGAAGGCCATATTCCGCTCGCTTGCACGCCCCACTACAATTCAGCGTCCCCTGTCGAGGGCGCAACGGATCAATGTGAGGTTGAGTTTGAGTTTTCAAACCACGTCACGCGAATTTTTGAGTCCCCTAGAATCACCAAGCCCTATAAAGATGAACAGTGGCAAGCGATTTATAATCTTGGCTTTCAAGTCGATCAAGATTTGCTAGAGGGTGATGTGAGATTAACCATGGGCGGAGAACCCACTTTTGTCAGCATCGACGATATGGAATCCCCCGAATGGAACACCGAGGCTGATGGTGAACATAAACGCGAACTTGCCGATGTTTTGACACAAAGACTTTGGAAGCGTTTTGCTCCCGGTGGCTTAATTCATCAAGCTCAAGGAAAATGGTATCCCGGTGAAGTCCTTCCTAGATGGGTGATGAGTTTATTTTGGCGCAAAGATGGTAAAGCGATTTGGCAAAATCCGCACCTTTTAGCCCGTAATAACGAAACCTATGATTACACCACCGAGGATGCCAAAAACTTTATGGGGGTTTTATGTCGTTATTTGGGGATTAGTGCACAAAATGTTTTACCTGTTTTTGAAGACCCCATTGAATATTTAGCGACTGAAATGAAGTTGCCACTCGATGACAATGCCAAGGAATTTAACCTCAAAGATGATATTGCTCGACAAAAATTGGCTGAAGTTTTGAGCATTGGACTTGACGAGGAGATGGGTTATGTATTGCCACTCAATTGGGAGCTGACAAAATGGATTACTTGTGGCTGGGAATTGAAACGCGGCAAGCTCTTTCTAACCCCTGGAAACTCTCCTATTGGTTTACGACTTCCCATCAACTCTTTACTTTTAAAACCCCATATTGAGCTCGAAAAATCTTTTGAGCCAAATTTGTTTGGTGACAATGGGGCTTTAGGTGATTACTTTGATCAAGTGGTCGCTCGTGGTAAAGATGCATCTGAAAAAACCACTCTTAACAATACTTATTCAAAATTCGTCCGTACGGCGCTTTGCGTTGAACAAAGAAATGGCAAAATTTATATTTTCTTACCCCCTTTAACCGACACAGAAAGCTTTTTAGATTTGATTGCCTGTATTGAAGCAACGGCTTTAGAGATGCAAATTGAAGTGGTTATAGAAGGCTATGAACCGCCCAAAGACAATCGCATTGAAGTTCTAAGAGTTACGCCAGATCCCGGAGTGATTGAAGTCAACACCCACCCAAGCAGCTCTTGGAGCGATCTGACAAAAAATACCATCGACCTTTATGAGGAAGCCAGACTGAGCAGACTTGGCACTGAAAAGTTTATGCTCGATGGTAAGCATACCGGTACAGGCGGAGGTAACCATGTCACCATCGGTGGAGTCACGCCCGCCGACAGCCCTTTACTTAGAAACCCTAATTTGTTGCGTAGCTTAATCACCTTTTGGCAGCATCATCCCAGTTTGAGCTACCTGTTTTCAGGCGCTTTTATCGGGCCAACCAGTCAAGCCCCTAGAGTGGATGAAGGCAGAGTTGAAAACTTGTATGAGCTTGAAATTGCCTTCAGCCAGATTCCTGAAGGTGAAGTGCCATTTTGGTTAACCGATAGACTTTTCAGACATCTTTTAACAGATATCACTGGAAACACCCATAGAAGTGAGTTTTGCATAGACAAACTTTATTCTCCAGATTCAAGCAGTGGCAGACTGGGGATTTTGGAGTTTAGAGGATTTGATATGCCGCCTCATGCGCAAATGAGTCTGGTGCAAATGTTGTTAATTCGCGCGCTGGTGTCTGTCTTTTGGAAAAACCCTTACAAACACAATCTGGTGCGTTGGGGCACCCAACTTCACGATAAATTTTTACTGGAGCACTATGTTAAACAAGACATGGCAGAAGTCGTCGACTTTCTGAATGATCATGGCTATGCGTTTAAATTAGACTGGTTTGATCCATTTTTTGAATTTAGATTCCCACTTTACGGCATGGTCACCGTTGGCAAAATGCACATCGAGGTACGAAGCGCCATAGAGCCTTGGAATGTCCTTGGCGAAGAAATGGGCAGTGGTGGAACCGCGCGCTATGTAGACTCATCTCTTGAGAGAGTTCAAATCAAAATCAATGACTTTAATGATGCCAGATATATTGTCACTTGCAATGGCGTGAAAGTACCCATGGTGGCGACCGACAAAAAAGGCGAATTTGTCTGTGGCGTAAGATATCGCGCTTGGCAGCCTTGGTCTGCACTGCATCCTACGATTGGGGTTGATACACCGCTGGTTTTCGATATTGTCGATACTTGGAATAGCAAGTCCGCTGGTGGATGCACTTATTTTGTATCGCACCCAGGTGGTCGCAGTTATGATTCCTACCCGGTCAATTCCTATGAAGCAGAATCGCGTCGAATCAATCGCTTCTGGGATTTGAGCTATCCTCAAAACGCTCACACACCAAAAGAAGAAGATAAACCCAAAGATTTATTTTTACGAGGCGAAGCAGAAACCCATATTGAAGTTAATAACCCTCAAAATGCATTTAGATATATTGAACTTCCACCCAATAATGAGTTCCCGCACATTTTAGATATGCGTAAAAAATGGCGTGTGAATTAAATTGCTCATGGCCTATCCCCAAGCTTAAATGGGGAAAGGTCTTGCTCTATATGGGTTCAATTTGATGCTATAATATCAACCCAAAATAACTAAAAACCACCAGGTCTGGTGGTTTTTTGTTTAAAAATTCCCTTTTTTTGCCATATTTTTTCGTTCTAGGAAAACACCATGATTCAGTTTCAACAAGTTGATTTAAAAACCTTTTTATCTGACTACTGGCAAAAAAAGCCCCTGCTCATTAAAAATGCCCTGCCCAATTTCATCACGCCTGTGAGTCCTGAAGAACTTGCTGGTTTATCCCTAGAGGAAGAAGTGGAAAGCCGTATCGTCATTCAACACTCGGCGACCGATTATGAACTGCAAACTGGGCCATTTGATGAGGATACTTACGAATCTCTACCCGAAAAAAACTGGACGCTGTTGGTACAAGGCATGGACCGTCTGTTGCCAGAAGTGGCAGACTTACTCAAAGATTTTGACTTTATCCCTCAATGGCGCATCGACGACATTATGATCAGCTACGCCACCGAAGGCGGTAATGTAGGCCCACATTTTGACCATTACGATGTCTTTTTACTGCAAGCCCAAGGCAAGCGTCGCTGGATGTTGAGCGCACAAGATTGTGACGAATCTAACTATATTAAGGGCGTTGACTTACGCTTAATGCAAAACTATGTGGTCGAAGACGAATACATCGTTGAAACAGGCGATATTCTCTATATTCCGCCAAAATGGGGACATCATGGCGTTGGCCTAACCGACGATTGCATGACTTTCTCAGTAGGTTATCGCACCTATCGTGGCATTGAACTTTGGGACAGCTTTGGTGATTATCTCGCCGAAACTGAGTCTTTTAGAACCCTTTACCAAGACCCTAACTGGAATGGCGCATCGCCCGGTCAAGTCACCGATGGCGCATGGCAACAGGCTAAAACTTTGTTACAAAGCGCACTCAATGATGATATGGCCATGAAACGCTGGTTTGGTCGTTTTGCCACGCAACTGGATGACGGCGCCAATCGATTATTACCTACGCCTTTAGATGAAGATGAAGCGCCCGACATGGAAACCTTAATCAGCGCTGCTTATGATGCCACTGGTATCGTGCGTGATGAAATTTGTCGTTTTGCCTATGCAGAGTTTGATCAACAAGTGGCTTTATATGTGAATAGTCAAGAATGGCCCCTTGAAAATGCTCAAAACGACTTTATTAGACACCTATGTAATTTTAAAGTCATTGAGGCACGCACTTTACAAGGGTTTTTAGAACACCCTGACAATCATGCCTTGTTTTATAGTTTATGGGTTCATCAATATATTAGTTTTGTCGAATAAGTAAAAAAGACTAAAATACGCAACTACTTTGCCATCCATTAGAATTTAGTTTCGTTTTACCCCGCAACCAAAAGGAAAAAGCGCTCATGCTGAATGCCGCACAGCAAATGGCTGAAAAAATTTTTAGCCAGCACGAGATTAACGATCAAATGTTGCATGCTTGTGAGCTCGCAATCGAAGCGCAAAACCTACCTCGGGTTGGAAAAGTCTTTAGCAGTGAAGTCGCCTTGATTCTAGCGGGTTTAAAACTCGACAAAGACACGCTCATTGCCGCCCTTCTCAGTGACATCAACTTAGAACCCTTTTACCCAATAGAACAACTGCGTGAGTCCTTTAGCGATAATATTGCCAACCTGGTGCAAGGTATTCGTAAACTCAATCAGTTTAAAGACCTGCATTCCAAGATAGAAACCAACGAAGTCCAAAACGAACGCCTGCGCCAAATGTTATTGGCCATGACTTCAGACATTCGCATTATGATTGTTAAGTTGGCTTATCGGGTTGCCCGCATGCGCAATCTTAAAATGGAAGATGACGAATCGCGCTTTCAGGTTGCCACTGAAACCCAGTTAATCTTTGCACCCTTAGCAAACCGTTTAGGCATGGCGCAACTCAAATGGGAATTGGAAGACTTATCTTTTCGCTACTTGCACCCCGAAACCTATAAATCGATTGCCAAGCAGTTAGATTCTAAACGCATTGGGCGCGAAGCCTATATTCAAGAAGTCATTGCGCTTTTTGAAAAACAAATGCAAGAATCTGAAATTCCTTACCAAATTTCTGGTCGCCCCAAGCACATCTATTCCATCTGGAAAAAGATGACCAAAAAACAATTACCCATTGATGAACTTTACGACCTTCGTGCCATTCGAATTTATGTTGAAACCGTTTCTCAGTGTTATGAAGTGTTGGGGATGATTCACAGTCGCTGGAATTATGTTAAAAGCGAATTTGATGACTACATTGCCAGCCCCAAAGAAAACGGTTACCAGTCAATTCATACGGTGATTTATGGCCCTGAGAACAAGACCGTTGAAATCCAAATTCGCACCCACGAAATGCACTACACCAGCGAATACGGTGTTGCTGCGCATTGGAAATATAAAGAAGGTGGTAAAAATATTGATGCCAGCCTAGAGCAAAGTATCAATATAGTGCGTCAAATGTTGGAGTACAACGACGACCCAGATTTGCTCAATCAAATCAGCACTGAACTACTCAGTGAACATATTTATGTCATGACGCCCACCAATGACATCATCACCTTAAGTGTGGGATCAACGGCGTTAGACTTTGCCTACCAAATTCACACCAATCTCGGACATGGTTGTCGTGGTGCCAAAATTAACGGCAAAATCATGCCCTTAACCACGCAACTGCAAACAGGTGATAAGGTTGAAGTGCTTGCTGTTAAAAATGGCGGCCCAAATCGTAATTGGCTAAACCCTAACTTGGGTTATTTAGGCAATGCACGCTCTCGTGCCAAAGTACGCACTTGGTTTAATCATCAAAACAAAGAAGCCAATATCGATGCGGGTGAAGCGCTCCTAAACAAAGAAATCAAACGCTTACACCTAGAAAAAGTCGACTATAAAGCGCTCTACCAAAAGTTTCATGTCAATAACAAAGAACAGTTCTTTGAAGCGATTGGTAAAGGCCAAATTAACGAACGCCAGCTGGCAAGCGCTTTACAAAAACAACTTCAACCCAAACCCGTTATGCCGCAGCGCCCCTTATTTGATTTGGATAAGGTCGCCGAAAAACCCAATGGGCAACAACCGGTTTTTGTGGTGGGTTCTCCCACGCTTAAAACGCATTTAGCACCTTGCTGTGAACCCCATGAAGGGGATGATATTGTTGGCTATGTGACGCGCGGGCGTGGGGTTACGGTTCATAAATCTGAATGTCCGAACATTTTAAATTTAACCCACGAAGAACTACAACGCATCATCGAAGTCGATTGGTTTGGTATTGATAAGCCGATTATGACCTACACGGCTCAAATTGACTTACTGGCATTTGACCGCAAAGGCCTATTGCGTGATGTGATGAATTGCTTAACGCAAAACGATATTAACTTAACAGCTTCTAATACCTTAACTGATCCGCATGAACGCACGGTGACCATGCATTTAACCGTTGAATTAGATGAAACCATTGATTTAGGAAACTTGCTCGACAAGATAGAACAAATTAAGAATGTCGAGTCAGCGTCCATTTTAACGCAGCCGACCTAAGCAATTTTAAGCGATGAATAACTGAGTGAAAGCTCACTCAGTTAACAAAACTTAATAGATGGATTAAATGAAGCCCGACAGGATTTAAGAATTATTGCGGCAACGCCGCAAAATCTAATAAGACTTCAGTGCGTTCTTGCCCCACCACTTGGCTAATGGGTAAAGGCTCACCCGCTAACCATTGTTGCACGGCGGGTTGTTTGCCTGCACCTGTGACCAATTTCATCACGAAGCGTGCATTGCTCAAACATTCAAAAGACAAAGACACTCGCTCGGGTGGCATTTTTGGTGAGTTAAATTCCGTCACCACCTTTTGTCCTGTTGGGTAATCATGGCCTGGGAACAAGCTGGCGGTATGCCCATCTTCACCCATGCCTAACATCACCACATCAAAACAAGACACCTCTTTGAGCACTTTTTCATAAGCGGCAGCCGCTGCCCTTGCGCCTAATTCCGCAGGCATAAAAAAGATATTTTGTGCCGGAATTTGCCCTAAATTTAACCAGGCCTGGTCAAGATTAAGGCTATTTCGCTCTTGATCGTCTGCGGGCAAACAACGCTCATCCCCCATATAAATAAACCATTTGGCCCATTCAATATCCGCTTTTGATGAAGTCAAGTCCGCTAATAAACGATAACAGGCCATCGGCGTTGTACCGCCCGCTGTCACTAGATGAAACGCCCCTCTTTCAGCAATCGCTTGAGTTGCGCGCTCTAGAATTAAATCCACAGTTGCCTGCGCCACAGTAGCGGCATCAGCATAAACCAACCAATGGTCTGGCAAGGTGGTTAAATTGGCATCCGCCACTTCAACTTCACTCATCTTACAAGCCTTCTGTTTTTAAGCTATAACGCCAGCCTTGATCCGCCGAATCAAATAACTTACTGGATCCCGCAGGCCCCCAAGAACCCGAAGGATAGGTATCAATATAAGACGCATCTGAAGCCCAAGCTTGTAAGATTGGGTCAACCACTTTCCAAGCCGCCTTCACTTCGTCGTAACGCAAGAACAAAGAACGGTCGCCTTTAATCACATCTAACAACAATTCTTCATAAGCATCATTAGATTGCTCACCTTCTTTTTTCATGGTGGCATTCAAGCTCATTTGTTGGGTGTTGATTTCTAAACCAGGCTGTTTGGCGGTCATTTCAATCCAAATAGACTCTTCTGGCTGAATACCAAACACTATCCAGTTAGGTTCCATTTTTTTGACCTGAGAATCTCTAAAGAATTGCTTAGGCGGATGTTTAAAGCAAATCGAAACCAAAGTCTTGTTTTTAGGCATGTTTTTACCGGTTTGAATATAAAACGGTACACCTGCCCAACGCCAGTTATCAATATAAACTTTTAAAGCTGCATAGGTTTCAGTGACACTGTCATCCGCCACACCAGGTTCATCCAGATAAGCCGGCACGGCTTTGCCATTCACCGTGCCTTCGGAGTACTGCGCACGATAAGCTTGAGAATTGACATTGTTTTTTGAAATGCTGCGAATAGACTTTAACAATTTCACTTTTTCATCACGCAAGTCTTCCGCATCCATCGACGCAGGCGGCTCCATCGCGACCAAGGCCAATAACTGCAAAAGATGCGATTGAATCATGTCACGCATCGCACCACTGGTGTCGTAATAACCCGCTCGAGTACCAATCGGTTTATCTTCTGCATGCGTGATTTGAATGTGGTCAATATAATTGCGGTTCCACAAGGGTTCCATCATTAAATTGGCAAAACGGAAAACCATGACATTTTGCACCATACCCTTGCCCAAATAATGGTCAATGCGGTAGGTTTGTTCTTCTTTTAAATACTGATTCAGTTGTAACTGAAGTTGTTTAGCACTGTCAGAATCATAGCCAAAAGGCTTTTCTAACACCACGCGCTTCCAGCCACGGGTTTCGTCCAATAAAGCGGATTTACCTAATTGCTTCACAACACCGGCAAACTGATCTGGCCCGAGCGATAAATAAAATGCCATGTTACAAGACCAATTTGAGTCTTCAACATGCTTTTGCAAGGCTTGGTAGGCCGCTGGATCGGTAATGTCCATTTGAAAATAATCCAAACGATCACAAAAACGCTTAAAAACGGTTTCATTAATCCCGCCGCGCGCTTTTGGCGAAACCGCTTCGCGAGCCACCTTAACCCATTCTTCACGAGACCATTCACGACGACCAATCGCTAAAATGTTCACTTCTTCTTGCAAGCGCCCCATTTCTTCTAAATGGTAAAAGGCTGGCATGAGTTTAGTGAGCGATAAATTTCCAGTGGCACCAAACACCACATAAGTACAAGCTTGTGGCATGATTAAACCTCGTAAGTGGTTGAAGACACTTTGCCACCCGACGCAATCCAGTCAGTGTGGAAATACTCACCACGCGGCGCATCAATACGCTCATAGGTGTGCGCGCCAAAATAATCGCGCTGCGCCTGTAATAAATTCGCTGATACCACCGCACTGCGGTAACCATCAAAAAACGCCAAGGCTGAGCTCAACGCTGGGGTTGGGATTTGTTGACGAATACCGAAAATAATCGCTTCACGCCAGTTGGCTTCTGAAGATTTGATGGCCTTCTCGAAGAAAGATGTCTGCAATAGGTTTTGTAAATTTGGCTCAGCATCATAAGCGGCTTTAATTTCACCTAAGAAGGTGCTGCGAATAATACAACCGCCACGCCACATTAAGGCAATACCACCGTAGTTTAAATCCCAGCTAAACTCTTTGGCGGCTTGTGCCATCAACATATAGCCTTGGGTATAAGAGATGATTTTTGATGCATATAACGCGTCATGAATGGCTTGTAAAATGCGTGATTTTTCTTCTGTTGATACGGCAACGGCGGCTTGTCTTGGATAAATTTTAGCCGCAACACCGCGTTCGTCTTTTAAGGCAGATAAACAGCGTGCATAAACTGACTCGGTAATTAATGTCAGCGGAATACCCAAATCTAAAGAGCTAATCCCTGTCCATTTGCCAGTGCCCTTTTGACCCGCAGCATCTAAAATCTTATCAACCAAAGGCGCACCATCGGTATCTTTAAAGGTCAAGATATTGGCTGTAATTTCAATCAGATAAGAATCCAACACCCCTTTGTTCCATTCGGCAAAGATTTCATGGCACTCATCCGCAGACATTCCCAAACCTTCGCGCATTAATTGATAACTTTCCGCAATCAATTGCATATCGCCATATTCAATGCCGTTGTGTACCATTTTGACATAATGCCCAGCGCCTTCTGGTCCAACCCAGTCACAACACGCCTCATCACCCGACTTAGCCGAGATGGCTTGAAAGATAGGCTTAACCGCAGGCCAAGCAGCAGGGTTTCCACCTGGCATAATCGATGGCCCGGTGCGCGCGCCTTCTTCTCCACCAGAAACGCCTGACCCCACAAACAAGATACCTTTGTCAGCAAGCGCTTGGGTGCGACGCGTAGAGTCGGTATATAGGGAATTACCGCCATCAATGATGATGTCACCCTTATCTAATAACGGTAATATCATATCAATAAAGCTATCTACCACGGCACCGGCTTTAACCATCAACATCACTTTACGCGGTGCTTTCAAAGAACCGACCAGCTCTTCCAAAGAATAAGTGCCCACAACCCCTTTTTCACCCGCCTCACCAGCAATGAATTCTTGGGTTTTTTCAGGAGAACGGTTATAAACCGACACTTTAAAACCGTGATCTGCCATGTTCAACACTAAGTTTTGGCCCATGACCGCCAAACCGATTAAACCGATATCTGAAGTTGCTGTAGACATATTTTTACTCCGAATAAAAAATTTTTGAATTGCGCCATTCTACAATTTTAAGCAGGTCTTTTACATGAATAACACGAAATAATTGGCAGGATTATGCAGAAAGTTTAAAAACCATGAGAAATTTAACCAGGCCTGGTTAAATTTGCGCTTAAAAAGCCTTATTTAAGGTTTTTGTAAAGCCGCTTTGCTCTATTGGGTTTTGATTATAGCGTTTTTTACAGGCAATAAAAAAGCCCGCAACGAAATTCATCATTGCGGGCTTTAGAATGTGGCGTCCCGTAGGGGAGTCGAACCCCTGTTACAGCCGTGAAAGGGCCGTGTCCTAGGCCTCTAGACGAACGGGACGAATTTATTGCACTATTTTGGATTATTTTTTCCAATCTCTTCGTTGTCCATCAGTCACATACAGGTGTATGCTCCTTCAGTCCGCCTCGACCTTAAAAAAAAAACTAATCGCAAACTAGTTGCAAAAATTGATTAAACACTATTAATGCTTAATCGAGTGTTGGTATTACAACCAACGGTTTATTGATACTCATCGTTCCGGCCTAGTGGAACTCCTATCAACAGACCTAAAAATGGAGCGGGAAACGAGGATCGAACTCGCGACCCCAACCTTGGCAAGGTTGTGCTCTACCGCTGAGCTATTCCCGCATAGTGGCGTCCCGTAGGGGAGTCGAACCCCTGTTACAGCCGTGAAAGGGCCGTGTCCTAGGCCTCTAGACGAACGGGACACTATATAAAAACACAATTACAAACTTAAATTATCAAACTACGGCCTAGTGTAATTTTTAGTGATAATTCAGTACACATTAGATGACTAAACCTGCTTACAACTTAAAATCAAATTGTAAATTGGTGGAGCTAAGCGGGATCGAACCGCTGACCTCAACACTGCCAGTGTTGCGCTCTCCCAGCTGAGCTATAGCCCCATTTAAAACATCGTTTTGCGCTAGGTAACTGATGGGTGCGTATTATATAGACTGGCTTTATAAGGTCAAGAGAATTTTTATCAAAAGATGACAATTTTTTTACGAATGTTTATCGGAGTGCTTTAAATACAATAAACGCCCAAGGATAAAACCCCTGAGCGCTTTGATAATGCTCACAATATTGTAAAAACTTAGGCGTTTTGGGCGCGCACTTTAATATAGTCTAAAGCCATACTGATGCGTGCCAAACATCTTTGTTGTCCAATGAGTTCTGCCGTTGCATCAATCGAAGGTGACTGTCCACCCCCCGTTATCGCAACGCGTAACGGCATACCCACTTTACCCATGCCCACTTCTAGCTCATCTGCTGCCGCTTGAATGGCTTGATGAATGTTTTCAGTTTGCCAATCCGCTAGGTCTGCAAATTTTTGCTGCACTAAAGCCAAAGCCTCTTCTGCCACAGGGCGTAGATGCTTTTTCGCAGCACCCTCTTCAAACTCACTAAAGTCTTGGTAAAAATAAACCGAGGCATCCGCCATTTCTACCAGCGTTTTAGCACGGTCGCGCAATAAATCCGCCACCTTAGCAAGCTCTGGGCCTTGTGTTAAATCAATTTCTTTTTGACCCAAAAACGGCGATAAATAACGCGCTAAGTGCTCTGCTGGTGCCGCTTGAATATGTTGCTGGTTAATCCAAAGCAATTTATCCATGTCGAAAGTGGATGGCGAACTGTTGACAGAATCTAAGTCAAAGTATTGCACCATTTCATCAATACTAAACACTTCTTGATCACCATGCGACCAACCTAGGCGTACTAAATAGTTCAGTAAAGCTTCTGGTAAAAAACCTTCTTCCTTAAACTGCAACACAGATACCGCCCCATGACGCTTGGATAAACGCGATCCATCAGCACCCAATACCATTGGGATGTGGGCAAACTTAGGAACTTCTGCACCTAGAGCTTTGTAGAGGTTAATTTGTCTTGGGGTATTGTTTAAGTGGTCATCGCCACGAATGACATGCGTCATTTTCATGTCCCAATCATCCACCACCACTGTTAAATTGTAAGTGGGCGTGCCGTCTGAACGAGCAATAATCAAATCATCAAGCTCGCGGTTATTGATAATCACCTGCCCTTTGACTAAATCATCAATCACCACATCACCCTCTAGAGGGTTTTTAAAACGTATAACAGGTTTAATGCCTTCCGGAGGAGTCCCGGTAAAATCACGATAACGCCCGTCATAACGCGGTTTTTCACCGCGCGCTTTCTGTTGTTCACGCATCTCATCCAGTTCTTCTGGCGAGGCATAACAATAATAAGCTTTTCCTTCGTCTAACAGCTGTTGTACTACGGCTTTATAACGGTCAAAACATTGTGTTTGATAAAAAGGACCCTTGTCGTAATCAAGCCCTAACCAAGCCATGCCTTCTAAAATGGCATCAACCGATTCTTGTGTGGAGCGCTCTAAATCAGTGTCTTCAATGCGCAAGGTAAATTCGCCGCCCATTTTTTTTGCATAAAGCCATGAAAACAAAGCGGTTCTTACACCACCTATGTGCAGATAACCGGTTGGACTGGGGGCAAAGCGAGTGCGAATCACAAGCATCTCCTAAATTATTAAACGGGTTAAAAAAATGTTGGCACATTATAAAGCCTAAAGCCGCCAATACGAAATTATTGCAAAGCGCTGTCGCCAAAACTTCATTTAAAAAACAACTTTACAAACTAACACAGGGGCTATAATTATGGGCAATCATATTTTTAACTTTGGAGTTTTTATGGAAACGCCTGCGTCAAGATTACAATTTTTTCCTATTGCATTATTCGGGTCAGTCATGGGGGTTGCGGGATTTAGTCTTGCCCTACAAAAAGCCACACCTGTCTTAGGCTTGCCACCTGCTTTAAGCTTGGCCTTTACTCTGTTAAGTGCTGTTTTCTTTATGCTGATGACCAGTATATACCTGGTCAAAAGCACGCGTTTTCCGCAGGCGGTTAAAAAGGAATTTAAAAATCCTGTGGGCGCACATTTTTTTGGTGCTTTCAGTATCAGCATTTTGCTCATTTCGTTGCTATTTCAAGACATTACCCCACAAGCTGCTCAAATACTCTGGTTTGTCGGCGTTATTTTGCACTTTGGTTTAACGCTGGTTTTATTAAACACTTGGCTACTCAATAATCCTTGGCACCTGGGGGAAATGACCCCCGCGTGGTTTT
This sequence comes from Thiosulfativibrio zosterae, assembly GCF_011398155.1. NCBI lineage: Bacteria > Pseudomonadati > Pseudomonadota > Gammaproteobacteria > Thiotrichales > Piscirickettsiaceae > Thiosulfativibrio > Thiosulfativibrio zosterae. The sequence continues at coordinate 1,575,673 of NZ_AP021888.1, forward strand.
TACCCGCCGTGGGTAACATCATTATCCCGCTGGGAACGCCCATGTTTGCCGACCTAGAAACCGGCTGGTTTTTCTTTAGCACAGGTTTGGTCATGTGGCTAACACTTCTTATTATTGTGTTTTACCGCATCTTCTTCCATCCGCCCATGCCCAAAATTTTAGAACCCTTCTTATTCATTTTTATTGCGCCACCTGCCATGGGATTTTTAGCCTATGTCATGCTCAACGATGGATTGGTCGATAACTTTGCGCGTATTTTGTACTACATTGCCCTGTTCTTTGCTGTTTTCTTAATCACACAAACCCCAAGATTGATTAAGTTACCTTTTGCAATTTCATGGTGGGCTCTAACCTTCCCCTTGGCAGCATTTGCGAATGCCAGCTGGGTGATGTATTTCAGTTTATACTCACCGGTTTATCAAGGCTTAGCCTTGTTATCTATGGCCATGGTGTTATTACTGATTGGCTATCTCACCTTTAAAACCTTACAACTGGTTGCACAAAAAAAGCTGTGCCAACCACCGGTTGCACCACCGCCACAAGACCCTATTGATCCTGCCGAACAAAATCAACCTTCAGACTGAGGAAAAAATGCCTACCGCAAATATTCAATATCAACTCTGCCCCGAAGATCCAAAGGGGCATTTATTCAGCGTCAGTCTTAAAATCTTAAACCCAGAACCCACCGGGCAAACTTTGCATTTGCCCAACTGGATTCCTGGCAGCTATATGATTCGCGACTTTGCTAAACACATTATTCAACCCTTTGCCCAAACCACCGAAGGCAGACCTTTGGGTATGCACGCCATTTCAAAAAACGCTTGGCAAGTTGAACCCTTATCAGACAGTGAAGTCGAGCAAAATATAGGGCTCGACATTAGCTATCAAGTTTACGCTTGGGATTTATCGGTAAGAGGCGCGCACTTTGATGAGAGCCATGCTTTTATCAATGGCACTTCGGCATTTATGGCGGTCGACCATCATGAAGACACCCCCTGTCAGGTCTCCCTAACGCCCTCTCATCATGCGTTTATGAATGATTGGTCCGTTGCGACAACCCTGCCCAAAATCGATACCGATAAACAAGGATTCGGCACTTATTTAGTTCCTAATTATCGAGAGCTAATTGAATACCCCATCGAAATGGGTAATTTTTTAGATTTACAATTTGAAGCCAATGGCATACCACATCGCATTGTTTTCACAGGCCAAATAGAGCGTGACAAACTCGATGAAAATCAATTATTAGCCGACCTTAAAACCATTTGTGAAACAGAACTCAATCTATTTGGCAAACCCTACCCAATTGAAACCTATTTGTTTCAAGTGATGATTACTGCCGATGGCTATGGTGGACTAGAACACTTAAATTCCACGGCACTCATGGCCAGCCGCAATGATTTGCCTTATATCAATGACACCAAGCGAACCGATGGTTATATTCAATTTCTAGAACTTTGCGCCCATGAGTATTTTCACACCTGGAATGTTAAACGCATTCAGCCAGCCATTTATCAAACCACCGACCTAAATACTCCGGTCTATACCAATCAACTTTGGTGGTTTGAGGGTATTACCTCCTTTTACGATGGGCTGATTTTGCAACGCGCAGGCATTGTTTCTAAAGAAGACTATCTAACACGCTTAGCCAAAGAAATGACGCGTGTCTATCGCATGCCGGGGCGTTTTAAACAGTCGGTTGCAGAATCCAGCTTTTTAACCTGGACTAAGTTTTACCAGCAAGACGAAAACGCGCCTAATGCCATTATCAGCTATTACACCAAAGGCAGCTTAATTGCACTGGGCTTAGATTTAACCATTCGGGCACATACCCAAAACGAAAAATCACTCGATACCGTTTTACTCTATTTATGGCAGCATTATGGACTGACGGGCAAAGGTCTAAAAGAAGGTGAAATTGAAGCCATCTGCTCTCAAGTGAGCGGGCTGGGTTTAAAATCATTTTTTGATGCTTATTTGTACGGTACCGAAGATTTGCCCTTTGAAGAACTCTTTGCAGAACTTGGCATAGACTTTGAGCTGCGCCCAGCCACCTCTGCCAAAGATTTGGGCGGCCCCACTGATACAACTCAATTCCCGCTTAACCTAGGTGCTAATTTAGCGGCCACCGAGCATCAAACCGTTAAGGTCACCCATGTATGGGAAGCCTTAACGGCTTACCAAGCTGGACTGGCACCGGGTGATGAAATTATTGCGCTTAATCATTTCAAGATAACCAATCCACAAAGCCTAGAAGATTTTTTAAAACGCTATCAGGTGGGAGATATTCTAGATTGTCACTATTTCCGCCGTGACGAACTCAAACATACACAACTGGTGTTGCAAGCCCCTATTTGTGATCGTGTGGTTTTAAGTTGGCTAGACACTGCTGAAACGGCTGAAGAGGTGCTCGAATGGCTGAGCAATTAACCCAAACCATCCAAGCGTTGAATCTAAAAATTCAACAACTGGAAGAAAAGTCTGCCTATCAAGAGGATACCCTTGAAAGTTTAAACGACACGATTGGCAAACAACATCAAGACATTCAAAAGTTGCAAACTCAGATCAGACTCTTATCTGAGTTTATTAAAAACCTCAAATCTGATCTCGACTCTGGCATTAAACATGCCAGCGAAGAAACGCCGCCACCGCATTATTAAACAACGCTTAAAACGCAAAAAAGCCGCTAAAAACAACCAGGCCTGGTCATTTTTAGCGGCTTTTTAACGCTATACCGCAATCTCAATTCAACCCGAAATCCAAACCATAAGATTTAATATTTTTTGATTTTAAAGAAAGCCATATCACTCGACAAGGTAGAACTCTGTTCGTTTAGGCTTTCCGAGGCCGCCGATGTTTCTTCAACCAAAGCGGCATTTTGTTGCGTAACCGTATCGATTTGGTTGATTGCCGTATAGACTTGGCGAATGCCCGTCAGTTGTTCCTGAGAGGCAATCGAAATATGTTCAATCATGTCTGTGACGGTATCCACCGCTTCATTGATTTCGGTTAAAACTGCGCCAGAATCAGATGCCAACTTGGTTCCTTGATCAATTCGGCTAACACTTTCATTGATGAGTGAAGTAATATTTTTAGCAGCATCCGCTGATTTTTGTGCCAAATTACGCACCTCACCCGCAACCACCGCAAATCCTCGACCGTGATCGCCCGCTCTCGCAGCCTCAACAGCTGCATTCAACGCCAACAAATTAGTTTGGAAAGCAATGCTGTCAATCAAGGTCACAATTTCGGCAATTTTACGACTGGAATCTTGAATTTCATTCATGGCATCGATCGTTTGTTGCATGACTCTGGAGCCCTCTAAAGATTTGGCCTTAACCTTTTGCGCCACATCCGAAGCTTCTTTGGCATTATCAGAGTTATTTTTAACCGCTGAACTCATTTCTTCCATGGTTGAAGAGGTTTCTTCTAGAGCCGCGGCCTGTTCTTGTACACGCTGACTTAAATCTAACGCACCCTGCGCCACTTCGCTAGAAGCTGAATTGACCACATCAGCAGCATTCACTGCGCGTGCCACCACTTCTTGTAAACGGCTGGTGGTATCATTCACTGCTTTCTTTAATACCCCAAGTTCGCCGTCATAATGGTGAGTAATTTGTTGCGTTAAATCCCCTTTAGATTGGGCTAATACGATGGTAATCACATCTTTAATGGCACTTTCTAGTGCATCCATCGAAGTATTAATGCCGTTTTTCAAGGTCAGCAAATCACCTTTGGCATCCACAAGTACCCGCTGATTAAATTGCCCTTGTTGCATCGCATTCATCACCTCAATAATGGCGCGAATACTGGCATTAACAGATTGGGTCGTTTCAGCCGTGTTGTTAACCATGGTCAAGAATTCACCTTTCACAGCAGCCGTTAACGACAAATTAAATTGCCCGTTCTTCATGGACTCCATCACACGGCTCAGCTCTTTAATAACACTTTCGATAGATTCAGCCGATTGATTAACGCCTTTTTTCAACATCAATAAATCCCCTGAATAGTCCGCCTTAATTCGGGTATCCAGTTTGCCGTTTGCAATATCTGCAATCACACGGTTTGCATCATCTACCGCTTTTTTCAGATAATTTATGAGTTGGTTGAAAGCGATAATACTCTCACCCACCTCATCTTTTGAAGTGCAATCGACTGAGCTAGAAAGATCTCCCGACTTTAAGACATGCGCAACAACATCGCGCATTTTTTGAATCGGGCCTACGATTGTTCGCGTCACGAGCAAGGCAATTACTATACTGAGGAGCACAACAAAAAGTGTTCCGAACATTGTGAAGTTATTGGCAAAAGTGGCGGTGGCTTTTTGGTCTTCATTTCTGATGACAATCAAGCTTTCTTCCGCAGCCACAATATTATTGATTTCTGCACGAATCAAATCCATATAGTGCTTGCCAGTACCTTTAGTCATATCAGCAATCACATTTTCAATTGTGACAGGGTATTTGTTCATATCACGACGCGCATCGATTTCAACATTAGCCACTCTGGTTTGCCATTCTGACACCGCTTGACGAATCTCATTCACATTTTTGGTATAGGCATCTGAATACTTAGTCAGTTCCGTGACAGCAGCCAAGAGGTCTTTCTCGCCTTGAATGTATGGTTCTAATGACGCCTCAACACCACTAAGCAAAAACCCTCTCTGCCCGGTTTCCATATTCACTAGGGCAAGTAACGCTTGATTAGATAAAAGCTTTTCATGCAGATTATTTTTGGGGATTTGGGCATCTAAAGTCGCCAATTTAACGCGAATACCATCAAACAAAGTCTTGCCGAGTAATCTCGCAGACACCTGCTTGAAGTTAGCCAGTGACTTCTCACCTTGCGTAATGATTTTGCGCTGTGCAATTTGGGGTTCAGCCCACTTTTCAAGCCAAAGTTTTTTCATGTCTGCAACATTGGCCCAGCGTTTGACTTGGGCAGGATTGTCGCTGGTTAATTCCGCACCTTTTTGAACTAAGGTTTTAAACTGTTTGTCGCCAGCAAAATAGGGTTCTAAAAATTCTTCATTGCCAGTGACTAAAAAACCTCTTAAACCCGTTTCCATATCGACCATAGAAGCAGACAAACTTTCACCAACACGGATCACCTTGTGCGTATGGTCTACCCAGCCAGAAGTTTGAATCATCGAATTGATACTAGAATAAGAAATGACCGATAAGGTTGTCACAAGGATGAGCGTCAACCCAAAACCCAACCCTAATTTGTTACCTACTTTTAAGTTTTTAAACCAATCCATGGAGGACTCCTGCCGAGGTTACTCGAGATATTAATTATGATTGCATAATGAATTTAGACCCAAACCCTTCAAAACTCATAAGGCTCAAATTTAACACTATAAGTAATAATACACAATTAAAAAGCCAAAAAGCATCTCAATACTTGAATTCAAGCCTTAATGAGGATTTTATGAAAGATAATTGATAGCAATGACTGAATCAGACTTCTGAAGCAGAAAGGGTGCCAGAAACTGCGAGAGATGAAGTTGCTCAATAACCTGCCTTAATTGAAAGGGCGGGTTATTGGCTAGACAGCTAAGGGAATTTAAAACCGCAACAATTTACTTAGAATGTTGGCGAGTTGGTTTTTTTGCTGTTGTTTTAATAGAAGGTCTTCTTGCAGAAGACTTAGGACCTTTACGATTGCGTTCACGCTCTCTCAAAGTAGCGGCATGACGCAAATCTGGGCGTGGCTCTTCAGGCAAATCTAAACTTTTAAGCAGTTGATTAACTTGTTTCCAAGTTAACTCTTCCGTTTTAGAGCGGCGAAGACTGCGGGGTAAAGTAAAGTTGCCATAACGCGTTCGAATCAAACGATTCACTTGAACGCCTTGCGATTCCCAGATACGACGCACTTCTCGGTTGCGCCCTTCTTTAATAATAACCTTATACCATTGGTTAATGGAGTCATCATCTTGTTGCGGTAGTTTCGTGATGCGTTCAAATTTAGCCATGCCATCTTCTAACATCACGCCTTTACGGAGGTTGTTTAAAATTTCTTCAGTGATTTCTCCAAACACACGAACAGAATATTCACGCTCAACTTCATAGGATGGATGCATCATACGGTTTGCGAGTTCGCCGTTATTGGTCAAAATCAATAAGCCAGCGGTATTGATGTCTAAACGCCCAATACTGACCCAGCGGCCATTATAAATTCTGGGCAAATGATCAAAAATGGTTTCACGACCTTTTTCATCTTTACGAGAACAAATTTCACCTTCGGGTTTGTTATACAAAATCACCTTGGTGGCTTGTTTTTCTAAGCGCGTTTCTTTAACCAATTGGTCATTCACTTTTAAGGTATCCGCGGGCATGGCTCGATCACCTAAAGTCGCTGTTCTACCATTCACTTTAACCAAACCTTGAGAGATCATTTCCTCAACAGAGCGACGCGAACCAAACCCGGCACGCGCTAGAATTTTTTGAAGTTTTTCACCCGCCACTGTCGGTGCTTTAGGAGAAGGATGAGTAGATGTTTGTTCGGTCATGTTTTAGAGTCCAACCATAGAGAATAAGAATTGTTGTATTGCAACATAAGGCCCAGACAAAATCGGACCCAGAAAGCCTAAAAATAATAAGCCTAAAATAATAAAAAAACCATAAGGCTCCAAACGATTGTATGTATAAGCCAAGCGATTGGGTAACACAGCAGACAACACTCGACTGCCGTCTAAAGGTGGAATGGGGATCAGATTCAGCACCAATAATATTAAATTAATCGCCACACCCGCTAAACCACTGTAGGTCAAAAATTGCCCTATGCCTGGCATGCTAGGCTCTAGAATTAAGCCCAGTTTGGCAATCAATACCCAAATAATCGCCATGATTAAATTTGAGGCGGGGCCAGCAATGGCAACCCAAGCCATATCGGTTTTAGGACGATGTAAATTGTTCATATTCACCGGCACAGCTTTAGCCCAACCAAACACAAAACCACCTAAAACGAGTAGCACAGCCGGCACAAGAATCGTCCCTACCGGATCAATATGTTTGATAGGATTTAAGGTTAAACGACCCAATATTTGTGCAGTTTTGTCACCTAATTTAGAGGCAACCCACCCATGGGCAACCTCGTGAACTGTAATCGCTAAAATAACCGGAATGGTCCATACGGCTATTTTTTGCATCAGCGTCAGCTCATCCATCATTCCTGAAAAATTCCTTGTCCTTGACGAACTAACACCGGAACATCCTCCGTAAAATCAATCACAGTCGTCGGCTCGTGCCCACTGTAACCGCCATCCAAAACGGCATCTAGCGCATGCCCTAAAGTTTCTTGGATTGTCCAACCATCTGTCATGGGATGATCTTCACCCGGCAAAATAAGAGATACACTGATTAAAGGATGTTCAAAATAGGCCAATAACGCATTGGTGACCACATTTGGGGTCACTCTTAACCCAATGGTTTTCTTTTTGGGGGTTTGCAAACGGCGCGGTACTTCTCTGCTGGCCGGTAAAATAAAAGTATAAGGCCCTGGTAAATGGTTTTTGAGGTAACGATATTGCACATTGCCCACTTTAGCGTAATGTGACAAATTGCTTAAATCTTGGCACATAAGTGTAAAGTCGTGATTAGGTTCTAAACGACGAATTTCACGAATTCTATCAGCACCTTGTTTGCTCTCTAATAAACAACCTAGGGCATAGCCCGACTCTGTTGGATAGGCAATCACACCATCTTTTTCTAAAATTTCGACCACCTGCTGTAACAAGCGAGGTTGCGGGTTCACATCATGAACACTGATATAACGACTGTCTCGACTCACGCGTAAACTTCCATCAAACAAAATTGCACTTTTATCGACATCTTGGTCTATCCAGACAAAAGTGTTAAAAATAATCTTTTAGTAAAGCAGATACTACCTTACACATTTTAAAACAACATTATACCCGTTTAGCAAAAGCGTTTCAGACTAGGTATCGACACAGGCTTAACTTAAGGTTTTGAACGACAAAAAGGTAATGTCATCATCAAATTGCTGGCGTTGACTAAACCGATTAATAAAGGCTTCTATTTGTGCATGTAACGGTAAACCACTTTGATACTCTTGTTCAAGATAGGCCTGCAAGCCCTCTTCTTCTAGCATGTCACCCTGAGGATTCGTCATTTCGGTCAAACCATCACTAAATACAAACAACTGATCATTTTGGTTAATCGTACATTCATAAAAAGGCACATTAAAATCTTTACCAGCCATGACCCCTAAAGGCAAACTATTAGAAGCACAGCTTTGTTTTAAGACGCCTGCATGATAATGCAGTACATTAGGCAAACCAAAATTCCAAACCCTGATGACTTTGGTAGACAACTCAAACTCTATCAAAGTGCCCACCATAAACATATAGGCGGGAAGCTTTTCAGCCAACTCTTGATTGAGGGTCACAACCATTTGCTGTCCAGAAATGCCGTGAGAAACTTGTGTGTAAAATAGGGTAGAAACCACAGAACCACACAAAGCTGCCGCAAGGCCATGTCCGGTAAAGTCGCCAAGTAAAATCAATTGTCGATTATCCGGCGTTAAACCAGAGAAAACCACATCACCATTAGTGGCTTCCATCGGCTTAATAAATGCCTCAATATTTTTGGCATAAAAACGAGAATCTTCCGACATTTTTTGAACGATGTCGCCAATCCTGTTTTGTTCAAACACTAATTTTTGCGTAGCACTTCTAAGCTGAATATGGGTATTAATTCTAGATAACAAAATGGGGCCAGAAAAGGGCTTAACAATATAGTCTACCGCGCCGGCTTTCAAACCGCTCAATTCGTTTTCAATAAAGTTCATGGCTGACAAGAATAGGATGGGAACATCTTTAAAGTGCGGTAAGGCTTTAATTTTTCCGCAGAGCTCATAACCATCCATGCCTGGCATGTTGACATCTAACAGCATCAAATCAGGCCGCATATCATTCAGTATCTCAAGGCAATCTTCACCAGAAGTGGCCGTGGTTACCTCATAAGATTCCTCAAGTAGCTCCGCCAATAAAAATAAGTTTAATGGCTCATCATCCACTGCCAAAATTTTATGGCGTTTTTGAGTGTTCAAGATGCGCTCCTTCTGCTAAAAGTAAGTGTGGACTACCTTCTAAGGGTAGAGTAAAACTGAATCGAGCATATTCACCAACTTTCGATTCAGCCCATATATTTCCGTTATGGCGTTTAATGATTTCGCGACAAATACTCAAACCTAAACCCGTGCCCATTTGCAGTTTAGCATGCTTGTCTGCCTGTACAAATTTATCAAAAATACTCTCTAATTCCGCTTCTTCTATGCCTTCACCTTCATTATAAACATAAAATACTAAAACCGAAGGTGTGTCTATTTTTATAGACCATTTCACTTCAATTAAGCCGTATGCGGGGGTAAATTTAATGGCGTTAGATAATAAGTTTGCAATCACCTGATGAATACGTAAATCATCACAGACCACCTGCATTTCCGTGGAAGATGAGCGCATTTCTAAACGAATATTTTTACGCGCCATCTCACTGTTTTGTTCTCGCAAACAAGCCGCGACTAAGGCATTAAACTCTACACTTTTAAATTCAAATTTCATTTGCGTTGATTCTAGTTTTGCCAACTCTAAAATCTCTGTCAAAAGTTTCAAAAGGCGCTCACCACTGACTCGAATGGCTGAAAAATATGACTTAATTTTTTCAGAGTCCGCACGGGTTTCGCCTAAGGTTGCAAAACTCAATACGCCATGCAAAGGTGTGCGCAACTCATGTGACATATTGGCCAAAAACTCTGATTTTAAACGCCCTACTTTTTCGGATTGTTCTACCGCTGTTTCTAAAGCTTTAACTTGGTTTTTATAACCGGTTAAATCTTTGGCCAAGCAACTGTAGTAAGACTTGCCTTCTCGCTCAACTTTTAAAACTGAACATTGAACCGATACCACTGAACCATCTCTATTTTGTAAGTCTGTTTCGCCTTCCCAGGTTTCACCGACCAACAATCCCTCAAGGTTTTTTAGGAAAGATTGAGGATTTACCCAATAGTCTTCCAACTTTAAATCAATTAAGTGGTCATGACGGTAACCCAAAACTTCGCATGAACTTTGATTGACCTCAACCAAACGACCGGTCGCTGAGAATAAAAAATACAAATCAGAAGACTTATAAAATAGTGCCTGAACTCTATCTTGCTCAAATTCCAGTTGCTCTCTAAGTTTTAAAAAGCGGTTAAAATCTCGAACTGAAAAATATACAAAAAAGCCTAACAAGGTCGCAAATAACAAATACAGAAAAATATTTTGGCGAAACGCTGTTACTTGAGATTGATACTTTAAATTATTCTGCAAATCGATTTTAAAATTCATTTCCCACTGAGTTTCACCAAAGCCAAGCACTGCCCGATAACTGATGGGATAACTTGGGTAAATGGTTCCTAGTTTAGAAACGGTTGCTTCCGTTTTAAACATTTGATTATCCAACCAAATGGCTTTTTGAAGTCTAGAATCATCACCGACTTCAACCGAATAAAGGGTGATATCTTTTAAATCGTATCCCATGGGTTTAGAAAACCTAGCAATGAGCTGGCTCGCCTCTAGTATGTCTGGCACTCGTAAAATAAACAACACCACGCCTCGCAGTGCATCCGTTGCTTTTTCTTTAACGGGCATGTACAACAAAACGGACTTTTCATTAGATTCTTCTTGCACCAATTGAAATGGTGGTGAAAACAAGAAAGGAATGCCCTCTGATAACTGCTTAATCATCACCTTATTAAATGGTCGAGAGTTGACATCAAACCCGTGCGCTTTTTGATTGGGCAAAAAGGGTTCAACCCACATAACCGGATAATAAACCGCCTGAACACTGCGCTTTACCATCGCATTTTTATCGTTTCTTTCAGAAATTTGATAGGTTGGATAACCTAAAGCTTGTACCTCTGCTTCATGTGTTAAACGATCTTTATCCAAGACTTTGGGCAGAAATTCAACCGCCTTTATTTCTGGAGAATGCTCTAAAAATTTTTGACTTAACTCCACAAACTCAGATTGAGAAAAATCAGTGCGCTGGGTTAATACGGAGGCCAAAAGCCCGAGTTGATAAATATTATGTTGAACCACCTGCTGAATGGCTTGGGTATACTGAGTATTTTGCGATTTTAGCTGCTGCGCCATTTCGTGTTGTAATTGAGTGACGCTGTCAAAGTAACGATACAATCCAAAACTGGTAATTAATATAAATAGCAACAAGGCTGACGTAATCGGTGTCCATCGATGCAATGAATGCGGTATGGATGCGGGTAAAGATTTGTCTAACATTGCAAATGCTCAGTGGGTTGCCATAAAGACCACACGGGTTTACACTTTGCAGGCATTGGCGCCAACCAACCTAAACCTCGCCAATTTTGTTCTGGGCGATGAAAATCACTGCCTAAAGAAGCATAAAGTTCATAACGCACCGCTCTATCGGCCATGCCAGTTTGTTCCGCACAGACTCGTGGTTGATTAACCACTTCTATGGCTTGCCCACCTGCTGCTTTAAATTCAACAATCATTTGGTTGAGTTTTTTACTGGTCATTTTATAAATATGCGGATGCGCAATCACAGCAACCCCACCTGCTTGAGTAATCCAGCCCACCACCTCAGATAACTCTGGCCAATCAACCGCCGCATAGGCGGGTCGGCCTTTGGTTAAGTAACGGTCAAAGGCTTGTTGTTGACTAGACACTATGCCTCTTTGCAAGAGCAACTGCGCAAAATGTCCACGCCCCACCATACTGGTTTGCACCATTGGCATCAGGTCTTCAAACACTTGTTGAATATTTTTCTTTTGCAACTTGCTAATCATTTGAAAAGCTCTTTGCCAGCGCAAAATACGATTCCAAAGTAAACCGCCTTGCAGCACCGAATTATGTACATCAAAATTCAGCCCAACAATGTGAATGGTTTTTCCCTGCCATTGGCAAGAAACCTCAGTGCCCGAAATTAAATGAATGCCTTGTTGCTCGGCATAGCTTAAAACAGACTCATAACCTTTGGTGGTATCATGGTCGGTAATTGCTAAGTCGGTAATTTCATATTGTTTTGCTCGGTCTATCAAGGCTTCTGGGCTTAAACTGCCATCAGAAGCATTGGTATGGCAATGAAAATCTGCTTTCAATTGGGGGAATTCCTAGATAGAATGCTGGAACGAAATTTATAAACACTTGTTATTTAACTTAACATTTTAACAAACAAAATCAGACTTTATCTCTAATGAAACTTTTATTTGATCTTTTTCCCGTTATTCTATTTTTTATTGCCTTTAAGCTCTATGGCATCTATGTAGCCACCGCAGTTGCCATCGCAGCATCGGTTGTTCAGGTCAGTTATATGTACCTCAAACATAAAACCGTTGAGAAAATGCACCTTATTACCCTCGCGATTATCGTTGTCATGGGGGGTGCAACACTGATTTTGCATGATGAAGTTTTTATTATGTGGAAACCAACCGTGATCAACTGGGGATTTGCTTTAGTCTTTTTGGGTAGCCATTTCATTGGCAAAAAACCCATCATCAGACGTATGATGGACGGATCGCTCAGCCTTCCAGATAACATCTGGGTCAAATTGAGTGCCATGTGGATAGTGTTCTTTATTTTCTCAGGCTTTTTAAACCTGTATGTGGCTTATAACTACGATACAGACACTTGGGTAAACTTCAAACTGTTTGGTTTGATGGGCTTAACACTGGTATTTATTGTGATTCAAGGGATTTATATTTCGCGTTATTTGAAACCTGAAGATGAAGACAGTTTACAAGCCGTTAGCGACAAAGAATTAGACATCCTAAGCCAAGTGGAATTGGACAGTATTCACAGCCATGATGCCCAAAAAAATAACGATGATAAACCTTCGTCCAAAACCTTTTAATCTCTTGCACTGCTTTAAGGAACGCCCATGCTTTATTCTATTTTCGCTTATGATGTCGCTAACAGTTTACCCATGCGCAAAACCGCTCGACCAGCACATATTGAAAGACTACAAGCCCTAGCCGATCAAAACCGTTTAATATTAGCAGGACCCAATCCTGCCATTGACAGCGCTGATCCAGGCGAAGCCGGTTTTACAGGCAGTTTAATTGTTGCCGAATTTGAGTCTTTAGAGGCCGCACAAGTTTGGGCCAATGCAGACCCCTATTTGGCGGCGGGTGTTTATGAAAAAGTGGACGTCAAACCCTTTAAACAAGTGTTTCCTCAAGCTGTTTAATTTAAAAAACCTGTGAAGAATTAAGAAAATAAAGGTGTCGTTATGCCCAATGTTGCTTATCTCATCCCTAAACGCAATCAAAAACTCGCGTTAGAAACCGCCGATCCTTTAGAGTTGGTGGATTTGCAATTCGTAGAAATCCCATTACTGGGTTGGACATCTGCAGGTCAACCCATTCAAATGGAAATGGATTACGACACCGTGAGTGTGCCCAGCACCATGGTCAAAAAAGAAACCTTTGCGCTCAGAGTAAAAGGGAATTCGATGATTGAAGAAGACATCAAAGATGGCGATATTGTGATTATTGAACGCCGTTCTTCTGCTGAAAATGGTGAATCCGTGGTGGTCAGAATCAATAACGAAGTCGTCACCATGAAAAAGTTCTATATTGAAAAAACAGGGATTCGCTTACAACCGGCCAATGCCGATATGGAGCCCATTTTTATCACCAATGAACAAATCGAAATTCTAGGCATCGTTACCGGCATTTTGCGCACACCTTAAACATTAGAAAATTAATTCTAGGCCAGTCACTTTCATGCAAATTTTCATTACCGGCGGCACCCTTGATAAAGATTATCACCCGATTCAAGGGCAACTGACATTCGAGAAAACTCAGCTGCCAGAAATGCTCGCCCAAGCTAATCTAACGCAACCCACCGCCCTAAGTGTTTTAATGCTCAAAGACAGCTTAGAAATGACCGATGCCGATCGCAAAATCATCACCGAGTCTTGTTTGAACTGCAGCGACAACCAAATCCTCATTACCCATGGCACAGACACCATGCCCATAACAGCCGCCACCCTTCTCAAACATCATACGCAAATGCCCGAGAAAACCATTGTACTCACTGGCGCTATGCGTCCTTTTGCTTTAGGCAATTCTGATGCGACGTTTAATCTTGGCAGTGCCATTATGGCGTTAAATTTAACCAGGCCTGGTGTTTATATTGCCATGAATGGGCAATTATTTGAGGCAGGTAAAGTCACTAAAAACACCCAAAAAGGGCTTTTTGAAGTCACATCACCTAGCAACAACTTAACAACTTAATAACCTAACAACTTAATAACCTGAACATATCCTGACCTCTTTTTTCTCCAAAGGCATCCCTTGAAAATCATCTTAGCTTATAGCACCGTAGTTCTCATTTGGGCAACGACTCCCCTAGCCATTCAATGGAGTGGCCAAATGGATTGGTTTTTAGGGATTTCAGGGCGATTTTTTATCAGTGCAGCCTTGTGTTTACCGTTGATTTTTTGGTTTTCCAAAACACCCTTCTCACTGCAATGGCGAGAAATGCGCATTTATTTAGCGGCAGCTATTGGCATGGTCGGCGGCATGAGCGGCATGTACTATGCGGCGCAAACCATGCCTTCAGGTTGGATTTCACTGGTATTTGGTTTGACCCCAATTATGACAGGCATTTTAGCTGCAACCCTCTTTAAAAACCTGACCTTATCGCCTTCAAAATATTTAGGAATGTTGGTTAGCTTTATGGGGTTAGCGGTTATTTTTTACCCCAATCTCAATACTCGATGGACAGAACTCAGCCTAGAACAAACGCCACTCATTATTGGTTTGAGCATTGCCTTGGGTGCGGTTTTTTTGCATGCTCTAAGCACTTTATTGGTCAAAAAGGTCAACTATGGAATTTCTAGCCTACACTTGGTCGCTGGCACGGCTTGGATCAGCAGTTTGATTTACTTAATGATTGACCCAAGCTTTTTATGGAGCTGGACAAGTTTGCCCTCAAAATCACTTTGGTCAATTGCCTATTTAGGAACCTTTGGCTCGGTATTAGGATTTGTGCTTTACTACTTTTTGCTCAAACAAATCGATGCGATACGCTTAGGGTTTATCACCTTAATCACACCGGTTGTGGCGTTATTATTAGGGCATTATTTTAATGAAGAAGCCTTGAACCTAACCATTTGGCTGGGGGCAGGCCTGGTTATTTTTGGATTGGTTTTATATGAATTTGGCAGTCGGATTTGGAAGCGCACCAAACAAAAATCTGTTTAGTGCTGAGGTTTTTAAAGATTAAATTTGCCTACCACTCTAAGCCTTTCAAATACTGAAATAAAGCGCGTGCAGACTTAGGCGGTTTGTTTTCTTCGGCTTCTTTTTGTGCATTACGAATCCATGTACGCAACTGACTTCTGTCAGCATGGGTGTACATATCCATAAACTCATTTAAGGCTTCATCACCACCCGCTAACATACGGTCACGCCAGACTTCCAAGCGGTGAAAATGTGCATTCATTGCTTTGGCTTTAACTTCGGCCTCTTCTAACTTGGTTTTGATTTCAATAATAATTTCTTCATGTTGACGCAGTAGGCGACCCAAAAACAACTTTTGTCTTTTCATGGCAGGACCTTTGTCCATGCCTTTTAACATTAAAACAGCATCTTGCACTTCAATGGGCAATTGCATTTTTTTAATTTGTGTGACGGTCATTTCTGTTAATTGCTCACCCAAATCTGTCACGGCTTCAGCGGCTTTTTTAACTTCTGTTCGGCTTTTAAACTCCTCTTGTTCCCAATCGGGAACCTCTTTAGGAGCTACTTTGCGATTAATATTACGCGGTCTTACCATTTTTTATCCTTCAACCTGGGGCATCATTGCCAACCATTCATTTTCTGTTAAAACTGGGATACCTAAGGCTTCTGCCTTGGTTTTCTTGGAGCCAGCTTTATCGCCAGCCACCACAAAATCGGTTTTGGCAGAAACACTTCCCGTGACTTTTGCACCGACTTTTTCTAACAAGCGCTGCGCTTCGTCGCGCGCCATCACCGTCAGCGTGCCGGTTAAAACCACCACTTTATTGGCAAAGGGCGATTCAATATCTGCTATAAATTTTTGGATTGCTGGCCATTGTACGCCTAAATCACACAAGGCACGAATCACTTCTTGATTATGAGTTTGTTTAAAAAAGCTTTGGATGTGGCTTGCCACCACATCACCCACATCATCCACTGCAACCAAGTCTTCAAGACTGGCTTGCATCAAGGCATCCAAGGTTTCAAAGTGAAGCGCTAAGTTTTTCGCCGTTACTTCACCCACTTCGTTAATACCCAAACTGTATAAAAAACGGGGCAAGGTGGTATTTTTTGAAGCTTCTAAGGCATCCAAAACATTTTGTGCCGACTTTAACGCCATGCGTGGCAAGCTGGCTAAATCTTCCAGCGTTAGCCGGTAAAAATCATCTGGATGAGCAACCAAACCCTGTTCAACCAAAGTATCTATGAGTTTTTCACCCAAGCCCTGAATATCCATGGCTTTTCGCGACACAAAATGTGCCAAGGCGCGTTTGCGCTGGGCTGGACAAAATAGCCCACCCGTGCAGCGATGAACTGCCTTATCAAGCTCTTTTACAACATCCGACCCACATTCAGGGCAAGCGCTGGGCATCACAAATAACTGCGTAGTGTCTGGGCGTTTAGCCAACACAGGCCCGACAACTTCAGGAATCACATCCCCTGCTCGACGCACAATTACCGTATCGCCGACTCGAACATCCTTACGGTGTAATTCTTCTAAGTTATGTAAAGTGGCATTAGAAACCATAACACCACCCACCGAAACTGGCTCCAACCTAGCCACAGGCGTTAAAGCCCCCGTGCGCCCCACTTGAACTTCAATGTCTAGCAAAGTGGTCCAAACTTCTTGCGCAGGAAACTTTCTGGCAATGGCCCAACGCGGTGCTCTGGCAGTAAAGCCCAACAGTTTTTGTTGTGCAATTTGATCACATTTATAAACAATACCATCAATTTCATAAGCCAAACTAGCACGCTTATCCGCTAAGGATTGGTAATATTCCAACATCGCCTGTTTGCCAAGAACGACCTTTGCATCTGGGTTAATTGGCAAGCCCCAGCGCTTAAACTCCACCAAAACTTGGGTATAACGCTCCGGCAACTGAAACATTTCTGAAACCTCACCCCAACCATACACATAAAAACTTAAATGGCGTTTGGCAGTTATTTTAGGGTCCAGCTGGCGTAAAGAACCTGCCGCAGCATTTCTGGGATTTGCAAAGGGTTTTTCCCCTGAAGCCAGCTGGGTTTGATTGAGTTGTTCAAACGCTGATTTTGGCATAAAAACCTCACCACGCACTTCTAAAACCTTAGGCCAATCTTGGGTTAAAAGTTGCAAAGGAATGGTGCGAATGGTTCTGATATTGTGCGTGACATCTTCACCCGTTTGACCATCGCCACGTGTGGTGGCTTGTATGAGCTGGCCATTGTCATAGCGCAAATTAATTGCCAAACCATCCATCTTGGGTTCTGCCGAAAAACTCAACTCGCTGTTTTCAGAGAGATTTAAGCCTCTTAGAGCACGCTGATAAAATGCCATTAGGTCTTCATCACTAAAAGCATTATCTAAAGACATCATGGCCACAACATGCTTGACAGATTCAAAGCCTTTTAAAGGTTCAGAACCCACGCGTTGTGAGGGAGAGTCAGGGGAAATCCACTCTGGAAAACGAGCTTCAAGACTTAACAATTCTTGGAACAGGGCATCATATTGTGCATCACTGATTTGCGGATTATCCAAAGCATAATAGTTAACATTATGCATTTGAATTTCGGTTTTTAAGGTTTGATAGCGAACAGAATCCGTAGGATTTTGAGGGGTGTCGGCGTGAATAGGCTGGGGGTCATCACCAAATAAATCTAAATTAGACATCAATCAGTAAAACCATTAAATGCCAACGGTTTCGTAGGCAATTGCCGCATCGCGCATGGCTTGAATATCAGATTCTTTCAATAAATGTCTTTGCGCATCATACAGACGGCCATTTAAACGCTGTGATACTTTGCGAGCAATCATAATCATATCATTCATGGCTGCTGGCGCTTTCACACTGGTTGGCAGTGACAAGATCAGCACCACACCTTGTGTCGTGAATGCACTAAACCGTTCTTCTTCCATGGCAGGAAAAGTGCCTGGTTCCATAATATTGGCGACATGCAGGTAAGGCTTACCAAGGGTATCTTTTTTAACATAAATACCTTGAGGCGCAAAACTTAAACCAACACCTAATAACGATTTATTTAAAGCATCCATCGCAAAGTCTTGCGAACCCATCACCATCACCGCAAACACTTGCGGTTCAGTCACTTCGGCCAATTTATTTTCAGACTCGGTAACCGGCGTATTAGCGGGCTTGCCAAAAGAGGGTTGTTTGTCACCCGCCGCACCAATTGGCCCGACTTCATCCAATGTTTTTAAATCTTCAACTTCTAAAACAAAATGTTGCGGTGCGCGATTTTGAGTTTCAGCGCTTTCTTTGGTGGCTTTTTCTGCTTGAATTCTGGGTTTATACGCGGGTTCATGGTCATCAAATTCATCACCAAAGGGTAATTTTCCTTGATTCTCAGGAACGGTTTCAACATCTTCATCAGACTGGGCATGAAAACGCGCTTGGGTTTTATTAGACACCGGAATATGGCCTTCGCCAAATTCGTTCAACGCATGACTGGCTTTTTGACGGTGTTCAACGCTGTCAGCGTTGTCCGATTCAGGGCGCACACTTTTAGATGCTCTTCCTTTTGAGGCAGGTGTGGGCTGATTACGGTAATGTAAAAACACCATCACAGCGACCACAACTAGGGCGAATATCAGCAATACCAGCTGTAATTCATTCATGAAAACACTCCTAAAATCTTCCGTAAGCTTAGACTTGGGACAAAGCCATTACAATTCCAAATCCAGGCTGCAAAATTTTCGCTTTGACAAGCTGGCATAAATGACGACAATTCTAACCCTTGTGGCGGTTTTTTTCCACAAAAACCTCAAATCAACCTGGCTAAAATAGCCCTGACTATTTTAATTAAATGCAGCAATTTTTAATGCCGCTGACACTTGAAGAGAAACGCATGACACCAAAAGCTAGTCCGACTCAAAATGACCGCTCGCCTTTAATTTTGGGCATTGACCTAGGCACCTCTGGCATTCGTGGCGCGCTGATTGATACTCAAACTCGCCAGCCGATCGCTTTTTACGCGGTACCCCTGGCGCTACCCATCAGAAATGCCAACACCAGCGAGCAATCTCCAGAGCTGTGGCTTGAGGGTTTTGAACTGCTGTTACGCAAAATACAAAACGCCCAACAGACTGCGTTCATAGAACACATCATTCTTGACGCCACCTCATCAACCGTTTGCTTGGTTAATGCCGACTATCAGCCAGTATCAATGGCATTGATGTATGACGATAAACGCGCCACCGCAGAAGCGCAATTGATTGCCAAAATTGCACCGAGAAACAGCGGTGCACACGGTGCTTCCAGCACCTTAGCCAAAGTGATGTGGCTTTATGAAAACACCCCACACTCAGAATCGTTTTTTGTGTGCCACCAAATAGATTTTATCAATGTTTTTTTAACTGGCTTACCTCAAATTACCGATGCCAATAATGCTTTAAAAATGGGATTTGACCCCATCAACATGGTTTGGCCAGATTGGATTTCGCAATTACTCCCAACCATCACGCTGCCAAAAGTGGTGCTTCCAGGCGATTTTTTGGGCCAAATTCAACCAGGCCTGGTTGAAAAATATGGGTTTTCCAGCAAAACCAAAGTTTATGCTGGTACCACAGACAGTATTGCCGCTTTTTTAGCCAGTGGCGCTCACCAACTGGGGGATGCCGTAACATCATTAGGGTCAACCCTGGCACTTAAACTCATCACAGAAAAACCCATCTTTGCCCCAGAATATGGCATTTACAGTCATCGACTTAAAAATCAATGGCTGGTGGGCGGCGCCTCTAATACGGGCGGTGCCGTTTTGTTAAAGCACTTTGATTTAGAGGCGTTAATCGAGCATCTTAAAAAAATACCCGAGCGACCCCAAAATACGCATCTCGATTACTATCCCTTGCTTTGCCAAGGAGAAAGATTTCCCATTTCAGACCCCTGTTTTCAAGGCAATTTAGACCCAATACCCGATAATCCAGAAACATTTTTATTGGGTTTGATTGAAGGGTTGGTGTCTGTAGAAAAATTAGGATATCAGCGCTTAACTGAATTGGGCGCAAGCCCTGTGACTCGAATATTTACCGCGGGTGGAGGATTGAAAAACCGCGTATGGATGACTTTAAGAAGTCAAGAATTGAGCGCTCCAGTGCTGCAAAGTTTGCACACTGAAGCGGCTTTTGGTGTGACACAGTTACTTGAGATTCAATCGTTTAACGATCAAACTTAAGCATCAGCTTAAGAATAAACTTAAGCCTTGGCAAAAATTTCTTTAACCAAAGCAAGGTCTAACTTATTGCGACCATAAACCTCACCGGCAATCAATTCAAATGGCGTTTCATCGTCACCCATATGATTCAACACAACCGCGGCTTTAGAGAAGTCATCTTCTTTGGTATATTCGTTGATAGTCACAATGGTTTTAACATTGGCCGCAGATGAAGACAAGATTCCGTTTAATGAATCTTCAAAAGCAATGGCTTGGTCTGCTGTTAAACCCATTTGCTCGAGTGCCCAAATATAAATATCTGGTGCAGGCTTTTTAGCCGGAACGATATCACCCGCAGCAATCACCTCAAACCAAGACTCGGAATCTGGGCCTAAAGTGCTTTCTAATAATGCGGTCACATTGGCAGGCGTTGTTGTGGTCACCACCGCCATACGCATACCCTGCGCACGCGCTTCGTTAATCAGGGCTTCCACACCCGTTCTGAGCGGGATTTTGCCTTCTGCCATCAACTGGGTATAAAACTTTGTTTTGGCTTCATGTAAACCCTTAACAAAAGCATCAAAATTTTCAGGTTTTGCAAAAGTGGTATTAAACTTTTCTAGGTAAAAGCGAATACGCTCTTTACCGCCAGTAACCGCTAAAAGCTCGCCATATAAAGACTCATCCCAAAACCAATCTAAGCCTGCTTCATCAAATGCCATGTTAAAGGCAACACGGTGTCCATCTCTTTCTGTATCCGCTAAAGTACCGTCTACATCAAATAATAAGGCCTGTAAGTCCGCCATGGGATTCTCTCCAATTGTTATATTTAAAAGGTTAACCGAGTAAACTATACGGGATTTATCTTTAAATTTCTATGAGTGCGATAAAACTTTTTTGTTTGTTAAACCCTATAAAAATTGATATAAAAGCGAGTTAGTTTCACTGACATTGTTTCTTTTTGACGCCAGAAAAATAAACTAAACATTGTTTGTGTAACCCATTTTTGGTGATAAAATGCCTGCTTTAAAATTTGTTGTGATAAATCAAGTACAACTCCCTAACCGGCTTTTGTAATCAAGTTTAATGTAAGATTTATTTTAAATTTTTTTAACAATCGCCTAGAAGCCAATGATTTTATAAAGTTTTATAGAATCTAAAGTTGAGAAGAAAAATGAATACAAATACTGATTTCATTGAAGACTACCCACGCTACGAAATGGAGCCGGGTGAAGAATATATGAGCGCTAGAATGCGTGAGCATTTCAGAGGCAAGTTAATGGCCTGGAAACAACAGTTGTTAAATGAAGCGTCCATGACGGTCAGCCACCTTAAGAATGATTCAGTAACACCTGCCGACCCTAACGATAGAGCATCACAAGAAGAAGAATTTGCCCTAGAGCTAAGAACCCGTGATCGTGAAAGAAAGTTAATTTCAAAGATTGATAAGTCATTGGTAGACATCGAAACTGGCGAATACGGCTACTGTAAAATGAGTGGTGAAGAAATCGGTCTAGCACGCATGGAAGCTCGTCCAACAGCTGATCTGACGGTTGAAATGAAGCGCAAGCAAGAAATCCGCGAAAAACAAGGGATTGCTTAATATCTTCTGAAATGTTGGGGTTGAAACTTTTCAACCTCGGCATTTTTTTACCAAACCACCCTCAACAAAACACCCTTTTGAGATAGATTTTACTGTGCAAACAGAACAACTCATACAACATCTTCTCAATCCCAATACTTACACCCATCCCGTTAATTTGATCACCACCATAGAAACGCATATTTCGATCGTATTCTTAACTGGGGATTATGCTTATAAACTTAAAAAACCCGTTAATTTTGGCTTTTTAGACTTCTCTACCCTTGAAGCTCGCCAACAATTTTGCGGTTTAGAACTCACGCTAAATCGTCGTACAGCACCCGATTTATATTTGGATGTCTGCCCGCTTTTTGCTTCAGCAAATTTGGCGCAGTTAAGTTTTACACCGCTACGCCCAAATGATGAACCCATTGAATACCTCGTTAAAATGCGTCAATTTGACCCTAACCTAGTATTGGGTAAACATTTACAAACGGCTACTTTAAATCGTACTCAAGTGAGTTTTTTAGCCAAAACCATTGCTAATTTTCACCTCAACGCAGAATCGGTTAATCAGGATTGCGACTTTGGCCACCCTGATAATTTAATCCAACCTATGTTGGATAATTTTCCGTCTTTACTGAGTACCTTCGAACACCCAGAACTGCAATATCGCTTAAGACAATTAGCAGAATGGACGCACTTCACGCAAAAAACTTTTTGGGACAGTTTGTGGGCGCGCAAAGAAAATGGCTTTGTTAAGGCCTGCCATGGGGATATGCATCTTGATAATATCGCCTTGATTAACGATCAACCCATTTTGTTTGATGGCATTGAATTTAACGAGCAATTTCGATGGATCGACACGCTGAACGATTTGGCATTCTTGTTAATTGACTTAGATTATCGCCAGCAATTTAGTTTAAAGCGTCAAATTCTCAATGATTACATCAATGAAACAGTCGACTTTGCCGGTTTAAAGCATTTACGCTTTTACCAAGTTTATAGAGCCATGGTGCGTTCTAAAATTACTGCTTTGCGCTACCATCAGTTTCCAGCCAACAGCCTGCAAAGAACAGAATATTGGCAGCGTGCTTTAGACTATTTAAAACAAGCCGAAGACTACGCCTATCAAGTACCCAGTCCGCAACTCATTTTGATGCAGGGCATCTCAGGCTCTGGAAAGTCTTATTACGCCCAGCAAATCTTAAAACAACAAGATTATTTGACCATCAGCTCAGATAGAGAGCGCAAACGCCTGTTTGGTATTTCTGCACTCACCCGCGCCACGGAACAACAACGCGCAAAACTCTACTCGGCACAAATGAATCAAGCCACTTATGAGCGTCTTCAAGAATTGACCTCACAACTTTTAGCAGAAGGTTTTTCGGTAATTGTCGATGCAACCTTTTTAAAAGCACAGCATCGCCAACCCTACTTTGATATCGCTCGTCAAACTCGAGCCAGTTTAATGATCTTTAGCATTGCTACTAACCCAGAAATCGCGGGTCAACAAATTTTACAACGCCAAACCCTCAACCAAGACCCATCAGATGCAGATCTAAGCGTTATGCAGCATCAGCTAAATGTCAATGAAACACCCAATGCTGATTTTTATGTTTGGCAACAACCCGCGGGCACTGAGTTTGACCCCTTGAGCTTTTCAAATTGGGCGCAAGACACTCAAGAAAAATGGCAAGAAATCCTTAATGCCAGTGACATCGTCCCTTAAGTAATCGGTATGTCAGCCGATAGCATGACTATGAAAGTTTAAAGCTGTGACTCCACTTATGAATAATAAAAACTTAATCCTGACCATAACGCTGATTGTAAACAGCCTATTCCTCACGCCATCTTTGGCGGCTGTTAAAGATGTATCGTTTTTAGGCATGAAACTGCTTGAACAAGACCTTAACGGTGTTCGTAATCAACTGTGGAATATTGGTGGCTTTTTGCAAGACCCGTCAACCACTAAACAACGCAACATTGATAAGTTTTTTACCTGGTCAAACATTCGAGACAGCTACTATGTTGAGTTTCGTTATGATAATGCGGGCAAAGTCGCCTCCGCCATGCGTTTGTATCGACCTCAATCGATTTTAAATGCGAACAAAAGAACCCCCATTGAAACCCGTGATATTGCGCTTGAAATTATTGCGCAAATTGGTCAGCCCACCCAAGTCATTCGCAAAGGCTGGGGCGGCTCGCCAAGTTATCGCTCTTATATTTGGAAGGATGATGAGCTCACGGTCATTGTTGACCGGGAAGGCAGTGAAATTTATGGGAATGTATTTGTGAAATACATCGTTAACAAAGTTGACCCCTTTTTTGTTGAGCCAAAAGACAAAAAGCCTTAAACTAGTCAAATTACTCATTTAAAGGACAAGCCAATGAATATTTCAGGAAGCGCCCAAGCCAACGCCTACATGGGCATGCAAAAAGGGTTTGACAGCTTGGCCAATAACGCAAAACAAATAGCCGACCCCAATAACTCTGACTTAACCAAACCCCTGATTGGACAAATGATGGACAAAACACAGGTTGAGGTTAACGCCAAATCTTTTAAAAATGCCGATGATCGAATTGGAACCCTACTCGACCTTTTTGCTTAATATTCAAAAACTTGCTTTATCAATTGAAAACGCATCTAGCTGCAATTCTTTTTTAACAAACGCCAATACGCTTGGCCAAGCTTCTGTTAAATGATCAAACGCGTGACTTCCCCCTGGGTAACATAACACCTCTGCACTAGATTCATAAGCAGTCAAACTGGGCTGAAACGGAATCACCTCATCCCCTTCATCTAACAACAACAAGGTCGCTAAACTGGCATCGGGCTCACGGGTGAAGGCTTTTAATTCTGCTAAATACCACTCATCCAACACCAAGGTTTCCTGAGTTTTAGGGTGGACATGAGCGCCTTGATATTGGCCCAAAACTTCCACGGCTTGTAATGCAGGATTAATCATCACCAAAGGTTTCCGATACTTTTGCGCCAAATATTGTCCATAAAAACCACCCATGGACGACCCCATCACCAACCAATTTGAGGTGGCGGTCATCGCTTCTAAACGCTGAATTTCTGTTTCTAAAAACTCAATTGATTTTTGCGGCGAAGCGATGGGATAAGTCGGCGTGATCACGGCTATGCCTTCAGCGGCAAATGCCTGTTTAAACCATTGGCCTTTTGCACTTTGGCCGGTGCTTAAAAAACCATGTAAATAAAGAATCATGCTAAAATGCCTCACCATGAAAAAGACTCAAATTATCGAACGCCCTTACGCTGAAAGCGACTATTTAAATGCCCTAAAATTGGGAGTTACTGACCTACAAGCGCGTTTAATTGCCCGCAGAGTTTTTGACCCAAGCACAGAATCCCTGAGCATCGAACAACTGGATGCTATCGTCTTCCCAAAATTAAAACACATTCAGCACCCTAATGAGCTCAAAAACTCTCAGCAAGCAGCACAAATTATCGCTGACGCCGTGCAAAGCTCTGGCAAAATCGTCTTAGCCACAGACTATGATACTGATGGTGTTACCTCTGCTTGGGTAGCCACCACTGCACTGGTGCAATATTTTGGTGTATCACAAGAACGCATTGTACATATGATTGGCGAACGCAAAAATGGCTATGGCATAACAGATGCGATGTGCGATGCTATTTTGGCCATTCCTGATCCCGTGGACATCGTGATTTCTGCGGACCAAGGCTCCAGTGATGAACCGCGTATTCAACGCTTAGCGCAAGCTGGCATTCAAGTGTGTGTGACCGACCATCACCAAATGACGGTTGAAGGCGCACCACCGAGTGCCACTTGTACGGTTAATCCCCAACAAGCCGAATGCCAATACGACAAAACCGTGGCCGGCTGTTTTGTCATTTTTTTGGTGATGGGGCAAGTCAGAAATGAACTGATTCAACGCGGTGTACTCCCAGAAACAACGCCAACCCTCAAAGATTTAGCGCTCAATGTCGCCCTTGGTACGATTGCGGATAGCGTATCACTCAAAAGTCATAATAACCGCGCCATCGTGGCTTTTGGTTTATCACAAATCAATCAGTTTCAAAACCCTGCTTGGCAAGCCATGCGCCTTATGAACAACAACAACGAAGCCCCTTTTAATGCAGAATACCTGGGGTTTCAAGTCGCTACCCGCATCAATGCAGCCAGTCGCGTTAGCGATGTCACCACCGCATTTCGCTTTTTAAATGCGCCCAGTGTTGAAGAAGCACAAGCCTATTTAGCGCAATTGGATGCCGACAATCAAGACCGCCGCGAACAGCAACAAAGTATGTTGGAACAAGCTCAAAATCTTGCAAAAGCACTGTATCACCCCAAAAAATACAGCCTAGCCATCAAAATGCAAGGCAACGCTGGGATTCAAGGCATTATTGCCTCACGCATTGGCGAACAATATGGTGTGCCCACCTTGGCCATGACGGAATTAGAAGATGGCACCTTGGCTGGCAGCGGACGCGGCATAGTCCCCAGTGTGGATTTGCGTTTGGCGTTTCAATGGATGTCAGAACAGCATGAAGGACTATTCATTTCAATGGGCGGTCACAAGGGTGCGGCTGGTTGTATGATTCAGCTCCAGGATTTTGAACGCTTTGCTGAACTGTTAGAAATCGCCATCAAAAATCAGCTTGGCGATGACTCGCCAATTCCCACCATAGAAACCGATGGTGAATTGGCAGACCATGAGTTGACCACTGCACTGATGGACGAAATTAATTTATTAGAGCCTTTTGGCAGAGAATGGCCGCAACCCACTTTTTCAGGACACTTTCGGGTGATTGATATCAGAGAAGTCGGGCAAACCAAAACCCATTTATCTATGAAGTTGAAAACGCAAAATGGCTTAATCTTGTCTGCCATCTTTTTTAATGCCAAAACTTCTGAGCAAGAAGAAACCCCTTTCAGCGTAGACCAGCAAATTCAATGCGCTTATCAACCCAGCCTCAATCACTATTTTGGCAAAACTTCTTTACAGCTCAAAATTCAAGCGGCCACTTTAAGCTAAACAGTTTTAAACAGCCATAAAAAAACCCGAGCAAAGTCGGGCTTTAAACGCTTGATTTAAAATGATTATTTTAAAGTGGCAATATACTCAGACACTAAAGTAATGTCTTGATCTGATAATTGTGTCGCATTGGGAATCATCATAGAGCTCATCGGCCCGATTTCTTTACCTGCTTTATAAACCTGTAATTTTTGTGCTAAGTCTGCCACCGTTTGACCTTGTAATTTTGGCCCAACTCCACCCTCTCCAGCGGCACCATGGCAACCCACACAGGTCGCGTACACTTTTTCACCCATTACCTCAGCTTTAACCACCTCTGCAGGCGCTGCAACTTTTGCAGGCTCTGGTGCTGCAACAGGCGCAACAACCGGTGCGACTGGCGCAGGTGCTTGCGCTGGCGTATTGGCGGCGGCAACGGGTTTAGCGGGTTCTTCTTGTCCACAGGCTGTTAAGCCCAATACACCGGATAACGCCAAGGCGACCATTAATAATTTTGATTGAGTTTTC
This sequence comes from Thiosulfativibrio zosterae, assembly GCF_011398155.1. Classification (NCBI taxonomy): domain Bacteria; kingdom Pseudomonadati; phylum Pseudomonadota; class Gammaproteobacteria; order Thiotrichales; family Piscirickettsiaceae; genus Thiosulfativibrio; species Thiosulfativibrio zosterae. The sequence goes on from NZ_AP021888.1 coordinate 1,603,208, forward strand.
ATCGACTGTCCTACCTCTAATTTTAGAAACAACATCTTCATTATAGTCAGCTGACATAAAACAAATCAAAAACTTACAAACTTTTTAACATTTTTTCAATGCGAGCAATCGACACTGGCTTTAGGGTTTTCATGGGTTGCGCAAATAAAGACAATCTTAACTCTTCCAAAGCCCAGCGAATTTCAACCAGGCCTGGTTGATTTTGGGGATTATTTTCCGCCAAAATGAGTTGATAGGTTTTTAATAACGGACTTAATTGTTCTAAAGCCGCTAAATCTTTAGTCGGATCGATATCCATTTTTTCTAAGCGTTTTTCAATGCCTTGCAAATAGCGCGGCATTTGCTCGAACCAAGTTTGCGGCGTCGTTCGCACAAACTCTTTAGAGATTAAGCCGTCTAATTGCCCCTGCAAATCTGCCAAAGAACCCAACCATCTTGGGTTTACCTTACCCCTTAAGCGTTGCGCAATTTTTTGATGTTGTAATAATAAGGCTTCCACCTGTTTAGCAATCTGTTGCGCATGATTAATCCACGCCAAACGCACCGTTTCTAGGGTTTCAAGATAGACAGCTTGGGTTCTGATAGACTCGGGCGTTGGCACCAAGTGTGTTAACGCACGGTCAATCACCTGTTGGGTTAAATCTTGGCAAGTGCCATAGGTGGCAAAACACAAGCAGGCTTTTTGCAAGGGCAGTTTCTTTTGTAGATACTTTTCTTTATCGGCCAATGCCAAACGCAACAACTGCAAAACCCCTTCGCCATGCAACTGTTTGGCAAAAGCAGCATCACTGACCAAGCCCAAAATCACCTGGTCTTTTTTTACTTGTAACGCAGGATAGGCCACCATTTCTAAGCCCTGATTTTTAAGGGTTTGTTGGGCGGGTAAATCGCCAAAGTCCCATTGCTCAATCACTTTTTCAGCTTGGCGTTTTTGATGGTGTTGATGAATTTTGCGCTCAACGAGATGTAAATAGTCATCTTTTAAAACCTGCAAATCCGCACCTTCTGCTAACTTTCTACCCCCTTCATCTTCCAAGATAAAATAGGGTTTTAAGTGTGACGGTAAATCGGCCACGGCAAAATCCGCTTCGGTGACGCGATGTTGTGCACGACGATTTAAACTCCACACCAACTGCGCTAATAATCCACCCTTTTTATCGGTGAATTCTTTTGAAAGTTCAGGCAAAACCAAATCGGCATACTGCGGCGCAGGGATAAATTGCTTTCGAAGTTGTTTGGGTAACAATTTGATTAAATTTGCAATTTTCTCTTTTAAAAACCCAGGGGTTAACCATTCAAACTCAGAAGCCTGTGCAACATTGAGCGCATTTAATGGAATGTGAAACACCACACCATCTTGTTGTTTTCCAGGGTCAAATTGATAATCAATTTTAAGCGGCAGCTGATTACGCAGCGCCATTTGTGATGGAAAGCTGTCTAGCAAACTTTCGTCAACGGCTTGTTTGAGCAAAAATTCTTGGGTTAAATAACAACTTTGCAAGGCATCTGCATTTTTAAAAAGGGACTTTTTAGCCCACTTTTCAAAGGCAGGTTTGTTATAAATGTGACTGGGAATACAGGCATCATAAAAATGATAAAGTGCCACATCGTCAATCATATAGTCCAAACGGCGCAGCTTTTGTTCGATGGATTGCACCTCTGCAATCAGCTTTTGGTTATGCACAAAAAAAGCGACCTTAGAATCCATTTCACCTTGCACCAACGCCCCTTGAATAAAGATTTTACGCGCTTCAACAGGGTTAATGGCGCCATAATTGCACGGGCGTCGATTAACAATTGGCAAACCATAAAGCGTGACTGACTCATAGGCACTGACCTGGCCTTTATTCTTTAACCAATGCGGATCGGCATAGGATTTTTTAATCAAATGCCCTGCCAAACGCTCAACCCAGGCCACATCAATGGCGGCATTAGTGCGCGCATAGAGCTTGGTGGTTTCAACCAATTCGGCAGACAATATCCATTTGGGTTTACTTTTAAAAAGCGCTGAACTGGGATGAATAAACAATTTGGTATTGCGCGCGCCCAGGTAACCGATTTCATCATCCCGCATTGCCAAATTACCTAACAAACCTGCCATTAATGAGCGATGCACACCAAAATGATGTATGTCTGCCAAGCGTTCGGTGACCTGATTGCCTTGGCGAACTTCTTCATAAAGATGACATTGAGGCACTTTGATACCGAGTTGTTTTAAACTCATTTCCAACTGGACAAACAAATCGTGCCATTCTTTCATGCGCATAAAGTTGAGTAGATTGGTTTTGCACAGTTTGCGCAGTTTGTTTTGCGATAAATGGCGACGCTGATTTTCGTAAAAGCGCCACAGATTTAAGAAAAACAAAAAGTCCGAGCGGCTGTCTTCAAATTTGGCATGCGCCTGTTTCGCAACTTGACGATTACTTTCGTTAATATCTCTGGGGTCTTGAATACTGATTGCGGCGGCAATCAATAATACTTCAGCGAGTACACCATTCGCTTGAGCTTCCATGACCATTTTGGCGATACGAGGATCAAGCGGCAAACGCGCAATTTGCTGCCCTGTTTCGGTCAGCTGGCGATGCTCGTCTAATGCGCCAATTTCATGAAGTTGGCGAAAGCCATCATTCACCGCCTTGTCTTCTGGTGGCTCAATAAATGGAAAATTGTGCACATCACCCAGCTTAAGTTGGGTCATTTGCAAAATAACCGACGCTAAAGAGGTGCGGTGAATTTCGGGCTCGGTAAACTCTGGGCGGGCATTAAAATCAGCTTCATCATATAACCGAATACACACCCCAGAGCTGACACGACCACAGCGGCCTTTGCGCTGGTTAGCAGAAGCTTGTGATATTTTTTCAATTGGCAAGCGTTGCACTTTAGAGCGCACCGAATAACGGCTGATGCGATTCAAACCTGGGTCTATGACGAACTTAATGCCTGGCACGGTGAGAGAGGTTTCGGCGACATTGGTGGATAAAATTACGCGGCGTTTTTGCGACAGTTGAAACACTTTGTTTTGCTCTGCCAAACTCAATCGTGCATAAAGCGGAATGATTTCGGTGTTGGGCAATTTGTGTTTTTTAAGTACTTCGGCGGTTTCTTTAATGTCTCGCTCACCAATTTGAAAAACCAGCACATCGCCAAAAGGGTCTTCTAATGCCAATTCATCCAAGGCATGCGCAATGCCTGTTGCAATGTCCTGCTCAAAAACATTGCCTTCATCATCTTCAAACTGACTCAAAGGTCGATAACGCACTTCAACAGGATAGGTACGCCCCGAAATTTCAACAATCGGTGCATTATCAAAGTGTTGAGAAAAACGCTGGGTATCAATCGTCGCCGAGGTAATAATCAGTTTTAGGTCAGGGCGCTTAGGTAATAGCTGCTTTAAGATGCCCAATAAAAAATCAATATTGATACTGCGTTCATGGGCTTCATCAATAATAATGGTGTCGTATTGATTGAGAAATTTATCATTTTGGATTTCGGCCAGCAAAATCCCGTCCGTCATCACCTTAATCAAACTTTGCTCATGCACCTGATCATGAAAACGCACTTGATAACCCACAAGGTTACCCAGGGTAGAACCCAACTCTTCGGCTATGCGCTCTGCCACACTGCGAGCCGCTAAGCGTCGTGGTTGGGTGCAGGCAATGCGACCAAAAATGCCACGCCCAGCTTCTAAACAAATTTTAGGGATTTGCGTGGTTTTACCAGAACCCGTTTCACCGGCTAAGACCACTACTTGATGTTGTTGAATCAGCGCCAGCAGTTCATCTTTTCGCGCTGCCACAGGAAGATTGGCATCAAACACGATGGGTTTAGGAACGGCTTGTCGTTTTAAAGCCACTTGCGCCTTGGAATGGGCGATTTTTTGCGCTAAATTTAACCAGGCCTGGTCATTTTTAGAAGCCAATTCCCCTAATTTACGATCAGAAAGTTGTAAAGCTTTGAGCTGTTTTGAAAAATAAAAACGATCCTTGACCAAACATTGCTTAATGGATTTGTATAAGTTTTGTTTATCTAAGTCACTATTTTCTATGACATTTTTAATACTGTGGTCAGGATTCAAGGCTTGCGGAGTCTCAGTTAATAGATATAATTATTTGTTAATATTACTGACTAAATAGGGGCTATTTTACATGAAAATCCGTCAGCTTTTCGATTACGACACCTGGACCTACACCTACATCGTTTGGGATGAGGCTACCCTGGAAGCCGCTATCATTGATACGGTTTTAGAAAAAGTCGATCGCGATGTACAGCACATCACAGAACTCGGACTCACGGTAAAATACCTTTTAGAAACCCATATTCACGCTGACCACATTACAGGCGCGGGCCCTATTCGCAAAAAACTGGGCGGACAAATCGTGGTTCACAAAAACTCCAATTCAGAATGCGCTGACATTTTGGCACAAGAAGGTGACGAATTTAAATTGGGTGAACAAACCATTCGTGTTTTACACACCCCTGGCCATACCAATAATGACATCACCTATTTAATTGATGGCGCAGCTTTTACTGGTGATACCCTATTGGTTAGAGATTGCGGTCGTACCGATTTTCAATTAGGCAGTAATGAGCAGATGTATCATTCCCTAACGGAAAAATTATTCAAATTGCCAGAAGACACTTTGGTGTTCCCAGCGCATGACTACAAAGGGTTTAGCCAATCTACGATTGGTGAAGAAAAACAATTTAATGTGCGTGTCGGCCAACAAAAAGCTTATCAAGATTTTGCGACCATTATGGATGGTTTGAATTTACCTAATCCCAAGCGTATCGATATCGCCGTGCCTGGCAATATGAAGTGCGGTAATCTTTAAAGTTATAGCCTCGTTCTCTATTAGAAACGGATAACTACTCCGCTAACAACTCTAATAAATACTCACACCCACGCGGTTCACTTGAGCCGTTGGGGTGTTGATTTCCCCCAGCGGAATCACTCGCCAATCCCAACTTTTTTGCACCTCTGGTACGCTGACTTCCCACAAGGGATCAAAGCCATCAACTTCTTGCCCCTGTGTGTCGATTTCGGTCACCCAACGATCCGCAATTAAACATTTCACGCCCGAGCAGGCGTTGAGCAAATTAAGGTGTTCGTTGATCAGCTGTTTGGCTAAAACATCTGCTTGCTGCTCAGAAATACCAAAGTGTTTCATTAACCAGGACACCGGAATCAGCGGCAGTTGAGATAATAAATTCAACGAAACTAAACAATCAACCTCACTTAAATCTAACCAGGCTTTATGACCTTGAGGGTTGAGGGCAGGTTTTGCTTGCACAGCGCCCTTTTGGCAGGCTGCCAAAGAATCGGTCACATCTTGTTCAATCAAACGGACATTTGAAAAAGGTTTAACCCTTTTTCTGGCGTCTTTTAAAAAAACCAAATCGATCAGACAAACTTCGTCAAACTCTTGAGCCAAATAATCCAAGGGCACATCCAATAAAGAACCCGCGCCCATAATGACTATTTTGCGTTTTTGCGTGCAACGCTCTACCGCTTCACGAATCGTGGTTTGGCAATTTTGAAAGTGCGTATCCCACTCAGCTCGGCAACGCTTGCGTCTGGCAGCCATGGCAATGGCTTCTTCTAAAAACCCCATTTCTTTTGCCAAAGGCAAAGCCACGGGGGTGGTGAAATATTGCCAAGCTTCCCAGAGCATGCTTAGTCATCCATGCCCAAAGCTTGCGTTTTGCGCGTAAGAGTATTACGCCCCCAGCCCATCAGTCTGGCCGCTTTTTGGCGGTGATTTAAGCTGGCTTTCATAGCCTCTTCAATCAATACTCTTTCAAACATGCCTTCGGCTTCGGTGTGCAGACCATCTTTACCTGAATACAAAAACTTTTCAGCCCACAAACGCAAAGGGGTTAACCAATCATCTTGCTCTGTGGTTTGTAATTGAGTCGCACTGCTGCCGCCTTGTAACTCTAAAGGCAAATCATCCATATGCACTTCTTTGTCGGGTGCCATAATGGTTAACCAAGTACACACACTGCGCAATTGGCGCACATTCCCCGGCCAAGGCAAGGTTGATAAGTAGGCTTCAACTTCTTTGCTGAGGGTTTTTTCATCCAAATTATATTGCTTGGCTTCTTCACTTAAATAGTAAGACAGCAAGGCTGGAATGTCGTCACGTCTTTCACGCAAGGCGGGTACTTTGATGCGAATAACATTAAAACGATACAGTAAATCCTCACGGAATTTACCCTGGCGCACCATTTCTTCCATGTTACGGTGGGTAGCGGCCACCACACGCACATCGGTTTTAATCGGCAATTTGCCACCCACGCGATAAAAAGTGCCATCATTTAACACACGCAATAATCGGGTTTGCAAATCAACCGGCATATCCCCTATTTCATCTAAAAATAGCGTGCCGCCATTGGCTTCTTCAAAGCGTCCAATACGCTGAGTGTGCGCACCGGTAAACGAGCCTTTTTCGTGACCAAATAATTCTGACTCTAATAACTCTCTTGGAATGGCCGCTGAGTTGATGGCCACAAAAGGTTGATCAGCACGGCGACTGAGTTCATGGAGTGCTTTGGCAACTAACTCTTTACCCGTTCCTGTTTCGCCATTAATCAACACGGTCACATCTACTTGCGACACTCGCCCCAAAATACGAAACACCTCTTGCATGGTCGGTGCTGAGCCGATGATGTTTAAAGGCTGTTTGGTGGTGCGTTTTTTACGCGTGCCACTTTTGCCACCCGATAATTGGCGACGCACCGCACGATCAATTAAGGCTAAGGCATCTTCAATTTCAAACGGCTTGGGCAAATAATCAAAAGCTTTACTCTGGAAAGACTTTACTGCTGTGTCTAAATCCGTATGAGCGGTCATAATAATGACCGGAATACTGGGATTGATTTCATGAACGGCTTCCATAAAGGTTAGCCCATCCATTTCAGGCATGCGTACATCACTGATGACCACGGTTGGCGGCTCATGCATATTTTGCAAAGCCGTTAAAGGGGAATCAAACGAGCGCACTATATAATCACGGTCTTCTAGCGCAGCGTCTAATACCCAGCGAATTGAGGCATCGTCGTCAACGACCCAAATGACAGGGGTAGTTTCCTGAATTTTAGTTTCGATCATGATGAGCTCCTTTCACTAACGGCAGCGTCGCCGCGATTATGGTCAAACGGTAAATAAACATTAAAAACGGTGTGTCCTGGCTCACTTTCAGCCACGATTAACCCACCATGGTTACGCACGATATTTTGCGAAACGGGCAAACCTAAGCCCGTACCCTCTTTTTTACTGGTCACCATGGGGTAGAAAATAGAATCAAAAAATTCTGGCAAAATGCCCTCTCCTTCATCAATGATGCTCACCACCGCGACTAAGGGATAAGTTTTAGAACCCAGGGTAAATTTAGATTCAACACGAGTACGAATGGTTAAAAACCCGCCATGTTGCTCCATGGCTTGCATGCCATTTTGTATCAAATTTAAAAAGGCCTGCACCATGGATTCAAAATCCATGGATATTTCGGGAATACTGGGATCATAGTCCAAACGGATGAAAATATGATTGGGTTTTTCGGGGGAAATCACATCCAGAACATAGCGAATAATTTCATGTAAATTCTGTGGCTCTTTTTCGGTTTTGGTGCCTGGCCCGAGCATACGATCCACTAAATTTTTAAGACGATTAACTTCATTGGAAATCACCTCTAAAAATTGTTTGGCTTTTTGATTTTCGGGAAATCGCTTTTGCAATAATTGGGTTGCGCCATAAATGCCGGCTAATGGGTTTTTAATTTCGTGAGCCAAGGTTTTGGCCAATAAGTTACCAGCCTCATATTGGTGCCATCTCTCATCTTCTTCAACAATTCGGTGATGGCGCTCGGTATTAAGTATTTCAACCAACCAACCGGCTTGCGAATCAAATTCATAATACGAAAAGGTGCAGGTGACACGCGTTTTTTGGCCATCGGGTAATTCAATGGAGTGCTCATGAATGGTTAAGCGCCCATAACCGCACGTATTTAAATCGGTCATTAAGCCAGGAAAAAGATTATGCCAACTCGCCCCGACAATTCTAGAAGGGCTCATTTGTAATAATTCTGCAGCGGCAATGTTTAGATACATCACTTCGTGCTGTAAATTGACCCAAAAAACCGCACAACTTAAGCCTTCTAAAATATGAATTGGCGTTATTTCGGGCAATAAATTGGCACTTAAATCTTCCGATAATAAAGGATTCAGGGTATTCATAAACAAGTCTCCGAAACCAAAATAGATTTGGCCATTCGATAATCTATAGAGCAAAGTTGGTTGGGTAAACTCAAGGTAACTGGCCCTTTAAAGGGGGCCTTAGATTTGACCTGAACACATATGCCTTTGGTTAAGCCGATGGATTCAAGGTAACGCAGCTCTTCTGGGGAACGATTTTGAATGCGCTCTATGGTCACTTGAGCATCTAGGGCTTGATTGGCCAAACAACCCCAGTTTTGCACCATCATTTGCCCTGATTCATCGGGAATGGGCGAACCATGGGGGTCTTGCGTGGGACACCCTAAGTCTTGCCACATACGATTGGCCAACTTGTCAGAAATGGCATGCTCTAAAATTTCCGCTTCCTCATCCACTTCATCCCAACCAAAGCCTAAACGCTCTACCAAAAACAATTCCACAATCCGATGACGACGAATCATATTAAGAGCGATTTTTTGGCCTTGCTCGGTTAAAGCAACCCCTTGGTAAGGCGCATAATCAATAAATCCCTGCTCCGACAACTTTTTCAGCATATTCGAAACCGAGGCTTTTGAGATATTCAACCGAGCGGCTATGTCAGTGGTGCTCACCCCCTTAGATGCGGGTAACCCCTCTTGAAGTTTGAAGATGATTTTCAAATAATCTTCTAAAGCCGTTGATGCCATAACCGCCTCTTAAATCCGTGTTATTCTGCCGTTTTCATCATTTCTTGCACCACGCTTGGGTCTGGAAAGGCGGCATAATAAAAGGCCGCAAATAACGCAAGGAAAATAAATCGCGTAGGGCCTTTTAATTGCAATACCGGATGCGACATCACCATAAAACCTAAAGCACTGGCTGCCGCGCTCCAAGCCGATAAAGTCAAAGCCATCAAACCCATCAAGGCGCCGAAAGCCATCAAATAATAGTGCCAAGTAAACTTTGCTTTTGGGGTATTCATTGGTAATATCTCACAACTAAACTTAAGGTTGCACTATTTTAATTCAAATAAGGTTCATTATGGAAAATTCAATTTTAAAATCACCGATTATCGTCGTGGGCATGGGAGAATTGGGCAGTGTTTTCGCCCGCGGGTTTTTAAAACTAGGCTGTCCAGTACAAGGCATCACCCGCAATATGTCGATGCAAACTGTGGCTGAAAGCTTGCCAACCCCTCAGGCAGTCTTAATTGCAGTGGGGGAAGCCGATATTCACGCCACGCTTAAAGCTTGCCCCAGCGAATGGGCTGATAAGGTTATCTTAATTCAAAACGAACTCCTCCCCCGCGACTGGCAAACTACGCATTTAATTGACCCTACCGTGATTTCCGTTTGGTTTGAAAAGAAAAAAGGCATGGACAGCAAACAAGTTATGCCCTCTCCGGTTTATGGACAACACGCGCAGCTAGTGGCCGATGCTTTGGCAGAACTTGGTTTAGAAACTCGCATTTTAGAAACGCCAGAACAACTTAATTATGAGTTGGTGCGCAAAAATTTATATATTTTAACCACCAATATTGCAGGACTAGAAGTGGGGGGTAATGTCGATGAGTTGGCTAAAAACCATGCAGCAGTGATGAACGCGGTTGCTTTAGATGTGCTGGCCATTCAGGATTTTCTCACCGCCCAACAAAATAGCGTTGAACCTCTTATGGCGGGTTTATTAGAAGCCTTTGCTGGTGACCCGCAACATGGCTGTATGGGTCGTTCTGCACCGGCCAGATTAAAACGCGCCCTGATGTTTGCCGACCAAGCCAATTTAAGTGTTCCTACCTTACGAAAAATTGCTGCTCAACATTTATAAAGAGAACTTTGCACGACTAAAAGCAGGTCTAAAAGCACGCCCAAAATGACCAGGCCTGGTCATTTTTTAGAGGCTTTTTTATCTAATTTGCCAACCAAGTTGGCAGATGCTGTTTTAAGGTTTTGGTCAGGTTTTGCGGGGTTTGAGTTAAGAGGATTTCAAGGGGCGTTTCAGGGGGTAAGTGTTCGTGAATACTGTGCAAGGCTTTAAACATGGGCAAATCTTGTAAACTGGCTTCTAGTTTGCCACAAATCGCAACACAAGGCACATGATGGCGTTGCGCCATCAGTGCAATTTGCGCCGGTAATTTACCATATTGCGTTTGCTCATCTATCTTGCCTTCCGCGGTAAGTACACAATCAATTTTTTGTTCTTCAAATAAATTTTCCAGCGCCAGTAAATCCGCCAACAGTGTAAAACCTGAGACAAGCTTGGCATCTAAAAAACCCACAAATCCGCCGGCCATCCCACCGGCTGCGCCAGCACCGGGCAAGTTTCTGACCGATCTTTTAAACCTACGCTCCATCAAGTCCGCAAAGTGTTGCAAGCTGGTTTCTATCATCGAATACAAGGCTGGGGTCACCCCTTTTTGAGGGCCAAAAACTGCCGTTGCACCCAAGGGCCCTAATAAAGGATTGGTGACATCACAGGCAATCACCCACTCTATACTTTGCAGCCGTTCAAGGGTTATTTGCCCTTGAGGTTCAAAGCCAATCTTAGATAATTCGCTCAGTCCCTTAGGGCCTGGGCCTATCGACTGATTATGAGAATTGAGCATTTGAAAACCCAAGGCCTGTAATGCACCCGCTCCGCCATCGTTGGTGGCACTGCCCCCAAGTCCTAACACAATTTTTTTAGCTCCCATTTCTATCGCTCTGACCAAAAGCTGGCCTGTGCCATAACTGGAGGCTTTAAGGGGATTGCGTTCATCTTGACTGAGCAAAGGCAAACCTGAAGCCTGAGCCATTTCAACAATGGCTGTGCGACTGTCTGGCTGCCATGCAAAGGTTGCCGAAACCGCTTTACCAATGGGGTTTTGCACCTCCAGCGTTACCGATTGAGCCAAGCCCGCATAAAGCACGGCATCCACAAAACCCTCACCCCCATCCGACATCGGCCGTGACACCACTTGAATTGGCCACCCCATTTTTTTGACGACTTTTTCAACACTTTGGCAGATGGCAACCGCACTGAGCGACCCCTTAAAAGAATCAGGCGCAACTAAGAGCGTTTTGGGCACTTGGGGGTGGATAGGATTCATGTGCTCAATGCCTCCGTGAATTTGGCCCCTGCCTTACTGACTGGCAGGCTTAGGCGCAGTAGGTGTGGGCGCGGTCTTCTTAAAGTTATCGGGTAGTTTTCCTGAGCTTTCAACCAGCTCATCAATAAAGCGCAGCTTGCCTTTAACGACTTCAGAAATGCTAAATGGGTAAGGGTCCATTAATCCCAAACTGCGATTTAGGGCCGTCATGACTTGTGCCACTTTACCCCATTCCGCAAACCAATCGTCAAAGTCGTTTTTCTTGGGTTCATAAACACTCAAACCATAACTGACGGCTGTTTCTAAAGTGTCTACCATGTGCAAATAATGCGCCCAAGTTTCCGCCCAATCTTCGTGCGGATGACTGCCTGCATAGGGTGTGATAAAACGACTCATCCAACGGTTTTGCAGCCCCATATCATAGTATTTTTTGAGTGCTTCACCATAATCGGCGCGTTCATCTCCAAAAACTTGTCTAAAGGCGTCATGTCTGCCTGGAATATCAATTAATCTACACCAAAAATAATGTCCAATTTCATGACGAAAGTGTCCTAATAATGTGCGATATTTTTCGCCCATTTGCTCTTTCATCACATGTAAAAAACCTTCATCGGCTTCGGCCACATTAATGGTGATTAAGCCTTGATAATGGCCGGATAATACATGTTCAATTTCGGATTTTGGGTTACTGCGTTTATCTTCAAGAAAATCAAACTTCAAACCTTTAATCGAATCACCTCCCATGGGAGAAATCAATTTCAAGTCTAACAGTGCGGCCATCATACGGCGCTTAGCCATTTCGAGCAGACGCACGCGTTTTTTATTTTTTCGTAATTTTAAATCTGGCTCAGTTTGAGTCGTCCGACAGGACAAACAAACACTCGAGCCATCTTCATCAAAACTACTCACGACCCAGTTGCAAGCTGCTTCTTTGAAGCGATTCTTGCATATTTTCATCACATACTGATTTTTGCCCGAGTTTGAATGAGCATAAAACTGATAACCCTTGCGTAATTCGCCACTCCACAAGGTTCTTGCAGAAGGGTCATAAACCAAATCTCTGGCACACTGATTACAGTACAGATTGTTAAAAAATACTTCTTGCCCACATTGACAAAAAAAGCGTTTCATTCGGGCATTATCCTTGTATTGCTTGCTTAATTAACATTAAGCTGCGAGTTGTTTGGGGTTAAACCATATTTCATAAAATTTATTATGTACCGTTGATAACGCCATTTGCAGTTCATCCAAATAGTCGTGTAAAGCAGTTGAACCCACCTCATAAACCGTGTCTTGGTCGATGTGCAAAACCAAAGCATCCAACTCTTCTTTAAGTTCGCTAGAATTGGGCAACTTGGACACCACCGAGCTGACAAAGTTAATGCAAAAACGCACCGAACGCGCAAACTCTTTGTCTTTCATTAAAAAGTCAACCACATGCTGGCCGGTGATTTCGGTTTGTACATTTTGACGATACATAAAATATGCACTGACAGATTTTAGCAAATTTGCCCATAAAATACTGTCTGAAGGATATTCATCATCCACCACCGTTTCTTGCGACACGAAAAAACCGCCCACATCCAAAATACGCGAAGTCATGTCGGCACGCTCAATGGCTGTGCCCAGCATAATGAAACGATAGGTGTTGTTTTGGCTCATGGTGCTGGTCATCATGCCGGTCCAAGACTGGCATCCTTTGATAATTTTGTCGAGCAAGGCATTGCGTTTACTGCGCGATTCAAAATCTTCTTTATTTTCTTTGACCATTAAATAAAGTTCGTTGATATGCACCCAAGCCTCTCTGGGTAAAATATCGCGTGTCGTGCGCATATTTTCACGCGCCCACCACAAAGAAGACAATAAAGAGGTACTGTTGTCACGATCACTGAGTAACATGCTCATGCAATTTTTTTCGGTTTTGGCTTCATAATGTGTGTCAAAAAACACCTCGTTACTGGTGATTTGCACCAAGGTATACCAGTTCAATTTGACCGCCTTAGGCAAGTCAAACATCAACTGCGAAAACACTTTTGCTAAACGCGCCGTATTTTCAACGCGCTCAATGTAACGCGCTGACCAATATAATCTTTCTGCCACTTTAGAGAGCATGTTGTTCCCCTTCTGATCTTTCTGTTTTGACAATCCAAGTATCTTTACTGCCACCGCCTTGCGATGAATTAACCACCAAACTGCCTTTACGCAAAGCCACACGCGTCAAGCCGCCAGCGGTGACATAGGTTTTAGCGCCTTGCAAAATAAAGGGTCTTAAATCGACATGACGAGGGTCAAGTTCATCGTCACAGACGGTAGGCACAGTGGATAGATTAAGCGTAGGTTGTGCGATGTAATTGCGTGGATTTTCTTGAATAAGACCTTTAAAGGTTTCTAATTCTTCTTCAGAGGCATGAGGACCAATCAACAAACCATAACCGCCTGACTCGTTAGCGGGTTTCACCACCAACTCAGCCAAATGCTCTAACACATAAGCTCTGTCTTTAGGGTTACTGCACAAATAGGTGGGTACATTCGGCACCAATGGCTCTTCATTTAAGTAAAAACGAATCATATCAGGCACATAGGCATAAACCACCTTATCGTCCGCCACTCCACAACCGGGCGCATTGGCAATGGCCACATTGCCTGATTTCCAGGCGCGCATTAAACCTGGCACACCTAGAGTTGAATCTTCTCGAAACACTTCAGGGTCCATAAAAGCATCATCAATTCTGCGGTAAATGACATCCACTTTTTTCAACCCATCGATGTTACGCATATAAACACAATCGTCACCCAATACCACCAAATCACTACCTTCTACCAATTCAGCACCCATTTCGTGTGCCAAATAAGCGTGCTCGTAATAAGCCGAGTTATAAACGCCCGGTGTGAGAACAACAACTTCAGGAATTGGGTCGTCATTTGGTGATAAAGAACGCAACATAGACAGCAAGTTGGTGGGATATTGGTCAACCGGCATAATGTTCATGTCGTGAAAAACTTCTGGCATGACTTGTTTCATTACCGCACGGTTTTCTAACATATAGGAAACCCCTGAAGGCACGCGCAGATTGTCTTCTAAGACATACATAACACCATCTGCGCCTCGCACTAAGTCAGTTCCGCAAATACAAGCCCAAGAACCATGCTTGAGTTTCATGCCCACACACTCTGGACGATAGTCTTTAGACGAGGTAATCACATCTAGCGGCATAATGCCTGCCTTAAAAATCTTTTGCTCGTTATACACATCTTCAATAAAGTGATTCAGTGCGCGCAAACGCTGTGTTAAGCCTTTAGAGGTTTGACTCCACTCTTTAACATCGATGGCTCTTGGGAAAACATCAAACGGCCACAGACGGTCAATATTGCCTTTGTCGCTGTAAACCGTAAAAGAAATCCCAAACTGCGCAATAGTCGTATTGGCGTTCTTTTGCAATTCTTTAAAGTCTTTCGACTCTAGTTTGCTCATGTAGTCAAATAATTGTTCAGAAGCCAATCTTGGCTTGCCGTCTGCTTGAACCGATTCATCATAGATCCCTTCGGTGGGGTAATCTGCTAAAAGATGCGCCATACTTATTCTCTGCTTTGAAAAATAAAATTGTGAAATGTTTAAAAATATCAAAAACGGTTGTTGTTAATCAGTCATGGGTGCCCATAAGGCAGACACCCCATCAACGCTTTCTGGCATTAGCCATAAAGATTGATAAGGTTGTACCACCAGCTTTTCTTCGGCACTGCTGACACCCTGGTTGTCTAATAAATTAATCCAATAACTGAATCGTTCAATGCCGACGATTTGAGCAATATTGAGCAATTTAATATCCGGCGTTAAATTGTGAATTGTCAGCAACGGAAACCGTAAATTGGGACCATCACGCCACAAGGCAAAAAAATCTGCCCCCAAATCCAATACCTGTTGCGGTGTATCTGGGTGGAATGCCAAATGTTTTTTGCGTCTTTGTAATATATTAATCAGTCTTTTCAGAACTTCAGCATTCGATGTTCGGCCACTTTCAATTAAAGCCTGCAAGTAATCATAATCCCAACGACGGCGATTAATCGATCGGGTGCGCCCAGTTTTTTCAACACCCTCTTTATCATTAGGCGTAGCGATTAAACTGTGAATATAAAATGCGGGTATGCCTTGTAAAGACATCATAATCGTTTGTGAACAAATAAATCGTTCTACTTGCCATTGATCCGGTCCATTTGAGCTATGAGTTTCTCTAAAGGCGCTGAATAATGCAATATTTAATTCATAAGGGCTTTCTGTGCCATCGGGATTTGCCTTCATAGACACAAATCCACCCAAGCGATGCATACTGGTGACCAAATCCTCAATTTCTCGGGGCGGTAAAATGCCTTCTACTGGTCGCACCCCTATCCCATCATGCGAGGCGGTAAAGTTTAAAAAACTGCACCCTGGTGGTGGTGGGGCTAATTTAAGTGCCCAATCGGTTAAGTATTGTCCATCCCCACGATGTAATGCATGCAAAATTAACGGCGCTAAAGCAAATTGATACACCATATGTGCTTCATCTTGTTCGCCAAAATACGACAAATTTTCTTTGTGCGGCACATTGGTTTCGGTCAATAAAATGGTATTAGGATTTACCAATTCCATCACATCGCGAATCAGCTTAACCACTTCGTGAGTTTGCGGCAAGTGAATACAAGTGGTGCCCAATGTTTTCCATAAAAAAGCAATTGCATCCAAACGGATGGTTTTGACACCTTTCTGCAGATAGAGCACCAAAACTTCTAGCATTTTGAGCAGCACTTGCGGATTTTTAAAGTTTAAATCTATCTGGTCTGCACTGAAAGTTGCCCACACCATTTTTCGACCACGATGGGTATAAGCCGGCACTAACAAAGGCGTATTACGGGGGCGCGTGACTTGAGAAACATCTTCGTCACCTTCCATTTCAATAAAAAACTCGTTATAGGGCGCCAAATTGGCTTTGTAATCCGTAAACCACAAACTTTCACGCGAGATGTGGTTAATAACCAAGTCAAACATGAGCTTGTAGTCTTGCCCTATGGACTCTATGTCTGGCCAATCGCCCAAATCTGGATTGACTTGGGTAAAATCAATCACCGAAAACCCATCATCTGAACTATAAGGGAAAAATGGCAAAATATGCACATTATTGATGGCATTTTTAATGTATTTGTCTAAGAAATCTTTTAGGGTTTCGAGCGGTTTTTGACCTTCTTGTAAAAAAGTATCTCCGTAGGTAATCAGCATAACATCTTCATGTGACCACTTCGATTGTCGATGCATATTTTGCGCTATTTTTGGCAATAAAAAACCCACTAGGTCAGTATAAACCCGAACGCCATCGCCCTTACCATAAATAGTGATTAATCGAGATTTTATTTGTTCAAATAGCGCATCATTCATCGTTCTTTCCTACACTTTTAGGCGGCTTACAACCTGTCTAAAATTGAGCGGGCTTTTAAGGCTGATTATCCAACTCTACCGCTTCTTGGATTTGAGCCAAAATGTCTGGACAAGCACTGACCACTCGATTCCAATTCGCCATAAATGGAATCTCCCCTGGGTTATCCATAAAATCTTGACCCGCTTCTAAAATGTTTTGAGCAAACAATTCAATCACCTGCTCCTCGGCGTGCAAATCCAACTTTAAGCCATTCATCTCCGCATCAAACGCATAAGACTCTAGTTGATCCAATGCGGTACGATAATATTGCGCTCTAATGGTTCTTAAGGTTGCTGGCGAAAACTCATGCCCGCGCACCGCTAACTTGCGATACAAGGACTTCGCGATGTCTTGGCTCATACGCGACAGGCCGGCTTGTTTGTTGTCAAACGACACATCTTGGTGTTTGTGGTCATACACATCAGCAATATCCACTTGGCAAACTCGGCGATTAGAGTAGTTACGCAAAACCTCAGACATCACGCCTATTTCAAGCCCCCAATCCGAGGGGATGCGAATGTCTTGTAAACACTGCACATCCATCGCAAATTCACCGGCTAAGGGGTAACGAAAACTGTCTAAATAACTCAAGAGCGTATCTTGCCCAACCACCCCTTTCAAAGCGCGCAATAAGGGTGTCACCAATAATCTTGAGGCCCTACCATTCAGTTTGCCATCGGCATAACGCGGATAAAAACCCTTGGCAAACACAAAATTAAAAGTGGGATGTGCCACCGGATAAATCAACCGTGCCAATAAACTGCGGTCATAGGTAATCACATCACAATCGTGTAAGGCCACCGCTTCGACTTTGTCTGAAGCCAATAAATAGCCAAAACAATTCCAAACATTACTGCCTTTGCCGCGCTCCTTTGGCGCTAAATCCATTTCTCTCAGTTTTTCAGTAATGGCCTGCATTCTAGGCCCATCATTCCAAATAATTTTGAAGTCTTGCGGAAGGCCCGAGAAATACTCTTTGGCATAAGCAAACTGTTTGGCATCTGCTCTATCAAGCCCTATCACGATTTGCGTGAGATAAGGCACTTTTTTGAGCTCTTCAACAATATTGGCCAAAGCTGGCGCTTCTAACTCACTGAATAACGAGGGTAAAATTAAACCCAACGGCTTTTTTTGACCAAATTTAATTAACTCTTTTTCTAACTCTTCAACGGGTCTATCCGTAATATTATGAAAAGTTGTAACATTGCCATTTTGAAAAAAATCACTCATTTACTCCCCCTTGAGTTTGCGTCTTGATGGTTTCAGGTGATTCACCAATTTAAAAAAAATAAATTAACCTGCCTTGGCGTTAGCAGAAAATAATAAGGATTCAACCGCATTCACCCAGCCCATAGGCGCGGGATCTGAAGCATAGATGGCATTAGACACTTCTAACACACGACCACTCGCATTGGGTAAAACCACTGCAAAATCGGCATAATTAAGCATAGATAAGTCATTTTCACTGTCACCCAAAGCAATGGTTTGACAATGCTGACCACATGAAAAGTATTCTTTATTGACTAAAAAGTGCATTGCATCAGCTTTATCGTGATTACCCATCACATGATAAAAGCGCCCGCCTTGCTTTAACACCAAATGTTCCGCCGCTAAAGCCTGCTTAAACAATTCTAAGTTTTCGGGCGAATCTTGCCATAAAATCGGCTCGGTCACTTCTCGCTCCATCGCCAGCACAGCATCATTAGAATGTAGACCGGTGTGCCCCATCACTTCTGAAACCGTCCAGTCCCCAAAACCTTCAAACTGCCAATGATAATGCTTACGCAAATGTTTGATATAAGAACGAATTTCAGCGTAGGGCTGACCAATGAGAATTTTATTTACACCAGTGCCTGTATTATTAAGCACTTGCAAAACACCACCATTTTCGGCAATTAGAGGTAAAGGAAGTGATAATTTAGACTGCCAAGCCTCAAGCTCAGCTAGGGTTTTGCTAGAATTTAAAATAACAGGAATATTGGCCGCTTTTAAGCGCGCCAAAATTGGACAGACTGCAGCGTAATCATAAGTATGATGATTTAACAAGGTTCCATCTAAATCGGTAAATATAATTAACTTGGACATCTTTGCGCACCAACCTTATAAACTACATAAGGCTTTTAAAGCTAAAGATAAACCAATAACTATATTTACATTACATTCATAAGGTTATTGACATTAGTTAAACTTTTTCAGCATTTAAAATGCAAAAATTGCACCAAATTTAACCAGGCCTGGTTAAATTTGGATGCTTTTTAAACAAAATAAACTCGCAATTTCAAGTAATCGTTTAATCACTATTTGGGCGTTTTTCTTGAACCCAATCATCATCTTGCCGCGGATCCATTTCAGCTAACATCTGTGCAGACGCTGCCGGAATAGCCACATATATATTTAAGTTTTCATCAGGAATTCGCTCATTCATCAGAGCATAGCCGCCCAACATTAAAGCAAAGCCTGTTAATACGACAAAAAAGAAATCCACCGAAAACCCTAAAACAAACCCCAATAATAAGGGCGCAAAAAAGGACCCTACGCCATAAGAAAACAACAGGCTACGACTGATTTCTATGATGTCTCTGTTTTCATCAAAAACATCATTGGCTCTTGCGACACTTAAAGGGTAAATACTAAATAAACTCATGCCCAATAAGAATCCTAAACCATACAAAATGACCAAACTATCGTGCCAGATTTGCGGTAAAAACAACATAAGCAGTAATACACCCGCACTAAAAAAGCCTGCCCAAGCCAAGAGTCTTCTGCGGCCAAAACGATCGGATAAAATCCCAACGGGCAATTGAGCAACCAGACCGCCTAAAATGGTCAAAGCCATAAAAACCGAAACCACATTCGTTTGCTCAAACACCCCTAAAATATACAGTGGCATCATAGTGTAAAAAGAGCCTACAAACACCCCGCCTATAAAACTGCCCACTAAAGCCAACGGTGCAATCGATAGCAACTTAGGCATACTGTAGCGTTCAAAAGGCTTTAAAACAGGCTGAATCACTCGAGTGATGGCCACTAACACCAAAGACCAAAGCACCAAAATAGAACCTAAAATAAAAATCGTGTTAGAAGACATTGCAAACATTAATAGCAATTGTCCCAAAGCCAATGCCAAGAAAAACACTATGGTGTAAATGGCTAAAATTTTGCCACGATCTTCTGTTGCACTTTTTTCATTCAGCCAGCTTTCTAACACGATGAGCATAGAATAAAACGCAAAACCCGAAAACAATCTGAGAACACCCCAAAACCAGGGATCAAACCAGAGTGCGTGACCCAAAAAAGTGATGACCATAATGGCCGAAAACGCGGAAAAACTTCGGGCATGCCCGACCGTCACAATGAGTTTTTGACTGAAAACGGCCGACAACATCGCCCCTAGAAAAAAGGCGGCATTGATTAAACCTATCACACCCGAACTGAGGCCTTCCTGCTTTAAGAATACGCCAATAAAAGTCATTAACAATCCATAACCCGTGGCCAGTAACGCGATTGAAAAAAACAAAGAAGAAATAGGCAGCAAAGCCCTTTTAAAAAACAAATGACACTCCAAACTTTATACAAAACACTCTAATTCAGTGGCTTATTCACAAATAACTTTTTTAATTTAAACATAGGCACAAGCCAGATAAAAGCAGTTATTGAAATGCCTAAAATCTTCATAAACGCCGAATACGCCATTTAAAGCCTCCATTTTTTTTGAATCCCTGAAAACTTTTTACCTGACATTTTTATTCTCAACCGAGGCAACTTTATAATCTGCGGCATGAGCTAATGGCTGCAAAAAAACCATAACTTTCCAGACCTACCGCTCATAATCCGTATAATGAAAATCCATTGTTAAATTTTTTAATTAAAATTATGGGTTAGTTTTTGTTAGTTATTACATTTTTAAGTTTTTTAATTCTCTTTTTATTCATAGGGTTAGCCTCCTACTTTTCTAGCCAGAAAACCACCGAAGACTATCTTCTTGCTGGCCGCTCAATCTCTCCTGCCCTGGTCGGTTTATCTGCAATAGCCACGAATAACAGTGGCTTTATGTTTATTGGCATGATTGGCATGACCTATACATCAGGGCTTTCAGCCATTTGGCTTGCCCTAGGCTGGATTCTGGGCGATTTTATTGCCAACTTTATTGCCGTTAAAAAAATACAAATCATCGGTCATCAAAAAAATATTCAATCTTATGGCGAACTTTTGGCAAGTTGGCAAGGCAAAAACTTTAAGAAAATTAGAGTGCTTGCCGGGTTTTTAACCCTTATTTTTCTGGTTGTTTACGCGGCAGCACAGCTAAAAGCTGGTAGTAAAGCAACGGAAACTATGCTGGATTGGTCGGCTTCAAGTGGCATAGTCATCAGTGCAATGATTATTTTGGCCTATAGTTTTGTCGGCGGACTTAGAGCCTCTATTTGGACAGATGTTGCCCAATCTATTGTGATGATATCTGGCATGTTATTGCTACTTTGGGTTGGCACCCATCATTTTGGTGGCATAACCAACACCCTTGCAAAGCTACAACTCGTTTCTGAAACTTACATGAATTGGTTTTCAGGCACCTATTTTGAATGGCTATTATTCTTTTCTGGCTGGGTCTTTGGAGGCTTAGGCGTTTTGGGGCAACCTCATATTGTTATTCGGTTCATGACTTTAGATAAGGTTGAAAATGTTAATAAAATGCGACTTTATTATTATTTTTGGTTTTTAATTGCTTTCTTAGCCACGATTGGCGTTGGGCTATTAACCCGCCTAGCAATTCCCGAATCTGCAGGTTTTGATGCCGAACTGGCGCTTCCAACTATGGCCAATCAACTCTTGCCAGAGTTTTTGGTCGGCATGGTTTTAGCCGCCATGTTTGCTGCAACCATGTCAACGGCTGACTCTTTAATTTTGGCGTGCTCCGCTGCCATCACCAAAGATTTATTACCGCATAAAAAGTTCAATCTCATCACAACCAAACTGATTACATTATCAATCTTAGTCTGCGCTACACTCATGGCATTAAGCAATAATGATACGGTTTTCACCTTGGTTTTATACGCTTGGGGAATATTAAGTTCGGCTTTTGTGCCGTTAATTTTAATCTACGCCTTCAACAAACCCATTACCGAAAAACTTGCCTTAATGATGATCATATCAGGCCCAATCGGCTATTTGTTTTGGAAACACTCAGACAATTCAGCCCTGATTTATGCCGTAGCTTTAGGGGTTATGAGTGGATTATTGGTTTATTTTATCGGGCAATTTCAAATAAAACGCATCAAACATGACTGAGATTACGACCCTTGAAAACCTAACAGCCTTATTTCCACAACCTAAGCCCTTGGTTTTAGATAAGGTGGTACAAAAGTTAGACCCTCACACGCGGCATTTTTTAAGCCTGTGTTCAATGGCTGTCTATAGCACCATTAACCCTCAAGGTCATGTTGATACATCGCCAAGAGGTGGGAAAGCTGGATTTATAAAGGTTTTGAATGATTCAACCTTATTACTCCCCGAATATGCGGGGAATCATCGCCTCGATACCTTAAAAAACATCCTTCTCTCAAGTGATCAAGAAATGGGCATTTTATGTTTCGCACCTGGCATCGAAGAAACTTTACGCCTAAAAGGGACTGCCAAAATATTCGACAAAACGGATAATGAAGCACTTTTTTGTCATTTTGATACTCAGCCAAAAATCGTTATTCAATTTCAGCTCCACACCTTATATTTTCAATGTTCATCGGCACTTAAGCTTGCTCAATTATGGCGCAAATCGCCCTATATTAAGGCAAAGGAGTGGCCCAGCATTTACAAAATAATTAACGACCAAATAATTTACAATTTACAAAATAAAGATAAATAAGTTTAATATTCATAATCTTAACTTGATATTTTAGAATAAATACTTATAATTAGCTCGCTTTACAACGCTTTAAAGGTTTTACAATTACATTCTCACAGACAAACAATGTTGTTTTTTCTGCACCAGAATTATCTGATGGACTTGCGATTTACCACCTAGTGAAATCCTGCCCACCCTTAGATTTAAATTCGTCTTACTTGTATTTTTTACAAGCCAGCCACTTTGCAGATACTTGTATTCTTGCCAAACAAAACAATAAAATTGTAGGCTTTATTTCTGCCTATATTCGTCCCGATGAAGCCAATAATCTTTTTATTTGGCAAGTTGCAGTTGCTGAAGAAATGCGCGGCCAAGGTTTAGCGAAACAACTGCTCAATCATTTGATAATGCGCCCACACTTAGCAAACATTGACACCATCACTACCACTATCAGTCCGTCAAATTTATCGTCTCAAGCTGTTTTTAGAAAAATGGCTCAACATTTTAACTGTGACATCACTGTTACCTCTTTTCTTGATTCAAGTATTTTTGGTCAAGACACTCATGAAGCTGAAGACTTATATACCCTCAAGTCTGCACAAGCAACGCCACTTATTAAATGCTTACAAAGCCAAAAGGATTAACCACATGCCTCTATCTATTTTTGACCAATATGAATCAGAAGTGCGCGGATATATTCGCTCATTCCCAACCATTTTTAGCCGAGCAAAAGGCGCTGAAATCTGGGATGAACAAGGTAAACGCTACATAGACTTTTTTGCCGGTGCTGGCGCTTTAAACTACGGCCACAACAACCCACTGATTAATGAAGCCATGATTGAACATCTTCAAAATGATGGTGTGCAACATGCACTAGACATGGGAACAACTGCTAAAAAAGACTTTATGCAAACCTTTGTAGACAACATTTTAATTCCTAGAAAACTAGACTACAAACTGCAATTTGTTGGACCAACAGGCACAAATGCTGTTGAAACTGCTTTAAAAATAGCTCGAAAAGTTAAAAAGCGTAAACAAGTGATAAGTTTTACCAATGGCTTTCATGGCATGTCAATGGGGGCTTTAAGTGTGACAGGCAATCGTTATTATCATGATGATAACTATGGTGTTCCTGCCTACACCACTCAAGTGCCTTTCCATAAATATATGGGGGCTGAAGTCAACACCATGGCGTATCTGCGAAAAATTTTAGACGATGCGTCTTCAGGACAAGATTTGCCGGCGGCCATTATTTTAGAAACCATTCAAGCCGAAGGTGGTATTAATGTTGCCTCGAATGAATGGCTTCAGGAATTACGCGCCATTTGCGACGATTTTGATATTTTGTTGATTGTTGACGATATTCAAACAGGCAATGGACGCTCTGGGGACTTTTTCAGTTTTGAGCGCTCAGGTATTACGCCAGACATAGTTACCCTTTCTAAGTCAATCGGTGCTGGACAACCCATGTCACTGCTACTTATGAAAAGAGAATTAGATCAATGGCTACCCGGCGAACATTCTGGAACTTTTCGCGGTAATAACCTTGCCTTTGTTGCGTCAGAAAAAGCCATATCTACCTATTGGAAAGATGCTGCATTTTCGGATGAAATTAAGAAAAAATCACGCTTAGTCGAACAACAAATGCAAACCATTAAAAACACTTACCCTGAACTGGTCAAAGAGGTTCGCGGATACGGCATGATTTGGGGAGTTGAGTTTAAAGACCCAGAATTGGTATCTCATATTTGCTCTAAGTCATTTGAACTTGGGCTTGTCATAGAAACAGCCGGTTCAGAAGGTCAAGTCATCAAATTTTTAGGCCCTCTAATCATCTCTGAAGACTTAATTAATGAAGGCTATGAGATTTTAAATCAAGCCATTCAAGAATCAATTGCGGCTTAAAACTCCCTAAAATTTGCAAAGGAAATTTCATGATTGTTAGAAACTTATATGATGACATTATAGGGTCAGAGTCAGATGTTGATACCCAACAATGGAACAGCAGACGACTTTTGCTGGCCAAAGATGGCATGGGATTTTCATTGCATGACACCATTATTAAAAAGGGTGAAGACCTACACCTTTGGTATAAACACCACTTTGAGGCGGTTTATTGCATAGAAGGTGAAGGACAAATTTTAGAAAAAAAAGATGGCAAAGTGCACGATATTCGACCTGGAACGGTTTATGCCCTCAACGAAAATGATGCTCATATTCTCAGTGCCAATAAGGGCTGTGATATGCGCATGGTTTGCGTATTTAACCCGCCTGTTACCGGTCAAGAAGTTCATGATAAAGATGGGGCTTATGCGCCACATCCTGAAGCGGACTAACACCATCAACAACCTTTCATCAGCGAATCTTTTCAATATTTGTCATGTAAAGATTCGCACATCGCTCATCATGCACATCCATAGGTTTAACCTAAAGAAGTTTTATCGATTTACCGACTTTAAAGAGTAGCACGCCATGAATTTACTCAAACAATTCACTTTAGGTCAACGCCGCGCGTTAACTTTTGCAACAGACACCCATACCCAGCTGAACGATCAAAAAACGATTGAGTTAATAGACTTTATCCTCAAATCAAACTTAGCATTGCCCAATACCCAAGCCTGTTTAAGTTTTGTAATCTTACAAACGGCTTATCGTTATTATGCTTTTTCAGAGCGTTTGCTCAACCAAATCGAAAAACCTGAAATGGCACAAAGCTATTCCCTTGAGCAATTGCCAAAACATTTAAAGGCACTTCAAAACACCCTCGGTTTTTATCAACATATTTCTGTTCAAGCCCATTTACCAGAAAATAATCTTGTCAGCGTGCAAAGCTGCACAAATCAATTATTTGCCATTTTTGCCTTGCACTTCAAACCACAACTCCTAGACTTAGAAACCCATTGGCAAAAAGCCTTATCACTCTTAATCCCTTTTAGCCGAGACGAGCTTATTTACGAACCTGCTTTCTCAGCAACCCATTTGGAGTTTATGAAAGCTGTCGATGAAACCCAATGCATTTTTGCGCCTACTGGCAAATATTGGGGAGCAAACGAATGGGATGAAACCTTGTCTTTTCAAAGTAATGTTGAAGGGTTTAGCCAAGACTTTTTCAGATTTATGAGTCTTGCTAAAAAAGAGGGATTTAAAGGATTTGCTGTGCGATTTCCGGCCAGTTATAGCGCATCGCTAGAAACCTTGTCACAAACCGTTGCGCAGTTTTTTCAGGCAATGAACCAAGTCGACCCCGCACAATCGGCTTGTTTAAAAAATAACATTACCGAGCCAGGTTGGAAATTTACCTGGGCAAATGAACCGATGTTTTTAACCGCTTTTGGGACCTGTTATCCGCTTAAGCACCCCAGAAATCCTTATGGATTTAACCATACTTATTTTTTCTTTCAACCTGATTTTGTTTTAAGAAAACATCCGGGCTTAACCGATGGTAAAGAACAACAATCTAGAGAACGCATCCTGCAAAATTTTACCCGCAACGACATGGCTTATGACAACCAAGGCAAAGAATTAGAAGTTCAACGCTATATTCGTCCCATGCAAGCCACCGACCCAGCGGTCAATTGGTGGCAATACTTGGTTTAAATTTGAGTGTAAACGCATAATATGAACGGTTTTCTAAATATAGCATATTTTTCAAAGCCTTAACTTTGTGAAAATATCAGTGCGATGACTTTATTTTCATAACTGTCGGTAATTTTATATTCACGATAACCTTGAGAAAGCTGATAACCCACCAGATAGTTGATGTGGTTAATCTCTACTTCAAAAGTACCATTGTCTGAGCGTAATGCACTTAGATTGAACCCTAATTGTAAATGAGAACCCACTTCAAAATTCATGGGGTTTTCGGTGATTGAAATCACTTGAGCATGATCATCTACAAAAGCGGCGAATGCGCCGGGAATACTTTGCCCATTCACATCTTTGGGTAAAAAATCTTCTAAAATGGCTTTAAACTCTGGCTCTGCATTAAACACCACGCCTACCCCGCCAACATTTTCATATCTTGATGAAATCGGTTTGGCAATCGACGCATAATAAATATAGGTAGGTTTATTTTGATAAAGAGGGGTTTTTTCAAACGCTGAAACACGGTAATCAATCGGGGTTTGCAATTTGAGCGCCGCTTTTACCCCCGATAAATGACCGATGTTTGAACCGAGCATCTTCTGATTTTTGGAATCAGACATCGCCACCACATCTGCATTTTTATCAAAAATAATAATATTTTCATAAACGGTATAGAGTTCGTTAATGGCTTTTAAGACATCCGTCAACTCATTCCTTTGCTGATGCGTCAGCGGTTCTTCAAGGCTAAGTAAGCGTCTAAAATTTGGATTGACCGACCACCAACGGCAGTCATTTGCCCGCTCATACAAGTTTCTGTCCATAATATCCATGGCCAGTTTGGCTAAAAAAGAAACCTCGGCGGCTAGGGTTTGATGGGTAACTTGGTAAATATGTTCTATGGAAGTCGCAAAGATTTGGCGGATTTGTTCACCAATTTCCTGAAAGGAGTCCAACACTGGTAAAAACGCTTTGACCTTATTTTTAAGGGAAATGATTTTGCCATTCAAGACAACGATCAACAAGGCCGTATTAATTTCAAGATTCAGTTCATTTAAATCATGGGGGAATAACGCAGAGGTTTCATTCAACTCAAAATGATGTTCTGCAGCATCACTTTTAAAGGCTACATCTAGCGGGTGTAAAACAACACTTTGCCAGGGCAGCCCTTTAAAACCTTGATAACCCTCTGCCTCTGTAACATAAGCAAAATATTGTCGGCCACTGAAAGACACTATTTCTAATTGATTGGACTTTAACGCGGGTAGAGACTTACCCATTTCTGTCGAATGCTTGGCAAACATTATGTTTTTGGCTTGATCACATAACAAAAAGTTTTCTGACGATGGCTCACTTTCTGCTGAATGGCTTAAAGTATCGCTGAGTTGCGTTAACTCATCTACAAACTTAAAACTTAAACATAAAATCCCTACCACCTTGCCCTGGCGATTGCAGATACGTTGCAAATAGCTTAAGGGCAAACTTTGTTTAGGAAAAATATCGAGCGGCTTATCGTATTCAATATAGCCATCATGCGTAACCACCTTTGACCAAATATCGTTATGAGATTGTATCGGCGCAATTTCTTTATCCTCACGCACCAATACCTTTCCAGTTGGACTCAGAATGGCCACATCATCATAAACGCTGTACTTCAGAACATAGGAAGTTAGGCGTTCTTGTAGGTGAAACAATTTTTCTTTAGAAAAATCTTCCGCCTCTAAAAAGCCAACAATATCATCATCTATGGCTAAAAATCCGACATCCGCGGTTCTTTCAAACAAGTTTCGATTGAGGGTATTGATAAAGGCTTGTGATTTCAGTTTTAGGCTAACGCTCACTTTATCCAAATAGCGTTGCACCATGTTCTCAATTAAATTGGCACGGAGCTTTTCAAACTGGGCTTGGGTTTCGGTAATGGATTCTAGTAGCTGACCATCCATGTCTTGATTATTCACTTTACCGACCATGGCAACCACTGTCCACCAAAGGTTTTGCTTTTCTAAATCGTCATCGTACTGACGAATTTTAGGAATAAACTTGGTCATTTGTGGAAGGTTATCTAACATGAGTTTGGTTTCCCTGGTTTACTTACTTTCCTAATTAAAAGCCACAATCATTTCAACTTTTGCAATTAATGCTCTATCGCTTCTAAACGGGACAGGGCTTGGTCAAGCTGTTGAGTCACTAGTACAAACTCATCTAACAAGGCATCTTTTTCTTTCATTAAGGCAACATTCACGCCGTTGGATTCAGACTCTTTTTGGGTTTGCATCAAGTCAATGACCTGCTTGACTAACCGATGCTGTCTAAGATGCAAATCAACCGTCTTTTTAAACTCACTTGAGCTTTGAATACTGGGGGCAGCTTGAGCAATTTTTTCCAGAGCAACGCCAACATTACATAAATCTGGATTGATGGCTTTTTCAACATCTATCTGAACATTAACCCCGTTTAAAAAAGACTGGGCGTTGGTTCGCCAAATACGCATACTTTGACGAACATCAGACAAATTAACGCCATAAAATTCGGACGAATTTTGAATTAAAGCGTGAGCCATTTGCTCATCAATCAGGAACTTGCTGGTTTCTTTGCCTAATAAAATTGCCTGCTCTTTTAGAGATTCTGCCGCAGACGAGGTTTCTTCAACCAAGGCGGCATTACTTTGAATATTACTGTCTAGGTGACCTATTGCCGTGGCAACTTCTGTGACGGAATGCTGCTGCTCTTTAATCGATAAAACCACCTTATCTAAGGCAGTTCCCATAGAAGTGACTTTTTCATTCACGATTTCAAAAGCCTGATTGGTTTCTTGTACTTTGCTAACCCCTTGTTGCACCTTACTGACCGACTCATCAATCAATAATTTAATTTCTTGTGCGGCAGTGGCTGATTTTTGCGCCAGACTTCTGACTTCTCCAGCAACCACGGCAAAGCCACGCCCATGATCCCCTGCGCGCGCCGCTTCTACCGCGGCATTTAGCGCGAGTAAATTGGTTTGAAAGGCAATGCCATCAATCAAAGAGATAATATTTGAGATTTTTTCTGAGGTTTGTTGAATATCTTCAATGGCAGACACAGTGGCTTCTAATGCACTTTTTGCCGTGGCATTTTCACCCATGGCTTGATTAGCCATGTCATTCACTGAGATCAGTTCTGCCGCATTTTCTTTTTGCAAACCATGCACCATTTGCATAGAGGCGTTAATTTGCTCTAAAGTGGCGGCAGCTTGTTGGGTTCTGTCAGACAAATCTAAGGCCGCTGCCGAAGATTCTTTAGCCGCGCTACTCACAGTTTCTGTGGCGCGTTTGATATAAAGTACAATACCACTCAAATTATCCAGCGACACATTGGTGGCACCTTTCATGGCTGCCAGAGAGCCTTGTAAATCTTTCTCTACTCGCCCTCTCAAATCACCGGTGGCTAGATTGGTCATTACCATCACCATGTTTTCAATAATGCTGTTAAGCTCAATCAGCAATGAGTTGATGTGATTGGAGGTATCGAGAAAAAAGCCGGACAAACCTGTGGTATTAATCGACAAATTGGTGTGTCCTAAAGCCGCCATTTCTAAAGTATCTTTAAGATTATTTTCAATTTTTCTTTGTTGGGTTAAATCCACCCACTCAATCACCGAACCAATTTGTTGTTGAGCATCATTAAAAACGGGTTGAATTTTTAAGTGAATAATTAACTCCCCTAAAACCACTTCGGACTCTTGGGCATGTTCCATATCGGCAAACACAGGCTGACTGAAGACTTCACTGATGGGACGACCCACTAGTTGGGTTTCGTCAAAGCCTTTTGAAATCGTTTTAAGATGAGCGCGATGCGCATTTAAGAATTTTTGCATTTGTTGGTTTAAATATAAAACTCGCCCGCGTTTATTAATCATCATCATATTCGCCGAGGCACTGTGTAATGCCGAGCGCAAGCGCGTGGTGCGCTCTAGTTGATTTTTGGCTTCGTCAACCATAGCACCGAGTTGAACTTGCATCATTTTCACCGCCGCAATCAAACGACTGAGAGAATGGTCACCATAAAAATCAACTTGCCCGGTAAAGTTGCCCTCGCGCATCATATCCATGACAACTTTAGCGCGTCCTAAACGCTTGAAGGCATAGGTTCTGCCCGCCAATGAAAATGCCAAAAACCCTAAGCCCAATAATAATGCCCAGCCACCGTGCAAGGTAAAGACATCAAATCCCGCTAAGATTAACAATAATCCCATCACGCCAATCATCATCACCATTAAATTAATGGGGTGAAAACGATTGAATAAACACATTCTTTGCAACGGATCTAACACATAACCATTGGTAATTTGCTTATTGCCGCGATGAATCTCTTTGTATAACTTGGCAGCAGCGGCTTTGGTTTCTTCTGAAATGGCGCGTCTAACCGACAAAAACCCAATGATTTTGCCATTTTCTAAAATAGGCGTAACATTGGCTTCTACCCAATAATACTGACCATCTTTACAGCGATTTTTAACAATTTGCACCCAAGGTTTGCCCGATTGCAAAGTGGCCCACATATCTTTAAACACGGCTTTAGGTACATCAGGATGGCGCAAAATATTATGCGGCTGACCAATGAGTTCTTCTTTTAAATAACCACTGGCATCTACAAAAGCATCATTCACTTCAAGAATAGTGCCTTTTAAATCCGTTTTAGAAACGATGGTTCCTAATCGTGAAATGTCTTTTTCAAAATCGCTCATGATGCCCCCATTGGCCTTATTCAAATAGAAATCTGTACCGTTGCTGCGGATTTGTCGTGATAAAACACATCAAAACACAGCACATATAATTGACCTTCTAGGGTCATGGATTTGGAGAGTGTTAAACAAAGTTGCATATCAATCAAAGAACGATATGGCTCTGAAACATACAATTGTTCTGGGTAAGTTTTGGCTTGTACAAAATAGCGGCGATTTTTCCAACACAAGCCCTTGCCTTTGCCCATAAATTCAATTCGGCTATCTAGGTTTTCCTTTAAATTTTCTTCACTGACTTGATAACCTCGTTCATTCAAAATGAAAAAACGCTTCACAAAACTTAAAGATACCCGCTCTTGCATGGCTTCTTCTAAATCTTGCAGCGTCAAACAGCTGTCTAAATTTTCGTATAAGGTTTCGTAACCTTTTTGCTGGATATTTTTAACAAACTTTTGTTCCGCCAAATAAGCCGGATACTGTTCCGTCACTTCACGAATGCAAGCTTCGCCTTTAGGCACTTGTTCAAGCAAAGCGTTAGGACGCGCAAAATAAAAACCCTGCACCAAATCTACCCCAACATCCATCGCCAATAAGGCTTGATCTTGCGTTTCAATGCCTTCTAATAAACACACGCTGCCAGACTGCTTTATCAAACGAACCAAGTTGCGCAAGGTATTTTGACTGCGCAAACTTTTGGTGGCTTCTACCAAAACTCCGCGGTCAAGTTTGACAATATCAGGCTCTACTTTCCAAATTCGGTCAACATTAGAATGCCCCGCACCAAAGTCATCCAGCGCAATCAAACACCCGATTGCTCTTAATTGCGTTATGATTTCTTTAAACAAAATCTCATCACGAATTTCACTTTCCACCACCTCAACCACAATTTCTCGACCATGAATGGTCATCTCACGCACTAAAGACTCTAAACATAAATCTTCAAGTCTTTTTATGGAGGCAATTTCGATATTGATAAACAACCATGCATTAGGCACTTTATGGTCTATCCAATTGTTTAAGTGCATCGCATTCAACTGATAAAAATAATCGGACGCATTAAAATCTTCTGGTATCTCCAAACACTCTGCAACTGGCACTTGAAAGCCCGTTACAGGATGTGTTCCTCGCACCAAAACCTCCGCCCCAATACAGGACTGATTGGAAAAGCTATAGATTGGCTGAAAAACTGAATAGAGCGTTTTATCTTTAAGCTGCATCGTGTGTTTCTTTTCCTGTTGAAAAGGCGATTTTTTAAACAATTGCACTTTGTTTTCCTATAGCAATCAGTGTTCTACTTTGCGTTGTTTTTCATATAAAAAACGCAACACTTCAGAACGATAATGGTTATAAGTAGGGTCATCCGCTAAAGCCAAACGGTCGCGCGGATGGGGTAATTCCACTTTTAAGATTTCACCAATCGTGGCTGCTGGCCCATTGGTCATCATGACAATTCGATCCGACAATAACACTGCCTCATCAACATCATGGGTAATCATAATCACGGTGTTGTTCAATTCCTTTTGAATTTCCATTAATGAATCTTGTAAATGCGCGCGGGTTAAGGCATCTAACGCACCAAACGGCTCATCCATCAACATGACTTCTGGCTGCATGGCCAACGCTCGGGCAATCCCCACACGCTGTTTCATCCCACCCGAAATTTCATCTGGGCGTTTGTGCATGGCATGATCCATGTGCACCAACTTGAGGTTATGCTCAATCCATTCTTTTTTCTCTGCGGCCGTTTTGGTTTTTTTAAACACCTGATCTACCGCCAATTCCACATTTTCGTATGCAGAAAGCCAAGGCAATAATGAATGGTTTTGAAACACCACCGCTCTTTCTGGACCAGGCGCATTCACTTCGCGACCATCCAATAAAACGCCGCCTTCTGTGGCTTCATACAAGCCCGCAACAATATTTAAAACCGTTGATTTACCGCAGCCCGAGTGACCTATCAAAGAGATAAACTCACCCTGCTCTATTTTTAAATTGACATCTTGTAAGGCTCTAAACGGGCCTTTAGGCGTGGGGAACTCTATCCCCACATTCGTTAATTCTAAATGTACTTCTGACATAGGATTCTCCAAAATTTTGATTAGCCGTTCTTAACGCAACGCGACCGATTTATCCCAAGACACCCAGCGTTGAATCATCAACATGCCTCTGTCTAAAAAGAAACCGACGATACCAATCACAATCACCGCTACCATAATTCGACCGAGCGAATTAGAGCTGCCATTTTGGAACTCGTCCCACACAAATTTGCCCAGGCCTGGGTTCTGTGCCAACATTTCTGCGGCAATTAACACCATCCAAGCAATCCCTAAAGAAATACGCAAACCGGTAAACATCATTGGAATAGAGCAAGGCAATACAATCTTGCGCACATGTGTCCACCAGCTTAAATTAAGCACCTTGCTGACATTTTTTAAATCTTGCGTCACCGTAGCCACACCCGCCGCGGTATTGATAATGGTTGGCCATAAACAACACAACAACACGGTAAACATCGAGTTTAAAAACGCCTTATCAAATGCAGGGTCGTCTGTGACATATACCGCCGACACCACCATAGTGACCAAAGGCAACCAAGCCAAAGGCGAAACCGGTTTAAAAATTTGAATTAACGGATTCACCGCCGAATAAGCATTGGCACTCAAACCAATCACTATGCCAATCGGCACGGCAATTAAAGATGCCAAAATAAATCCACTCATCACCGTAATTAAACTGCGACCAATTTGATCAAAAAAAGTTGGCGGCCCCACATAGTCACGAATGGTGACATCCGCACTCGGATCTTTTTCTAACTTTTTGGCATTACGCTCTTCTTGACGCTGATAAAACTTCTCTTCTTTAAGAGCAGCGGCTTTGGCTTCATCTTGTAATGAAACAAACTGCTCATAAGTTTGCACAGGACCAGGAAACTGCCCCAACGAGGTATTAATGTGCGAAGCCGCACCCTGCCAAACCATTAAAAAAATTAAAATGCCTGAAATCGGTAAGCCAATCATTTTTACAATGGTATTTAGCTGACCTCTGCGGTCTTCACCGATGGCTAATTTGTAAAAGGGCTCAATAAACGCCCACTTTAAAGGATTCATACGCTTCACCTTTGTATCGTGAAAAGCCCTGACTCAACAGGGCTAAAGGGTTTGAAAAAAAATTACAGCTTGTCTTGACCTTTCAAACCAATTTTTAAACTATCAATATAGGCGTTTGGCTTAGAGCCATCGTAAGGAATGCCATCCATAAAATCATTTTGCACACCACGGAAACCGTCTGTTGTCATGACTTCAGCAAACTCCGATTTTTGCATCACGCCATCTTTAATCAACTCTGCCACGGCCATTTTATAAATGTCTGGACGGTAAACTTTTTTCGCCATATCGGTATACCAACTGTCGGGCTTGTACTCAGAAATTTGCCCCCAACGACGCATTTGCGTCATATACCAAATGGCATCTGAATAATAAGGATAGGTGGCGTTATAACGGAAGAACACATTAAAGTCTGGCTCTGAACGCTTATCGCCCTTTTCATATTCAAAAGTACCTGTCATAGAGTTAGCGATAACTTTGTAATCTGCCCCCACAAAATTGGGTTTAGACAAAATTTTCACCGCTTCTGGGCGATTTTTGTTGTTCTCTTCATCCAACCATTTCGCCGCACGAATCATGGCTTTCACCACACGAATTGTCGTATTGGGGTACTGGGTATAAAAATCTTCACGCAAGCCAAATACTTTTTCTGGGTTGTTGGTTTGAATCGAGTTATCCGAAATCACTGGCACACCTATGCCTTTAAATACGGCTTGTTGGTTCCAAGGCTCACCAACGCAATAACCTTCAATCGTTCCAGCTTCCATGG
This sequence comes from Thiosulfativibrio zosterae, assembly GCF_011398155.1. NCBI lineage: Bacteria > Pseudomonadati > Pseudomonadota > Gammaproteobacteria > Thiotrichales > Piscirickettsiaceae > Thiosulfativibrio > Thiosulfativibrio zosterae. Next base: position 1,637,944 of record NZ_AP021888.1, read on the forward strand.
TGGCAGGCATTTGAGGTGGTGGCGTGACCGATAACAACACATCAGCATCCAAGGTTCCGGCGGTGTTGCCTTTTTCTGGTGCATAAAACCCTGGCTTTAAACCACCTGCTGCTAACCAATAACGCAATTCATAGTTGTGCGTAGATACCGGGAAAACCATTCCCATTTTAAAAGGCTTGCCTTCATTTTTATATTGCTGAACCACCGGCTTCAAAGCCGCCGCGCTGATAGGATGCTTGGGCTTACCCCCTTCCATCTCAACATGAGGTTTCATCGCTTCCCAAGTTTTATTAGAAACCGTAATGGCATTACCATTTAAATCCATCGATAAAGGTGTAATAACATTAGCCTTAGTCCCATAGCCAATCGTCGCGGCAATTGGCTGACCCGCTAACATATGCGCGCCATCTAACTGACCATCAATCACTCGGTCTAATAATACTTTCCAGTTAGCCTGGGCTTCGAGTTGCACATAAAGACCTTCGTCTTCAAAAAAGCCTTTTTCATAGGCAATCGCAAGAGGCGCCATATCGGTAAGTTTAATAAAGCCGAATTTCAAATCAGGTTTTTCAGGTTCGCCCAGCGCCATGGCTGAAGTGCTATAAATACCTGAAGATAAAGCTAAGGCTGCTGAAACTGCTAGAACAGATTTCTTAAGAAAAGTACGACGAGAAGATGATGTTTTCATGAGTAAACCCCTTTAAAGTAAAAAAATCAAAATCGGCATTGTTCCCTAATGAACCATCTGACTTCCTTTTAAGGGGATGCTCAGTGAAACCTCTTTAAAAGTAAGAAGGTTCATCAGAGCATCAACACTCAATCTATCTACTTACAATAAAACAGTTAATAAGCCAACTCTAATATAGCCATATATTTCAATAATTTAAGATTTTTCATTAATTAAAAAGCACCGACAGAAACCCCACAATCACACCAAATAAAACATGGATGCACCAAAAAGAAAAATAATAGGCAATAAAAAACCCGACAGAGCGGGCTTTAAAATAATGGAATAAATCAAACCTATTAGCAGACTAAAGTCTACACCCCACAGTTTTGCAGGATTTGAGGCGAAGGCTTTAGCCTTCTTTTTTGACAGAATCGCGCAACTGAGCAGACTCAAGTCTGCGCCCCATATTTCAATTCAATCGGGGTGAAGGCTTTAGCCTTCCTTTTGGCATCATCGCAAAACTTAGCAGACTAAAGTCTGCGCCCCATAGTTTTGCAGGATTTGGGGCGAAGGCTTTAGCCTTCCTTTTGGCATCATCGCAAAACTTTGCAGGCTAAAGCCTGCGCCCCGTATTTCAATCCAATAGGGGCGAGGCCTTTTGATTTAAATTTTTAGAAATGTTTGGGTTAAATCGGGACGATAAACTTCTGTGGCTAGATGTTCTATAGAAACGGTTTCTGTTATTTGCCCTAGCGTTTGCATTTGGGTGAGTATCCATAATGCGTCTTGAATTTTGGGGAGATTGGCGTGATCTTTATAGGGTTTTGCAAACTCAGGCACCAAACGACAGGTTTGACTGGTTGGGTGACAGACTTTTCCAGCAAACGCATATTCCAATGCCGTTTGCGGCACCCCGACATACTCGGGCATAGACAAAAATGTCATTAACTGTGGATGATTTTCAGCCTTATCAATCCAAGCACTGGCTTGATAGAGGGCTTGCACCAATTTGGCGTGCTCTTCAGTATGGATTTCAGCCCATTCTTGAGTAACGCCCAAGACTTTTTCGGGAGCGTTGTTCCAAATTTCATAACCCGTGATTAAGGTCACCCCCACCCCTCCTATAGCGGCATGGCTATTCCAAGGCTCGCCCACACAATAGCCATCAATCACATCTTCTGCCAGGGCTTGCACAACCCGTGCCGGCGGCACTACCATAATTTCGACCTGCTCTAAAGCAATGCCACCACTGACCAACCAGTGATTTAACAAGTAATAATGCATCGAATAGGGAAACACCACTGCAAAACGCAATTTAGGTAAGCCAGCCGCCACACGCTGTTGAATCACTTGAGCCAAAGCACGGGCGGTTTGTTCAGGGGCATCCATTAAATTATCTGCAACCGCTTCTAGCTCGGCAAATACTGAATTAGAAACACTGATGGCATTGCCATTTAACCCAAAAGAATAGGCCGTACAGAGCGGTTTTTTTAGTCCCCCTAACCCTAAAGTGCAAGACATAAGCATGGGCGCAAGCAGGTGCGCAGCTTGGTATTCACCAAACACCAATTTGTCGCGAATATTAGACCAAGACACTTCTTTGCAAAGTTCAACATCCAACCCTAAATTGGCAAAAAACCCTAACTCTTTGGCAACCACAAGGGGCGCACTGTCGGTTAAGGCCGTAAATCCGATTTTTATCTTCTCTGACATCATCATCCCTTTACAACTGCATATCCAATACTTGGATAATATTTTGAGCCACTTCACTGACTGGCTTATTTTGATCCATGGACATTTTCATAATGGCTTTATGCGCCTCGTCTTCTGTGGCTTTTTTATGCTTCATCAGCAAGGCTTTGGCTTTTTGCATTAAGCGACTGGTTTCCAATTCCGATTTGGTTTGTTGTAACTCGTCTTTGAGCGCTTGATACTCGCGAAATCTGGCCACCGCCACTTTCATAATACTTTTGACGCGTTCGGGTTGAACATGGCTTGAAATATAACCACTCACCCCCGAACGAATGGCTTGTTGAATCACCGCTTCGCTTTCTTCATCAGCAAACATCACCACCGGTAAAGGATTGTGTTTATTCAATAAAGACACACTTTCTAACATATCTCTATCAGGGCAATCCGTATCTATCACAATCATGTCGGGCATGACTTGGGCAATTTTCGCCAGTAAACTGGGGCCAGGCGCAACGCGCGAAACCACTTGATAACCTTGGTCTTGTAAGGCTTGACTCAATAACGCTGAACGCGCCGAGTCGTTATCCACTAACATCACTTTCACGATGTTTTCTCCCGAGCTTGCCAGAGTTGTTCCGCTTTTAACAAAGCGCGTTCAGGGGTAAGGTTTTCTAAGCCAACCAAAACCATGGCTAGGGTTTGCAAAATCGTCGCTTGCCCAAAAGCATTTTCAGCTTCCCCTAACCAAACCGCTTTTAGCAAATCCAGCTGCATTTCTTTTGAGGTTGGATCGGCATTTTCAAAGGTTTTGGGCATTAAAAATGACCAGGCCTGGTTGTTTTTGGCGGCCTTGATGTCGGTTTGTTTGTCTGGACGCACTTCTGCTTCGCCGGCATCGCCACAAAACGCTAGGGTTTGTGTTTTGCTGTTGAGTAAAGTAGCGGTGATTTGATGTAAATCGTCATAACCTTTGTGAAAAACCCCATGCACCGAAACCTTGGCATTGAATGGGTTGAGCATTCTGGCCACTGTATGCACTGGCGAACGCAATCCAAGCTCGGCGCGGTGATCCATCAAGACTTTAATCTGCGGCACAAAAGTTTCTGCAGGCACATAGACCAAATTTTGCTGTGTTAAGAGTTCGCCTGCGTGCGTTAAAGAGTTGGCAATCGGCCAATCTAAATACTCAACCACTTCTTGGGTATATAGACGCCCAGTATCGGTGCCAACGATGCCATGCAAACACACCTTATACCCTTGTTGCGCCAACACCTGTAATGCCAATAAATACCAAGGCAAAACCCGTCTTTTACCGGCATAACTGCCCCAATCCAAATCCACTTGAAAAGGCAGTACTGGCGTTTCAAACACTTCTCGCAGGGCTTCCACAAAACCGGCCGCTTCTTCGGGGGTTTCTTCTCGCACGCGTATCAACATTAAAAAAGCACCCAACTGCATATCAGTCACCTTGCCTTGCAAAATTTGCTGCATGGCGGCTTTGGCTTCGGCTTGCGTTAAGCTACGGCGGCGCTTTTGACCGCGCCCGATGGTTTGAATATAAAACTGAAACGGCACTTTATTAGGGGTGTTCATGCGGATTCCTGTGCATAAAATTGTTTTTCTGATTCGCTTAGGGCTTGCGGATTTAATAAGCGTTCTCTCACCCGAATCACCTCGCCCACCACTAACAAGGAAGGCGGCTTAATGGTTTGTTTTTCAATGGTCATGGCCAATTCTCCCAAAGTAGTGACCGTGGTCTTTTGGTTTGCGCGCGTCCCATTTTCAATAATCGCAGCAGGGGTATTGGGGTTCATACCATGCTCCAAAAGTCCGGCTTGAATTTGCGGGGCATTTTTGATGCCCATGTAAAACACCATGGTATCACCTGACTGTGCCAAACGGGCATAATCTACACCCTTGGCTCCGGCTTGCTGATGCCCAGTGACCAACACCACCGACTGCGAAAACTCGCGATGTGTCAGCGGAAAACCGGCATAAGCCGAACAACCTGCCGCAGCGGTAATGCCAGGCACCACTTCAAAAGGCACCTTATGTTTAACCAACAATTCGGCTTCTTCGGCACCGCGTCCAAAAATATAAGGATCGCCACCTTTTAAACGAGCCACCCGCTTACCTTCTTTGGCTAAATCCACCATTAATTGATTGATGTCTTGTTGCGGTAGCTTATGCCATTTATCTTTTTTACCAACATAAATGCGTTCTGCCTCACGGCGCGCCATGTCTATAATTTCGGGGGCGACCAAACGGTCATACAACACCACATCGGCCTGTTGCAATAAGCGCAAGCCTTTAAAGGTCATTAGGTCTGGGTCACCTGGACCAGCGCCAATCAAATAAACTTCACCTTGCGGAATGGATTGGCCTTGCGTTTTAACCTGTTCAAGCGCTTCATCCAAAATGTGTTCGGCTTCTTGTTGCGAACCATGCACGACCTTATCAATAAACAGTCCACTCAGTGTCGCTTCCCAGAAGGCTTTACGCCCATCTAAATCGGCAATCGCATCTTTCACTTTTTGACGATAAGCACCCACCAATTCGGTTAAGCGGCTGAACCCATGCGGAATCAACATTTCCAAGCGGGCCTTCATAATACGCGCTAACACCGGCGAACGGCCACCGGTTGAAACCGCTATGGTCATGGGCGCACGGTCAATAATAGCAGGTAAAATAAAATCACAATACTCGGTTTGATCAGCGACATTCACTGGCACTTCTAGGGCTTTAAAGGTGTGATACACCGTCAGATTCACCGCTTGATCATCGGTGGCGCAAATCACTAATTTGGGTTTGGGCATCTCCGCAATTAACTCAGTTTCAAATTCTGCCATGTGCCACACAATATGACCATGCGATAAATGAAACTTCATTTCATTGCCCAGCTTGGGTGCAATCACGGTCACTATGGCGCCCGACTTGATAAACAAATCTGCCTTACGCGCTGCCACCGCGCCGCCGCCCACAATTAAACAGGGTTGATTTTTGATATTGATAAATATTGGTAAATAATCCATAGCTAACTTCTTTGTTAAGACAATTGAGTCACTTGCGACGCTAAAATTTCGGTGAGTTCTGGCACACAACTCCCACAATTCGTGCCGGCCTTTAAGGCTTTGCCGAGGGCTTCCACCGTGGTTAGGTTTTGCTGTTGCATGGCTTCTAAAATGGTATTGATGCCAACGCCATAACAGGCGCAAATGGTTTTGCCCACATCCTTAACACCCGATGCACTGCCCGCCAAAATGCTGCGGCGGTTAAAGTCGTTGATTTGGGTTGCCGAAAATAAGTCGCCCAACCAGCTACGCGAAGGCAGCTGATGGCTGGGCGCTATAAATACCACCCCAACCAATCTGCCATCAGACAAAACCGCTGCACGATAATGCCCAGCACGAGCATCTTCATACTCTAAAAAATCCTGATTTTCCTGCCAGTTTAGGCTTAATTTTGCCCAGGCCTGGTTATTTTTAGGCCAGTTTTTACCCGCAATTTCAATTCGGGTAAAGGCCTTGCCGGTTATTTTTGCCCAATAATCCAAGGCTTCTGTTTGATTGATTTGCACCGCGCTGAGTTGCTGGGTGGTTAAGATAAATCCGTGCCATGAGACTTCAAAAGGCACGATATTGACCACCGAATGTTTGGACTCTGGTTGCCCAGATAAGGCATCCACCCTAGGTGCTACGCAAACATCTGCACGACCTTGGCTGGCATATTGCGCTGTCCAGTGCATGGGGGCAAAGAGTTCGCCGGGTCTTTGAGAGTCACTGATTTCCACTCGCCCAACATACTCACCATAGGTATTAAACACTTTGGCTAAAGCACCTGCTTTTAAGGCTAATTTTTCAGCATCTAACGGGTGAACCGTGACATAGGGTTCATCAATATGTGCCATGAGTTTGGGCGTTTTAGCGGTGCGTGTCATGGTATGCCATTGATCACGAATACGCCCCGTATTAAATATAAAAGGCGCTTCTGCAGAGGGCTTACTAAAAGGGGCTTGTGGGGTAATGGCAATCAATTTTGCTTTACGATTTGGCGTAAAAAACAAGCCATCCTCAAACATGCGTTTTTTGCCTTTTGGATGTTGCGCATTCACAGGCCATTGAACGGGTTTAAAATCGGCATACTCTTGTGCGGTGATTTGCGAAAATGCGGAGATATCAAAATCACGACTGCCATTATTTTCAAACCCAGACAGCTGGGCGTGCTCTCTAAAAATATCGACTGCCGATCTATAATCAAACGCTTCTGGCCAGCCCATTTTTTTGGCCACTTCAGCTAAAATCCACCAATCAGGACGCGCCAATTCTGGGCCTTGGGTAAACTGGCGTTGTATCGAAAGGGTTCTATCCGAATTGGTCACTGCGCCATCGGTTTCCCCCCAAGTGAGTGCGGGTAACAAAATATTGCCAACGGCGGTGGTATCTGTGTGTTGATTGCAATCTTGCACTATGACGGTATCACAAGCTTGTAAAGCGGCTTTCACCGCATCGGCATTGGGCATAGACACCACGGGATTGGTGTTCATAATCCAAATGGCTTTAATTTTGCCCTCGGCCACGGCATTAAACATGTCCACCGCTTTCAAACCATTTTGTTGTGCCATATTGGGCGCCTGCCAAAAGCGTCGCACCAAATCGATATGCGCAGGATTGGCAAAATCCATGTGCGCTGCCAATTGATTGGCCAAACCACCCACTTCACGCCCGCCCATCGCATTGGGTTGCCCCGTAATTGAAAAAGGCCCAGCCCCTTCTTTACCAATACGCCCTGTCGCCAAATGACAGTTAATAATCGCATTGGATTTATCCACGCCTGTGGTGGATTGATTGACACCTTGCGAATAAAGCGTAACCATTTTAGGGGTTTTGGCGGCTAAATTTAACCAGGCCTGGAGGTCTTTAAGGGGCAAATCACATTGCTTTGCCAAAGCTTCAAGATCGCCCTGTAAACTTTGTGCCTGCGCTAAAGCGGCTTCAAATCCCTCAGTGTGCTGCTGAATGTACTCGGAATCAAGCGCATCGTTTTGTGCTAAATACGCCAATAAGCCATTAAATAATGCCGCATCCATGCCGGGTTTAATGGCTAAATGGATATCAGCGATATCACAAGTGGCAGTGCGGCGCGGATCAATCACCACCACTTTTAAGTTTGGGCGCGCCTTTTTAACCGCTGCAATCCGCTGATACACAATGGGATGCGCCCAAGCGGTATTAGAACCGACGATGGTAATTAAATCGGCATGGTCTAAGTCTTCATAAGAACAAGGCACGGTATCAGAACCAAATGCGCGCTTATAGCCCACCACGGCTGAGGCCATGCACAAGCGTGAATTGGTATCAATATTAGCCGTGCCGATAAACCCTTTAATCAGTTTATTGGCGACATAATAGTCTTCGGTTAAAAATTGACCCGACACATAAAATGCCACCGCATCCGGGCCATATTCTTGAATAATTTGGGTGAGTCGTGAAGCGACTTCGGAAATGGCGGTCTGCCAATCAACGGTTTCCCCGTTAATTTGAGGGGCGAGCATACGGCCTTCAAAGCCAGTGGTTTCGCCAGCCGATGAACCTTTAACACAAAGTTTGCCAAAGTTGGCTGGATGCAACTTGTCGCCCAACACTTTAACCTCTAAACCTTTAAGAGTCGTTTTGGTGGATACCTGCATACCGCAGCCTACGCCGCAATAGGGACAGTTAGTTTCAACCGTGTGAGTTTTGTTGGATGGATTCAAAGTGACACCTAATCTCGAGTAAAAAAAAAGCCCACCCAGTTCGATTGAACGGGGTGAGCTTCAACACTCTAACCTTATGAAAATGAAAACGAAAATTGCTCTGCTTCGCGCCTAAGATATAACAGACTATAGACCAACTTTAATAGAACTATAAAAATCAATTACTTAGAGTTAATAGATTTAAAAAGCCACTTTAAAAGATGCTTGCTTTAAATCGATATGCACCAAAAAGACTTCAAAATTTTTCTTTCGGTGCATTCTAGAAAATCCGTTATCAAACTTTAAATTTGGCCATCACACCAGCAAAGTCTTGCGCTTGCTGACTCATAGATTCTGCATCTTCTGAGGCCTCTGCCACTATATGTGTACTTTGTTGGGTTTCTTGGTCAATGCGGGCAATGGTTTTATTGACCTGCGAAATTTCTTGCGATTGCTGATTCAGTGCCAAACTCATTTGCGCAATCAAGGTTCCAACCTGATTAATGTTTTGGTTGATTTCGTTAAACGAATCATTGGTTTGATGCACCAACTCTGTTCCTGAATGAATTTGCTCAGTGGTGTTTTGAATGAGTGATTTGATGTCTTTAGCCGCTTCGGCTGATTTTTGAGCCAGGTTACGCACCTCGCCTGCAACCACCGCAAATCCTCGTCCATGCTCACCTGCACGCGCCGCTTCAACCGCCGCATTTAAGGCCAATAAGTTGGTTTGGAAAGCAATGCCATCAATTAAGTTCACAATATCATTAATTTGCGCGCTGGCTTGTTTGATAGACTCCATGGCTTGGGTGGTTCTTTGCATCACCTCAATACCCGATTGCGATGCCGTAACCGTTTGATTGGTTAAATCGTTGGCCTCTTGAGAATTTTGTGCCGTTTGCGTAACCACCTTGGTAATGTCTGAAACCGCTAAAGCCGTATCTTGCAAAATATTGGCTTGTTGCTGAGAGCGCGCCATTAAGTCATGACTGTTAGCGGCGATTTTAGAAGCCGATTGAGAAACAATCCCAGAAAGTTGATTGGCTTCATTAATTAAAGTGTTTACATTATTCAAAGACTCATTCATGCCCTTTTGCAAATCGGCTAAACGTCCTTTAAAGTCACCCTTAACCTGTTGGGTTAAATCGCCTTCACTTTGCGCTTGTACCGATTTAAAAATAGACTCAATAGATTGATTGACCTGCGTTAACGCCATATTTAAATTGGTTTTTAAAAGGTTTAATTCACCGGTCATCTCAGCTTGAATAGGCTTATTAAATTGACCCAACGACATTTGTTTGGCCACTTGATTAATTTCTGTAATCGCTTGATTAACCTGTAACAGGGTATTTTTTTCTAGTTGTAACAGCTCTTGAAATTGCCCAGAAAAGTGATCCGGAATTTTAAGATCAACATTAAACTCACCCTTAGACAAATGTAAAAGCCCAACCTCTAAATGCTGTATTGCGCTAGAAACCGTTTCCAAACTGGCATTCATGGAATCCTTGAGGCGATCCATTTCTGCCCCAATTTCGTACTCTACCTTGGCATCAAAATTCCCACTGGCCAGTGATTTAACCGATTCGTTGATTGAGTTAATGGCATATTGCGACATGTTCATTAAGTGGTTAAACGCCAAGGCAATTTTGTAGGTTTCATCATGACTGAGAGGCATTTTAATGCGCATATCTAAACGCCCAGACTCCATAAAACAACGCATTTTTGCCAAAGGATCTTTAATGGATTTAAACCCTATAAACACAAAGATTAAGATGGATACGATTAATATCGTGACCAATCCAGTGAGTATCCAAAAAACGCTTTGCGCTTTTTGATAAGCCTGTAATATTTTAAGATTTAGCGCATCCGCTAAAGCATCATCCACCACTTTTAATTGGTTAATTTTAGCCGTAATCGTATCAAACCAATCTTGTGCATTTATGCCAAAACCGCCTGTCAAATTGCGCTCTTTGGCGACCGCTCGCATCTCTTCAACTTTATTAAAAGACTCATCTTTAATCGCACGGTCGTAAACCGCTAAATTATCAGGCGTTGCATGGGATTTAAAGTTTTGCATATAGGTGTTTTGTTCGGAGACCAACCCTAAAAACCGCTCGTAAAACCCAGGAGCAAACTTGTCTTGGGCAAAGGTATTGGTTAAAACAGCACGCTCAATCCCTGCTCTTTCCTTAGATTGCAAAAATGAAGAGTAGGCAAACAAATCGTTAGAAAGCTGAGGGTCTTTTGAAATTTTGCTGAGCGATGCCACGCTGTCTAACATTTTGGCGTTTAAACTGGTGTAAAAGCTTAAGGCTTTTGGTACGGCAATTTGCAAGTTATCCACCGCTTTACGAGTGGGCTCCAACTGATTCAATTGATTGAGTATGGCTTTGACTTGTTCGCCAATCAAGTCTGATTTTTGCAATTGGTGTTCTTTCACAAAACGCTCAAAATCAGCACGACGCGCATCAAAGAGTCGTCGTTCGTCAGGTAATTGGGTTTTAAATTTCTCGCCTTTAGAACCCAAATAACCTGCGGTCATCCCGCGTTCTTTTTGCGATTCATGCACCCACAAACTATAAATGGCAGCAAATTCGGTGTAGACCTTCATCTCTTGCATATTATGTTGGGTTTGATAAGCATCTTTGATAAACCAGCCCGCCAAGATGACTGCAACCAATAAAGGAGGCAGAGTAGCCATAAAAAATTTGCCGGCAATGCTAAATTTTTGCATCCATACAATGGGATTAATCCAATTAAGCAAGGAGTTAGCGCCATAAATAGGGTAACCATTCACCAATTTTGCTTTACCCGCTTCGATATCGGCATAGAGTTGTGTGGCTTGTTGAATTTGAGCTTCGGAAGCAGGCGTTCTCACAGAAACATAACCGACCAGCTTTCCCGCTTCGTAGATTGGTGAAGTATTGGCTTCTACCCAGTAGGCATCACCTGATTTAGATCGATTTTTGACGATGGCATTCCAGTCTAAACCTGCTTTGATGGTTTGCCATAAGTCTGCAAACACCTGCTTAGGAACATCAGGATGGCGAATTATATTATGAGGTTGGCCAACCATTTCTTCGGCATTGCCATAACCAGATACTTCAACAAAGTCGGGAGAAACATGGGTTAAGGTTCCATGCAAGTCTGTTTTGGAAATTAACACAGCTTCTTCTGGAATGATGATTCGTCCATTTTGAACTTGTAACATAGCAACCCTGCCTTTTCTAAATCGGTAATGAAAACTGGAGAAGAATTTTTTTCTTCAAGTAATACTAAATTTTATATCGACCAATTGCAATAAAAGCTTATAAAGCAGTTTTAGAAATTTTGTGGCTCCTTACACCTCAATAAACACCCTATTATTTTTAAGTTGCACAGGATAGTTTTGCAAAACAACGCCCTCTTTATCCATACATGCGCCGGTTTCTAAGTTGTAATGTAACTTTTGTAAGGGCGAGGCAACCATGGGTTGTCCTTTTAAATCACCAATCATACCGCGCGACATCACATTAGCCTTACCCACGGGATCATAATTATTCAGGGCATAGACTTTGCCTGCCAACAAAAACAATGCGATTTGGGTGTCTTTTACCAAAGCAGCTACGCCTGCACCTTCTACCAAATCTTGTAAACCACACACCTCAATCCATTCTGACATTTTTAACCTCTGTTTCTGCGTTAAAAGGCCTGAAATTTAACCAGCACCCTAAAGGGCATAAAGCCTGGTTATTTTGGGGCCACTTTTTAGTTTATTTAGGCAATTTGTTTAATTTCAACCGCAATGCCAGACAGCTTTTCAGCTTCGGTGGCTGGGCGAATTTGACCTCGCTCTTGCACAAATAATTGCGGCGCGGGTGTATCCACGTTCACAAAAGAGCGGAAGCGCTTGGTAAACTCAGGATTTTCAATGGCCGTTTTCCAGTCACAGCGATAAGTTTGATGAATCGCTTCCATTTGGGCTTCAAACTGCTCACCCAAGCCTAACGAATCTTCAATTACTACTTTTTTGACATACTCTATGCCGCCCTCTAGGTTATCCAGCCAAGTGGCGGTGCGTTGCAAACGGTCGGCGGTTTTGATGTAAAACATCAGCAGTCTATCAATGTATTTAAACACTTCTTCTTTGCTGAGATTGGTAGCAAACAAATCGGCATGACGCGGTTTCATGCCTCCATTACCGCACACAAACAGGTTCCAGCCACTTTCGGTAGAAATTAAGCCGATGTCTTTGGCCTGCGCCTCGGCACATTCACGGGTACAGCCAGACACGCCCATTTTGAGTTTGTGTGGCGAACGCAATCCTTTGTAACGGTTTTCAAGTTCAATTGCCATGGTCACAGAATCGTCTAATCCAAAACGACACCAGGTTGACCCCACGCAAGACTTCACGGTGCGCAAGGCTTTGGCATAGGCTTGCCCAGATTCAAATCCGGCATCAATCAAAATTTTCCATATTGCGGGCAAATCATTCATCTGCGCGCCAAACAACACAATGCGTTGCCCACCGTTGACTTTGGTATAGAGCTTATATTTTTGTGCCACTTCACCTAAAACTATCAGTTTTTCGGGGGTAATTTCGCCGCCTGGCACGCGTGGAATCACTGAATAGGTGCCATCTTTTTGCATATTGCCCAGATAGTTATCATTGGTATCTTGTAACGGAATTTTGTCTTTTTCTAAGGCATAGCTGTTCCAAAGCGAGGCAAAAATACTGCCTGCCGCTTGCTTGCAAACTTCGCACCCACTGCCTTTACCATGCTGATGAATTAATGATGCAAAGTCTTTAATTTCTTCCACTTGACATAGGTGATACAACTCTTGGCGCGTATAGGCAAAATGCTCACAGATATCGGTATTGACTTCGACGCCCAGTTTTTCAAGCTCACTGTTCATCACCGAAGTGACCAACTGCACACAACCCCCACAGCCTGTGCCGGCTTGCGTGGTGGCTTTAATATCGCTTAGTGTGCAACAACCGCCCTTAACGGCTGTCGCAATTTCGCCCTTAGAAACATCATAACAAGAGCAAATTTGAGCCGTTTCTGGCAGGGCATCTGGGCCAAACAAATCATTGGATGCGCCATCCCGATTGGGCAAAATCAATGCATCTGGGTGTTCGGGTAAATCCATGTCATTGAGCATGATTTGCAAAAGGTTGCTAAAGTCACTGGCATCTCCCACCAATACGGCACCTAATAATTTTTTACCATTTGGGCTGACCACAATTTTTTTGTAAATTTCATCTGGACCGTTTTCGTATATATAAGATAAAGCGCCTTCATCTTTGCCATGTGGGTCACCAATCGAGCCGACATCTATCCCCATTAGCTTCAACTTGGTGCTCATATCCGCACCTTCAAAAGTGCCGGGTTTGTTATTTAACTGGTTCACCACCGCTGCCGCCATGGCATAACCTGGTGCAACCAATCCATAAATCATACCGTTATAGAGTGCGCACTCACCAATCGCATAAATGTCAGGGTCTGAAGTTAAGCATTCGCTATTAATTAAAATACCGCCGCGGGGTCCCAGTTCCAAGCCCATTTCTTTTGCCAAATCATCACGCGGACGAATCCCCGCGCTGAATAAAATCATGTCGGTTTCTAAGGTTTGCCCATCGGCAAACACCATTTTGTTTAAACTGCTTTCGCCCTCAACAATTTCGGTGGTGGCTTTGGAGGTATGCACCTTGACGCCTAATTTTTGAATTTTGCGTTTCAGTAAAGCAGCACCCCCCTCGTCTAACTGCACCGGCATCAATCTTGGCGCAAACTCCACCACATGGGTTTCTAAGCCTAAATCAACCAGCGCCTTAGCCGCTTCTAGCCCTAATAAACCGCCACCCACGACCACACCTACCTTGCCTTTGGCAGCGGTGGCTTTCATGGCTTCTAGATCCTCAATGGTGCGATACACCAAACAGCCTTCTCGATCATTACCCTTAATCGGTGGCACAAAGGGATAAGAACCCGTTGCCATAATCAATTTGTCGTAGCTAACCACTTCACCCTTGGAGGAAGTAACTGTTTTTGCAACTCTATCAACGGCAACAGCTTTGTCGTCTAATAACACTTGAATGTGATTATCTTCGTAAAACCCTGGTTTTACCAACGACAAATCTTCAGCGGTTTTGCCCGAAAAATAAGACGATAAATACACACGGTCGTAAGCCAGACGCGGCTCTTCACAAAAGGTGGTGATGCTGACCTCTGATTTGCCAGAAGCCACCAGCTTTTCAATAAAGTTATGACCCACCATTCCGTTACCAATAACGACTATTTTTTGTGACATACTGAACTCCTAATACGATTGATAACCCTGGCCAAATACCAAAGTGTCTCTAAATTTTGAAATATCGGTTTGCTGTTGCAACAATCCAAAATACCACTGGGCATCCGTAGTATCGCCAAATAAAACAGTGCCAACTAATTGATTGTCCTTGACCACCATTTTGCGATAAATGCCTTTTGCCGAATCTCGGTAGATAAGCGTTGCAGAATTTGGAGATTCTTTAAAATCACCCGCCGAAAATAATTCAATCCCCGTGACTTTAAGCTGGGTGGCTGTCAATGAACCTTGATAACTCGCCGCTTCACCGACTAAGGTTTTTGCCAAGACTTCTGCTTGCTCAAATAAAGGGGCGACCAACCCATAAACCTGCCCACGATGTTCGGTACATTCACCCAAAGCATAAATATTAGGTACCGATGTTTTGAGTTGGTCATCGACTAAAACGCCACGCTGAACAGCCAAACCTGATTGTTTAGCAAGATCTGTATTGGGTTGAATACCCGCAGCCATGACCACCAAGTCCGCTTTAAGCTCTGAGCCATCGCTAAATTGCACAGCTGTAATTCTATCTGACCCTAAAAAGGCTGAGGTTTGTTGATTCATGCAAAACTCTAAGCCGCGCGCGGCTAAACTTTGTTGCAGCAAATGACCGGCTTCTGCATCCATTTGCTGACTCATCAAAATAGGCCCACGATGCACCACCGTGACTTTCATCCCCTGCTTTTGCAGCCCATAAGCCGCTTCAAGCCCTAGCAAACCGCCGCCAATCACCACGGCATGTTGATATTGTTTAGATAAAGCAATCATGCGATTCACATCTCGAATATCCCTAAAACTAACCAGGCCTGGTAATTCTGAGCCAGGAATAGGCAAGATAACGGGTTTTGAACCGGTAGCGATGATTAAATCATCGTAAGGATAAATTTGACCTAAATCGGAAGTGACTGTTTTTTGTTGAGTATCAATAGATTTTATGGTGGTACTGCTGTGTAAATGAATGCCATGATTCATAAACCAGGTTGCATTGTGAGTAACGATATCTTGGAAAGACTTTTCACCTGCAAGCACAGGAGAAAGCATGATTCGATTATAGCCAGCAGCAGATTCTTTATTAAATACACGAATGTCAAAAGCCTGCGGGGCCAGTTGTAAGAGGTGGTCTAGAAAACGGTTGCCCGCCATCCCAGACCCTATGAGTATGAGTTTGCGCGCCATCACCGTTTCCTTCAAATTTTTACTAACTATAACACTTAGCGTGCCAAGTTTTTATTCACTTGTTTATCAACAAGTTACATTTTTTAATGACAAATATATTTGGTTATTTGCCCCATTTCAATTTCAAAAGTGGTGCAAAATTTCCAAAATATTACTGAACTTTCTCTTTTAAAGCATTTTCTTCTAAAGCCGCAATCACATTGCAAATCTCAGTCGCTATGTCTGCAATCTTCTTACCTTGATCCATCGCCATTTTCCGCATGGTGCTATAAGCCACATCCTCGGTCATGTGTTTATATTGCACCAACAAACCCTTGGCCTTTTCAATGACTGCGCGCTGTGAAAGTTTATCTTTAACTTGCGCTAATTCTTTTTTAACCGCTTGGCACTCGTTGAAACGCATCATGGCCACATCCAGAATGGGTTTTAGGCGTTTAACATCTTTACCTTCAACGATATAGGCGGTAACACCCGCTTTTACGGATTTTTCAATAATCTTGGTATCGCGTTCTTCACTAAAACATACGATGGGTTTAGGGCAGTATTCATTAGCAAATGAAAATTGTTCAAACAACATGGCAGTGGGTTTTTTGATATCCAAAACGATTAAGTCAGGGGAAAACTCATTCATTAACTTGAGTATATTTTCACTCACAGATGCCACATGCACCTTTTTTGCACCAGACATGATTAGCCCAGCATGCATTTCATCGGCAGACGACTCATCTGTCACTAACAACACTTCAAAATTAGAACGCATCTTTGCTCTCTCCCAAAATCTAACTGAATGAATGTGGTAGATAAAACAGGAATTAAACCAAAATAGCTTTTAAGTTATTTTTCAATGAGTTAACTATAAAATTAGCATCTAAGACAGCATCAGTGAAGTAGATTTGCACCAAAAGAGAATAATAAAATTTCAGATTGGAAGAAGTTAAAGTATTAGAGGCATTAGAAGAAAATGGTGGGTCGTGCGCGATTCGAACGCGCGACCAATTGGTTAAAAGCCAACTGCTCTACCGGCTGAGCTAACGACCCGGAAAGGTATTTAAAGTTTTGAACTTTAAAAGGATTTGAGATATTTCAGACTGTCCATTTAGGAAAATGGTGGGTCGTGCGCGATTCGAACGCGCGACCAATTGGTTAAAAGCCAACTGCTCTACCGGCTGAGCTAACGACCCGTCTGGAATGGGGCGTATTATACAATCCCAGCGCCTTTTGGCAAGCCATTTTTGACATTTTTTTTACATTTAAATGGCATAGGGAGTGGGGTCGTCAAGCCCTGCTTCTCTAAACCCTTGTTTTCTCAACAAACATGAATCACATTGACCACAGGCCAGCCCTTCTGAATTAGCCTGATAACAGGATACTGTTTTTGCATAATCCACCCCTAAAGCAACCCCTTGTTGGATAATCTCGGCTTTGCTTAAATGAATTAAAGGGGTTTGAATTTTGACTTTATGCCCTTCTAGAGCAGCCTGGGTCGCCAAATTGGCCATGGTTTCAAAAGCAGCAATATACTCTGGGCGACAATCTGGATAACCCGAATAATCAACGGCGTTAACCCCAATAAAAATATCTAAAGCGCCGACGACTTCCGCCAAGGCTAAGGCGTAAGACAAAAACACGGTATTACGAGCTGGCACATAGGTAATGGGGACAGTTTCAGATAAACCACCGGTAGGTACCGCAATATCCATATCGGTTAAAGCTGAGCCGCCTATGGCGTTCATATTCATTTGCATGACGCGATGGGTTTTGGCATGAAACTGCTCAGCAATTCTAACGGCCGCATCCAATTCCGAACGATGGCGCTGACCATAATCAAAACTCATGGTGTGGCACTCATAACCCTGAGCAGTTGCAATCGCCAAAACCGTGGCAGAATCTAATCCACCAGACAATAAAACGATGGCTTTTTTAACTTCATTAAAAGAGGATGTGCTTGGCTTCATATTATTTAACCAACCCTTCAATTCTGGTTTTGGCTTTTGCGGCTATGGTTGAATCGGGATGTTGTTTAATGAGTGATTCATAGAGCGCTTTGGCTTGTGATTTTTGATTGGTATCTCTTAAGGTATCTGCCTGACGCAGCATTGCGGCAGGCTTTTTAGACGAATCTGGATAGAGCGTTTGCACCACATCAAATGCGGCTATGGCCTTGTCTTTTTCACCCGAAATCAAATAGCCTTCGCCAGCCCAATAAGCGGCGTTACTTGAAAGAATGCTTTCTGGATAGCTTTTACGGAAATCTTCAAAAGCCTGAATCGACTCAGCATATTGTTTCTTTTTCATTAAATCGAAAGCCGCTTGATAAGCTGCTTTTTCTTCATCAGTTGCAGGGCGAGTTTTGATAGCCGTTGGATTAGCAACCGGTGAGACTTTCTCAGGTTTTACTTGAACCTGCGGAGTCGCTGGCTCAGCAGCTTGAGGCGTTTTATCAACTGGCGGTAGAGAAGCATCCGTCACACTGACCGGTAAAATCGCTGGCGTTAAAGGCACCGAGGTTGCCTCGGGTATCAGGTCATTTGGCATCGTTTCTGCATGACCAGGATTTCGATCTGCCTCTAGTTCGGTTAAGCGCGCATCAGAATCTCGGTAACGCTTGCCCGCTTGCTCTTTGAAATTTTTTAAATCAAATTGCAAACGGTCGATTTGGTCATACAAGCCCTGAATTTCACGCTGTTGATCTGCTAAACGACGACTTAACTGCAATAAAACAGGGTTATCAGCCATACGCTCTAAACGCTCTATGCGGTTTTGGAGATCCGTTGTATCCACTTGTGTTTTAACTGCAGGTGTTGTCGCTTGAGCCGTCGTATTAGGTTTAAACTCTGCTGCAGTGGCGTTGATACTCAACGTACTTAGCGCCAGCATTATAGATAAACATAAAGAATGTTTTTTAAACTCTGTCACACGATTCATGGGGTGAAATCCTTTAAGATTTTCAATTATTAACGAAACTGATTACAGAAAGACCTTTGCAAAAATCTCACTGACTAATACTAAACTCAACGCGACGATTTTGTGCCCAAGCTTCTTCGGTTTGTTCATCAATCACCGGCATTTCTTCACCCATGGTCACCAGACTAATGCGTGATTCATTCACACCGTATAACATAAAAATTTCTTTCACTGACTTGGCGCGTTTTTCGCCTAAGGCTAGATTATACTCGGGCGTTCCGCGGGCATCTGTGTGACCGGTTAAGGTAATTTTTTCTGCCAAATTTTGATTTAAATATTCTGCATAGTGCACGATGGTCGCCATATTTTGCTCATCTATGGCACTTTGGTCATAGCCAAAATACACAACAGGTCTAAACGTTTTGGCTGCCATGTCTTGTTGCTTGCGAATTTCTTCATCCGTTAAACTTTGAGCCTCTAAAGCAGAGTTTTGTGCCGCTTCATCAACCGCACCAATCACTTCAACTGGGGCTTTTTCGAAAGGCGCATTGCCTTTGTCGATGGTATTTTCATCCATTTGCCCTTCTGGCGTAATGGCTGTGGCATCATCATCTGAAGGTTGCGTTTGAGCGCCGCCACCACAAGCACTTAATAAGGTCACAAGAGAGAATGCAAAAATAAGATTTAATGTTTTCATAGGGTTTCCTTTATTGGGACAATCACAATTTGATGAATAAGTCAGTTAGTCTTTAAATGGGCCCCAAGCTGGCTCACGAACTTGACCAGATGTTGAACTGATAATTTGGGTAATTCGACCATCGACTGACACAGAAGCTAAGCGTCCAACACCGCCACGATTCATTGCATACAAAATCATTTCACCGTTAGGTGAAAAACTTGGCGACTCATCCAAAAATGTTTTGGTAATAATGGAAAAATCGTTGGTGTACAAATCTAGCACGCCTATGTGAAATCCACCACTACCATGCACCATGGCCAAATAGCGCCCATCTGGCGAAATCTCTGGATTGGCGTTGTAATTGCCTTCAAAAGACACACGGCGTTCTTCACCAGTATCTAAAAAGACTTGGAATATTTGAGGCTGACCGCGTCTATCCGAGTTATAAAACAATGAACGCCCATTTGAAGACCAAACAGCTTCGGTTTCTATCGCCCAATTCGTGGTTAAACGGCGCAAATTTTTAGTCTTTAAATCCATAATATAAATGTCAGCAGAACCATCTTTAGAAAGGGTTATTGCCATTTGTTTGCCGTCTGGCGACCAAGCTGGCGCACCATTAATGCCTTTAAAGCTGGCGAGCAATTCACGATACTTGCCATCTAAACTTTGCGCAAACACTTCTGAACGACCGTTTTCAAAAGACACATACGCCAATTGCTTGCCATCGGGTGACCAACTTGGAGACATGATGGGAAAGCTGGATTTAAGAATTTTTTGCGCCCCAAAACCATCGGCATCCGCAACCTCTAAAGCATAACGACGCTCGCCATCGACTTTTTCTAGGGTTACATAAGCAATTTGGGTACTGAAAGCGCCTCGAATCCCGGTCAGTTCTTTGTAGGCTAAATCACTCATTTGATGAGCGACTTTGCGTAACCATTTTTGAGGGATATTTGCCCAGCGTTTGGCAATGACTTGTTGACGACGCAACACATCAATTAAATATAAATCAATGGTATAAAAACCAGGGCTGTCTTCTTGTATGCTGCCGGTAATCAAAGTATCCACATCTAGATTACGCCATTGATCATAGCGCACTTCTTCTAAACTGTGCGGCAACTGCGGCATATCGGCTTCATCAATGGGTCTAAACTTTCCGGTGCGATGAAAGTTAGCGGCCATGACACTGGCTAGATCAACTGGTGCCGTTGACGCAGCGCCCTGCCAAGCTAAAGGCACCATGGCAATGGGTAAAGCATTTTCATCACTTTGATCAATTTCAATCGTTAAATCAGCATGCGCCAGGGTTAAACTGAACACCCAAATTAAACTGACTTTCAAAAATGACTTCAACATTGGACTACCTTTTTAATATTAGGGTTTAAAGTTAAATTGAATATTGCGTTCAAACAACTCTTTGACAGGAGGTGCTGGCAAAGGCGCCGAACGATAAACCGCTTTCTCAGCATCTTTTCTAAATTGCGCATTTGCCTGTGCATTACAGTTCAAAATATTCACACTGGTGATATCGCCAGTGGGCGTTTGAATAATGGCAATGTCACACTGCGCATCGGGCGAAACCTTGGCCGCGGTTTTCCAGTTGTCTTTGACTTTTGCGGCAATTGAAGTGACATAAGTTTCTTGCAAACTTTTCATTTCTTTGGCTTTTAAAGCCGCTCTGCGTTTGGTTTCTTCAGCTTCCAAAGTTCTTCTTAATTCGGCTTCTTCTTCCTCTTGTTCTTTCTGTAATTTAGCCAACAGCGCTTGTTGTTCTAATTTTTTCTTTTCGGCTTCTTTTTTCTCAATTTCAGCTTTTAACAACTGGGTTTTCTGCTCTTCTTCTTTGCGCTGCTTTTCCGCTTCTGCAATTTTTAAGCGCGCTTCTTTGCGTTGTTGTTCTGCCAAAACGGCTTCTTGCTTAGCTTGTTCGGCTTTCTTTTGCTCTGCTAAAGTGCGTTCTTTTTGAGCCTCTACCTTTTGCTTTTCAATTTCTGCTAAGCGTTTAGACTCTTCTGCTTTGCGCGCTTCTAACTCTGCAATGCGTTGCGATTCTTCTGCTTTGCGTTTTTCTAACAGAGCTTGTTGCTTAGCCGCCTCTGCTTTTTTTTGCTCTTCAAGTTGTTTTTGCTTTAAGAGCGCTAGATTTTGTTTTTCGGCTTGCGTCTTGGCATTTAAACGCTCTTGTTCACGCTGTTTTTCGGCTTCTGCTTCTTTTAACAAGGCCAATTGCTCTTCAACCACTTTGGCATCCACTGCAAAGGTTTTCATCGGTTGCATGGTTTCAACTTTGGGCTGAATGACACTGGTAGAATCGCCATCGACTGACACTTTCAACACCGTTGGTTTCATAAAATCTGCATAAGTAAAGCCCAAAATAATCAAGGAATGCAAAACTAAAGCAGCCAAAATGGCCATAGGATGGCGCGCTATAAATTGCATCATAACCCCTTGCCCTCCGGTTGCGTCATCAGCGAGACTTGGTCTACGCCATTGGCTTTTAGCAATACAAACAAATTCACCACCTTGCCATAAGCGGCTTGTTGGTCGCCTTGAATATAGACTGGCACATTAGGATTGAGCGTAACACGCGCCATGGTTTCCCCCACTAAAGCGGCTAGGTCTTTTTGGCTTAACATCACATTCGGGTTTTCACTGGTAGAATAAAGGCCATCTTTATTAACCGTAATCACGAAAGGCTTTTCAAACTCACCCACTTTTTGCTTTTTGTCTTTGATGGTAGGTGTTGCGGGTAAATCGACCTGTACCGCTTGTTGCACGATGGGTGCGGTAATCATAAAAATAATTAACAATACCAAGGTCACATCGATATAAGGCACGACATTAATTTCGGCCATCAAGCGTTTTTTATGGCGGTTGCTTCTAAATCCTGTTTGCATCATTTCATCCAATCAGTTGAGCGTCAATTGAGTCGTTATTAATCTGGGGTGTGCGCTTGTCTTTGCACAATGGTTAAAAAACCTTCTGCAAAGTTTTCATATTGATTAATCAAACGCTCTGTTTTATTGGTTAAGCGGTTATAAGCAATAACCGCAGGAATTGCCGCAAATAACCCAATCGCTGTGGCAATCAAGGCTTCTGAGATACCGGGAGCAACTGCCGCCAAGGTGGCATTTTGAATATCGCCTAACGCAGAAAAGGCATGCATAACCCCCCATACGGTTCCAAACAAACCAATATAAGGCGCTGATGAACCAACGGTGGCAAGCATGGGCGTATGATTTTCAAGGGATTCAATTTCACGACTAAAGCTGATTTTCATGGCGCGCTGCGTGCCGGCAACCAAGTCATTGGCATCGGTCACCCCTTGCTTTTTAAGATTAACAAATTCTTTGAAACCCGCTTCAAAAATGGCCGCTAACCCTTTATTAGTTTCATAATTACCGTTTAATTGATTATAAAGTTGCGTTAAATCTTGGGTATTCCAAAAAATTTCTTCAAACTCTTGGCTGGCATTGCGCGCTTTGCGTATTTGATGACTTTTGGAAAAGGTCACTGCCCACGCGGCAATTGACATTAACAGTAACAATCCCATCACCGCCTGAACGACTGGACTCGCATTCAGCACTAATAAATAGACAGATTGTTCATTCATTGTAATTTCCTCAGTTTTTAAGACCAACCTTAGGTCTTAATTTGCAATTAAAATTGTGTCAGTGTTTTATAAATCTGAAAGGGTTCTTACCAAACCCAAGTGGCGATAGCCATTATCCGTAACGACTCTGCCTCTAGGGGTGCGCATTAAAAAACCTTGTTGAACCAAAAAGGGTTCAATCACATCTTCAATGGTTCCGCGCTCTTCACCCAAAGCCGTCGCTAAACTATCTATACCCACCGGGCCGCCGTCAAATTTATGGACCATCATTTCTAATAAGCGACGATCCATTTTATCCAAGCCAAGATTGTCTACTTCTAAAAGGTTCAACGCTAAATTGGCAATAGGTTGAGTAATCACACCATCCCCTTTGACTTGCGCATAATCTCGAACGCGTCGCAACAAACGATTTGCAATGCGTGGTGTTCCGCGCGAACGCCTAGCAATTTCAAGTGCACCCTCTGGCTCAGCATGCAAACCTAAAATTTGCGCTGAACGCGTCACTATTTGCTCTAACTCTGCATCCGAATAAAACTCTAAGCGCTGCACTATGCCAAAACGGTCGCGTAACGGTGATGTCAATAAACCTGCGCGCGTGGTCGCCCCCACTAAAGTAAAAGGCGGAATATCAATTTTGACCGTTTGTGCTGCGGGCCCTTCCCCAATAATAATATCAATTTGGAAATCTTCCATGGCTGGATATAAGATTTCTTCAACAATTGGGCTAAGGCGATGAATTTCATCCACAAACAGCACATCATGCGGTTCAAGACGCGTCAAAATCGCAGCCAAATCACCGGGTTTATCAATGACCGGCCCAGAGGTTTGGCGTAAAGTCACGCCCATTTCGTGGGCAATAATATGGGACAAAGTGGTTTTACCCAAACCCGGTGGACCATACAGCAAAACATGATCTAAATGCTCACCGCGCATTTTGGCCGCGTGAATCGCCAATTCTAAATGTTCTCTGACCGCAACTTGCCCAATATAATCTTGAATAATTTGAGGGCGCACGGTTGGCATTACATACATGTCTTCTTCGACTTGCTGGCCGCCAACTAAACGATCTGTTTCTATCATCGGTTTCTCTTTTGTCCTTAAACCTTAACGGCTTGCAATGCTTTTTTAATTAAGGCTTCTAGGGTAAGGCCTTCGGCATCTATATCGCCAATCATACTTTCGGCTTGCGCAGTTTTATAACCTAAAGACTCTAGGGCATTAATTGCAGACCTTTGTACTTGCCCCAGGGTTTGAATTGGCGCGACCGAAGCGCCCTGAGAAACTAAACTCAACGGCTTTCCATTAGCAGCAAACATCAATGCCCAATTTTTCAAGCGGTCACGCATTTCAATCACCAAACGATCGGCTGTTTTTTTGCCAACCCCAGGTATTTTCGTTAAACCAGCACTGTTGGCTGCATCCACCGCAAACACAAAATCTTGCACCGACATAGATGACAAAATGGCTAAAGCCATCTTAGCACCCACACCATTGACTTTAATCAATTCTTTAAACAATGCACGCTCATGTTCGGTCGCAAACCCAAATAACAACATGGCATCTTCTCTGACATGCATATGGGTTAATAAAGTCACATCTGATCCTTCCGCGCCCAGCGCATAAAAAGTGGACATGGGTGCTTCAACCTCATAGCCAACGCCATTGACATTGACCAACAACAAGGGCGGTTGTTTGGCGTGTAATTTACCGATTAAAAATCCTATCATAATCTTCCAGTCAAACCCTTGAGGCTTCTATGAAAACCTAATTTAAAATCTCGTTAAAATCTTGTGCCTTTAGAAATGGCTTGCGGGTCTATGCCCAAGGTCATATAACGATCATGACAAAGCGCACACGCGAGCGCATCGGCGGCATCTTCTTGCGGACATTGCGTGAGCTTTAACAGATTTTGCACCATAAATTGAATCTGCGCCTTGCCCGCATGCCCTTGACCCACGATGGTACTTTTGATTTGAGTGGGCGTGTATTCCATAATGGGGATATTTTTTAAGGCTGCCGCGCACAAGATAACCCCACGAGCTTGACCTAAAATAATCGCTGAATTGGGATTTTTGTACACAAACACCTTTTCAACAGCCACCACATCAGGTTGATATTGTTCAATAATTTGTGTCACTGATTCAAAAATATTCTTAAGACGATCTGCGCCCGAATATTTTTCAACCCGAATCACGCCGCTCACCAAATATTTTGGATGATAACGGCCTGACTCTATCACACCAAACCCGGTTTTTCGTGACCCTGGATCTATGCCTAAAATACGACTGATTTTTGCCAAATGTGCCTCAATTTTGACCAGGCCTGGTCATTTTTATGCATGATTAGTGCATTTTTAGCGCGTTCTTATAACGAGTTTTTAGCGCATTTTAGGCCTGAATTTTCACCAAGCCTTGCTGACGCGAAAACTGCAACATACGCTCAACCGATGCCAAGGCTTTAACTCGAATAGACTCTTCAATTAAAACCTCACCTGTCATATTTTGTAAACAAGCTGCCAGGTTTTGCAAACTGTTCATCGCCATCCACGGGCAGTGCGCACATGAATTACAGGTATTTTTAGAACCGCCTGTGGGCGCGACTATGAGCGTTTTGCCCGGTGCGACCTGTTGCATCTTATAAAAAATGCCATAGTCAGTGGCGACAATAAATTTTTGATCGGGCATATTTTGCACCGCTTCAATCATAACGCGCGTTGAACCCACCACATCCGCCAAAGCCACCACTTCTTTTGGGGACTCAGGATGCACCAATACTTTAGCATCAGGATGTTTTTCTTTTAAGGCTTGCAACTCGTAGGTTTGAAATTCGTGATGCACGATGCAGTTGCCCTGCCAGCGAATCATTTCAATACCGGTTTGCTGCTCAATCCAATTACCCAAATGCTGATCCGGCGCCCAAATGATTTTTTCGCCTTGGGCTTTTAGGTGCGACACAATTTCCAAAGCATTGCCAGAGGTGACCACCCAGTCGGCAATGGCTTTCACTTCGGCACTGGTATTGGCGTAAACCACCACTTTATGGTCGGGATATTTGGCACAAAACTTAGCAAACTCTTCGGGCGGACAGCCTTCATCGAGCGAACAAGTGGCATTTAAATCTGGCATTAAAATGGTTTTTTCAGGGCTGAGCATTTTGGCGGTTTCGCCCATAAAACGCACCCCGCAAACCACCAAAATATCCGCCTTAGACTGGGCACCAAAATTCGCCATTTCTAAAGAATCGGCAACCTTGCCGCCGGTTTCTTCAGCCAAGGCTTGCAGTTCATCATCTACATAATAATGCGCAACCAGCTGGGCATTTTTTTGTTTGAGCAGGGTTTTGATGGTGTCTTTAAGGTGTTGTTTTTCAGCGGCAGAAAGCCAAGGAGCAGTAGGCGCAGCAATGGCCAAAGCATCAATTCGAGATTGCAATGCTGCAGGAATGCTTTTCGCTTGTAAATCTAGAATATCCATAATAGTCCTAAGCCCGCGTAAGCGGGCTTGGTAGAATCCTTAAATAAAGAAAAAACGCGGTTAAGACTTAGGTACTGCCGGTTTTCTAAAACGCAAATCTAAATCAATCAGTTGCTGATCATCCACAATACCAGGGGCTTCTGTTAACAAACAGGCGGCTGACTGAGTTTTCGGGAAGGCAATAACATCACGAATCGATTCGCGTTTAATCATTAACATGACTAAACGATCTAAACCAAACGCCATACCTGCATGTGGTGGGCAACCGTATTTAAGTGCATTGAGTAAGAAACCAAACTTCTCATTAGCATCTTCATCGCTAATACCTAATAACTTAAAGACCGCAGCCTGCATATTGGTATCGTGAATACGCACCGAACCACCGCCCACTTCAATACCGTTAATGACTAGATCATAAGCTTTGGCCAACATTTGGTGTGGCGCCGTGTGATTTAGAATTTCTTCGGTGGTGGCTTTAGGTTGTGTAAATGGGTGATGCACTGCGGTTAGACGCGCTTGTTTTTCATCCATTTCAAACATTGGGAAATCCACCACCCAAACAGGCGCCCATTCTTGTTCAATCAACCCTAAATCTTCACCAATTTTACAACGCAAAGCACCTAAAGCTTCGTTTACGATTTTGGCTTTGTCGGCACCAAAGAAAACTAAATCACCATCTTGTGCACCCACGCGCGCCAAAATTTCCATGACTTGGTCTGGGAAGAATTTAACAATCGGTGATTGCAATCCCTCAATACCCGCAGCCAAGTCATTGACTTTAATATAAGCCAAACCTTTAGCACCATAAATACTGACAAACTTGGTGTAATCATCAATTTCTTTACGGGTCATCTTGCCACCTTGTGGCACACGCAAAGCTGCTACGCGCCCCATAGGATCTTTGGCGGGTGCTGCAAATACTTTAAAGTCGATGTCTTGCAATAAATCAGCAACATCCACCAATTCCATCTTGATGCGTAAATCAGGACGGTCAATTCCGTATTTTGAAATTGCATCTGCATAGGTCATGCGAGGGAATTCATAATCAAAATGCACATCCACGCCTTCACGGAAAATGGTTTTGGCCAAACCTTCCATTAAGTCCATCACTTCTGCTTCAGACATAAAAGAAGTTTCAATATCTAATTGAGTGAATTCAGGTTGACGGTCGGCACGCAAATCTTCGTCACGGAAACAACGCGTGATTTGATAATAACGGTCAAAACCTGACATCATCAACAATTGTTTAAACAACTGCGGTGACTGAGGTAACGCAAAAAATTTGTTTAGGTGTGTACGACTGGGCACCAAATAATCACGCGCGCCTTCTGGGGTTGACTTGGTTAGGATAGGTGTTTCCATGTCCATAAACCCTTTATCATCTAAATAACGACGCATTGAGCGCGTGACTTTGTAACGGGTTTTCATGGCATATTGCATCTCTTCACGACGCAAATCTAAATAACGATAAGTTAAGCGCACTTCTTCAGAAATGGTTTTGTCGTCTAACTGGAACGGAATGGGGGCAGACACCGAAAGCACTTCAATATCGCTCGCTACAATTTCGATTTTACCGGTCGCCATACGCTCGTTAATGGTTTCTGGTACGCGGGCAGTCACTTGACCAATCACTTTTAATACATACTCAGAGCGAACTTTTTCGGCTTTAGCAAACTTCTCAGCATCGTCTGGGTTAACAACAATTTGCACTAAACCTTCACGGTCACGCAAGTCAATAAATATTACCCCACCGTGGTCACGGCGACGGTGAACCCAGCCAGAAACCGTGACTTGTTGACCTTCTAAAGCTTCAGTTACTTGTCCACAATAGTGTGTACGCATCATGTTGTTAAACCCTTTTATTCAAATATCTTTATTAAAATTTAGTGTGTTTCTTTAGCAGGCGGCTCAGACGATTCCGCGGCGTGACCTGCTTGTGGAGCAACCGCATCAGATTGAAGTGCAGTTGCCTGTTCTATTTTTTGCATTTGCTTGTGTTTTTCGAGTGGTACAACTACACCACCGGAAATGACCATTTTTAAAGCACTGTCTACTGACATGTCTAATTCAATAATTTCATTCTTAGAGGCCATTAAGAAAAAACCAGAAGTGGGGTTTGGCGTCGTCGGCACAAACATATTGACCACTTCGTTTAATCCTGTTTTGCGCTGCGCTTCACCCTGTTGCAAACTGGTTTGGAAAGCCAATGTCCAAAGCCCTTGGCGCGGGTATTGTATTAAGTACACCTTTTGAAAGGTTTGCGAGCCATTCCCAAACAAGGCTTCGGCAATTTGCTTTACTGCGGTATAAATAGACCGCACCAGAGGAATTCGCGATAACAAACCTTCCCACAGCCCTACAATTTTGCCACCCAAGAAGTTGGCCACCAACATACCGGTGATTAAAATCAATGCCAAAGAGAGCAAAATCCCAAAACCGGGTACATGGACGCCAAGCAATGCATCTGGGCGATATTGTGGCGGTAACAGTAATAAACTTTGATCAAACAAATTAATCAAAAATATTAAGGCCGCAATGGTGACACCCAAAGGTAACCAAACCAGTAAACCCGCAATTAAGTAGCGCTTTATCAATCCCATAATTCAACCTCTGCCGCAGCAGTAAATGTACTCTGAATACTTTGGAGCGCGTTATTATATTAAAAATTCCCAACAAACCTTTGATTAATTCAACGAATCTTGACAATTTTTAAAGGCAATTATGCTAAAGTTTGGAACAATTCATTCTGATTGGTAAAAGCCCTGTGTTATCTCAACAAAAACCCATTATTTTAATCACCGGCTGTTCTTCTGGTATTGGCTATAACGCTGCCAAAACTTGCCAAGCCAAAGGCTATCAAGTCATCGCCACTTGCCGTCAACAAGCAGATGTTGCGCGCCTTAACCAAGAGGGGCTCACTTGTTTTCAAATGGACATGGCCTGCAGCCAGTCCATTCAATTTGCTATGAGTCAAATTTTGCAATTCACCAACAACCGCTTAGATGTTTTATTCAATAATGCCGCATTTGGCTTACCGGGCGCCGTTGAAGACCTAAGCCGTGACGCCCTTCGTTTTCAATTTGAAACCAATGTGTTTGGCACACAAGAGCTCACTAATTTGGTCATTCCCGTGATGCGCACGCAAGGCAGTGGCAAAATTATTTATAACAGCTCTATTTTAGGGTTTGCAGCCATGCCTTATCGTGGCGCTTATAACGCCAGTAAATTTGCGATTGAGGGCTTGGCAGACACACTCAGACTAGAGCTTAAATCAGCCAATATTCAGGTCAGCATTATCGAACCAGGCCCAATACTGTCTAAATTTAGAGAAAATGCCTACACCCAGTTCAAACAATGGATTGCCGGCAAACCCTCTGCCCATCAAGAAAACTATCAAGCCATGATAAATCGCCTAGAAACCGTGGGGCCCAGCGCACCCTTTACCCTCGGCCCTGAGGCAGTGACCCAATGTTTGTTACATGCCATCAATAACCCAATTCCCAAAGTGCGTTATCGAGTCACCCTTCCCACAAAAGTCTTTGCCGTGCTCAAACGCTTATTACCCAGCCGCTGGCTTGACCAACTGTTAATTAAGGCCGGTGGCAACGGTAAAAGATGACATTCCATAATTTCAACACTAAAACCCTGCTGCAAATCCTGTTGGGCATGGTTTTAGCGCTTAATTTTAACCAGGCCTGGTCATTTTCAACTCAAAACAGTGTCGAAAATCGCCCTAAAATTGGACTTGTTTTGGCGGGTGGAGGTGCTCGTGGTCTAGCACATATCGGCGTAATTAAAGCCCTAGAGAAACAAAATATCCCTATCGACTACATCAGCGGCACCAGCATGGGGGCACTCATTGGCGGGCTATACGCTGCAGGCCTTAGCATCTCAGAAATTGAAACTTTTGCGACGCATATTGATTGGGAACAAATTCTCAATGACAATCCGCCACGCTACTATCTGTCTTTTCGCCGCAAACAAGACCAATATGGCTATTTTATCCCGGGTGAAATCGGCATGAACCACTGGGAATTGCTCTTTCCCAGCGGACTCTTGCAAGGACAGCAACAATACAACCTCTTAGAAGGATTACTGGTCAACAGCCCTATTCAGGGAAAATCCATCGACTTTAACCAACTTAAAATACCCTTTCGCGCAGTGGCTACCGATATCGAAAGCAGTGAATCGGTTATTTTAGACCATGGCAATCTCGCCAAAGCGTTACGCGCCAGTATGTCTGTGCCGGGTGTTTTTGCGCCGGTTAAAATCAACAATCATTTATTGGTCGATGGCGGCATTACCAACAACACCCCCATTGATGTGGTGCGCCAAATGGGCGCAAACATTGTGATCGTGTCAGACATCCATACACCCAAAACTAAAAAAGAAAATTTGGGTAGTTTTGTGGCGATTTCTGATCAAATAATTTCCAGCATGACCACCAATAACACCCTTGCGCAACTGGCTACTTTACAAGCACAGGACATCCACTTAATACCTCAATTAGGCAATATAGGCGCTGGAAACTTTGACCAGGCAGTCAAGTTAATTAAACTGGGCGAACAAGCGGTTGTACAACAACAAAATGCCCTAAAAAAATTGGCTTCTCGCCAAACTCTACCCGAAAAAACAACCTCGGCACCGCTGATTATTCACCGACTCAACATTCATAATCGCACCCGACTTTCAACCACCATGATTCAAGAGCATATTCGCCAGCCTTTAGGCGAGGAGTTCAATAAAACGCTACTGGATACCAATATCGCCACGCTCTATGGCACAGGATTTTTTCAGCTACTGCACTACGAAATCGAAGAACACCAACAGCAAAATGAACTGCACATTTACGCAGAAGAACCCTCCTGGGGACCCAACTTTTTTAAGCTGAAATTTGATTTAGCGTCAAACTTTTACGACACCAATATTTTTAATCTTGGGATTCGACACACCTATATGCCCGCTAATTCGATGGGCGGCGAATGGCGAAATGAAATGCAATTTGGTGACACCGTATTATTGCACACCGCCTACTATCAACCCTTTAATGACCGACATGAGTATTTTATAAAACCCTTTGTTGAATATCGTGACCATGTCTATCGAATTGTCGATACCGAAAATCGCAATTTGTATTCTGAATTTAGACTAGAACACCAAGCGCAATCTTTCGGTGTTTACTTTGGTTACAACCTATCTCAACAATTAAATGTCAGCCTAAAGCTTTATGCAGAAAAAGGTGAGTTAGCGCTCGGCCCTAAAACCAGCGCCCAAGTTAAAACCAATTACTATGACAAAATTACAGCGCTCGAATTGTCTTATGACACCCTCAATCAGGTGAGCTTTCCTGATCGCGGAACTCGCTTTAATGCGCAAATACTCAATAACCGTGAAAGCTGGAGCGACCTACCCTTGGCACAAGAGTGGCAAATGGAATTTTCTAAATTTCACTCCATCGGACGCCATACTTTTAACGGTTTTTTTCAATATAGTGATTCAGACAATAACTCCCTAGCCAACATTCACAGCTTTAAAACGCTGGGCGGCTTTCAACGCTTATCAGGTTATGCCGAAGACGCTCTATTTGGCGACCGCTTAATTTTTGGGCGTATTAAATACCAATATAGACTGTCCGGAAACACCAGCCGAACCCTCAATTTTCCACTTTATATTGGTACCACCTTAGAAGCGGGCAATGTGTTTGATGCCACCACAGCGGACAACAA
Source organism: Thiosulfativibrio zosterae (assembly GCF_011398155.1). Taxonomy (NCBI): domain Bacteria; kingdom Pseudomonadati; phylum Pseudomonadota; class Gammaproteobacteria; order Thiotrichales; family Piscirickettsiaceae; genus Thiosulfativibrio; species Thiosulfativibrio zosterae. The sequence goes on from NZ_AP021888.1 coordinate 1,669,941, forward strand.
AAGATCTAATATAGACTTGAACAAGTTGCTTTACGCCAGTAGTGTTTTCGTTGGACTCAATAGTTTTATTGGACCAGTCTATTTAGCTTATGGCTATCAAAACACCAAAAACCAATCGCTCTACTTGTATTTTGGCAAAGAATTCTACTAAGCTCACTTCTCTAAAAACGACAAAACCTTACACCAATGTTTACATTTGTAAACATTGGGTCATAAAAAATAACACCCTACCTCATCAAATTTTCTGATATTTTAGGTTAAATCTTTGATTTATATAAACTTTGTTAAGCTGGCATATCAACTGCAATAGCTGGGCAGAACAAGGAGATCACTGATATGAAAAAAAACTTACTAAGCAAGAACATCCAAGCCATCATTGCAACTTCTGCACTTGGCTTAACTTCACTATCAACCCCACAAATCGTCTTTGCTGATGAGTTCACAGATGCACTCACTGGCGGCAAAGCAACGGTTGATATTCGCGTGCGTTACGAAGGTGTTGACCAAAAAGGCACTGACAATGCCGCAGCCTTTACGGAAAGAACGCGTATCGGCTACATGACTGGTGACTTTAAAGGTTTTTCAGCATTTATGGAAATGTCTGACACCTCTTCATTAGGCGCTCGTGACGGTTACAAAGTACCACTAGGACCTGATGCAAACACTGGCACCAAAGCCATTGTTTTAGATCCATCAATCACTGTGTTAAACCAAGCGTGGATTGGATACAAAATCAGCGAAACCCAGTTAAAAGCAGGTGAGCAGCGCATTATTATCGACAACCGCTTTTTAGGGAATGTTGGCTGGCGTCAAAAAGAACAAACCTACACTGGCTTCTCTTTAAAATCAAAAGACATAGCCAGCACCCTAATTGACTATGCCTATATCACCAACGCCAGCAATCCGGTTGGCGTTGAATTACCTATGAAAACACATGCCTTCAAAGCACAGTACGATGGTTTTTCTTTCGCAAAACTTGAAGGTTATGCATTCTTAATTGATTACGACGCAGGCACAGACAGCAGTACCATGGGTGCTAGACTTTCTGGCGGCACACCCATCACTGAAGACATGAAAATCAAATACCACTTGGAATATGCTTCACAAGGGGATTATGCGGACAGTAAAAATATTACTGGAGGTGAATACACTCGTGCTGAATTAGGGCTGGCCTACAAAACTGGCTCTATCACCCTCGGTCAAGAGAAACTGGGCGGCGATGGCACCAAAAGTTTCAACACACCTTTAGCGACTTTACATCTTTACAACGGTTGGGCAGATAAATTCCTAGTAACGCCTGCAACAGGCCTGGTTGATAATTACATCGATATTTCAGGAAAAGCCTTCGGATTAAAACTCGCTGCAATTTACCACGACTTTAGCGCTGACAAAGGCAGCACTAAATACGGTACGGAATATGATTTATTGGTCGCTAAAAAATTCAATAAAATCTATACCGCTGGCATCAAATATGCGGCCTATAGTGCTGACAAACTTTATACAGACACTAATAAAGTATGGATCTGGGGAGAAGCTAAATTCTAATTTCAAATCAAAGGTAAACAATAAATTCATTAACCCGCTTTATGCGGGTTTTTTTATGCCAATTTGGAATTGCTGCACCAAAATACGCCAAATTACGAAAATGCGCCTGACAAATACCTACCAAATTAAGACAATTGTTAACAATTAATTACAAAAAAGACGCATTTTTAGCGAAATTTGCACTCTTAAATAGATATGTTGTTGATTTTAATACACTTTAAACATATGGCACTAAGCACGCTATGTATACATAAAATTAACTTATGAAAAAAGAGACTCACTATGCCCAGTAAAGCTTCAAATGTATGGATTGCCAACCTTTCGCATACTTTCAAAAAACAAACCAAACCAACACTTAAGGATATCAACCTATCCATTCCCAAGGGTCAGTTAACGGCCTTAATCGGTCGAAGCGGTTGTGGTAAGTCAACCCTTTTGCAAATGATTGCTGGTTTATTAATTCCTTCTGATGGTGCCATTCGCATCAATGGTCATACAGTGACTAAGCCGAGCGCCAAATGGAACATGATGTTCCAAAAGCCCTCGCTTTATCCTTGGATGACCGTTCGTGAAAATGCCGCTTTGGGATTGGTTTTTTCAGGAACCTACAAAGACAAAAAGGACAAGGTTGAAGACTTACTCGACATGGTCGGCTTGGCTGAACACAAAGACAAAAATGTTCAGCAATTGTCTGGCGGACAACAGCAAAGGGTAGCTTTGGCGCGCTCTTTGGCCACAGAACCAGAAATCCTACTTTTGGACGAACCTTTTTCTGCGCTAGATGCGTTTACCCGAACTTCTTTACAAAATGAAGTGTCGCAAATTTGTCACGACCAAGGCATCACTATGGTGATGGTAACACACGACATTGAAGAAGCCGTCGCCATGGCTGATAAAGTAATCATCATGAGCCAAAACCCAGGCGAAATTGTTGGCGAACTCAGCGTGGATTTTTCTTATCCAAGAGATCGCAGCTCTGATGCTTTTAATATTCTTAAAGAACAACTGTTTGCCGAATTCGAAAAAATTGACCAGGCCAAACAGAAAGCTCTGCAAGAAACCGCTTAACCCCATTTAACAAATTGACCGAATTAGCTATTAAATTTTAAAAAACCAGGAGTAAGAACCATGTGCCAATATTGCAATGTTGAAAATGAGTCCTCAAGATTAGATTATGTCTACAACCCTAAAAAAGGGCGTCGTGAATTTATATTAGATAGCCTAGCCACCGCTGGGGGCTTGGCCGCAGCCATGAGCTTGCCTTCGCAAGCTTTTGCCAATATGGAAATGCCAGAAGATGAAGTGGTTCGTATCGGCTATCTACCCATTACTGATGCCAGCGCCCTTTTGGTTGCTCATGCCATGGGCTTTTTTGAAGACGAGGGTTTAAAAACTGAAAAACCAACTCTTATCCGCGGTTGGTCACCTTTAATTGAAGGCTTTGCAGCGAAGAAATTTAACCTAGTCCATTTCTTAAAGCCCATTCCTGTCTGGATGCGGTATAACAATAAATTCCCTATCAAAATCACAGGTTGGGCACACACCAATGGCTCAGGGCTAGTGGTTGGAAAACATACGGGCATTGAAGAATTTTCGCAATTGGGTGGTAAACAAATCGCCGTGCCTTACTGGTATTCTATGCACAATATTGTGCTACAAATGGCCTTAAAAAATGCCGGTCTAGAACCTGTGATTCAAGACCAAAAAGATCCACTCAAACCTAATCAAGTCAACCTACAAATTATGCCTCCGCCAGATATGCCACCGGCTTTGGCTGCTAAAAAAATTGATGCTTTTATCGTAGCCGAACCCTTTAACGCGGCGGGCGAATTATTAGCCGGCGGAAAAATGTTGCGTTTTACCGGCGACATTTGGAAAAACCATCCTTGCTGCGTTATTTGTATGCATGATGATGATGTTGATAAAAAGAAAGAATGGTCACAAAAGGTTATGAATGCTGTGGTTCGTGGCGCACTTTATGCACAAGAGCACAAAGAAGAAGTAGCCCATATGCTTTCTCGTGAAGGCAAAAAATACTTACCTATGAAAGCCAATGTTGTTTTAAAAGCCATGACTGATTACTCGGTTGAGCATTATACAAAACCAGCCGCCATTGAACATGCCGACTGGGGCGTTGGTCGTATTGACTTTAACCCTTACCCTTATCCATCAGCCACCAAGTTCATTGTTGATCAACTCAAAGAAACCCTAGTGACAGGCGACATCACTTTCTTAAAAGATTTGGATACTGACTTTGTTGTGAAAGACTTAGTGAATTATGAATATGTTAAAAATGCGATGGACAAGTTCGATGCTTGGAAAAAAGTACCTGGTGTCAATCCAAATGACCCACTGAATCGTGAAGAGGTATTTGTATTATGAGTTCAATCGCGGTAACCCCTAAATTGACTTTGAGCGACTTGTCAAAACGCTTTAAAAGTTTACCCACAGGCGTGCAAGGCTTTGTATATGCAACCATGGGTATGGGCATTTTGCTATTCCTTTGGTGGATTGGGGGGTTATTAATTGCCTCTAATCCAAATACCGAAGCATTTGCCGCTTTTGCACCCGGCCCAACTTTTGTTGCCTTATGGGAACTGATTCTCAATGGCACGCTATGGGAAACCATTTACTCAAGTTTATACCGTATTATCTATGGTTTATTCTGGGGGATTGTGATTGGGGTTCCCATGGGTATTTTGGTCGGTTACTTTTTACCGGTTCGCCAAGTTGCTAACATGCCTTTTCAGTTTTTACGCATGATCAGTCCATTAGCCTGGATGCCCATCTCTGTTTTGGCTTTTGAAAGCTGGGACAATGCCATTATCTTCTTATTGGTTATGGCAACCGTTTGGCCGATCATTTTCGGGACTGCTCACGGTGTGCAACGCATCGATCCCAACTGGTTCCAAGTTGCTCGCAACCTAGGTGCTGATGGTTACCAAATGCTTAGACGCGTCATTCTGCCAGCCATCGCTCAAGATGTGTTTGCAGGGATTCGTTTAGCCATAGGCGTTGCTTGGGTTGTGTTAGTGCCCGCTGAATATCTTGGGGTAACCTCTGGATTAGGCTATGCCATTAACGATGCTCGCGACACTTTAGATTACGACAAACTGGCAGCCATCGTAGTGGTCATCGGTGCGATAGGTTACTTATTAGACTTTGTAGCCGTCAAACTCATCAAACGCTACTCTTGGCATGTTGAATAATTCGACAAAATCCATAAAACCAACCTTAATCGGTTGGTTTTATCATTTCTATGGCCAGTAACCCATCTAAATCTACCCATTCATCTGTCGCGCTGACAGCAAACTCTTTACCCGATTTAGCGGTTAAGGTCTTAATTTGTCCTTCGAATAATTTAGTTTTATCCTCAAACACCAAACGAACAGCTTGACGGTTTGAAGACATGATTTCCAATTGATCATATAACGAACATGCAATACCCATTTTACAAATCCTTACAAAGGTTAACAATTACATTTTACTTTAGCGGTAAACACCACCATAATAGATTTTAATGAAGTTAACAAAATACTATTTTCGCGCTTTTAGAACATTTTTGGGAGTTGCTTTTGAAAAAATATGAACGCATAGACATTACCAATCAAACTGAGTATTTGGTGATCAAAGAAGCAGCCGAAGAAATTGAAAATGCCTACCAGCCAGAAAAAGCCATACACACCATCTTAAGTTTGATTTCCCGACAAATCGGCTTAAATCGTGGGCGCGTTTTACTCCAAGAAGCTAACACCGGATTTTTAAAAGCCGCCTATGCTTATGGACTCACCCAAAATGAAATCGCCAAAAGCCGCTTTGCCATCAAAGAAGGGATTTCAGGCAAGGTCATGCACACTGGAACACCAATTATTGTGCCAGACATTGACCAAGAAACCGACTACCTATGCAGAACTGTTGATCGCTCCACCCTACCACAAGAAACCGTATCTTTTTTAGCAACACCAATTATCCGCAACGGCACTGTTGTGGGCGTCTTAGCGGTTAACCGTTTAAGAAAAAGCACTCGGTCTTTAGACAAAGATTTAAGCCTACTCAAATTAATTGCTGTTTTTATCAGTGAAATTCTCGCTGTACACAACATGCTTGAACGCCAAACCCAAATTCTTAAAGAAGAAAACGAACAATTAAAAGCCCTAACGACCAGCCAAGGCAGTCAGTATGGCATTATTGGCGAAAGCAGCAGCCTTATGAACGCTCTCAATCAAGTCAGTCGTGCAGCCAATGCAGCGGTCACGGTTTTATTAAAAGGCGAATCGGGCACTGGTAAAGAAAAATTCTCTCGAATGCTTCATTTATCATCAAGACGCCAAGATGGTCCGTTTATCGCCATTAACTGCGCCGCCATTCCAAAAGATTTACTGGAGTCAGAACTTTTTGGCCACGAAAAAGGTTCATTTACCGGTGCCGGTAAAACCAAACAAGGCCAAATGGAATTAGCCAATCAAGGCACGCTTTTTTTAGATGAGATTGCAGATTTAGACCTGAGCCTACAAGCCAAACTTTTAAGGGTGTTAGAAGATAAATCTGTGACCCGTGTTGGGGGTGTAAAACCGATTCCGGTGGATGTCAGAATCATTGTGGCATCTCATAAAGATTTAAATGAAGCCGTTAATCTTGGAAAATTTAGACTCGATTTATTTTATCGTCTAAATGTTTTCCCCATTGAATTGCCGCCTTTAAGAGATCGCGCGGGGGATATTCGATTATTAGCCAGACACTTTCTCAACCAAGCAAACCAAGAATATCAACTCAGCACTATTTTTGATGTCGGCGCGATGGAATTTTTAGAACATTACGACTGGCCTGGCAATATTCGTCAGCTTGAAAATGTGATTAAAAGAGCTGTTTTAATGGCAGACCAGCACAGGCTGATTAAAGCCCCTTTGATTCAATCGATTATCAGCGATGAAAAAGCCATCAACCTTGGTGGCAAGGCATCAAGTAACCGTCAAGCTGAAAAAACACCAGCCACTCCTCAAGGTTGGCCCATGCAACAAAATCCTTTTCCAAACACTAACATGGCCCCACAATCCCCAACCTTGGGGCAAGGACAATTTGCCAATTATGAGGGCGGCTACAACCCAGCCTTGAACTCAGCGCAACCTTTTCAACAACCTAACCCATTTGGACAAACGGGTTATTTTGAGAAAAGAGATTATTGGAAAGTGTCGGATGCCGAAGTTGAAACCCTAAAACAAGCCTTAGAAATGGCGCGCGGCAATAAAACCAGAGCCGCTTTAATGCTTAACATGACACCTAGACAATTCAGTTATCGTCTTAAAAAATTAGAGCTTGAAGAATAAGAATGAGACAAAGCTGGCTAATGCCAGCTTTGGAGAAGGTTTTTAGTTGATGGGTTTATAGGCGAAAGGGTTATAAATGATAAGTTTCTTTGTAAAGGGCATTGGCGGTTGAAACTAAGTCGCCACTTAAGGCAAACCCAGTCACTTCAGTGCCTTGGGTATAAAACAGTCTTTGGTTATCGCCCGCCTGCATATTCATTTCCCATTGACCGTGAGTCGCTTTTAAAGGCGGACTTAACATAATCGCCAAGCTCGGTGTTTTGGTTTTTATCAGCGTCGGGATAATATTAAACTGACTGCTATTATCGCCCGCAATATGACTAGCCAGCACTTTAACCTGACGACGAATGGGCTCTAAATAGGCTTGCACCACGCCATCGGTTTCTGCACAATCACCCACCGCATACACATCAGGATCACTGGTTTGACAATAGGCATTGATGCAAATACCCAGGTTTGTTTTTAGCTTAGCTTTTTTGGCTAATTCAATATTCGGTGCTAAGCCGATGGCAGCCAACACCAAACCAGACTCCAAAACTTCGCCTTGGTCGGTTTTTAATTGATAGCCACCCTTTTCTGAGGCATTCATTTCAATGACTTCAGAATTAAAAATAAGATTCACACCACGAGATTTCAATTTTTCGGCTAAGTTTCTCGAAATCATCTCTGGCATGATTTGGCTCATCAAATGCGCGCCTCTCACAATCATATCGACTTCGACACCAAAAGATCGCAAATCCTCCGCTAATTCAGTGGCAATCAAGCCGCCGCCAATCAAAGTGACCTTTGGCTTGTCTAATAGGAGTTTATAAAACTTTTTATAGGCATTTAAATCATTCACCGTCATCATTTCGTGAGCCGCATCACCTGCAATTTTCGGTGATAAAGCCTTAGCGCCTGTGGCTAACACCAGCTTTGCATAACTAAAACTGCCGGTCGTGGTGGTGACTTTTTTGCGCTGGGTATTAATCGACATGACTTTGGTGCGTGTTTTAACCCCTATGCCCAATTCGTTAGCTTTTTCATTGGCAGTTGCTTCAGGTAAATCGTCTGGCGTTCTGTTTTGACTGAGTGCCATTGACAGTGCTGGTTTAGGATAAACCGTGCCATCGTCTGCCGTTAATAAAGTAATCACAGAGTCTGGACTGGCTTTTCGAATAGCCTCAGCGGTTTGCCAACCTGCATAACCTGAACCGATTATTAACACATCTGCTTGATTACTGACTTTGGATTTTGGCTGGTCAGCAGAAGCTGATTTTGCTGATTCATCAATCAACACAAAATCATCTTTGCTCACCAAGCATAGTGGACAATACCAATCATCAGGAATATCAGCAAAACGAGTTCCAGGTGCTAAACCTGAATCTATATCCCCTAACTCTTCGTCATAAATTAAACCGCAAGTTCGGCAAATGTATTTCTGATATGGCTGAGTCATGGTGGCTCCTTAAGCGGCTTCTAGCCTAGCTATTTCTTTTCTTAAATGTTTAATTGACGGGGTAACGATAATCACAAAGTAAGCCTCTCGCTGTTTACGGTGCGCCGCAGCATCAACGATATACCCTTTAGCACCCGCATGTTGCATCACAGAATCCGCCGAGCGTTTGCAAATTTCCGCACCCAATAAACGCGCTTCTAACACAGACTTAATATAGTCTTCGCCTGGGGTATAGGGATCTTCACATAACCCTTGAATAAACTCTAAAGCGTCATCTAATTCTTCTTGAAGCTCTTCTGGCGAATCATCTAGGTAAGCATTGGTTTCACCCAAGGTTAGGTTAGATTTTTTCATTTCATTAATAGAACCCTGAATCACGCCGGCAGCCATTCCGGTTTGCAGCAATATAAATCCAGCTTTCATTTTTTTAAGCAGTGGTGTCACAGGATCTGACAATAAATACTTTTTAGGTAAAAACGCATTGTCAAAAATCAAAGCGTAAGTGCCTGTGCCTTCCATACCCACAAACTGCACCATTTGTTTCATGGTTAATCCATCTAGGTCACAAGGAATTAAAGCCATTGCATCACGGTCTGCTACGCCATCTTTACCATGGACGGTAAAAATTGAACCAAAGAAGTGCTTGCTTGAACCTTCTAAAAGGTTTGAAACCCAAGGTAAAGTGCCATTGATAATGTAACCTTCTTCTGTTTCTGTCGCAGACAATTTTAACTCTTCAATACCTGCAAAATACTTCATTGGGTTAGACAAAGAAGTCGCACCAAACAATTCGCCTTCAACCATCTTCGGCAAAATTTCAGTTTTAAGCCACTCGTTTTCAGAGTTTTCAATATACCAAGCACAAACTGTTTGTGCCCACATCATAAAGCCGGTTGACATACATTCTTCTGAAACCACCGCCATATCTGCAATGGTGCCAAACAAATTCAATTCACCATTATTTTGTGATGGAATATGATGACGAAATGCGCCTGCTTTACCTAACTTTTCTAAAATCTCAGTGGTATAAGTACCATGGTCAATTGAGAGTGTTAGCGGCTTTAAATCTTTTTTAACAATATTCTGAATCATTAGATTTACTCCAATTTAGGCCTGAAATTAACCAGGCCTGGTCAAATTTGGTTTTTATTAAGCGAGTTTTCCACTCATATTGACGGCATTTAAATAAGTATTTGCCACTGGCGACCACTTCATGGCATGAGCCACTAATTCTTCTAGCGTTTCCTTAGATGCGCCTGGAGATTCAATCACAAAAGTGGCACGCACATCTGTCACCCCTAATTTTTTGTTAGGGTCAATATCACCCGTACCCCAAACGGCGGTGATGTTAATATCACCTTCTAAATGCACTTCTAATTTTGTTAAAGGAATACCACGCTGAGTGGCGTTAGCTTGAACCCCAACAGACAAACAAGAACCCAAAGAGAGCAATGCCATTTCAGATGGGTTGGGTGCTGTATCTTCACCCAAAAGAACAGGTGGCTCATCAACGACCACTGGCTCTAAATCACGAACATAGTTAAAGTTCTTAAATTGCCCTTCAAGTACTGTCTTAGACTTTAAGGTTTTAATGGCGTTAGGGTTTGCTTTACCTGCTTCACCCAGTTTATTAAGTCCGTCAGTATCAATTGGACGAATGCAAGATGGGATGTAAATTTCAGTCATGTTGGAACTCCTAGATCGTTTTAATTAATTTTAAATTTATTTCGGTAATCGAAAGTTACCCAGACATAGCGACCAGAATGCCAACACAGCAATAACTATAAAATTCAATAAGTTATCTAATTTTTAGCCCAAACTGTGACTTAAATAATTCACAATTGTTAACAATTAGTTACATTTAACTTAACAATGTAACATTTTGTACGACAAAAAACCTTTTGACGCAATCAAAAATACATTTTATCAATACAAATCAAGCACTTAATAAGTCTGGCATATCGCTTGCATAAGAGTGTTCGTCTATTTATTTAATGTTCAAAAAAAGGAAGAAACTATGTTGTCTAAAGTAGCAATGACTGAAGCAATTATTTTGGCTAAAGCAGAAAAGAAAACCGGTTGGGTAGAAATCGCAGCCGCCACAGGTCTCAGTGAAGTCTATACAACCTCGGCTTGTTTAGGTATGAATCACTTAGAAGCAGAGCCAGCAGCAAAGCTGTGTGCATTTTTAGGATTGGACGCTGATGTTGAAGCGGCACTACAAACTTTCCCTCACAAATCTTGGGACAAGCTCGTACCGACAGACCCTTTAATTTATCGTTTGTATGAAATTGTGGGTGTGTATGGCCCAACCATGAAAGAACTCATTCATGAAAAGTTTGGTGACGGTATTATGAGCGCCATCGATTTCACAATGGATATTGATAAAGAAGAAAATCCAGCCGGTGACCGCGTTGTTGTTAAAATGAACGGTAAATTTTTAGCTTATAAAGCCTGGTAAAACAGGGTTTAGCAAAATTAAATGCCGTTACGCCCAATGGGATAACGGCTTTTGACGACGCCAAAACTTCTTAAAATGTTTAGGCGTGATATGAAAATATTGACCTAACCCTAAATCGATTAACAAGGATTCGATTTCACCAGCTCTGAGCTGCGCTTCAAATACTGAAAACCAATCATTTTCAAGGGTTTGCAAGGATTCTAACCATTGCGATTCTGTCACATCAGATAATTGATGATTCAATTTATCCGGGTAAACGAAATAGCGTTTTTTCGTGCTTAAATTTAACCAGGCCTGGTCGTTTTCAGTGTTAGCGTATGGGTTATTTTGAGGTAAATCTTGGACTGCTGAACCCGACCAATTCGCCAAACCTTTTAGATAAATATCTTCAGTTAAGAAGCACCAATCCTGAGCGATCTGATCAAATTCAGGCAATCGCCCCTCACCCCAAATCCAAACGCTGTTAATCTCAGGCAAGCCCTGCATTCGACGCGTTTCATTTACGGGGTGGGTATAAAACAACATTTGGGTTTCGTTGAGCAACTGTTTCCAATAGGTAGCCGCATTCCCTTTTGGTAGTTTATCTTGTATAGAACAACCCGCAGCTTTTTCAAGTGATGTTGATTGCACATCCACCACCTGCTTGATCGACAAATACCAACGCTGTGGCGCACCATATAACAATTGCACTTGATCTGCTGCAAAGTGCTCATTAAATGCCGTGATTAAAGCCTTAGCTTCACTTTCAGTGACCTTAAGGATATCTGGCGGCATCATCAAAAGTTGATCTCTATCAGGCACCATTTGAACAGGGTCAACCCTTAACCAAAACAAACTGGGATCAAAATTGGCTAAATCCATACTGGCGGTGATTGGCGCTACCGGCAAGGCGTGAGGATAATGCGCCAAGTGACACGCTTGTTCTGCAAATTCGCGAGACTTAGAGGAAAAGGCGTCTGCTTTGGATAGCAGGTTTTGTAGGTGGCGTAAGTTAAGTTTCTTTAACTCAGCGGTTGCGGATTGAACTCTGGCTGCCGGTAATGCATTCGGCAGCCAAAAGGTGACTATTTTGGGTGTCATACCAGCCAATTAAGCTAAAAACTTTAAAATTTCAGCTTCAATATCTTGTTTATTAATCACTGTTTTTTGCGCAATAGGCTTATCAAACAAGGCTTTAATCGGTGCAGGAATGGCAACACCTAAAGTTTCTGAAATGGATTTCAGTGCATCAATATCCTGACCATCCACTTCGCCCGTTAAAGCATTGGCAATTACCGGTGAAAACTTAGTCCATTCGGCAGTTGAATAGATAATGGATTTTAGTGTTTTATTTTCACGACAGGTGTCATGCGCCTTAAAACAAGTCGCGGTATGCGGATCCATCAAATACCCTAAATCATAAGCCTGTTTAATATAAACCTTGGTTTCTTCATCATTACAGAAATCTGCAGCAAAAATCGTTTGGACTTGCGCCAACTCTTCAGCCGTTAACTGATAAAACTTGTCCTTATCCAATGCCAACATCAACTCTTTGGTGCGAGCAGGACCAAACATATCAAACAATATACGCTCAATATTAGACGACTTTAAAATATCCATGGCAGGAGAAATGGTTGGAATAACCGACGTGTTGCGCAAGTCATAGCGCCCTTCGTTAATAAACTGCGTCAGCACATTGTTATTATTTGATGCAATGATGATTTTCTCTACTGGCAAGCCCATTTGGTAGGCATAGTATCCACCTAGAGCATTCCCAAAATTACCACTGGGCACATTTAAATAGACCTTGTCGCCCAATTTAATTTCGCCCTGACGCACCAACTCCAAATAACTATGAAGATGATAAATGGTTTGGAAAATAATACGACCAAAGTTGACCGAGTTCGCCGCAGACAAACTGATGTTATTTTTTTGTAATGTCGCCTTAAATTCATCAGAGGTTAGCAAGGTTTTTAAAGCACTTTGCGCATCATCAAAGTCGCCGTGAATCCCAATCACTTTTAAGTTTGCCGCATCTTCGGTGACCATTTGTAAGCGCTGAACATCTGAAGTTCCACCATCTGGATACATACAGGCCACTTGAATATTTTCTTTGTTTCTAAAGGTATCTAAAGCAGCAGGCCCAGTATCACCAGAGGTCGCAGCTAAAATCAAATATTTTTCGCCACGCGCTTTGGCAATTGCCGACAAAACCGAACCGAAGGGTTGCAAAGCCATATCTTTAAAGGCGCGTGTTGGGCCATGATAAAGCTCACTGACAAATAAGTCATTTGTTACCTTAACCACCGGCACAGGATTAGCAGGGTCATCAAAACCGTCGTATAAACTTAAAGCCTCATCCAAAACAGCTTCAGAAATGTCAATTTCGAATAACTGTAACATCGCTTTGGCGAGCGTTTTGTAGTGGGAATTTAAATGCGCTTCTAAAAACTCTAACCCCAAATGAGGGAGCTTTTCTGGCGAATAGAGTCCACCAAAAGAAGACATGGGGCTTAAAATGGCTTCTGAAAAGCTAAACGCTAAAGGAAAATGGCCGTCATTGCCACGAGTTTCAATAAAGTTCATGATGATTTTCCGTTTTATAAAACTGCTATAAACAAAAAGGCCATAAGGCCTTTCGTCTCTTAAAACCCAGCGTTGGCTTAGGCTTATAAATGATTCAATTATTTAGATTTTTGCCCTAACGCATCCACACGAATGCGCTGAATTGGCGTATCAATTTCAGACATTTGACTTAACTCTGCCAAGGCTTCGTTCATTTTAGACTCTAAGACTTTATTAGTAATCATAACCAAAGTCGCATCTTCTTCATTGTCTTCGTTTGGCTCTTGGTGCAAGTGTTCAATACTCACGGCATTCTTAGCTAAAATAGCCGTTACCTTGGCTAACACACCGGCATGGTCTTCGGCATAAAAGCGCAAGTAGAAAGCGGTTTTGATATTTTCGATTGGCTCAACGGGGGCTGACTGAAGTTGATCCAAAGCAAAGCCCAAGGCAGGTATTTGCGCAGCAGAATCTTGGCTAGATGCACGTACGATATCAATAATATCAGCCACAACCGCACTGGCGGTTGGACCCGCACCAGCACCTGGACCATTATAAAGCGTTGGCCCGACATGATTGCCCTGCACCATGACCGCATTCATCACCCCTTTAACATGCGACAATAATACAGTTTTAGGTACTAAAGTAGGGTGCACTCTTAAAGAATAGCCATTGGGCGTGCGAGAAGCCATGCCTAAATGTTTGATTTCATAACCTAATTTTTGTGCAAAACGAATGTCCGCCGCCGTAATCTTAGTAATGCCTTCGGTATAGACCTTATCAAATTGCAATTCTATGCCAAAAGCAATCGAAGCTAAAATGGTCAGTTTATGCGCAGCATCAATACCTTCCACATCAAAAGTTGGATCAGCTTCGGCATAACCTAAGTCTTGCGCCACTTTTAAAACTTTAGCAAAGTCGGCACCTGGCTTTTGCATTTCGGTCAGGATGTAGTTACCTGTACCATTGATAATACCCGCTAACCATTCAATTTTGTTGGCCGCTAAGCCTTCACGCAACGCTTTGATGATGGGGATACCACCTGCAACCGCGGCTTCATAGGCAATAATGACATTTTTGGCTTTTGCTTTAGCAAACAACTCATTACCAAACTCAGCAATCAAGGCTTTATTGGCAGTCACTATGTGTTTGCCATTGTCAATAGCGGTTTCTAAGCATTGTTTGGCTAAACCTGTACCGCCCATCAACTCAACAACGATATCGACTTCTGGGTTATTCACAACTGCCATCGGATCGTTGGTAATCGGGATATTTTTGGTATCTGCAGAACGAGCCTTGGTTAAATCGCGCACCGCAATTTGCACGATTTCAAGTGTTGCATAACCGCCTAAGCGTCTTTCAATTTCTGAAAGCGTTTGGTTTATAATCTCAACCGTTCCACCACCGACAGTTCCGAACCCTAATAAACCTAACTTAACCTGCTTCACTTGCTCTCCTACACTACTAGTAATTTTTTGAATCTAATTATAGATTGACTTCAATCAGCCCATCTTTACGGAACATATCACGAATCCCGCGAATCGCCTGACGCGTACGGTGTTCATTTTCAATCAAACCAAAACGCACATGGTCATCGCCATAATCGCCAAAACCGATTCCTGGAGAAACAGCAACCTTTGCTTCCGTTAATAACTTTTTAGAAAATTCAATGGATCCCATGGCTTTATATTCTTCTGGAATCGGCGCCCAAACAAACATGGTGGCCTTAGGCGGTACCACTGGCCAACCAATTGCATTAAGCCCTTGGCAAAGCACATCGCGACGGGCTTTGTACATATCAGAAATTTCTTGTACGCATTCTTGTGGCCCTTCTAAAGCCGTGATGGCTGCCACTTGAATCGGGGTAAAAGTACCATAATCCAAATAAGACTTCATACGCTTCAACGCATAAACCAACTCAGGATTACCCACCATAAAACCAACTCGCCATCCTGGCATATTGTAGCTTTTGGATAAGGTATAAAACTCAACGGCTATGTCTTTTGCACCAGGAACCTGCATGACTGAGGGGGCTTTATAACCATCAAATGCAATATCAGCGTAAGCTAAATCGTGAATCAACCAAATACCGTGCTCTTTACAAATGGCGACCACCTTTTCAAAGAAATCTAACTCAACTGTTTGAGTGGTTGGATTGCCAGGAAAGTTTAAAACCAACATTTTTGGTTTTGGCCAAGAGTCTTTAATCGCTTTTTCTAACTCTTCAAAAAAATCGACATCTGGCGTCATACGAACATGACGAATGTCGGCACCTGCAATCACAAACCCATAAGGGTGAATCGGATAAGCTGGATTAGGCACTAAGACAGTATCGCCTTTATCAACGGTCGCCAAAGCTAAATGTGCCAAGCCTTCTTTTGAACCGATGGTGACCACCACCTCTGAATCCATGTCTAGATCAACATCAAATTTGTTTTTATACCAGTTACAAATGGCTCTACGCAAACGCGGAATGCCTTGTGACACAGAATAGCGGTGGGTACCTTCACGCTGAACCACTTCAATAAGCTTATCAACGATATGCTTTGGCGTATCTTGGTCTGGATTTCCCATACCAAAGTCAATGATATCTTCACCTCGGCGGCGCGCTTCGGCCTTAAGTTCTCCAACTATATTGAACACATAGGGAGGAAGTCGTTTGATTCTTTGAAAGTCGGCAGTCACGAGCGTAAACCTTTTTAAAAGCCCAATTTTTCTTAGGGGTAGGTGTCAAAAATTTAATCTAATAATGATACAGAATTGTTTTTTTTCGTCAATTGAAATTACGCTATAATCGGCGTTAAATGCTCTTTAGGAACACTATTTTTTGGCTATATTGAGGCGTAATATTCATGAAATTTACTGAACACCGCGATTCTAATGTGTTGACCGTTCGCCAATATCAACCAGGCCTGGTTAAAATCAATGAACTTCAGATACAAAAAAGCTGCTTTTTTAACCAAAAAACCCTCATTCAAGATTGGCCATGCAGGGCGATTGAAGACCTTAATGAAACCTTATTGGATGACATTTTGGCTTTACAGCCTGAAGTGATTATTTTGGGTACAGGAGAAAACCAAATTTTTCCAGCACCTAAACTGTTTGCCTATTGTGCACAAAAAGGCATTGGATTAGAGGTTATGGACAATGCAGCGGCTTGCCGCACTTATAATGTATTAACCACAGAAGACAGACCCGTGGTTTTGGCGCTCATTTTTGGCAAAGCCCTCGAAAATTAAATGCTTTTATGGGAATTGAATTGCGCTAATGGGCTTTAAACAACCCCTTGGCGTTAACTTTGCGACCTAAATATCTAACTTCAAAATAAAGCTCAGGTTTTTGGGCATCCCCGCTCTGTCCAGCTCTCGCAATCATATCCCCTGCTTTGACTTGCTGACCTTTTTTAACTTCCAAAACATGATTATAGGCATAAACCGTTACATAACCATTATCATGCTTTAACACCACCAAATTGCCATAATGCGGTAAATCATCCCCTGCATAAGCCACTCGACCATCGTCTACCGCAAACACGGGCAAACCGATATCCGGAAAAAAAGACAATCCTGTTCTGCCTGATGAATCTAAGGTATAAGTATAGGGAACCGCATCTGCCATTGGCCAAACCCAATTAACGGGTGCATTATTTTGCAGCGCCTCTACCCCATTACGCCCCTCTTCATCACCTAACAAACTTGGCGCATCACCCACTTGTGGAACAAATAAAGTTTGTCCAGCCGTCAATCGATAAGGCGGCTCAAGATGGTTCAATTTAGCCAGTTGCACCATATCAATTTGGCATTTCAAAGCAATCTCACTGAGCGTGTCGCCCGGGACAATTCTATAATTGTAAGGACATTTATTTACCTTAGGTTTTTCAACCGTTGGCTTAATTTCAGTGTCATCAGCGGTTTCATACCAAGCACTATGCCTGGCTGAACCATTAGGATTGACCGCACAACTGGTTATGAATAAGGTTGTGAACAGCCATATTAAAACGCTCATGACATTTTTAATGATATTTTGCCGACTATCTAAACCCTTGAAAAAATTCAAAACTTACACCCATCCCAAGTATCTTAAAACGATGTATAAAACAATTAACACCACCAAACCATAACCTATCGCATCAACCGAGTTGCGAATTTGGGTTTGATATTTTTCGCCGCCCCAGCGCATCAAACCGGCCACAAGATAAAATCGCGCGCCCCGTCCGATTAAAGACGCTATTAAAAATGGCACAATAGCCATGTGCGTTGCGCCGGCAGCGATGGTAAACAATTTGTAGGGAATGGGACTAAACCCAGCAATAAATACCACCCAAACACCATAGTCTGCAAAAAAGGTTTCTATATGATGATATTTTTCAACATAATTAACCGATTCTAGCAGCGGCCAAATGGCATCTAACATCCAATAACCAATTAAGTACCCAAAAACACCGCCCAATAACGAAGAAAGCGTCGTAATCAGTGCAAAACGATAGGCCTTATCCGGTTGCGCCAAACTCATCGGCATAAGCATCACATCGGGTGGGATCGGAAAAAATGAAGACTCTGCAAAACTCATACCGCCCAAGTACCAAGGGGCTTTGGGGTGCTTAGACCAACTCATCGCTTTATCGTAAAGCGCTGAAAATATTTTCATCGTTCAATTCCTTGTTTCATAGGCACAAATAATACCTCTCCTAAACACTCTTCAATAACCCCTGTTGAGGTTTTCACATAGCCAAACAACAATTGCTGCGCTTCCCCCACCGGCATCACCAAACGCCCACCCTCAACCAGTTGTTCAAATAATTCTTCTGGCACTTTAGCTGGAGAAGCCGCTGAAATAATCCCATTAAAAGGCGCTTTTTGGCGCCAACCCCAATGACCATCATTTAACTCAAACTGAATATTATTGAGCTCTAAGCGTTTTAAAACAGCCTGCGCACGCAACAATAAAGGTTCAATACGCTCAACAGAATAAACCTGTTTAACCAAAAGACTGAGTATTGCCGTTTGATAACCTGAGCCAGTGCCAATTTCTAACACCTTAGTGACCTCACCGGTCTTTAATAACCACTGCGTCATTTTTGCAACCACCCAAGGCTGCGAAATGGTTTGTGCATACCCAATGGGCAAAGCAGTGTCTTCGTAAGCTCTTGAAGCCATTGCCTCATCCAAAAAAACATGGCGCGGAGTCACGCGCATGGCATTCAAAACCGCCAAATCTTCAATATGGTATTCCGCCTGCAAACGCTGCACCATTCGATTGCGAGTTCGCTGCGAGGTCATGCCCATGCCCTGCATGCTGGCAAAAGCCTCGTTGGGAAAAATTAGCGGTTCATTTAACGCATCTAACATAGAGTCTTTCACTTAGCGACTTAGGCTGGGGTTAAAGAAAAATCTGCCGCCCAGCTTTGCAGTAGCGTGTGCATACGGTAGTGGGTTAAATCAATTTGTAAGGGCGTAATGGACACATATCCCTTGTCAATCGCATCAAAATCAGTACCATCAGACGCATCCGCAGCACTGCCAGGTGGCCCAATCCAAAACAATGGCAACCCTCTGGGGTCGTTACCTCTCACCACCTTCTCCGATGCATGGCGGCGACCTAAGCGGGTAATTTTTAAGCCTTTGAGTTCTTCGTAGGGCAAATTTGGCACATTGATATTTAAAATGGTATTAGACTCTATGGGTAAATGTGAAAACTCACTCAATACCTGGGCTAATACTTTCGCTGCCGTGGCAAAATGCTCATAACCACACAAAGAAATCGCTATCGAAGGCTTACCCAAAAACCGACCTTCCGTTGCGGCAGCCACTGTTCCAGAGTAAAGAACATCATCCCCCATATTCGCACCAGCATTGATACCAGAGATGACCATATCGGGATCATCGTCTAAAGCGCCATTCACCCCTAAATGAACACAATCAGTTGGCGTTCCAGAAACGCTATAAACCCCCTCAGAATGCTGAGTCATGCGTAACGGATCTAATAAAGTTAAAGAGTTGCTGGCCGCACTGCGATTACGATCGGGCGCAATAACGGTTAGGGATTTACACAAGGGATGTTGACGCAAGGTTTCTGCCAAACACAGAATGCCCGGTGCAAAATAACCATCATCGTTCGATAAAAGAAGCTTCATACAGTAAAATACTCGCCAAAAGGTAATCGAGCAATTATAAATGACTGGTTTTAAAAAGGGTGACAAACATCAAAATACCCCCACACAAGGATACTCTGAAGAGGAGGATTTAGCCTTATTTCAAAATGCCATGCAAGGTGTCACCCGCTTAGCTACGGATAACAAGGTGCATGCAACGCCTAGCCAACCTAAAGCCAAAAAACTTAAGCACCTTCAAATGCAACCTGAAAGTCACTTGCAATTCGATTTTAATGTGCATGCGGCAGACAATACCCAAAGTGTTGGCACGGATGAATATCTGATGTTTCATCGCAAAGGTTTAAGACTGCAAGAATTGAGCCGACTGAAAAAAGGCGAGTTTCAAGTAGAAGCTGTTTTAGATTTACATGGCTTGATTGTGGACATTGCTGACCAGCAATTAAAGGCTTTTATTCACCAGGCCTGGTCAAAAAAATGCCGTTTTTTGTTGATTATTCATGGCAAGGGTTACAACTCAGAGGCAGGACACCCCATCTTAAAAAACTTAGTCAACCAGCGTTTGCAACAATATCCAAAAGTCTTGGCTTTTTGTAGCGCTTTGCCCAAAGATGGCAGCACGGGTGCGGTTTATGTTTTTTTAAAGGCCCAGTAAATCTTCAAGCTTATTCAGCGGGACCCGCGCCTTCCGGCTCAGATTCATCCAAAATGGGTACAGGCACATCAATGATGGGCAGACTCATCGCTTGAGGTATTTCTGGAACTTCAATCACCCGAACAAATACTTCATTTTCACCAATCATTCCCAGCTTGCGCCGCGCAATGGTTTCTATGGCTTCAGACCCTGACTGCAGATCTTCAACTTCTTGTCGCAATAATTGATTTTTTGCTCGCTGAGCAGCCACTTCTTCTGAAATGCCGTCAAGTCGAGAACTCAGAGAGAGGTATTCGCCTATTCCCCCATCAGAGGATAAAAGGCGAACACTCAATAGGAAAATCACGAACCCAAGAGCGATGAAAATGATTTTCAATGCAAAACCTCCTGGGTTAGAGAAAAACGCTTATTTTTTGAGATTGTAGAAAGTGGCTAAACCAGGGTAAACGGCTTCTGCACCCAAAGCTTCCTCAATACGAATCAATTGGTTGTATTTCGCAATACGGTCAGTACGCGACAAAGAACCTGTTTTGATTTGACCACAACCTGTCGCAACCGCAATGTCCGCAATTACAACATCTTCTGTTTCACCCGAGCGGTGCGAAACCACTGCGGTATAACCGGCTTTTTTCGCCATAGCAATGGCTTCAAAAGTTTCAGTCAAAGTACCAATTTGGTTGATTTTGATGAGGATAGAGTTACCAATCCCTTTTTCAATCCCTTCCGCTAGAATTTTAGGATTGGTCACGAATAAGTCATCACCCACGATTTGTAAACGGTGACCATCTTTTTCAGTTTGGTATTTGAAACCATCCCAGTCAGACTCATCTAAACCGTCTTCGATAGAGATAATTGGGTATTTATCAACCCAGCTAGACAATAAATCGACCATTTCTTTAGAAGACAAGACTTTGTTTTCAGAACCTAAAGTGTAAACACCATCTTTATATAGCTCAGAAGATGCCGCATCCATCGCGATCATAATGTCTTTACCAGCGATGTAACCCGCTTTTTCAATGGCTTCTAAAATAACGGTAATCGCTTCTTCATTAGACTTAAGATCCGGTGCAAAACCACCCTCATCGCCGACTGCGGTGTTATAGCCTTTATCATGTAACACTTTTTTCAAAGTATGGAATACTTCAGCACCGTAACGAATCGCTTCAGCCATGGTAGGTGCGCCGACAGGAACAATCATGAATTCTTGGAAATCCACTGAGTTATCCGCGTGTTCACCACCATTGATGATGTTCATCATGGGCACAGGCATTTTGTAATCATCTGTTTTTAAGTAGGCATACAAAGGCACATTTTTTGACTTGGCTGCTGCTTGAGCAACCGCAATTGAAACCGCCAAAATAGCATTTGCACCTAAACGCGCTTTGTTATGAGTGCCATCCAAAGCAATCATGGCGTTATCAATAGCAGCTTGATCCAAAGCATCTTTACCAATCAATAAGGCTCTGATTTCAGTGTTGATGTTGTTAACGGCTGTTAAAACACCTTTACCACCAAACTTAGACTTATCACCATCACGCAATTCAATCGCTTCACGAGAACCGGTTGAGGCACCAGACGGAGAAATTCCACGACCGATTGAACCGTCTTCTAAAATAACATCGGCTTCAACCGTAGGGTTTCCACGAGAATCGATGACTTGACGAGCTTTAATATCCTTGATAATTGACATTGTTTTTTCCTATCAAAATTAATACTGAACTTTTAAAATTTAATCATTGTAAGGGTTAGACATGACAGGCCAATGACAAGTCACCTGCCGCTCTCAACTTTGAGGTTTCTAACCTAAGAATTCACTTTCAATAAAGCCTTCTGACTTCACCAACGCATCTAAACGCTGCATGGTTTGTAATAAGGGTTTTAAATTGCCTAAAGGCCACATATTTGGACCATCGCTCAAGGCATTTTTAGGGTCTGGATGGGTTTCCATAAAAATCCCAGAAATCCCTGCCGCAATCGCGGCACGCGCCAATACAGGCACCATTTCACGCTGCCCACCCGAAGTCGTTCCATTGCCGCCCGGTTGTTGTACTGAATGCGTGGCATCAAACACCACAGGGCAACCGGTTTGGCGCATTGACGCCAAACCACGCATATCTGAAATCAAGGTGTTATAACCAAAAGAAGTGCCACGGTCACAAACCATAATGTGTTCATTACCCACTTCACGAGCCTTAGCAACCACCTGGTCCATATCCCAAGGCGCTTGAAACTGACCTTTTTTGATATTCACCGGAATACCTTGACGACAAACATTTTGAATAAAGTTGGTTTGGCGCACTAAAAAAGCAGGCGTTTGCATGACATCCACCACCGAAGCGACTTCATCCAAAGGCGTATCTTCATGGACGTCAGTCAATACAGGCACCCCAATTTCATCTTTCACTTTTTGCAAAATACGCAAACCTTCTTCAACCCCTAAACCACGAAAGCTTTTGGTTGAAGAGCGATTAGCTTTGTCATAAGAAGACTTATAGATAAATGGAATCCCTAACTCATCGGTCATTTCTTTCAATTTAAAAGCCGTTTCTAACGCCAAGGCTTCCGATTCAATGACGCAAGGGCCGGCAATTAAAAAAAGTGGCTGATCAATGCCGGCTTCAAAATGACATAATTTCATAAGGGGTTCTCTTATTTTTTAAATTGGTTAGCGGCTTCAACAAACGCTTTAAACAATGGATGACCGTTGCGGGGTGTTGAGGTAAATTCTGGGTGAAATTGACAAGCCACAAACCATGGGTGGTCGGCAATTTCAATGGTTTCTACCAAGCTACCATCTTCTGATTTTCCGGCAAAAATCAAACCCGCTTCCTCCAATCTTGGAATATAACCATCGTTTACTTCATAACGGTGTCTGTGTCTTTCACGGATGCTATCTGCGCCATAAATCGCGTGCATTTTGGAGCCAGGCGTTAGACTACAAGCTTGGCCACCTAAACGCATGGTTCCGCCTAAGTCAGCATGCTCATCGCGTTGAATGACTTGGCCTTCTTCATCGGTCCACTCGGTAATCAGTGCGACAACCGGATGAGTGGTCTTTGGATTGAGTTCTGTGGAGTGCGCATCTGCCATACCTGCAACATGACGAGCATATTCAACCACGGCCATTTGCATCCCTAAACAAATGCCTAAATAAGGAATCTTATTTTCACGGGCATACTGAATCGCAGCAATCTTTCCTTCCACGCCTCTTTCACCAAACCCACCGGGGACTAAAATCGCGTCTGCGCTTTCAATCATGCCTGTGCCGTCAGTTTCAATGTTTTCAGAGTCGATGTAATCAATATTAACTTTGGTTTTGGTATGAATGCCCGCATGAATCAAGGCTTCAATCAAAGACTTATAGGCTTCGGTTAAATCAACATATTTACCAACCATGGCAATCTTAACTTCTTTTTCTGGGTTAAGTTGCGCATCGACCACCGCATCCCAGTCTGATAAGTCTGCCGCAGGCAATTCCATTCTGAAACGATTAACAACCAAATCATCCAAACCTTGCTCATGTAACATTCTGGGGATTTGGTAAATGGTTTTAGCATCTAAAGAATTGATAACCGCCGCTTCTTGCACATTGGTAAACAAGGCAATTTTGCGTCTTTCGCTTTCAGCTAAGGGGCGCTCAGAGCGACAAATTAAAATATCAGGTTGAATCCCGATGGAGCGTAGTTCTTTAACTGAATGTTGCGTCGGTTTGGTTTTGACTTCACCGGCGACAGCAATATAAGGCAATAGGGTTAAATGCATAAAGATCGCACGGTCACGCCCGACTTCAATCGAAAGCTGACGAATCGCCTCTAAAAACGGCAAAGATTCAATATCCCCAACCGTGCCACCCACTTCCACCAAGGCAACATCAGCACCTGCGGCACCGAGTTTGATGCGGCGAATAATCTCATCGGTAATGTGAGGAATCACTTGAACAGTGCCGCCTAAATAATCACCGCGTCTTTCATTACGAATCACGCGATCATACACCTGACCGGTTGAAAAACTGTTGCGTTGCGTAAAATGACGCTGCACAAATCGTTCATAGTGACCCAAATCCAAATCGGTTTCTGCGCCATCATCGGTCACAAAAACTTCACCGTGTTGAAACGGGCTCATGGTGCCAGGATCGACATTGATGTAAGGATCCATTTTGAGCATGCTGACTTTTAAGCCACGCGCTTCTAAAAGCGCACCTAATGAGGCTGCTGCAATGCCTTTCCCAAGAGAAGAAACTACGCCACCCGTTACAAAGATAAATTTTGTCATGAAATCACTATTGAATTGAATAATCAGAATGGGTGTGAATTATAGCGTAAAGCAGGATTTACAGCAAACTATCTCAGGGGTTTAGACAGGCGGGTTTTGATATTGACTCAAGGTCTTGAACCCAAGAATTGCGACCAATTGATTTTCATACGCCAACACCGGCCAAATTTCACGCAGCCAAGGGGCAATTTTATGGTTTTTAAACCAAGTTTTGAGCCCGGGCATTGCTTGCAAATCACTCGGATGAATACTTCTAATCGAAAGCCCTTCTCGCAACCAAGCAAAATCTACTTGATGACTTAAAAACCATTTAGGAGAAATCAAAGTTTTAAAAGGATACCTCAAAGACAGCTTTGAAAAATTCTCAAAATCATAATGATAAGGACGACCTAACTCTGCCTGACAAAGGCAATATAACGAAAATCCATGAATCCGTAAAACATAGCCATTTGCCAAAGCAAAACTGGGCGAAGACGATGACCGATAAGACGCCAAAGTATGTCTTAGCCACTCAAAAATAGATTGGTTAATACCCAATTTTAAATGCGTTTGAAACCAATACTGCAAAACATTTTTTTGACGCGCCCAATCCAAACCGTCCAAAACTTGCAAATCCAATCCATAGACAGAGCAATTTTTATCCCCCACATCAATCAAAGCTAACTGCTCTAACAAACTGGCCGATTCATGCAATAAAGAGGCTGAAAGCGCAATATTTTGCTCTGAAAATGACCAGGCCTGGTTAAATTTAGGCAAGATTTCATGCCGCACGAAGTTGCGTTTAAAGTCGATATTTTGATTAGACGGATCTTCTACCCAAAACAATTGATGCTCAGTGGCATAAGCCAGCAAAGCTTCATACGGCACATTTAATAAGGGTCTTGCTTGGTGCAACTGAGTCGATTGAAAAGTTTTGTCCGTTTCTGGGGTCATCCCACTCAGGCCTTGTACACCTGACCCTCTTGCCAAAGCCATTAAAACGGTTTCTGCCTGATCTCGCTGATGATGTGCCGTTAATAAAACCCCTTGATCTCGAATTAAATGCGCAAAGGCTTCATAACGCTTTTGGCGAGCCACGGCTTCAATACCTTGACGAGCAACCGCTTTCACTTCAACTGGAATTGCAAAAAAAGTGACCAGCCAGTTATCACAGATTTGTTTGCAATGACTTTGCCAGTCATCGGCTGCTGCTTGCAAACCATGATGCACATAGACAGCTGTTAAATTCAGTTTGGGATTGGATAAACGCAGTTGCGTTAAGGCGTGTAATAAAACCGTAGAATCTAGGCCGCCACTAAAAGCAACCCAGAGAGGAGAGGTGTTTTGCGCCACAAAATCTTGTAACGCACTGACCACTTGTTGTGGCGAAGCATTATTGGCCACAATCAAAAAGCTTAAACGATTTCAAAGTTTCCATAACCCATGTAACGCTGATAACGGGCTGGCAATAATTGATCAATTGGCTTATCTCTGAGTAAAGTGAGTTGTGTCAGCAAGGCGTCTTTTAACGCAGAAGCTGAAGCCGCATGATCACGATGTGCACCGCCCAAAGGCTCAGGAACTATCACATCTACCAGCCCAAGTTCTTTTAAGCGCGAGGCAGTAATCCCTAAGGCAGCCGCCGCATCGGGTGCATTCGCCGCATCTTTCCAAAGAATGGAAGCGCAGCCTTCTGGCGAAATGACTGAATAGGTGCTGTATTGCATCATCATAGTGACATCACCAACGCCAATCGCCAAAGCGCCACCCGATCCACCTTCACCTATCACCGTGCAAATGACTGGCACTTTCAATTCTGACATTTCAATCAAATTACGCGCAATAGCTTCGCTTTGACCACGCTCTTCAGCATTAATCCCTGGATAAGCACCTGGCGTGTCAATAAAAGTTAAAATGGGCAGTTGAAATCTTTCGGCCATTTTCATTAGGCGCAAGGCTTTACGATAGCCTTCTGGGCGCGGCATCCCGAAATTGCGTTTAATTTTTTCTTTGGTATCTCGGCCTTTTTGTTGACCAATCACCATAACGGCTTCACCATTAATACGAGCCAAACCGCCCATAATAGCAGGATCATCTGCAAAAGCACGATCACCGTGTAATTCTTTAAAGTCGGTGAAAATATTTTTTAGATATTCTTTTAAATAGGGACGCTGAGGATGTCTGGCTACCTGAGCAATTTGCACATCACTGAGTTTCTTAAAGATGGCTTCTGTCAGGTTCTTGCTTTTCGATTCGAGCGCAGCCACCTCTTGAATTAAGTTCATATCTTGCCCATCTAAGTGGCGCAATTCTTCAATTTTGGCCTCTAATTCCGCGATGGGTTGTTCAAAATCTAAAAAATCTAATTTCATGAAGTGGTTCCCTAAGACAATTTCTGTCTAACTGACAGACGAAAATTTTTTTGAGCATTCTAACAAAATCCAACAATAAAATCAGCTTATATCAAATGGCCGTTACAGCACTTTGCTTGGCTTGATTCACTCTTTCATAGACTTTTAAAAGGCCTTGATGCTTCTGACTTTCAGCAAACATCGCCTGTCCAAAAGTCATTCCCCACAACACTTCTTCGCCTTCAATATTGGCCATCACTTGCTTAACCAATGTCTCTCCAAAGAGCGTTTTATGCACCTCTAGGTTAATTTCTGAATCCCAATCAGAGTCTTGCGCCGCCAAAATAAACCCTAACACCTGGTAGCGTTTGCCTAAATTTGCATCATGCACATAATAACTAGCCGTTTCTAATAATTCGCTCACCAAATAACGATCTGCAAAACTTAAGGCTAGCGCCAATTTAAGGTCAATCACTTTAAACTGTTTCCAAGGGCTGTTGTCATCCGGTAATAACCCAATTAAGTTTGCAACATTTTGATGGTCGCTAAATCCTAAGTGATCAATTTCTTCATAAGCAAACTCAAAATCTTGGGCGGCTTGGTCAGAGTCTGCCAATTCATTCAACAACTCACGCAAAGTTCTACCCAGATTTTGATTACGACTCAACAACTCATCCATGGGATAAATTTCGGACATTCCTGGCACTATCACCCTTGCCGCAGGCACGCCATAATAATCGTAAAAACCTGAATAAACGCCAAAACCTAGGTTTTGCACCTTGGTCACCAAATACTGCCATTGCTCTTGGGTCGTGCCCTCAAAATTCCATGGAACAAACGCATAATCATATTGATGAGAAATAAAATGCGCGTGCATCAAGCCACTGGAGTCAATAAAGTGATTTTCAATATTTTCATCATCTCCAACCAAGTCTTGGTCAAAAATCGGTAATTGAAAGCCATCCAATAACTCTAAACTACGCCCCTGTAATGACTCCGTTAAGGTTCTCTCCAAAGCCACCTCAAAAATTGGATGCGCGCCAAAAGAGGCAAAACAAGTGCCGGTATTTTGGTCAAACAAGGTGACATTCATCACCGGATAAAAACCGCCTAAAGAGGCATCTCTAATCGAAACGGCAATGCCTTGCGCTTGCAATTTGGCTCTGGCTTCGACAACGGTTGGCAAAGTTTGGATGATGGCTTCTGGTACTTCAGGCAAACAGAGATTTTCACGCAATATTTTGGCTTTAACCCAGCGCTCAAAAACCTCAGACAAACCCTGCACCTTGGCCTCTAACTCAGTATTTCCCGCGCACAACCCATTACTGGCGTACAAGTTACTGAACACACTCATCGGAAAATAAACCAACTCCCCGCTGGCCTCATCTTTTAAGGGCAAACAACGCACCTTTTGACTGTCATCATTTAAGCTGAGTAAATCTTCACCCGCCCATTCTTGCTCTGGGTCATATATATCCCAAAGTTCTGGGGTTAAGGCTTGGCGAAAGTCATCCACATTTAAAGATTTTTCATCTGGGTAATACAACCAACCCTGAGCCGTTTCTTGGCCCAGCCAAAAATCCGAGAAAAAGTAGTTGGTTTCAACACGCTCGAAAAATTCACCTAACGCACTGGCTAAGGTTGCTTTACGGCTGGCGCCTTTACCATTGGTAAACAGGGCGGGGCAAATGGCATCTTTAATATGAACCGAATACACATTGGGCACGGGATTCAACCAAGAGGCTTCTTGAATTTGAAATCCTGCGGTCGCTAAACCACTTTGCATCTTTTGAATCGATGCCTCAAGACAAGCGTCCTTACCCTTAATAAATGTTTGTTCAACCATCTTATTCACCCTTGTAGCCCGCTTAAATTCAAGCATCTGAGCCGTGTTAAAAAAATAATGCAATAACCTAGTAAATAGGTAGAATAATATTCACAAAAACCAAAAAACGGTTTTAATATTAATCATGAACTTTAGAAAAATTTGTATTTTAAGGAGTATGCTGATGAAACACCAACCACTTATTATAATGGGGCTGTCAACAATATTAATGTCTTCGGCATTTGCTAATGACGAAATGCCTGGAAAAGCCCTGCATGACGATGCCAACTGCTTAAAATGTCATGCCTCTAAACCTTATAATCCTGCTAAAACCAACACCTTTCCAAAGCTAGTTAAGGCGGTTTCGTTTTGTAACGACAACCTAAACAGCGGCTGGTTTGAGGACGAAATTCATCATGTTGCCGAGTATCTAAACGCAACCTACTACCATCACCCCAAATAATCCTTTCAAAACAAAAAAGGCAGATAATTTATCTGCCTTTTTTAATTCAGCCTGCCCACAAAACGCTAAACTTTTGCACCTAAAATTCTTAATCTTTCTCTAAATTGCTTTAAGACTGCTGGATCAACTTTATCCAAATCATCTTCCGCCGATTCATAGGATGCATCGAACAGTATTTTATCTAAGGCTTCAATTAAAAAATAATGCTGAGTTGAAATGGTTTTATTTTTCCAATCGCGAGATTTCTGACGCCACAATTGGTTCAACTGCTTATCCGACTTAAGCGTTGTGATGACATCGGCCATCAAATCATTCAATTTGGGAACCGCTTCGTACGGCCAATAAGGACGACCTATACCTGGCTCATAATAAGATTCGCGTTCCTTTTTGGCCAATACCAAGGCTGGAACCAACTCGCTTAGTCCTAAAGACTTGGCTTTTGCCATGGCAATATCAAATTGATCTAAGGTCATAATGGGTGCATTTGACTTCCAACGCGAAAAAGTAATGTATAAATTATTACGCTCTATAAAATCAAATTGCCCTGTTTGTAATTTACGCACATTGGCTTGAGGCACAATATATTGCATGCCCTTACCGAAAAGCTGAGTTCTATCTGTCCACATTTCCCAAACCACTTCATTGGTGGCTTGACCTAACTCATTTTCACGGATAGGTACACACGAAATTCCGTAATCATGGCCTTTGACATAATCTAAAACAGAAATTTGATAATCACCATTCTTCACTTGCTGGCGAACCAATCCGATGATGTAAGCATCGTCTTTGATATTATTTGCTGGATAAGCCACCATTACCGTTTCACCAGGTAAAAAGTCTTTAGCCCATGCGGTTGCATTTAGAGTTAAGAAAGTCAAACACACCCACAACACACTTTTGAAAAAATCTATTTTCAAATCAAACTCCCTTTTTCTTTTCAGCAACATTGTTTCTTAAATAAACCGGCACAGGCACTTTCTCTAATACCGAACAAGCTTGATCCATTCTTTGGCTAGCAATCATCGCAATTGCCGCCGCTTTGGGTAAATCTGCCTGCCAAAACGCTGTCATTTCAACCAGGTCTGGGTATTCTAATGCAATATCACCCACGCCATTTTTATCCTGTAAACGCTGCTCAGCGATTTCTAGAGAAACCAGTTCGGTTGGTTCACTAACCAAACGACCGTCAACAACAGACCCTTTCTGACAATAGACCTCTTTCATGCGCGCATCTAGACAGGCTTGCCATTCAGTTTTACCCGTTGCCTCATAAGCTTGCCAAATAAGCGCCTCTAAGGTAGAAACGCCAATCACTGGTTTTTGCCAACCATAAGCCAAGCCTTGAATAACCCCTGTGGCGACGCGAACCCCAGTAAATGCGCCCGGCCCTTCGCTAAAGGCTAAAGCATCTAATTGTCCTGGTAATAAACTCGCTTCGGCTAAAACCGCTTCCACCATGCCCAAAATTAAATTGGCATGTTTTTGAGGTGCCATTTCAAACCGCGAGAATAGCACGCCCTCTTTGTAAACACTGGCTGAGCAAGCTTGGGTTGCCGTTTCTATGGCTAAAATATTCATGCATCTTTCTCTTGTTTAGAATTCAGACTCTTGTCATTTTCTTTTAAAAAGCTTAAAACGGTTTGCACATCATACACCCAAGGAAAGCTAGGTAAACTTTTGGCGATCACTTTGCCATAAGGTTTTTGCGAAAGTCGTGGGTCGCATAACACCAAAATGCCGGTATCTTGCACATCTCGAATCAGACGACCTGCGCCTTGCTTCATGGCGATAATGGCTTCGGGCAATTGAAAATTAACAAAACCATGTAAACCCTTTTCTTTTAAATAGGCTTCTCTGGCCTGCACTATGGGGTCATCAGGCGGCGCAAAAGGAATACGGTCAATCATCACCACTTTTAAGGCCTCTCCCTTAACATCAACCCCTTCCCAGAAACTGCTGGTACCCAATAACAATGCTTTTTCGGATTCTCTAAAGCGTTGCAATAAAGCACTTTTAGGGGCATCGCCCTGCACCAACAAAGTTCCCTGCCAATGGGTTAATAAAATCTCGCGGGCTTCTTGTAAAGCCTTATGACTGGTAAACAGTAAAAATGCGCGACCTTCGGTTTGTGCCAACAAAGGCCAAATGGCTCTTAAACATATTTTGATATAGTCAGGGTCGCGGGGCTGAGGCAAACCAATTGGGTGGTAAATCAAGCCTTGCGAATCATAATCAAACGGACTGTCCCAACAAGCATTATCGGCATCTTCTAATCCCAAACGATTCGCAAAGTAACTAAACTGACCATTCACACTTAAGGTGGCGGATGTAAAAATCCAAGCGCCGCCCATTTCTTCACGATGCCGACTGAACGGCCCAGCCACACTCAAGGGCGTTAAGTTCAGTTTAAAACGAGCTTGCGAAGACTCTAACCACCGAATTTGAAACTCATTTTCAGCCTTTAACCAATGCGACAACTGTTTTTCAAACTCCTGCGCACGACGATGCACCGCTTGGATTTGCTTACCTCGTTCGGTCAAAGGCTTAAGATTATCCGCCACTTGCGTTAAATGATTCAGTAGCCGCTTGAGCATTTTTAGACTGGCTAAATCATTTTCAAACATTTCCCAAGTCCAGCGCTTTTCCCACTTACCCAAGGCATCACAAAAAGTCACCACCGTTTCTTCTAGGCCTTTGACTTTATCCATCACCTCTTGGGATTCGGGCGATTCCATTTTTAGCGCATTGATGGCATCTCTAGCCAAATCATCTAATTGGTGGCGACTCAGCGAAAAACCCAAAAACTGCGCCGCAATGTCCGGTAACTTATGTGCTTCATCAAAAATCACGATTTCGGCTTCAGGTAAAATTTCACCATAGCCGTTTTCTCGCAAGGCTAAATCGGCACAAAACAGATGGTGATTAACCACCAATATTTGTGCCTCGTTGGCTTGCTGTTTGATCTTGGGATAAAAACATTGGGTTTCAGGATGACAGTCCGCCGCTTGGCAAAACTCCATGCGTGAACACACTCTTGACCAAACAGGATCATTTTCATCCAACTCGGTCAACTCAGCCTTATCACCCACTTTGGTTTTTTCTGACCAATGTTGAATTTTGTTCAGTTTTGCCCAAACGGCTTTGGTATTGGCTTCTGCTGTTTGTGCTAACTCTAAGCGCTGCGGACACAGATAGTTTTCGCGCCCTTTTAAAAGTTGCACATGGCCCTTAATTTTGAGTGTTTTCAGTAACAGCGGTAAATCTTTTTCAACCAACTGTTCTTGAAGATTTTTAGTCGCCGTGGAAATAATGACCGTTTTGCCAGACAATAGAGCAGGTAATAAATAGGCATAAGTTTTACCTGT
This sequence comes from Thiosulfativibrio zosterae, assembly GCF_011398155.1. Taxonomy (NCBI): domain Bacteria; kingdom Pseudomonadati; phylum Pseudomonadota; class Gammaproteobacteria; order Thiotrichales; family Piscirickettsiaceae; genus Thiosulfativibrio; species Thiosulfativibrio zosterae. The sequence continues at coordinate 1,702,272 of NZ_AP021888.1, forward strand.
TCCCGTGCCCGCTTCTGCCAAAAAAGTACCGTCTGTCTCAATCACTTCAACCAATTTTTCGGCTAAAGCGATTTGCGCTTGGCGAGGTTCAAAACCTGGAATTTTTTGTGAGAGTTCACCGCCGTCAGCCAAATATAACTGAACTTGTTTGCTTAAAGTATCTGGATTCACAGAGGTCGTTAACTCGCATCAAAATGGAAAAAAGAAGAAGTAAAAGGCACTTTTGAGGGCCTATCCTAAAATAATGGAGGAATTTTAACAAACATCCTCTTAAAAACCAGATAAAAACTGGACAAACCGGCAAAAATAAGTAAAATACGGCGCTTCAAATTTGAACTTAAGCTAGATTGGTTTAGAAATATTTAGCACCCTCAGAGCACTCTGTGTAAGATACCTAGGAATTTTAAAATGAAAATTTTATCTTCATTAAAGTCTGCCAAAACTCGTCATAAAGATTGCCAAATCGTTAGACGTCGTGGCAAAGTTTATGTTATCAACAAAACTAACCCAAGATTCAAAGCGCGTCAGCGTTAATTGATTCTGCAAAGCCAAGACCCGTGTTTTAAGTGTCCACAAACCGCTTAAAATGCCAGTTTTAGACTGACGAGTTTAAAACTCAACGGCAGACAAATAAAAAACCCGCTCTAAGCGGGTTTTTTATTGTCCTTCAAAAGACGCTTTTAACGCCTAATCCACCAAAGCTTTTGCTAACAAGATGATCTCATCGTTTGCAACGCCTATTTCAACTTCACCACCGTCTTGCAACTCGCCGAACAAAATCAATTCAGACAGGGGCAGTTTAATTTTTTCTTGAATTAAACGATTCATCGGTCTGGCACCCATTAAAGGGTCATAGCCTTTTTTAGCCAACCATTGACGCGCATCGTCACGCAACACCACGGTGACCTTTTTATCTTGCAAGCTTTGCTCTAGCGCAAAAATAAACTTATTAACGACTGATGCCATAGAGGCTTCGGTTAAACGGTTAAATTGAATCACCGCATCTAAACGATTGCGAAACTCTGGCGTAAAGAGTTTTTTCAATTCTGCTTCAAAGTCCATCGTATGGTCTTGAACCGCAAATCCCATACTGGCGCGCGCCATTTGCTCGGCACCGACATTAGAGGTCATCATTAAAATGACATTTCTAAAATCCGCTTTGCGACCGTTGTTATCCGTTAGCGTGCCGTTATCCATAACTTGCAGCAAAATGTTAAAGACATCAGGGTGGGCTTTTTCGATTTCATCAAGCAACACCACCGAATGGGGATGTTTGGTGACTGCTTCAGTCAACTGTCCACCTTGATCGTATCCCACATATCCTGGTGGCGAACCAATCAAACGCGACACGGTATGGCGCTCCATATATTCCGACATATCAAAACGCAATAACTCTATGCCTAAATGTTTTGCCAACTGGGAGGTCAGTTCGGTTTTACCCACGCCAGTTGGCCCAGCCAACAGAAAAGAAGCCGTTGGACGATTGGCGTCATTCAAGCCTGAGCGCGCCAACTTAATGGCCGACACCACTTTTTTAACCGCATCATCTTGCCCAAAAACCACGCGCTTTAAGTCAGCTTCTAAATCAAACAACTTGTCTTTTTCTTTTTGGGTGATTTGTGAAATGGGAATACGCGCAAGATTGGCGACAATTTGCTGAATTTCTGGCACACCGAGCTGTTTACGGCGTTTAGATTTAGCCATCAAGCGCTGCTTTGCCCCCGCTTCATCAATCACATCAATCGCTTTGTCGGGCAAATGACGGTCGGTGATATAACGCGCTGATAAATCCACGGCTGCCTTTAAGGCTGGCAAGGTGTATTTAACATCGTGATGTTCTTCAAATTGGGTTTTAAGACCTTTGAGAATCTCATAGGTTTCTTGAATGGTGGGTTCTTTAACATCAATTTTTTGGAAGCGTCGCGCCAAAGCACGGTCTTTTTCAAAAATACCGCGATATTCTTCATAGGTGGTCGCACCCACACAACGCAACTTGCCAGAAGCCAAGGCTGGCTTCATCAGGTTAGAAGCATCCATTGCGCCACCCTGCACAGCACCTGCGCCGATGATGGTGTGGATTTCATCAATAAATAAAACCGCATGTGGCTGTTTTTCAAGCTGATTTAACAAGGCTTTAAAACGCTTTTCAAAATCACCTCGATAACGCGTACCCGCCAGCAAAGCGCCCATATCTAAGCTATAAACCACCGCGTCTTGTAACGATTCAGGAATCTCATTATTCACTATTTTATAAGCCAACCCTTCGGCAACCGCGGTTTTACCCACGCCTGGCTCGCCCACTAAGAGCGGATTATTTTTGCGACGACGCGATAAAATTTCTAGGGTGCGGTTCGACTCCCAACCACGACCGATTATCGGGTCTATCTGACCCTTTTTGACTTGCTGGTTCAAGTTGGTGGTGAAGTCAGCAATGGGGTCGGAGGCTTTTTCGCCATCCGAGGATGATTCTGATTTTGAACCTTCTGACGAAAGGAAATCCTGATCTTTTTGTTGTGCGGTAACACCATGCGAAATGTAACTTAATACATCCACTCGCAATAAACCGTTAGACTCTAGTAAATAAACGGCTTGTGAATCTTGCTCTGAGTACATAGAAGCCAAGACATGCACGCCTGTCACTTCAGTGTAGCCATTCGACTGCACCAAATAAATGGCTCGCTCTATTACTCGCTGAAAGGCAATCGTCGGCAATAATTCATGGTTGGTGTTAGCAATGGGTTCCGCTTCTAGAAAATTCTCCAACTCGGTTTCTAGGGCTTCAGGTTTAATGCCGCAGCCTTCAACCACTTCACGCACCGCTGGCAAACCCAACAGTTCTAACAAAAGGTGTTCTAGGGTAACAAACTCATGCTGATATTCATTGGCCACACTGAAGGCATTGCTCAGCGTAAGCTGTAATTCTTTACTTAACATTACACCACCTCCATTTGACATTGTAATGGGTGCTTATTTTGACGAGCATATTGATTGACTTGCTGGACTTTCATTTCTGCAACCTCGCGACTGTAAACACCACAAACCCCTTTACCTTGATGATGAACGGCTAACATCACCGCACTGGCCTTAGCCTCATCCATCCCAAAAAAGCGCATCAAAACATCCACCACAAACTCCATGGGGGTAAAGTCATCATTCAGTAAGACCACTTGATAGCGTTTGGGCGGTTTTACTTTTGCTTTAGCGACTTCTAAAATAACATGACCATCATCTTCATGCATCGACATACGACTATTCATAAAAAACCTTTGGGATTTGAAGACACCTAAGCGGCTATCAACTTGGTATAAAGATGCCCTGCTTGATAGTGACTATCAGCGGGCAACCCCATATTTTGAATTTTAATGTATTCTTCTGAAGAATAATTATAAGGGATTTGCAACATCATTGGGCCAGACGGCGTATCTATCTCAAGAGAATTGCCGGCAACCAACAGGGTTTTAGGAATGGTGACAGAACCATATAAGTCAGAGCCTTTTAATTCCCAGCGCAAAGACTCTAATTTAATCGAAAACTTCACCAAAAAATCCCCTGGTTCGCCGCCAAATAAACCGGTATACCCCTTGCCTCTCAGACGAAAAGTTTTATCGCTGAAAGCCTCACGGGTAAATTTCATTTTGACTTTCAGCCCAGGAATATAAAAGTAACCAATCTTTAAGAGTCTAATGGCATAACGCAAAGTTAAAGGGTAAGTAATCACCCTATCTTTACCACGAATGGGCTGCTGACGACGGTAACTGCCATAGCCACTGGATTGTTGACGACTGGAGTCTTGAGTGTGAGAAGTGTGCGATTGTTTAGATGTATTATCCGCAAAACCACTTTGGCTGTTATCCGAAGACTGGGTGCGCGTTTGTTGTGAATAATGGCGGCGATTGCTTCTGGCAAAGTCGGCACAATAACGCTCACGATGCTTGGTTAAAATCTCATAGGCCTCAGCAATTTCTTGAAACTTTTGCGTGGCATTGTGAATTTTAGAAACATCAGGATGATAGCGTCTTGCCATCTTACGATAAGCCAATTTGACGGTTTTTTCGCAAGCGTTGTAATGCACGCCCAGTACCGAAAAATAATCTATAGTCGCATCGTAATTTTGATTAAACATGAAAAGGGACAAAAACTCACTTAGTGGGAATGCTTATGTTTTATGAGACCACAAACAAATTTCAAAACATTTTACCTGTTTTCAAATGATTTTTTTACCCAATATTGGCTGGTATGGGTTGGTAATCGTTGGATTTAACCTGTTTTTTTGCTTTTAACGGCCAGATGGGCATAATACCCTAAACTAAAAACGGAGAAACTTATGAGTATAGAGCAAGCCTTATTAGAAAGAAGTGGCCATAAATGTGAATTATGCGGTGCAACGGATGATTTAAGTGTTTTTGAAGTCAGCCCATCCGATGGTTCTGAAGAGCAGTCTATTTGTATTTGCAGCACCTGCAAATCACAAATCGAAGCCCCAGAAACCGTTGATGCCAATCACTGGCGTTGTTTAAATGACAGCATGTGGAGCACGGTACCTGCCGTTCAGGTGATGGCATATCGTATGTTGAATAACCTGCGCGCCGAAGGATGGCCGCAAGATTTATTGGACATGATGTATCTCAATGATGAAACCAAAGCTTGGGCAGATGCTGGATTGGCCGGTGCGGTTGAAGATGACCGTGAACCCACCCTAGATAGCAATGGCGCTCGCTTAGTTGAAGGTGACAATGTCACCTTAATTAAAGACTTGGATGTTAAAGGGGCCAACTTCACAGCTAAACGCGGTACCGCGGTGCGTGGTATTCGTTTAACTGACAACCCTCTGCATGTAGAAGGTAAAGTCAATGGCACGGTCATCGTTTTGGTTGCCGCCTACTTGAAAAAAGCCTAACCACAAAACCTCACAAAAAGCCCTTAAAACGCTCCCAAAATTGACCAGCACCCAAAGGGCATAAAGCCTGGGTGTTTTAAGGGCTTTTTTGCTTGTTAAATCTCAATCAAAACCTTAGTTAAGATCCATGATTTTCCAGCATGGCCATTTTGATTCCGGTGAAGAGTAAAGTTAACCCCGCTGCACGATTGATCAAACGAATCAGCCAGGCTTTGAGCTTTTGGCGCGCCATATGAAATCCTAAATAGCCATACAAGCTATACACCAAACAATCTGCCAAAAACAAGGTTAACGCCATCACAGCCAATTGCATCAATAAGGGTTCGTTTGGGTTAATGAATTGCGGCAAAAGCGCTGAAAAATACATCAAGGCTTTCGGATTCGCCAACTGAATCACCAGCCCTTGTCTAAATAGTTTACCCGTTCGAGCATCGATTTTTTTGTTTTCAAACTGTATGGCAGACGCTTTACTCAATAAAACGCTCAATCCCAAATAAATCAAAAAGGCAACGCCCAACCATTTAATCACTGAAAACAGCGTACTTGAAGCCACGATGAGCGCTGAAATACCGGTGGCCGACAACCCAAAAAATATTAAATCGGCAGAGGCAATCCCCAAAACCCCAATAAAGGCTTTAGACGACTGCAAGCTGGCACCCTGCGCCGCTGCCGTTAAGGCAGAAGGCCCTGGCACAAGCACTAACAAAAAAGTGGTGATGAAAAAAATCGAGAAATGCTCAATATCCAATCTTTAAACTCCGCTTAGAAAGTTATTGTTAAAACAGATTACCCAACTGCACACCTAAACTCAGGGTGTTATTTTTGTAGTTATAATCAATCAGGCTTTCGCCATAGCCATAAAACCATTGCACATAACCATTCAAATTACGATGAATGGGATAGGTGTAACTCAACTCAAACGAGCCTTTATTATCATTCGCGTCAAAATTATTGCGCACTATCACCCTAAAATTTTGCTCATCGTATTTGGTAAGATAATAAAACTCGCCATAACCCATGTATTTCAAAATATCGGGATTGTCATCTGTTGGATCGGTTTCTGGCAGTCTAATCCAGGGCATAAACCCAAACGCAGAATTCTCCTGTTCAAATATAAACCTAAGATAAGCGCGATTCCAAGACCGAGATAATGCACCAGTTTGCCCATTAGACTGATGCACCACGCCCAAATCTACTAAACGATTTTGCCAGCCGAGTAGACGCCAATCATTGTCAAAACTGATCCAAGCCTCAGGCGCATGATTGGTTTCTCGAAACGGTGCAGAAATCGTGTGATTATAGGCCTGCCAAAATGAACGATTGGTGTAGCCAACAAACCAATGGTCACCCCAGCCTAAAAAGTTTTCTGAAATCGGTACTTTTAAACTGATTTGAAACTTCACCTCAACTGGGTCAAAAAACTCTTCACCCTCATAAACCTCTTTAAACGGTTTTTGATTGGTGCCTGAAAAGTTATAAGACCCAAACAACACATAATTGGGCAGGTAAGACTGAATTGAAAATTGATTATTGCGATTCAAACGCTCCTGCTGCAAGCGCTTTTCAAAAGCGGAAATCTCGATGTTTTTCGCTTCTTTTAAGACGCATTGTTTGCGAATCTCTTCGAGCGTAGTTGCGCTGTCCAACAAGGCTTTTTGGACACAATCAGTGTCGTATTGCGGTGCACCTTCTGCCAAAGCCAGTTGACTGCACAGCACTAACCCTGTGAAGAGTCCAACCTTAAATGCATTTAATATCATTCAAGTAGTCGAATTTGTGATGGTTCTATGGCAATTTTTTTCAGTTTTAATAAGCGCCCAATTGAGCGTTTATAATTGGCTTTACTGTCACGATAAACAGCAAAAATGGCCTCAGGCGTACTTTTATCGGTGAGGTTAGAAACCCCATTATTTTCCGCCAAATGCGCCAAAATTTTGCTCGACAAATCATCTACTGCCGCATGGCCTTGCTTATTGATGGATAAATTCAACTTGCCATCCGGACGCACTTCTTTGATATAACCCTTGAGTTTTTGTCCCATTCTTAAAGGCTGCAAAATTTCTGAGTTATGAATCAACCCCAAGTACGTGCCATTCACCACGGCGCTGTAACCTAAATCACTGCGACTGGCGACCAGCAAAGCCACTTCTTGCCCACGCTTAAAATTGCGACCCTCTTCACTTAAGTGCAAACTCAATTTGCTGGATGCGGCCATGCGTCCGGTATTGTCTTCATAAATATAAACACAATAAGAACGCCCTTCTTCCATGGGCACACGCTGTTCTGTGTAAGGTGCGAGCAAATCCTTAGGCATACCCCAATCCAAAAACGCACCGGTTTTATTGACTTGCGTCACCTTTAAAAAGGCCACTTCACCAATCGAAGCTAAGGGCTGATCTGTCGTTGCCACCAAACGATCTTGCGAGTCTAGATAAATAAACACTTCAAGGGATTGCCCAATTTCAGCATTGTCCGGCATATACCGTTTGGGCAATAAAATTTCGCCTAAATTGCCGCCATCTAAATAAACGCCAAACTCTACTGCTTTTACAATCTTGAGTTTATTGATTCTGCCGACTTGTGCCATGGGTTATTCCTTAATGTGAAAACTTAAAATTGAAATGGTTTGGAGGAGGTTTAATAACAACAGCAAGAAACTTAACGAAGGGGTTTAAGTTCAAAGTATTGTGCGCCATCTGCGGAAAATATAATCATTAATAAACCAATGATAATCAGCAACAATACAAAAGGAATCGCTCCCCAACTGGTCCAGTTGCCGCCAGATGATCGTTTGCCGTCAATAATAATCAACAATAAACTAAAAAGCCCCACCATCGTTAAAATGATGCCGCCAATATAAGCCCCTGCATAAAAGCCATAGCCAACTCCACCCAACACAGAAAAGCCAAGCAAGTTGCCAAAAATCGATGATTTTTTGGGATGAGCATGGACTTTTTCGCGCGTCTTTAAATAGTTGTTATACCATTGATCTGAGATACCTAAATCATCGTCAGACTCGGTCTTTAACGGATTTGAATCTTTCATTTTTATTCCTTAAAGACCCAAAAGCCTCTAATTTTGACCAGGCCTGGTCATTTTTAGAGGCTTTTATCATCATTTTAGACCTGAGTTATGTGGTAATAACGCGATTAAATCGAATCAATAATCGCGTTTAAGGTTGCACTGGGGCGCATTACCTTGGCGGTCAATTCAGGATTCGGTTGGTAATAACCGCCAATATCCACTGACTTGCCTTGCTCGTTAATCATCTCGGCAACAATTTTAGCTTCGGTGTCGGCCATCGCTTTGGCAACAGGCGTAAAACGCGCTTTCAAATCAGCATCCTTATCTTGATCTGCCAAAGCTTGTGCCCAATACATCGCCAAATAGAAATGACTGCCACGGTTATCAATGCCGCCGACTTTACGCGAAGGCGACTTGTCGTTTTCTAGGAATAATCCTGTCGCAGCATCCAAGGTGTCTGCCAAAACTTGTGCTTTGGCATTGCCAAAGGTATTGGCCAAATGTTCCAAAGACACTGCCAAGGCTAAAAACTCACCCAAGGAATCCCAACGCAAATAGTTTTCAGATAATAACTGTTGCACATGCTTAGGCGCAGAACCGCCCGCGCCCGTTTCAAACAAGCCGCCGCCATTCATTAAAGGCACAATCGACAACATTTTAGCCGAAGTACCCAACTCTAGGATTGGGAATAAATCGGTCAAATAGTCACGCAATACATTACCTGTCACCGAAATAACATCTTGACCATGCTTGATGTGGCGCAAGGTAAAACGCGTGGCTTCTTCTGGCGACATAATGTGAATTTCTAAACCCGTTAGGTCATGGTCTAATAGATATTGATTCACCTTAACAATCAACTCGTGGTCATGCGCACGCTTGGTGTCTAACCAAAAAACCGCAGGCGTTTTAGAGGCTCTGGCGCGATTCACTGCCAATTTTACCCAGTCTTGAATCGGTGCATCTTTGACCTGACACATACGAAAAATATCGCCTTCTTCAACCGTTTGCTCCAATAAAACTTCGCCCTTAGCATTTAACGCACGCACTTTTCCTGCGCCAGTCATTTGGAAAGTTTTATTGTGTGAACCATATTCTTCAGCCGCTTGCGCCATTAAGCCCACATTGGGCACGCTACCCATGGTGGTTGGGTCAAAAGCACCGTTATGCTTACAGAAGTTAATGGTTTCCTGATAAACACCGGCATAACAACGATCAGGAATCACCGCCAGCGTATCTTGTAGTTTGCCTTCAGCATTCCACATTTTGCCAGAGCTGCGAATCATTGCCGGCATAGAGGCATCTACAATCACATCACTTGGCACATGTAAATTGGTAATCCCTTTGTCGGAATCCACCATAGCAATTTGCGCTTGTGCCGCAATCGTGGCATGAATATCGGCTTCTATTTCGGAACGATGCCCTTCTGGCAAACTTTGAATCTTACTTAAAATATCACCCAATCCATTGTTTACATTGACTTTAAGCGCTGCCAACACTTCTGCATGTTTGGCAAATACATCTTTAAAATAAACACTGACCGCTTGACCAAATAAAATTGGGTCAGACACTTTCATCATGGTGGCTTTTAAATGTAGAGAGAACAAAATGCCTTTCTCTGCTGCTTCACTGATGGCTTTGGCATAAAAGGCTTGTAGCGCTTTTTGCGACATGACCGCCGCATCAATCACTTCACCCGCTTGTAAGGGCGCAAAATCTTTTAAAACTTTTTTAGTGCCATCTGCGGCTTCAAACTCAATCTTAAACTCTGTGGCTTCTGGCACGGTTAAAGATTTCTCTGAACCATAAAAATCGCCCTCACTCATATGAGCCACAGAAGTTAAAGAATCCGCGCTCCAAGCGCCCATGGAATGTGGATTTTTCTTGGCATAATTTTTTACAGACAAGGGCGCACGACGATCGGAATTACCTTCACGCAACACAGGGTTTACGGCACTGCCCAATACTTTTGCATAGGTGGCTTTAATGGCTTCTTCTTCAGCATTGGTTGGGTTGGCTGGATAATCTGGCACAGCAATGCCATGCGCTTGTAACTCGGCAATGGCGGCCACTAACTGTGGAACTGAAGCACTAATATTGGGCAATTTAATAATATTGGCATCCGGCTGCGTGGCTAAAATGCCGAGTTCTTTAAGGGTATCTGGCAATTGTTGTTCTGCAGGCAAACGATCTGAAAAATTGGCAATAATGCGCGCGGCCACAGAAATATCACGCGTTTCTACCACCACATCAGCAGCTTTGGTAAAGGCATTGACTATCGGTAACAAGGAATAAGTGGCTAAAGCAGGTGCTTCGTCAGTTAAGGTATAGATAATTTTGGATTTTGCTGTCATAAGAGTTCCTTAGAAAGAATGCCTCATCGTTGAGCGCTGGCAAGGGTCAAAGAGACCTTTGCGCGTGCAAAGGCTTCTTAAAATGTTAGAATTGGCATTATTCTAACCCAGCCACCTTGAAAATATAAGTCAACTCTTAACAGATGTCTCAAATACTCCTATTTAATAAACCTTTTAATGTGTTATGCCAATTTACGGATGAACCCGAGTTTAAAGGGCAAAGAGAAACCCTGGCCGATTATATTCAGTTGCCCAATTTTTATGCCGCAGGCCGTCTTGACCGAGATTCTGAAGGTTTACTCTTGCTAACGGACGATGGCAAATTGCAGCATAAAATTGCCGACCCGCAGCACAAGCAACCCAAAACCTATCTGGTGCAAGTCGAAGGTGAACTCAATGCTCAAGCCGTTGGGCAATTGCAAAAAGGCGTCACCCTTAAAGATGGCCTAACGCGCCCTGCCAAAGCCCGCAAGGTTAACGAACCCAAATGGATTTGGGAGAGAAACCCGCCAATTCGCCAACGCCAATCTATTCCAACCAGCTGGCTCGAATTGACCATTACTGAAGGCAAAAACCGCCAAGTAAGGCGTATGACCGCGGCGGTTGGCTTTCCCACTTTACGCCTCATTCGCATTCAAATCGGTGAATTCAAATTGGGTAATTTGCAACCTGGCGAGTCAGTATTGCAAACGATTTAAGTCAATATTCATGGTAAAATCACGCACAAATGAATTTAAATGAGTTAAAAATGTCACAAGAAAATGCACAAACCAAAGTCATCGTCGGTCTGTCTGGCGGGGTGGATTCCTCAGTGGCGGCTTTGTTGTTAAAACAACAAGGCTACCAAGTGGAAGGCCTGTTTATGAAAAATTGGGAAGGTGACGATACCGAAGACTATTGCCCGGCTGCCGAAGACTTAAAAGATGTACTGGCCATTTGTGAAAAGCTTGATATTCCCTTGCATATTGAAAACTTCTCAAAAGATTATTGGGACAGAGTATTTGCACATTTTTTAACTGAATATGGCGCAGGCCGTACGCCCAACCCTGATATTTTGTGTAACAAAGAAGTGAAATTTAAAGCCTTTTTAGACCACGCCTTAGACTTGGGCGCTGACTATATTGCCACCGGGCATTACACGCGAGTGAGTCAAGACGACCAAGGGCATTTTCATTTATTAAAAGGCTTAGACAATAATAAAGATCAAAGTTACTTTTTATATACCTTGCAACAAAACCAGTTAAAGCATTCCTTGTTTCCGGTGGGCGAGCTCGAAAAACCCTATGTGCGCCAACTTGCCGAAGAAGCGGATTTGATTACCCACAACAAAAAAGACAGCACGGGTATTTGTTTTATTGGGGAACGGAAATTCAAAGATTTTTTACAACAATTTTTACCCGCACAACCCGGCGATATTGTCACCACTGAAGGTAAAGTCATCGGTAAGCACGATGGATTGATGTATCACACGCTAGGGCAACGCAAAGGCTTGGGTATAGGCGGAGGGCATGGCGTAGAAGATATTCCATGGTATTCGGCAGACAAAAATCTTGCTACCAATCAATTGGTTGCCGTGCAGGGCTCGGATCACCCCCTACTCAACCATGCCATTTTAACTGCCAATACTTGCGACTGGGTTTCGGGGAAATGTCCGACGCTTAATTCGCCACTTAAAGCTAAGGTACGCTACCGTCAGCCAGAACAACCTTGTGAAATTGTGGCTGATGAGCTGGGACAAATCACTGTCGTTTTTCAAGAACCGCAAACCGCGATTACCCCCGGACAATCCGTGGTGTTTTATCAAGGTGACGACTGTTTAGGCGGCGCAATTATTACGGGTCGCTATCACCAATTGAATGAAATAAAGGCTTCTACCAGTTTATGAATTACACAGAACAAGATCGTGCCATTGCCCTTATCGGTATTTACCAGGCAGCCCAACAGGTTTTCGACCTAGCTACCACCGGTAAAACCGATGAAAAAGCCTATCATGCCTCTTTAGAATCGTTGTTTATACAAAACCCCGCGGATACCTTAGCCGTTTTTGGCGGTGATGTAGACAATATCCAATGGGGTGTGAATACCTTGTTGGCACAAATGAGTTCAGACATAGCCGTGTCTAACCGCAATATTGAAATTACCAAATATGTATTAAGTTTGATGATTCTGGAAAAAAACATCCAGCAGGCTGATGGCGTTTTTAACCAAATTTCAAAAGTGATTGACTCCGCACAGGCACAGCGCGCCCACTTTGGTGAGTTTCATGAAAATGTGATTGCCACCCTTGCCAGAGCTTACTCTGAAAATGTCAGCACTATTAATCCGCGCATTATGGTGAATGGTCAACATGGCCATTTACAAAACCCAAGAATTGCCAATAAAATTAGAGCCTTATTATTGGCAGGCATTCGTGCAGTGGTTTTGTGGCGACAAGTGGGCGGAACCCGCTGGGGATTGATTTGGAATCGTAAGAAATATCTCAGAGCCGCACAAGCATTGTATCGTGCACCCCAAGCAGACGATCATTCAGAGCCAACCAGTCTATTCAAAAAAGATTAACGAGCCTGACAAACATGACCATTCACATTCAACACCAACCCTCGCAAGACCAATTACAAACACTGGGCGTATTCAATTGGCCTATTTGGGAAAAAGAGAGTTCTGCTTTTGATTGGTTTTATGACGCTGAAGAGACTTGTTACCTATTAGAAGGCCAAGTGGTCGTTTCTTATGGTAAGGGAGAAGCGGTTAGCTTTGGGGCGGGGGATTTGGTCACTTTCCCCAAAGGACTGACTTGCCGCTGGGATATTCAAAAGGCTGTCAAAAAACACTATCAATTTGCTTAAAAAGCGCCAAAAAACAACCAGGCCTGGTTAAATTTTGGTCTTCAAACCTCTTTTTTAAACCACGTTTTAGATAACAAAAAGCCCCAATTAAGGGGCTTAGTGCATACTGCTAACGGGTATGTAGATTACTTTAAGGTTTTATAAACCGACTTTTTCTCAACTGTCGCTTCACTTACCAGGGTTTTAATTCGGGCATCGACTTCCGCCGTGCCATAAATCTCAACCAAAGTATCTTTTAATTGCGTTAATTGCTCAGCCGGTAAAGCTTGCTCTGCTTGCTTAACGCCTGCTAATTCCAATACCAGTGAATCACCCGTTGATAATTGCATCACTTGATAAGTTGACGCATTTTCAGCGGGTTTTGGCATTTTAAAAACAGTTTGGGTAATTTGCGGTAATACGCTACGGTTTTCATGACCAACCCATCCCACAACCGTCCATTCAATCCCCGGCGCTTCAAGGGACTTTATCTCAGCACCCTGCTTCACTTTTTCGAATAAAGACGCTGCCAATTCGCCAGATGCTTTAACCGCTGATAGGCGTTTTAACTCAGTGACAACGGCTTCGCGGACTTCAGCAAATGGCTTTTGTCTTTCGGCAACATAATCAGCAACTCTAACCACCACTGAAGACTTAGGCGACATTTCAATCGCGGCACTGTTCAATTTATTTTTTAAAACATCCTCTGAAAAGGCTGCTTCTAATACTTTAGCATTGGTTGTAATCGGCGAATCGCCACCTTGTTTTTGAAACAAAGGCGTGGTTTTTACCGTTAAACCGACAGCATCAGCCGCTGGAATTAAAGAGTCAGACTGCTCATAAGCTGCGGTGCTCATTTTTTCTAACAAATCAAAATACTGTTTTTCAGCTTCTTGCGCACGATAAGCAGAATCCACCTGGTCTTTGACCTTATCAAACGCTTGAATGACTTTAGGTTCAATTTTAATTAACTTAATTAGGTGATATCCAAAGTCAGTTTTGATAGGCTCACTGGTTTGACCTTCTTGCATCGTAAACACAGCTTCGTCAAACTCAGGCACCATCATGCCCTGTTGAAATAACCCTAAATCACCGCCTAACTTAGCAGAACCCGGGTCTTGAGAGTATTTCTTTGCCAATTCCGCAAAATCAGCACCAGCGGTCAATTCTTTTTGAACTTCTTGAATTTTTGCTAAAGCCTCTTTCTCCGAAGCTTCACTGCCTGGCGTGGTACGGATCAAAATATGACTTGCTTGACGTTTTTCAGGAATCACAAAGCTATTTTTATTGGCTTCATAATAAGCCGACAAATCATCTGCACTCACCGCTAAGTTTTTTGCCAATTCATCTTGTGACAACTCAATGTAATTTAGACTAACTTGCTCAGGCGCAACATAATCAGCCATGTGATCGGCATAATAGCCATCCACTTCTGCATCCGTGACGGTTGCTTTGGCTAGAAATGGTCGCTGATCAACACGCAGATAATTAAAAGATCTTTGTTGTGTTTGCAAAGCCACCAAACTATCGACTTGGGCAGGCATGGCCATGGCTGAGGATTGTGTCAATTGGCGCATTTGATTTTCAATTAAAAACTGACGTTGTTCATATTCAAAACGTGCAACACTTAAGCCATTACGCGCCAAAATATCTTCATAAACCGTTTGGTCAAACTTGCCATCTTTTTGAAAAACCGATGCTGAATGAATAGTCATCGCCAACTGCTGGTCAGACACTCTAAGATTATGCTTATCCGCCCATTGACGAATGGCTTCCGACTCAACCAAGGCTTGCATGACTTCATCACGCAACTGTTCGTCTTTGACTACTTGGTCATACATCTCGCCAAACTGCTGCTGTAACCGATTTTTTTGACGGTTATAGAGCGTTAAAAACTGACTGGCAGTGATGTCTTCACCGTTGACAGTCGCAACCACAACGGTTTTATCGCCTTTTGCATATTGTTCAATACCGAACAACGCAAACGTGAGAATAATCAATCCAACTATAACCCAAGCAATCCATCCTTGAGCGTGTTCTCTAATGGCTCGTAACATCCGACCTTTCCCTAGAAAAATAAAAACACTATTTTAACAAGGTATCATGGTGTTTTCAGGGTTATTTATGAACTATCCTGTGCTATTATTGTTTACTATTATTTGATTAGACAAAAGTGAGCAACAAATGACCAGTGTTTTATATATTGATGACGCATCTTCTATGAGAAAATTAGTAGAAATGGTTTTGGGAAGGGATTATCAATTAACCCTTGCAGAAAATGGTCAAGAAGGCCTGGACGCTCTTCAACTTAAGCAGTTTGATGTGATTATCTCTGATGTGAATATGCCGGTGATGGATGGCATTACTTTCTTAACTGAAGCGCGCAAATTAGCCGCCTATAAGTTCACGCCCATTTTGATGATGACGACAGAAGCCAGCCCAGAAATGAAAGCCAAAGGTAAAGAAGGCGGCGCAACGGGTTGGATTGTAAAACCTTTTGACCCTCAAAAACTTCCAGGGATCATCCAAAAAGTGGTTAGCTAAAACACATTTTGACTCAGTACCCAAAAAAATAAAACCCGCTTTCGCGGGTTTTGTTTTTTGAATGACTCAGATTTATTTCACTTTAAACTGCGACACCAGTCCAGTTAAAGCATCGGCTTCATCTCGCATGGTTTCTGCTGCCGCAGAGGTTTCTTCTACCAAAGCGGCATTTTGTTGCGTCACTTGGTCAATTTCAGAAATGGCCATCCCAATTTGGTTAATCGATGTGGATTGCTCATTAGACGCTGCTGTAATTTCAGAAACAATATCCCCTACTTTACGAATCGACTCGATAATGCCTTGCAAAGCGGCATCTGAATCTTCAGCACGCTGAGTGCCTTCATCTACGGCTTGAACCGCATTTTCGATTAAGGATTTAATATCTCTTGCCGCATCAGATGACTTACCGGCTAAGTTTCTCACCTCTCCAGCCACAACGGCAAATCCTCGACCATGTTCACCCGCTCTTGCCGCTTCAACCGCGGCGTTTAAGGCTAACAAGTTGGTTTGGAAAGCAATGCTGTCAATTAACGAAATGATCTCTTCAATTTTATGAGAAGCGGTTTTAATATTGCTCATCGAATCAATGGTAGAGCGCATAATCACAGCGCCCTTGTCGGCCTGAGATCTTGCCGAGGCCGCCAATTGATTGGCAGATCGAGCGTTGTCAGAGGTTTGGGCAACCGCTTGAGTGATGGCTTGCATGGTGGCCGTGGTTTCTTCTAAAGAGGCGGCTTGTCTTTGCGTTCTATCATTCAAATCTTGGCTGCCATGATGGATTTGATTCACATTATCCACCAAATTCACCACGCCTTGACGCGTCTGAGCAATTAGGTTTGATAGGTTTTGACTAGATTGCATTAACAATTTGACCACTTCACCAAACTTACCTTCGTATTGCGCACTGACTTGGCGCGTGAAATCACCCTCAGCCAAACCGGCAATCACAACCGAAATTTCTTCTAATGCTTTACCGGTTTGTTGAACGCGAACATTGATACGGCTCGACAATTTTCCAAACTCACCTTGCGATTGAACCTGTACTTGCTGGGTAAAATCACCTTTTTCCATGGCGGTAAGTACTCTATTTACATCTTCCATGACTTCTTGCATAGAGGTCATGGTTTTGTCGACCGACAAACGAATTTCGCCAGGAACTTTTTCATTCATACGAACCGTCAGGTCGCCAGCCTCTAGCGCTCTGACCACGCTATTGAGTTCGCGCATGGTATGGTCAACACTGGAGATAGACTTATTGGTTGAAGTTTTAAGATCTTCAAATGCCCCCACATATTGACCTTGAATACGCTTGGTAAAATCACCGCCCGCAACGGCTTGCATGACTTGATTGACCTCTTTCAAGGCATTTTCAACCATGCCAATTAAATTGTTGTTTGCACAAGCCGCTCGGCCAATTTCATCATTAGTAGCTACGCTAATACGATTATTTAACTGGCCTGTTTTTTGAATAGTTTCAACCATCCCAAGCATTTCATCTAGAGGTTTAAAGGCTTTAGACAACAAAAACTTAACTGCAAAATAAGCTATGAGCAACCAAATAATCACCAACAGCATGCCGACATTAAAGGCTGTTTTTTCGGCGTTTTTAAGCTCTGTGCCATTGGTCAGCGAAACCAAGTGTGCAATTGGCTTACCTTCAAAATCTGATAATGGCTGACTTACGACATGATAAACATTATTTTGAAAATCTAAATCTGTCAGTAAAAACTCAGATACATCCAATCCTAAACCGTTTAACGGAGCGGTCAACTCGTCTTTAGAGCCAGTGATGAGCGATTTTTGAGTATCAAACAGAAACAATTCATTGCCAGACACGCGGGCTTCGTTGCCAATAATGGCATCTAAACTGAGTGCTAAATCGATCACTGCAATCAACTGCCCTTTGGGCGCAATCGGAAATACAAAATGAATCTCAGGAATGGCATTACCCACTTTTTCGATGCCATTCTTAAGCATCATCTGATTTCTAGCCTGTTCAGCCAGCTTTAAAGGATATACGCCTGACTCAGATTCTTGACGAGTGAACAAGATTTGGTTGTTACCATCTAAAATTCTGAGATTGGAAATCACCCCCGTGGCCTCTAGTAAATTAGCTACGGTGTTAGCTTTGGCCGCAATACCTTTTAAATCGCCAGCCTTAATGGCTGACAGTAATTTTTCGTCGCGCGTAAATGAAAAAATACTTCTTTCCATTTCGGCAACTGCCTCACCCACCATCAGTTGTGTGACCACTTTTTGCTTTTCACTGAGTGACGTTTTAAGTTGTTGTTGCGCTTGATATTGGTTGACCATAAAAACAGCCCCAAAAATCCCTACCGTCATCAAAACCACCAGTACAGTAAAAACTTCTAAGCGTCTTTTTAAAGATGTTTGTTTCATATAAGACTCCGGCTTAGATTATTCGTAGGGAAATTGAGCGTTTTTCCATGATGGAAACCCTAATCGAAAATAATAGACTTGGGTGTAACCAAACTTAACCAGTAACTCGGCGCCCTTTTGCGCTCTATGGCAAAGCTCTGCATTGCAGTAGCTCACCACTGGTTGATCTTTAGCGACATATTGACCAATATAATTTGGATTAAATTCTGGATTTTTAACATTGATGTGCAGTGCACCAGGAATACGACCCGTTTCCCAGTCTGAAGAGCTGCGCGTATCAATAAAAGCTGCCCCCTTTAACCAGAGCGCTTTTGCTTCTTGAGCATCAATTGTTTTAGCACCCTCTACTGTTTCTGCAGAGGGCCCTGCCGCTAATACGCTCAGGCTTACTAGCCAACTCAAAGCCAAAGTCATCCCTTGGCTTAAAATCAAATGTCTTTTCATATCTAACACCCTGTTACCTGTGGCATTTTATGCCAAATTTTAGTACTAAAATAAATGCCTAATCATCATTCTTTAAATACTTTTATCGTTAAACTAGCGGTACAAGCGGTGATAAGTACCACCCTTCTCCAAGAGTTCGTCATGACTGCCTGTTTCTATAATATGACCATCTTCAAACACTAAAATTCTATCGGCTTGCTTAATAGAGCTGAGTCTATGCGCCACAATCAAAGTGGTTCTTCCGGCAAAAAACGGCGCCAAATCTTCATAGAGTTTACGCTCAGTTTCCATATCTAATGCAGAAGTGGCTTCATCCATAATCACCACTCTGGGGTTCTGCAAAATCATTCTGGCTATAGCCAATCGTTGGCGCTGTCCGCCAGATAATTTAATACCATTGCGCCCAACGACAGAATCCAGTCCTTCTTCTAATTCCTCAACGACTGACTTCATTTGAGCCATATCCAACGCAGCCCACAATTCATCATCCGCAATTTTACCCCCTAAAGTTAAGTTAAAGCGAATACTTTGATGAAAAAGCATCGGGGTTTGCAACACGATGGCGACATTTTGGCGTACCACATCTTGGCCAATTTGTTCCAAAGGAACATCGTTATAACAAATTTGACCGTCCGAATGATCGTATAGTCCAAGCAACAGCTGTACCAGCGTAGTTTTACCGCCGCCACTTGCGCCCACCAAAGCCAGTTTTTCGCCTGGATGAATATCAAAAGATAAATTATTTAAAACAGATTCTGTTTTGCCAGGATATTGAAAACTCAAGCCTTTTACCGAAACCGCAATCGGTTGCGTGCTTTCTTTAAAAGGGTTTCTTTCAGCAGGATAAGGCGTTTCTTGTTTTAAATCTAAGACATTATTGATGCGTTGCAGAGCGCCACTGGCGGCACTAAATCCATATTGAATGGCTAAAATTTCCTGTACCGGTCCCATCATAAACCACAGATAACCAAATACTGCCATCATCTGGCCAATTGATAGGTCAGACAGCACCACCATCATCATGCCAACGCCTCTAAAAATATCAAAGCCGACTAAAAAAATTAAAAATGATAAACGAGATGCCGCATCTGAACGCCAAGTAAAGGCTTCAGAATGAGTTTTGATGTCGTGCGCTTTGCCGCGAATTCGATCAAAAAATGAACTGTCTTGATTTGAAACTCTCACTTGCTGTAATGCATCTAGGGTTTCGGTTAAAGACTGCTGAAAAATTTCTATGGCAGAGTTTTCATTTTTTTTGAGAGTTTTAACTTGGCGTCCCATTACCATCGTGAAATAAACCACCAAAGGATTCATCAGAATAATAAATAACGCTAACTGCCAGTTAAGCCAAATCAATACCACAGAAACACCTATCAAGGAAAATACTGCAATGACAAGCTTACCAACCGTTGTGCCTAAAAAGTTATCAATGCTATTAACATCACTGACCATCGTGGAAGAAACGCTGCCACTGCCTAAGGTTTCATATTGCACCATAGCAACTTTTTGCACCCGCCCTAGCAAATCGTTACGAATTTGATAGGTCACCTCTTTACTAATCAGTGTAAATTGCTGCATTTGCCAAACACCTAACACCACGCCAATTAAGCGCAATAATATGGTAATCACGGTAATGATTAATATATAGCCCAGTGCCGTTTGCCAATTTTGCGGGATAAATTCATTTAAAGAATTGACGATAAATCCCGGTTGATTTAGTAGGACTTCATCAACTAATAAAGGGAGTAGCATGGGGAGCGCCACAGTAGATAACATGGCAAACAAGGCGATAAAGTGTGCTTTAATCAAGCGCGATTTATGACGAATCACCAAATCATAAATGCGTTCCCAAGAATATTGTCCGGTAACAGGACCGATTTTTTTAGGTAAATCTTGTGCCATTGATCTCATGATTAGACTCAGTTTTGTAAATGAAACAAACGATTAAAATTATCCGTGGTCGCTAAAGCAACCTCTTCAACTGCCAGACCTTTTAACTTGGCAATTTCCTCAACCACATAACGCGTGTAGCCGGGTTGATTGGTTTTGCCTCGATAAGGCATGGGGGCTAAATAGGGAGAGTCCGTTTCTACCAATATTTTGTCTAAAGGTAAAACGCGCGCGACCTCCTTTAACTCTTTGGCGTTTTTAAAGGTAACTATGCCGGAAAAGGAAATATAAAAATTAAGCGCAATAGCCTTTTGGGCAGTGTCTAAATCCTCAACAAAGCAATGCATAATACCGCCAACGGTTTGGGCATTTTCTTCTGCCAAAATCGCCAAGCAATCGGGGGTAGAATTTCTGGTGTGAATAATCAGCGGTTTATTTAGCTGTTTCGCGATACGAATATGCTGGCGAAAACGGTTTTTTTGCCACTCCATATCTTGAGTATCCGCCTCAAAATGGAAGTAATCCAAACCCACTTCACCGATAGCAATCACTTTGGGATGCGAGGCCGCGGCTATGAGTGCTTCATCTGTAACCTGAACACTTTCATCCTCGCAAGGATGAATACCCACTGAGGCAAAAACTGGCGCATATTGTTCTGCTAAAGCCAAATTTTCTGCCCACTTATCAGGACTAATCGCCACCGTCAGCATTCGGGTAACCCCCAATTCTTGTGCTTTGGCGATGACTGCCTCAATCGACCCAACCTGTTCGGATGGTAAGATATTTAAGTGGCAATGAGAATCCACAATCATTTACAACATTCCTCTTAACAATAATCCTTGCATGGGATTCGCTTCTGGCGAAATATCTGGCAGGTGACCTTGTTGATTTAACGCCACCCAATCCATGCAAAGATTTTCTAAAATTAATTCTTTATTGCCGTTGCCGTCCCAAGCCTGTTGAGCGACCAGCACTTGTTGCTGAAAACGCAACCAATCGTGATTGAGCGGGAACTTTTGTTGGTAGCTCGCCGCTCGAATTCTTTGAACAGTCCATAGATAAAAATAATCAAACACGACTTCGGGCTTTGACCATTTTTTCCATTTATCGACTGCCTGTGAAACACCCAATTGTCCTTGCATCAATTGCACCAAACTGTCTTGCCAGGCTTGCTCAGTTTCAAACTGCTTATCATTAATCCAGTCTAAGGCTTGCAGTGGCGCGCCCCAATTAATGCGTAAACTCTTTTTAATCAGCGCGTCATCTGCTTCTGGCAGCGCTAATTTTAACCAGGCCTGGGCAGTTTCAAGGCTTGGTTTGGCAAAACGCAGCAGTGCACAACGGCTTTTAATCGTTGCGGGTAAACGACTGGGTTGATAGGCCGTTAAAATTATGACCGTTTTGGCTGGCGGCTCTTCAATGGTTTTTAACAAAGCATTGAAGGCACTGGTGTTTAAGTGTTCCGCTTGCTTAATCAAAGCCACTTGATATCCGCCTTGATGCGCCGTTTGAAACAACTTGGCATTCAAGGCGCGAACTTGATCAATGCCCACTTCTTTTTTATCTTCTAACACTTCTAGTGAATAAAAATCCGGATGACTCATTTGTTCAAATAAATGGCATTGCGAACACTCACCACAAGCACCTTGGCTGTGATTTGGATGGTGACACAATAAAGTTTGCGCCATATCCAATGCAAATTGCGTTAAACCAATACCATCAGAACCGGTTAATAAATAAGCGTGCGCTAAACGGTCATTTTGGCTTAACCAAGACTGCCAAAGTTCAGTTTGCCAAGGATATTTTGGAGCTTGAAATGCCATCTTTTATTCAGCCTTGATGCTGCAACAATGTGAGCAGGTGAGTGTCTATTTCCGCTTGAACTTCTTCAAGGGTTTTAGCCGCATTTAAAACCGCATAGCGTTGTGGCGCTAAAGCGGCTCTTTGTAAGTAGGCATCGCGAACTTTTTCAAAGAAGTCGGCTTTTTCTTGTTCAAACCGATCGGTTTGGCCACCGCGGGCTTTAACGCGCTGCATGCCCACTTCAATGGGTAAATCAAATACAAAGGTTAAATCAGGTTGAAAGCCTTGCTGAACCCAATGTTCCAGTGACGCAATGCGATCAAACTCCAAACCTCGAGCTGCGCCTTGATAGGCATAGGACGCATCGGTAAATCTATCCGAAACCACCCATTTTCCGGCTTGTAATGCGGGTAATATTTTCTCTTCTATGTGTTGATTGCGTGCGGCAAACATTAATAACAACTCAGTATTAGCGGTCATTTCTGTAAATTCGGTATTTAATAAAATACCGCGAACCGCTTCACTGATGGGCGTACCCCCTGGTTCACGCGTCACCACCAATTCAATGCCCTTTTGAGCCAACCAGGCTTCAATATACTTTAAATTGGTGGATTTACCGGCACCTTCTGTGCCTTCAAGGGTAATAAATTTGCCGTGTAAACTCATACAAAAACCTTAGTCATAAAACACTGAGTGAGATAATTCAGTTAAAAAATTCAGCTAAAAACTTAATTTGATAGCTGATAGGTTCTGACCGCTTGATTATGTTCAATCAAAGTTTCAGAAAAATGATGCTGCCCTTGCCCTTTCGCCACAAAGTATAAGGCATGCGTTTCCGCAGGATGGCACACAGCCTCTAGCGCATTGCGACTGGCCAAAGCAATCGGCGTTGGCGGCAACCCATTGATGCGGTAGGTATTATAGGGCGTCAGTGCCAGTATATCTTTTTTGCGAATATTGCCATTAAAGGCATCGCCCATGCCATAAATAATGGTGGGGTCAGATTGCAAACGCATCCCCTTGCGTAGTCGGTTTAAAAACACAGCGGCAATCATTGGGCGCTCGGCAGCATCTCCAGATTCTTTTTCAACGATGGATGCCAAAATCAGTAATTGCTGCGGCGTTTTAATCGGCAGTCCTTCTTGGCAATTATCCCAAGTCTGCTCTAAGGTTTTTTGAAGCGCTTGATGCGCTCTAACCCAAAGGGATACTGCAGAATCTTCTCTAGAATAATGATAGGTTTCGGGTAAAAACTGTCCTTCAAGATGTGTCAAATTAAGCTGCTTTTTTAACACACTCTCCAATGATTCATTCGATTCTTTCAGTTGAGGATTTAAACTTTTTAACAATGCCATATTTTGGGCAACCGTTTTGCCTGCAATCAAGGTTGCCGGATATTGCACCGTTTTACCAGCAACCAACGCATCAATTAATTCATGAACCGTCCACTGAGGGTTAATTTCAAACTCGCCTGCTTTTAGAGATGCACTTTTACCTTCGTACTTTAAAACCCAAACAAACCAAGTCGGATGATGCAGCAATTTTTGTTGATACAACAGGTTTGCAACTTGTTTTGCCGAACGCCCCTCTGGAATGGTTAAAACCGGCTTAGTTTCCAGCTCGGTAAAACTGATGGGCTGAGTGACAAAGCGATAAAAACTCCATCCCTCTACCGACAACATAATCACTAAGAAACTGCTCAACAGCGTCCATAATAAGAGTTTAAGTTTTTTCATTGAGCCTTCTCTTCAAAGGTTGGGTTGGTTAAATAGGTCATTATTTGCTGGTGTAGCGCTTGACCTTGTTTGATAGACCAAGGCTGGCCTTCTAAACTTTCCATGGACATAATGCCACGCACGGCATTACAAAAAAAGACTTCATCAACCTGGTTTAAAAATGCCAAATCAAAATCGACTTCTTGCCAATCATACCCCATCGTCGGTGCCCAGTTTTTTAAGCTGGCCAAAAAAGTACCCTGAATGCCACATGAATCTAAATTAGGCGTTAATAAAGTTTTACCTTTTAGCAATACAATATTGGATTGAGTTCCCGAAATCACTCGACCAGCAGCATCCAACATAATGCCTTCAGACATGCCCTCTGCCAACTCATTACGCGCTAAAACATTATCAAGCCGATTGAGGTGTTTTAGCCCTGCCAACTGTTTGTTTTGGCTCCAAAGGGTCTGACAAATTTGTGCTTTTACGCAAAAAAACGACCAGGCCTGGTCATTTTTAACGGTTTTAGAAGCGATTTTAACGGCCGTTTTATCAGTTGCGGGATAAGGCAAGGTTTGCACTAAAATACGCGGGGTAGCCTCTGAGCTGGGTAAAGGTTGATAGCCTTTACCGCCGCATCCGCGAGTCACTATGATTTTGATCACCGCTGGTTCGCTCTGCGATATTGACGCCAATGCGCTCTGACACATTTGCTGTAAACTTTTCCAGTTTAATACCGGAAACTTTAAGCGTTCTGACGCTTCTTTTAAACGCTGTTCATGTCTTAGCCAGTTTACCAACTGGCCATTGATGACGAGCATGGTGGTAAAAAAACCATCGCCATAGGCCAAACCTCTATCGCAAGCTGGCATAACCTCTTGTTGCTGACCATCCACCCATATCATTTAGACGATAATCCAAACTTCACATGATTGAGCGCGTTAATAAGACCTTTGGCTTTATGGCGGGTTTCTTCCAATTCTTTATCCGCTATCGAATCGGCGACTATGCCCGCTCCTGCCCGAAAAGTCACTTGATTGCCTTGCATGAGCATGGTTCGAATGAGAATATTAAAATCTAAAGAGCCATCATGGTTGATATAACCCAGCGAACCTGTGTAAGCCTTTCTTGGCATTTGCTCAAGTTCAGCGATGATTTCCATACAACGCACCTTAGGGCAACCCGTAATGGTTCCCCCAGGGAAAACGGCATGAATAATGTCTAAAGGCAACATTCCTGCTTGCAGTTTGCCGCGAATATTGGAAACAATGTGATGTACATGCTCATAGGTTTCAACCACCATCAACTCATTGACTTCAACCGTTCCGGGCTGACAAATTCGTCCCAAATCATTGCGTTCCAAGTCAATCAGCATAATATGTTCAGCACGCTCTTTGGGATGTGAAATCAACTCGTCTATCAAGGCTTGATCCGCCAAGGCATCGGTGCTGCGTTTGCGAGTACCAGCAATGGGCCGTGTTTCTACCCAAGGATGCTGATACTTCACCAAGCGCTCGGGCGATGAGCTGAGCAATTGCCAATCGCCAAAATGAACACAAGCCGCAAAAGGCGCAGGATTATGCTTCCGTAATGCCCGATAAACATCTGCATAATTGTCACCGTCTAAAGCAACTGACCATTCACGGGATAAATTTACTTGGAAATTATCACCCGATAAAATGTAATCCTTAATCGCTTCCACACCAGACAAATACTTGGTTTCTGGCTCTTCCGAGGCACTCAAAATCACTGATGAATTGACAGTTTTAGTTGCTTGGGGGGCATGATTAACAGCTAGAACGCTGGCAATATCTGCTTCTATTTGAGGCAAAAGTGTTTGAAACTCAAACTCCGCCAATAAAAATAACGACTCAGTGGCGTGTTGCTTAATCAAAGCCGCAGGCATTCTGGTGAGCGTTGCCAAAGGCAAATCAGACATGGGTAAATTTAAAGAGGGCTCAACGACATTGGCATAGTCATAGCTAAAATAGCCAAACCATCCGCCACGAAATGGCAAATGTTCATCTAAATCATCGGCTAAAGATGAAGGCAAGGATGTTTGCAAAAACGCTTGATTAAATTTTTCAATAAAACCAGCGGCATCCTCTAAATTTTGGCAAGTGATGGTGTGCTGTGGATAAGCAAACAAAATATCAAACGCGCCCAAACTGCCATGAGCGACACTTTCCAGCAAGAAAGGATAACGCTCAGGAAACGCTTGATGTAAGTCTAAAAAATCCAGGTCTGCATAATGCGGACTCTGGATTTGAATCAAATTTGACGAGGCCAACTAAACTAGGCTCCGCATCAGAGCTTGCCTAAAATAATCGACGCATTGGTGCCACCAAAACCAAGAGAGTTTGATAGGGCGTAATCAATCTTAGCTTGACGCGCTTCACCTTGCACAAAATCCAAATCACAGCCTTCTTCTGGGTCTTCAAGGTTCATGGTGGGGGGCATCACTTGCTCATAAATCGCTAAAGCGGTAAATACAGCTTCCATCCCTCCAGCAGCACCGAGGGCGTGGCCTGTCATGGATTTGGTAGAACTAACGGTTAGGTTATAAGCATGTTGTCCAAACACTGATTTTACCGCCGCCGCTTCACACACATCACCCGCTGGGGTTGAAGTACCATGCGCATTGATGTACTGAATTTGATCAGGATTTAAGCCTGCATTCAGCAATGTTTGTTTGACACAGCGAGCACCACCTTCTCCTCCGTCTGCTGGCTTAGTCATGTGATAAGCATCACCCGACATTCCAAAGCCCATAAACTCAGCATAAATTCGAGCCCCGCGAGCTTTGGCGTGTTCATACTCTTCCAAAACCACAACACCCGCACCATCACTGAGTACAAATCCATCACGACCTTTATCCCAAGGACGACTGGCGCTTAGAGGATCATCGTTTCGAGTAGACAAGGCTTTAGCGGCTGCAAAGCCTGCCACACCTAAAGGCGTTGTGGCATATTCTGCGCCACCAGCGACCATGACATCGACATCCCCAAATTGGATTAAGCGTGCTGCATCGCCAATGGAGTGAGTTCCCGTGGCACAGGCGGTACTGATGGCTAAATTAGGACCTTTTAAACCATGCATAATAGAAAGGTTGCCTGAAATCATGTTAATGATTGAGCTGGGTACAAAAAATGGCGATACGCGTCTTGGTCCAGAATTGACTAAAGTAGCGTGTTGCTTCTCAATAGATGAAATCCCACCGATCCCTGAACCTATGGAGACGCCAATTCTAAAAGCATTTTCTTCCGTGACTTCTAAACCGGAGTCTAACAAAGCTTGAGTACCGGCCGCCATGCCATAGTGAATAAAGGGGTCCATCTTTTTGGCTTCTTTGGCAGAGATATAATCTTCTATATTAAATCCCTTAATTTCACCGCCAAAAGTAACGGCAAAACCTGTGGTATCAAAGCCTGTTAAAGGGGCAATACCACTTTTACCAGCCAAAATCGCATCCCAGGTATCCTTAACATTATTTCCCAAAGGTGTTACACAACCCAATCCAGTAATCACAACGCGGCGCTTGCTCAAAATTTAATCCTCAAAAATTTCAATAAAATTTAATTTTTTAAACCCTAACCTTAGAGACTAGAAAATTAACTCTCCGTTAAAAACAAAAAAAGCCGTCAAGACGGCTTTTTTGTTCTACTGACCTAAGAATTAAGCTTCTAGGTGGGCATTCACATAAGCAGTTGCTTGTGCAAGTGTAGAGATTTTTTCAGCTTCTTCATCAGGAATTTCGCAATCAAATTCTTCTTCTAAAGCCATAACTAGTTCAACTGTATCAAGAGAATCTGCACCTAAATCGTCAATGAATGATGCATCTGGTGTTACTTGAGATTCTTCAACACCTAGTTGCTCAACAACGATTTTCTTAACTCTTTCTTCAATACTGCTCATGGAATACTCCGGTTTTTTGTTTAAAAATTTTTATCAACATAATGTTTGTGGTGTATTTTCGCTCCAAGTGGATTTTTTATCAAGCTTTTTTAACAGCCTAGAAAAACCACCCTAAACAAATCAAGACGACATATACATGCCACCATTCACATTAATGGTTTGGCCTGTAATATAAGTGCCGCCTTGCGACGCCAAAAAGGTCACGGTTCTGGCAATATCTTCTGGCTCACCCAAGCGTTTCAGAGGGATTTGTTGTGCCAAAGCATCTCTTTGCTCTTGAGGTAAAGCACGCGTCATATCGGTATCTATAAAACCAGGTGCAACGGTATTAACCGTGACATTCTTTGAACCCACTTCGCGTGCCAAAGATTTGGTAAAGCCCATAATACCGGCCTTAGCTGCTGCATAATTGGTTTGACCTGCATTACCCATAACACCCACAACAGATGCGATATTGATAATACAACCACCTTTAGCTTTCATCATGCCGCGCAAACAAGCCTTAGACATACGGAATACTGAGGTTAAATTGGTTTGAATAATATCATCCCATTCCTCGTCTTTCATACGCATCAAAAGGTTATCGCGAGTAATCCCTGCGTTATTCACCAAAATAGTGGGAACACCAAACTGCTCTGTAATTTCAGCCAATACATCGGTAATCATTTGACCATCTGTGACATTTAAACATTTGCCAACGCCACCAAACTCTGCCAAATATTCGGTAATATTTGCAGCACCTGAATCAGAAGTCGCTGTCCCGATGACCGTTGCGCCATTCTTAGCCAAATCCAAGGCTATCGCCTTACCAATTCCACGGCTAGCGCCGGTTACAAATGCAATTTTTCCAGATAACATTTTAAATTCCTTATTTATAGCGTTTCAAGCGCTGCATTCAGCGAAGCAACATCTAAAACAGGCTTCATACCCATTTTGCGATCAATTCGACGGTTAAGCCCCATCAATACTTTGCCTGGCCCCAACTCATATAAATCTGTCACACCCTGCGCCTGCATCGTCTGAACGGTTTTTACCCATTGCACAGGTTGATACAATTGGGCCACCAGCGCTTGTTTAATTTGCGCGACATCTTGATAAGATTCTACCGCCACATTATGTAACACCGGCACTGTCGGCAAATTAAAGTCCATGGTAGACAACTTAATGGCTAAAGCATCTGCCGCCGGTTTCATGAGTGAACAATGAGACGGTACACTCACGGCTAAAGGCACAACACGACTTGCGCCAGCGGCTTCCATTTTGGGGATCGCTTCGTCAACGGCATCTTTTGTGCCTGCAATAACCACCTGCCCAGGAGAGTTAAAATTAACCGCTTCAACAACACCATCAACCTCGGCACACACAGTAACAACCTGAGCATCTTCTAAACCTAAAACAGCTGCCATAGCACCGGTACCCGCTGGTACAGCAGATTGCATTAAGCGCCCACGCTCGGCAACCAATTCAACGCCCTGTTCCAGCGTTAAGGCACCTGAAGCAACCAATGCCGTATATTCACCCAAAGAATGCCCCGCCATAAATGCTGGAGCTACAGCTTTTTGCGATAACAAAACTTGATAAACGGCATAGCCAGCAGTCAACATGGCGGGTTGAGTGACATCGGTTTTATTCAGCGTTTCTTCTGGTCCATTTTGAACCACATCCCACAAATCGTAACCCAAAACCGCAGAAGCTCTGGCAAAAATGTCTGTAACCAAGGGGTATTCTGCGGCCAATTCAGCCAACATACCAACCGATTGTGAGCCTTGACCCGGGAATACAAATGCATATGACATAAACAATTTCTCTATCAATATTTAATTAAAGCTGAACCCCAGGTGAATCCACCACCAAAGGCTTCTAATAATAAGGTTTGTCCGCGCTGAATTCGGCCATCACGAATGGCTTCATTTAAGGCCATAGGCACAGATGCGCTTGAAGTATTCGCGTGTTTATTAACGGTAATAACTGTTTGGTCATCACGCAATTTTAATTTTTTTGCCGTCGCCATAATAATCCGCATATTGGCTTGATGAGGCACTAGCCAGTCTAAATCTTCTTTGACCATGCCATTAGCTTCTAGGGTTTCACTGGCGATGGAACTGAGCGTATTCACAGCCACTTTAAATACTTCATTGCCTTTCATGCTCATGGTGCGTTCTGCAATATCGTCAGTTAGTGGACGCTTTGAAACACCCGAAGGTACATGTAACAATTCTTCGTATTGACCATCTGCGTGTATATGTGTTGAAAGAATGCCAGGCTTAGTCGATGCCTCTAAAATAACCGCACCCGCGCCATCGCCAAACAACACGCAAGTATTGCGATCTTCCCAGTTGGTGATACGAGACAGCGTTTCCGCACCAACCACCAACACTTTCTTTGCCATACCGGTTTGGATAAACTGATCTGCCACACTCAAGGCATAAACAAAGCCCGTGCAAACCGCCTGAATATCAAAAGCTGGCGCGCAACGATTACCCAAGCGCGTTTGTAGCAAACAAGCCGTACTCGGAAAAGTTTTATCAGGCGTCGTGGTTGCCACAATAATTAAATCTAATTCTTGTGAGTTTATCGCCGCCATTTTAAGGGCTTCAATGGATGCTTTTTCAGCCAAATCACAGGTTGTTTGGTCATCGGCGGCTATGCGTCTTTCTTCGATACCCGTGCGCTCACGAATCCATGCATCACTGGTTTCAACAATCTTTTCTAAGTCAAAATTAGTGACGACTTTTTCAGGTAAATACCCACCTGTTCCAATAATACGACTGTAGATTCTTTGATTCATGACAACATTCTTTTTATTATATTTCGTTATGAGTAGCTTCGATGACTTGGGGCGTTAATAAAGTAGCAACTTCTTGCGCTATTAATGCGGGTACATTTTTTTGCACTTCTAGACGCGCCTCAGCGATGGCGTGAAAGAAAGAAAATGCATCTGCGCCACCATGACTTTTAATCACAATTTTACGCAAGCCTAAAAATGAAGCACCATTATAGCGTCTTGGGTCGACTTTTTCTTTAAAAGCTTTCAAAACGGGATAAGACAACAAACCTATAAATTTAGTGAAAAGGTTACGATTAAAGGCTGCTTTTAAGTAAAAACCAATCATCTTGGCGACACCTTCGCTGGCTTTCAACGCAATATTGCCATCAAAACCATCACAAGACACCACATCCACATTGCCTTTGTAAATGTCATCGCCTTCCACATAACCAATATAGTTAATATCGATCAGCTTCAAAAGACTATTGGCATCTTTAATGCGTTGATGCCCCTTAATTTCTTCTTCGCCAATATTGAGCAAACCAATACGCGGCTTAGGATTTCCATCAATGGCTTTTGCCAAAACAGACCCCATCACGGCAAACTGCGCTAAGCTTTCGCCCTCTGAACCCACATTCGCGCCTAAATCCAAGACATGAACATGACCTTTCATGGTAGGCATACTGGTGCATATCGCTGGGCGATCAATACCCGGAATGGTTTTTAAAACAAACTTTGAAATGGCCATCAAAGCGCCGGTATTTCCCGCACTGACACACGCCTGAGCCACATCATCTTTCACCAAGTTAACAGCCAAGCGCATCGAAGATTGACGCTTGTTGCGTAACGCTTTAGAAGGCAGCTCATCCATATCAACCACTTGCTCTGCATGGGTAATGCTCAAGCGATTTTTATCAAATGATTTAGAAGCCAACTCGGCTTCAATCAATGCCTGATTTCCAACAAGATTAATATGAATATCTGAAAAATCTTTTAAAGCATGCAATGCTGCTGGCACAGTTACGGAAACTCCGTGGTCGCCGCCCATTGCGTCTATGGCAATATGAATTGTCAAAATGTCATCCCTAGTCACTCAGCTCAACGAAGGCGTTAAGTTTTGCGAAAAAAACCAATAAAAAAGGCGACTTCTTAAACCCAACCCAGGTTTGGGTCAGATTTAAGGCAGTCGCCTCAATCAAAATAAATTAGAGCAATTGCTAAATTTATTTCTCAATAACTTTTTTACCTTTGTAAAAACCGTCAGCAGTTACATGATGACGACGGTGCACTTCACCCGTTGTTTGATCAACAGTGATTGCAGCAGCGTTTAATGAATCATGCGAACGACGCATTCCGCGTCTTGATGGGGTTTTACGACTCTTTTGAACAGCCATGATTTTCTCCTAAGTTGTTACTTTTTTCCTAAGCCCTGCAAAACTGCAAAAGGATTCGGTTTCGATTCTAATTCTATTTCTGCTTCCGCCGTTTCTGGCAAAGTTCCCACCGAGATTAACAACATCTCTGACGACTCATCTATCGGTGCGAGCGGTATATTTAGCAACAACTCATCTTCAACTATTTCCATTAATGAGATAGTTTCAGAAGGTAATTCGTAAACTTCCACTTCTTCAGGCACATCGTCGGCTAGGGCTAACGATTCTACAAACACGCCTTTTACTTTAGCTTGAAATGGATAATCAAACGCTTTTAATGAGCGCTGACACTCTAATACTAAAGTGGTATTGAGTTGCATTTCGAAAGCTGGAAACTTTAGCCCTCGGTCGTAATAAAATGAAATTGATATTTCAACATCATTGTCATGCGACACAGTGGCTTCGACCAAACGCGGAAATAAACCCTGATTGACTCTGGCATCAAATCGCTTATGATGTTGCACAGCGTGAATCGGATCAATTAAATTTGGTAGCTTATTTAACATGGCGCGGATTTTACATTTTCCTTATAGTAAAGTCAAAAAAAATTAACAATTAATCCACAGAATCAAAACCCTTTAAACACAATAAAAACAACAGCCTATTTATCATGTCAAAAATTACAGACTTTCCGCAAATCATCCTAGCCTCTAGCTCGGTCTTTAGACGCCAACTCTTGGAAAAACTTCACATTCCTTTTCAATATGTTAGCCCAGATATTGATGAAACACGCTTAAGTCATGAAAGCCTAACAGACATGATTGACCGTCTGTCTATAGCAAAGGCTAAAGCCGTTGCCGACAGCCATAAAAACTGCATTATTATTGCGTCTGATCAAAGTGCCTTTTTGAATAACGAGGTACTTAACAAACCTGGTAACTATGAAACGGCATTTGAGCAACTTAAAAACGCCAGCGGGCAGATCATAGAATTTCACACCGGACTGGTCGTTTTAGACACTCGGAAAACGCCTATTAATATTCAATGTCATCATGACATCACGCGCGTTCACTTTAGAAACCTTAGCAAAGAGCAAATTCACAGCTACCTAACGCTTGAAGAACCCTTTCAATGTGCTGGCAGTTTTAAATCTGAAGGCTTGGGCATTACCCTCTTTAGCAAAATTGAGTCTACCGACCCGAATGCACTGATCGGCCTCCCTTTAATCGCCTTAACCGATTGCTTAAATACTCTAGGTATTGAATTGCCATACTTGGTTAAAAACGCTTAAAAAGTGCCTAAAACTAACCAGGCCTGGTTGCTTTTAGGCTTGATAAGCCTGGCAATTCTCTAACAACCACGCCTGCAACCCTGCTAAATCATCAAACAATTTGAGTGGTGCAAACTTTTGCAAGCGATCCGCTTCATGCACGCCATGCGTTAAACCCACTCTATCCATGCCAATACGATGCGCCATTTCCATATCAAATTCCGTATCACCGACCATCACGGCTTGGTGAGGTTGCAACTTAAAGGCTTCTAGGATTTGACTGAGCATCAGCGGATTAGGCTTAGAAGCAGATTCATGAGGGGTTCGTGTCATGTCAAACAGATGCCCCATACTATATTCGCGCAAAACCTGATCTAAACCGCGACGACTTTTACCCGTGGCAATGGCCACCTTGACACCTTGCTCTCTCAACGCAGCCAACAACTCTAGCGCACCTGAAAAGGTTTCCATCTGCTCATTAGAGTCCTGCAAAAAATGTTGCGAGTAAGCATTTGCCATACACTGCACTTGCGCTTCATCAGCTTGCGTATACAAAGCTCTAATCGCATTTTCTAGACTGAGCCCAATAATCTGCTTAGATTCAAAAGCCGATAAAACCGGGAAACCACATTTGGCTGCTGCAGCTTGAATGGAGGTCACAATTCTGGCCTCAGAATTCATCAAAGTCCCATCCCAATCAAAAATTACGCACTGGTATTGCTTAGTTGTCATATGTTTAACTAACCCTTTCTTAAAACCTGTAAAGCCTGTTTAAAATCTTCAAACAAGGGGGCTTCTAAACGAATCCATTGTTCGGTCACCGGATGCTTAAACCCTAAAAACTGCGCATGCAATGCCAAACGCTTTAAGCCGGTTGATTTAAATGCTTTATTAAAATCTTTATCACCATATTTATCATCGCCCACCAAAGGACAGCCTTGTGATAAGGCATGGACCCGAATCTGATGCGTACGGCCTGTTTTGAGTTTGACCGCCACTAAATCACAGTCTGCAAAGGTTTCTTGCACGGTAAAGTAACTGATTGAAGGTTTGCCATCTTTGGATACCTGCACCATGCGTTCACCGGATTGCAGGGTATTTTTTAACAAAGGCACATCAACCTTACACTTACCTTCTGGCCAATGCCCCTTCACCAAACACAAATATTCTTTCGACATTTCATCTTCACGAATTTGCTCATGAAGCAATTTCAAAACCTGTGCTTTTTTGGCCAACAAGATACAACCCGAGGTATCTCTATCTAAACGATGCACCAACTCCATGCGTTTTGCCAAAGGGCGTAAGGCACGCGCTGCTTCAATCAATCCCATTTGAATACCACTGCCACCATGCACCGCTAATCCAGAAGGTTTATTAAACGCAATAATATCGTTATCTTCGAACAAAATACTGGCTTCTAAAACCTCTAGCAATGAATCTGAAGGCGTTACCTCAAGCTTCTCAGGCACTGTCACCGGCGGAATGCGCACAATATCGCCGGCTTTAATTCGCGTATCTGGCTTAACTCGCCCTTTATTAATACGCACTTCGCCCTTACGAATAATTCTATAAATTAAGGATTTAGGCGCTTTTCTTAGATGGCGCATTAAAAAATTATCCAGCCTTTGACCTTCATCTTCGCTAGACGCTTCTACATATTGAACCGACATTCAGACACCGCACCTTGTTTGTGTTTTAAAATTTTGGGCTAGTTTACCGTTAAACCCGTCAAATGTCATTGCATGCACCGGCAAGGGGTGCTATATTTACGCAACTATTTTTTGTAGATGAAATAGTCGGTTATTTATGTTATTGGAAAAGAACATAAAACCACTTCGCAGAATAAAAATAATAATTGAAGGCGATCACAAGCCCTCATTAGACAACCTTCGAAGAACCGTCGCAAAAGAATAGAATTTTTTAAAACATTCACAATCGCAGCCGCCCAAAAGGTAAGGAACATAAGACGATTGATGAGTGATACGGAAAAACGAGTTGTAAACCCGGTTATGCCCGAACCCGATGCGAAACTATTGAAAGCCCATCATCCGACCATAACCTTGGCTAAGAGCTTAGACGGCACCAAAGTCTAAGCTCGAAAAAAACAATGCATATTTGAAACGAATTTAAGCAACCTGACACAGATGACCTTACAGGTTGCATCGCTATGGAAACGCCATAACGAGGCTGCATTAAGACGCCCCACCTCTGCCTATCCGTCCTTTAAAATCTCTATTCTCAGTGTCGAACTCTTCCCCAAACTTAAAAAGAGAATCGCATGAAAAGAATGCTGATTAACGCTACTCAAGCCGAAGAAACCCGCATCGCGCTGGTTGACGGCCAGCAGCTCTACGACCTAGATGTCGAAACCCCCCACCACCAAAAGAAAAAAGCCAACATTTACAAAGGTAAAGTCACGCGCATCGAGCAACACTTAGAAGCCGCTTTTGTAGACTATGGCTCAGATCGACACGGTTTTTTACCCTTCAAAGAACTTGCCGACGAATACTATCCTAATGGTCGCATCGACCACAAACTGACCATCAATGAAGTGCTTAAAGAAGGCCAAGAAATCATTGTTCAGGTACAAAAAGAAGAACGCGGAAACAAAGGCGCAGCCTTAACCACGCAAATCACTTTGGCCGGTCCTTATGTGGTTATGATGCCAAACAACCCCAAAGCGGGCGGTATTTCTCGTCGTATTGAAGGCGAAGACCGCAGTGAAACGCGTGATGTTCTGTCAGACCTAGATGTGCCAGAAGGCATGGGCATGATTATCCGTACCGCAGGTGTGGGTAAATCGACTGAAGAATTGCAATGGGGCGTTAACTACCTTGTGCAACTTTGGGAAGCCATTAAATCAACCGCAGCCGATAAAGCCGCACCGATGTTGATTCACCAAGAATCAGACATCGTCATTTTGGCGATTCGCGATTACCTGCGCCAAGACATTGGTGAAATCATTATCGACAATATGGAAGTGTTCCATAAAGCGCGTGAATTCATTCAACATGTTATGCCGCACCAAGTTTATAAAGTGAAACCTTACCAAGACAAGGTGCCTTTATTTACGCGCTTCCAAATTGAATCACAAATTGAAACCGCCTATCAGCGCGAAGTCACCTTGCCTTCTGGCGGCGTGATCGTGATTGATATCACCGAAGCCCTAACGGCGATCGACATCAACTCCAGCCGTTCGACCAAAGGTGGCGACATTGAAGAAACCGCTTTCCACACCAACATGGAAGCGGCTTGCGAAATTGCCCGTCAATTACGCCTGCGTGACTTAGGTGGTTTAGTGGTCATCGACTTTATCGATATGCACTCCAACAAACACCAACGAGATGTTGAAAACAAAATGCGTGATGCCGTAAAGTCGGACCGCGCTCGCGTGCAAATCGGCAAAATCTCTCGTTTTGGATTGCTAGAAATGTCGCGTCAAAGACTGCGTCCTTCGATTGAAGAATCGACTCAAGTGGTGTGCCCTCGCTGTAAAGGCGTTGGCGTGATTCGCGGCGTGGAATCTTTAGGATTGTCTATTCTTCGTTTATTAGAAGAAGAGTCTATGAAAGAGAACACCCGCCGCGTGACTGTACAGTTACCAGTTGATGTGGCGACTTTCTTACTCAATGAAAAGCGTAGCCAAATTACGCACATTGAAGATAGACACAAAATGCACATTTTAATCGTACCGAATGAGCATCTTTCAACGCCACAATATTTGATTGAACGCACACGCATCAATGACGATATTCCTGAAGGCGCAAGCTATGCCATGAAAGAAGTCATTGCCAAAGAAGAATATGCGTTCTCTGAACCTAAATCTCAACAAAAACAAGAAGAGCCTGCATTGAAAGGCATAGAGCAAATGAGCGCCCCAGCCCCAGTGGCTGTTGCGCAAGTTGCAACGCCTAAAAAACCTGGTTTGCTAACTCGCCTCTGGAATGCTTTATTCAGCGCCGCTGAAGAAAAAGAAGCCCAGGTTGAAGAACAGCAAAAAGAAGTGCGTCGCAACTCTCGCAATAACAACAATCGTAATCGTAACGACCGTAATGATCGCAATCGTCGTCGCAATAACAACCGCAATTCTCAAGAAGGTGACGCCAACACGGATACTGAAGAGAAGGTTGAACGCACCGACCGTAACCGCAATCGTAACGAGCGCCCTGAACGCAATGACGCGCCTCGCAACGATGCTGCAGAAGGCAATAGCAATCCTCGTCGTAGTCGTCGTAATCGTAAGCCTCAAACACCTGAAGCCTTAGAAGCTCTGGAACAAGACTTGGAAAACAACAACTCACCTTTAGTGACAGATGACTCGTCTGAAAAACGCCCTGCTAATGAACGCAATACGCGTTACAACAAGGCAAATGAAGAGAAAGTTGAAGTTGAAGATTCAACAGATGACAATCAAGAAGACACCGATGGTGAAGAGGGTGACAAACGCCGTCCAAGACGCCGCAGCCGTTATAACACCCGCAGTTACAATGGTCGTCGTCGCGCACCTGCTGGCGCTGCAGACTTGTCAATTCACTCAACTATGGAAGAAACAACTGAAACAGTTCCCACTGAAAGTGTTGAATCTACAAATGCAGAGTCGATGACACCGCCTACCGATGTGATTGCTGAAAAGCCAGAAACGGTGACTCAGGTTGAAACAGCCGAAACCACTGAAACAGTCGAAGCGCCTAAAGAAGCTGAAACTGTGACTGAAACGGTTGTTGAAGCGCCTGTTCAAGCAACAGAACCGCAGGTTGTTGAAGTTGCTGTTGCAGAGCCCGTTGCTAAAATGCTTGTTGAATCAACCTCAGAAGTTTCTGCACCTGCTGAAACCGAGGCTGTTGTTGCAACTGAAGTCACCACGCCAGAGGCACCAATATCAGAAGCGACGCAAACCGTTGCAGAAACGTCTGATACAGAAGAAAAGCCAAAAGTTTAAGCGATTCGTGCGCAAACCGCTTTCCTAAAGTTAGCGGTTTTTCGAATAAAACCTTAAATTTTGCACAAAAAATAACCAGGCCTGGCCTGGTTTTTTTGTATCTGGCGTTTGCAAAAGCCTTTTTAGAAACGGCTTTTACAATTGATTCAACTAAGAACGACGCCAGCTTGTACCCGCAGCCGAATCTAATAATTCAATGCCTTGCGCCAACAACTCATCGCGAATCTCATCTGAGCGTTTAAAGTTTTTGGCTTTTCTAGCCTCCGCTCTTTCGACAATCAGCGCTTCAATATCCGCATCACTCAAATCCGAATCTGAAGGTTGAGATTTAAAGAAAGCTTGTGGCTCCTGCTGTAATAACCCCACCTGATTGGCTAATTGTTTTAGCAAAGCACCTAAAGCGCCATCCTTTTGCTTATTAACCTCTTTAGCCAACTCGAACAACACCGCAAAGGCTTGTGGCGTATTAAAGTCATCATTCATAGCAGCCATAAAGGTGGCTTCAAATTCTGTGTTTTGCGTTGCTTGCTCAACCAAAACCACACCATCTAAGGCTGAATATAAACGCTCGACACTTGCCTTGGCGATTTGTAAATTGTCTTGCGAGTAATTCACCGCACTGCGATAGTGGCTTGACAATAAGAAATAACGAATCACTTCGGGATGGTAGGCTTTTAGCACTTCGCGAATGGTGAAAAAGTTATTGAGTGACTTGGACATTTTTTCATCATCTATGCGAACAAAACCACAGTGCATCCAAGTGTTCACATAATGTTCACCCGTGGCACACTCAGATTGCGCGATTTCGTTTTCATGGTGCGGAAATTGCAAATCCATACCGCCACCGTGAATATCAAAATGATTCCCTAAACATTTAGTCGACATAGCCGAACACTCAATATGCCAACCTGGACGCCCCTGTCCCCAAGGTGATTCCCAAGCCGGTTCGTTTTCTTTTGAGGCTTTCCACAATACAAAATCATTGGCATTTTGTTTGGCGGCATTAACCTCAACCCTTGCCCCAGCGGTTAAATCTTCTTGCTGTTTACCCGACAAGCGACCGTAAGACGCAAATGAATCCACTTTAAAATACACATCGCCATTGTCAGCCGCATAAGCGTGCCCTTTATCCACCAAGGCTTGAATCATGCTGGAAATTTCGCCAATATATTCGGTCGCTTTAGGTTCTTCATCGGGGCGCAATACATTCAATGCCGTTTCATCAGCGTGCATGGCTTCGATAAAACGACCGGTTAAACTTTGAATGGTTTCTTGATTTTCAATGGCGCGATTGATGATTTTGTCATCAATATCGGTGATGTTACGCACATATTTAACGTTATAACCCAAGGCTCGCAAATGACGCACCACGGTATCAAATACCACCATGACACGGGCATGACCCACATGGCAATAGTCATACACCGTTACCCCGCACACATACAAACCCACTTGATTTTCATGGATGGGTTTGAAGATTTCTTTTTGACGAGATTCAGTGTTATAAATTTGTAAGGCCATTGCGCTACCTGCGATGAATGTTAAAATAGCGCCTATTGTATCAAAACCAGACCTAAAAATCGGAGCACAAGATGTTAAAAAACCTATTGATCATGTTTCAAACCACCTTACTTTGTCTTGGACTGACTAGCCAAGCCATCGCACAGTCCGACGAACCGGCAACCGGAAATAATCCGATGGTGCTAATGGAAACCTCAATGGGCAATATTATGATTGAGTTGTATCCAGACAAAGCGCCAGAATCGGTTAAAAACTTTTTACGCTATGTGAACGAAGGGTTTTATGACGGCACCATCTTTCACCGCGTGATTCCCAACTTTATGGTGCAAGGCGGCGGCTTTAACAAAGACATGCAAAAGAAAATGACGCACGCGCCCATCACTAACGAAGCCGATAACGGTTTGCGTAACGAAATTGGCACACTTGCCATGGCTCGCACCAATGACCCACAATCAGCCACGGCGCAATTTTTTATTAATGTCGCTCAAAACTCGTTTTTAGACTTTAGAGAAAAAACGCCACGCGCCTGGGGCTATGCAGTTTTTGGTCGCGTCACCCAAGGCATGAAAGTGGTTAACTCAATTCGAAATGTCAAAACTGGCTTTAAAAATGGCATGGGCGATGTGCCAGTTGACACGGTTGAAATCATTAAAGCACGCCAAATTAAATAAAAGTAATCTAAAAATCAGCAAAAGGAAAAAACATGACACAAGTTGTATTTACCACCTCCATGGGTGACATCACCATCGAAGTTGACCACGAAAACGCGCCGATTGGTGCAGAAAACTTCGTACATTACGCCATGGAAGGCTTCTACAACGGCACCATTTTTCACCGTATCATCCAAGGATTTATGGTGCAAGGCGGCGGTATGCTACCTGGTCTAGAAGACAAAGAGTCTGGCGACCCCATTGAAAATGAAGGCGACAATGGTCTAAAAAATGTGCGTGGTTCATTGTCTTATGCGCGCACCATGGATCCGCATTCTGCCACCACGCAATTTTTTATGAACTTGGTTGATAATGATTTCCTAGACCACCGCTCCAAAACCACTCAAGGTTGGGGCTATGCCGTATTCGGTAAAATTGTTGAGGGTTTAGAAGTGATTGATGAAATGGCAAAAGTCAAAACCACTTCGCGCCGTGGCCATCAAGATGTGCCAGTAGATGATATTTTAATCATCAGTACCAAAGTGATTGAAGCCTAAAACGCAATCCAGTTTGCCTGGCTAAACAAGCATTTTCAACAAAAAAGCCCCTAAAAATGACCAGGCCTGGTCAGATTTAGGGGCTTTTTTCATTTCAGAACATGGAGAAATCAATGCAAAAAAACCTAACTGAAAGCATTTTAAAACACCATTTTGAGGCGTTTGACCGTCAAGATTTACCTGATTTACTCAGTGACTATGCAGAAAACGCCCTACTCTTGGTTCACGAAAAGTGCTATCAAGGGCATACTGAAATTAGCGTTTTTTTTAAAGACTTTATGCAAAATCAATTGGTTGCAGAATCAGACTTTGAATTACAGGTCATGCAAGTGGTCGATAATTTAGGCTATATTGTTTGGCGCGCAACCACCCCAACCCAAACATTTGAAATGGCAACAGATACTTTTGTCATTCAAGACGGCAAAATCCAACAACAAACCTTTGCTCGCTTATTAACCTCCAAAGCATAGACTTATCTGGATCTAAAATATCAAAATCTTGATTAACATAAACATCAAGTAGGCTAAAGCTTACGCCCCTATGGCAAAGAATGTAACGGGGCGAAGGCTTTAGTCCTCTCTTGCAAATATAAGCTGGTGTAGGTTACAGCTAAGAGCTTATTGACTCCAAGTATCTCTTAAACCAACCGTTTTGTTAAAAACCAAGCCGCTTTCGACATTATCGCGACAGAAATAGCCTTCTCTTTCAAATTGATAGGCCAGTTCTGGTTGTGCATTTGCGAGGGTTGGTTCTACAAAGCCCTGTTTGATAATGAGTGAATCAGGGTTTAACACGCTTTCAAAGTCTTCTGCTTTACCTGGATTTTCAACGGTGAATAAACGATCATACAGTCTAAATTCAGCAGCCACAGCCGTACTGGCTTCCACAAAGTGAATTACACCTTTTACTTTGCGACCATCCGCCGGATTTTTACCGTGGGTGTCTGGGTCATAGGTGCAGAACACGGTGGTTACCTTGCCATTGGCATCAGTTTCGAAGCGTTCGGCTTTGATGATATAGGCGTTACGCAGACGCACCTCTTTATCAATGGCCAAACGCTGAAACTTGCCATTGGGCGCAACCGGTTCAAAA
Source organism: Thiosulfativibrio zosterae (assembly GCF_011398155.1). Classification (NCBI taxonomy): domain Bacteria; kingdom Pseudomonadati; phylum Pseudomonadota; class Gammaproteobacteria; order Thiotrichales; family Piscirickettsiaceae; genus Thiosulfativibrio; species Thiosulfativibrio zosterae. The sequence continues at coordinate 1,744,252 of NZ_AP021888.1, forward strand.
TCCGCAGCATCAATATACAACTCGCGCCCAAAATGAATTGGGCGTTTGCCCATGGCTTCGTTTTGCGGATGTACAGGTGCTTCAAGCGTTTCTAGGGTTCCTGGGTGGTTTTCGATAATCAGTTTAATCGGATCAATCACGCCCATGGTACGCGGTGCGACCACATTCAAATCATCACGAATGGCGGCTTCTAAAATGCTCATTTCGGTCATACTATCGACTTTTGAAATCCCTATACGCTCGGCAAAATCACGCAGCGCCGCTGGCGTATAGCCACGACGACGCATCCCCGAAATAGTAGGCATACGCGGGTCGTTCCAACCAGTCACCAATTTATCGGCAACTAACTGATGCAATTTGCGTTTTGACATCACGGTATAAGCCAAGTTTAAACGCGAAAATTCGTATTGGTGTGGTCGGTCAGGTTTATTAAAGTCGTTTAGATTGTCTAATACCCAGTCGTATAAACGGCGATTGTCTTGGAATTCTAAGGTGCACAAAGAATGGGTAATCCCTTCAATGGCATCAGAAATACAATGCGCAAAATCGTACATGGGATAGATACACCATGCATCGCCTGTTTGGTGATGGTGTTCAAAACGAATACGGTATAGGGCTGGGTCGCGCATACACATAAAGCTTGAGCTCATGTCGATTTTGGCGCGCAACACACATTCGCCCTCTTTAAAGCCACCGGCTTTCATTTTGGCAAACAAGGCCAAGTTTTCTTCAACTGAGGTATCACGATAAGGACTGTCTTTACCGGCTTCGGTCAAAGAACCGCGATAGGCGCGTGTTTCTTCGGCGTTTAAAAAACACACATAGGCTAAGCCTTTTTGAATGAGTTCAACCGCATAATCGTGGAACTGTTGAAAGTAGCCAGATGAATAGCGTGGTTCGCCTTGCCATTGAAAGCCTAACCATTTGACATCTTCCATAATGGAATTGACAAATTCCATATCCTCTTTGGCAGGATTGGTATCATCAAAACGCAAATTACATTGCCCTTGGTAATCTAAGGCAAGACCAAAGTTTAAACAAATCGACTTAGCATGACCTATGTGCAAATAGCCATTCGGCTCAGGCGGAAAGCGGGTTTGGATGGCTGTATGCTTGTGTTCTGCCAAATCGGCATCGATGATATTGCGAATAAAATTAGTGGGTTTGGTTTCTGACACTGGGTTAGACATACCGAAGGGCTCTCAAAAGTCATTAAAAAATTGGCATGAATTATATCATCAATTGGTACAATCTTGTTTATGAAACCCAACCCAAACCCCACAAACCGCCCTACCTTTTTGATTGCTGACATCCATTTACAGCCAGATGATGCACACCCCATCAATCAAGCCTTTCATCAATTTTTGACGACCCATGCCCAACAGGCAGCAGCCTTGTATATTTTGGGGGATTGTTTTGAAATGTGGGTGGGCGATGATGTGGGTTGCAAGGTTTATGGCAAAACCTTAAGTCTGTTTAAAGAATTAACGGCTAAGGGTTTGCCGATTTATATGATGTTTGGTAATCGCGATTTTTTAATGCGCCAACGCTTTTGGCAAATTACCGGAATTAGCCATATCAAAGAACCAGGCCTGGTTAAAATTGGCGACTTTTCTGCCCTGATTTGTCATGGCGATGGGTTATGTACTGATGATATTGAGTTTCAAAAAATGCGCAAAATTTTGCGCCACCCGATTATCACTTGGTTATTTCTGCGGTTGCCGCAAAAAAAACGCATTTCAATAGGTGAAGGGATGCGCGCTAAATCGCAAAAATATAATTTGAACAAGGCCGAGAACATTATGGATGTCAATCAACAGGCCGTTGAAGCTTTGTTTGATGCGCATCCTGGCGTTACCCACTTAATTCATGGTCACACCCATCGAGCAGCACATCATACTTATGAACTCAACAGCCAAACTTTTCACCGCTGGGTTTTAGGCGACTGGCGTCCTGAAATGCAATATCTCAAAATCCAAAATGGTGAAGCCAGTTTGCATAGCTGGTCACCTTTTGGTTAATATTTTAAGCGTCGAGCGTTAAAAACTTAAAGGTGACAACACCTTCTTCATCCAAGGTAAAACGCACTTTTTCAGACACGCGCCCCGACTCCTGAGTGCCAGAGCAAGTCCAAGCAATATCCCAATCGTAAGAATAATCGCATCGGTATAGATTGTCTTTGAGATGGGTCACCGCATCAATCTGCAAGCCACCATTGTATTTAGCGGCATCACTGATATGACGCAAATCCTGAATCAAGGAGTCTTCTAAAGTGGCTAAATGCTGCGTGAAAACTTTTGCCAAAATCTCTGACATTTCGGGACCTTGTTGAACGGGTGCTTCCACCAAACTTTCAAAAATAAATTTCATAGCTTTCCTAAAAATGTTTTGAAACCAATACCGATGTTTCACCTTCGGATTTTGCAATAATAATCGCACCCACCGAATCGCTAAAAACATTCACCGTGGTTCGCATCATATCCAAAAATCGATCAACCACCAACAACAGTCCTATGGCTTCGGCAGGCAAGCCCACGGCGACCAAAATAATGCTAATCGCAACCAAACTGGCCGATGGAATCCCTGCAACGCCAATAGAAGTCGTTAAGGCAATGAACACTATGAGCAATTGCGTTGCAAAATCCAACTGCACGCCAAATAACTGCGCAATAAAAATGGCCGCGACACATTCATAGAGCGCCGTACCATCCATATTCACCGTCGCGCCCAAGGGCAATACAAAACTGGATACTCGGTTAGAAACCCCGGCGCGTTCTTCTAAACTGCGAATGGTAATCGGCAAAGTTGACGACGAAGAACTGGTTGAAAATGCCGTCAACAAGGCGGGCGCCATGGCTTGGTAATGCAACCACGGGTTTTGCACCTTGCCGACATATTTGAGTAATAAGGGCATCACGATTAAAAAATGCACACCCAAGGCTAGGGTGACTGTTAAGAAAAACAGCGCTAAATTGCCAAACTGATCAAACCCGGTTTTAGCCACCGAAGCAGCCACCAAACCAAATACCCCTAAAGGCGCAAATTTCATCACCCATTCGGTCATCAACATCATCACATCAAAAATACCCTGCCATAAATTGGCTAGGCTTTCTTTGTAAGGAGTGTTGATTTTGGTCATAAAATAACCAAACAGCAAACTGAAGAAAATAATCCCAAGCATTTGACCTTCGGCAGCGGCATCCACAATATTGGTCGGAATCATGCGCAAAAACACTTCAACCACATCACCAGTCGATTTACCGGCCACCGCTGCTGCAACCTGACTGTTTTGTTCTAATACCGGCGCACCCTGATCGCTCACACCCGGTTCAATCCAGTTCACCAATACCAAGCCAATCATTATGGCAATAAAGCTGGTGGCAACATAATAGCTCAGCGTTTTTAACCCCATGCGTCCAAAACCACCTTGCGACCCTAGAGTGCCGATACCGGTAATAATGGCTGCCATGACTAAAGGCACGACGATCATTTTGAGCGCGTTTAAAAACAAAGTGCCAATAAAAGTATAAATGGCTAACCAGGTGACAGAGCCAATACTGCCCTCGGTTCCACTGAGTGATCCCATTACAACAGCTAAAGCCAGTGCTATGAGAATTTGCCAATGTAGTGCTAATTTCATGGGGTTTCCTTTTGATGTTTCGTCAAAATAAACTAAAAAAAAAGCACCGAGGGCGGTGCTTCTTTGCATAGGGCTAATCTATCAGGCGTCGGGACATTGAAACCAAACTTGGTAAGGCCCCATGTTATAAACTTCGTCAAATCCTAAAGACATTAAAATTTGCATTGCCATGTGTGAGCGCTGTCCAGAACGGCAGAAAACAATCACAGGCACATCTTTATTTAACATACTATCACCAACACGGTCGATGTCTTGAAGTGGAATATTCACGGCACCGGGTAACTTGCTCATTGAAAACTCTTCTGGGGTACGCACATCAATCAATTGTGCACGCTTTTCTTTAATCAATCTCTTCGTATCTTCACAAGATATAAACATCTAACCTACTCCACTTAACTCTTTTAACCGTAACTTGGTGTTTTACTGAATATTTTCCGGCAAATATACACCATCCACCATAAAAAATCCATATTGCACAGCCCAAATTATGATTATGGCATAACAAGCTGCAATAATATCATCCAGCATTATGCCTGCTCCGCCACTGACTTTTTGGTCTGCCCAATTGATTGGCCAAGGTTTAAAAATATCAAATACTCTAAAGGCAATAAATGCTGCCACCCAATACCACAGAGATTGTTCGGGTAGAAAAACCATCACCAACCAAATGCCCGCAAACTCATCCCAAACGATACCGCCATGGTCATGCACTTGCATCATATCGGCTGAACGACCACAGATAAAATTGCCAAACAGCACACTTAAAACCACCAGACCCCAAGCCGCCCACTCGTTCCACAAAATTAACGGAATCATGAGCAACAATCCTAAGAGCGTGCCCCAAGTGCCCGGACCAGGTTTTATCAACCCAGACCCTAAACCAAACCCCAACATTAAAACGGGCTGTTGCAATAGCTCTTTAAAACTGGGAAACCGCACCTGCATTTTATGAGACATATTACCTCCTTATGCACATCCCTAAACAAAAAAGCACGCTGAGTGCGTGCTTTCTAGAACTTTAAAACGCTTTATTTTAAGCGTTTTTTAGCGGCGGTTCTTAAACGCAAAGCATTCAACTTGATGAATCCTTCAGCATCTTTATGGTTGTAAGCACCACCATCTTCTTCAAAGGTGGCAATGGCTTCGTCAAACAAGCTGTATTCAGAAGTACGACCTACTATGACCACATTACCTTTGTACAATTTAACGCGCACATTACCGGTTACATAGGTTTGTGACTGGTCAATCAACGCTTGAAGCATTTCACGCTCTGGTGCAAACCAAAAACCGTTATAAATCATCTCAGCGTATTTAGGCATTAACTCATCTTTTAAATGCGCCGCATTACGGTCAAGCGTTAAAGACTCCATCGCGCGGTGCGTTTTTAGCATAATGGTTCCCGCTGGGGTTTCATAACAGCCGCGTGCTTTCATACCCACAAAGCGGTTTTCAACAATATCATCACGACCGATACCATTCGCACCGCCCACTTTGTTTAAGTATTCCATGACGGTTGCCGGCGACATAGCTTCACCATTGATCGATACGATGTCCCCTTTTTCAAAACCAATATCAAGGTAAGTGGGTTCATTAGGCGCGTTTTCTGGGGAAACACTCCATAACCACATATCTTCTTCGGGTTCGTTAGCAGGATCTTCAATCACGCCACCTTCATAAGAAATGTGCAGTAGGTTGGCATCCATCGAATAAGGCGACTTTTTGCCTTTTTTCTTTTCAATCGGAATATTGTGCTCTTCTGCATAGGCCATTAATTTTTCGCGAGATAATAAATCCCATTCACGCCAAGGGGCAATGACTTTAACATTGGGCATTAACGCATAAGCATTCAGCTCAAAACGCACTTGGTCGTTGCCTTTACCCGTTGCACCATGCGCAATCGCATCAGCACCCACCGCTTTGGCAATTTCAACCAAACGCTTAGAAATGAGCGGACGCGCAATTGAAGTCCCCAAACGGTATTCGCCTTCATACATGGCATTAGCACGCATCATGGGGTAAACGAAGTCGCGCGCAAATTCTTCACGCAAATCTTCGATGTAAATTTCTTTAATACCCATGGCTTTGGCTTTGGCGCGCGCTGGCTCTACTTCTTCGCCCTGACCGATGTCGGCAGTAAAAGTAACCACTTCACATTGGTACTCATCTTGTAACCATTTTGCGATGATAGAAGTATCCAAACCACCTGAATACGCCAATACAACCTTTTTTATGTCTGACACAGAAAGATTCCTCTCATTAATAACTGTTAATCCGCAAAATTATACATTAAAATCAGAGTAATTTTTACTTTCCAATAGGATGACCCATGGGTTTTATGGATTTTTTGAAGGTTACACCGCAGTACTTTATTCCAAAACATCTATTGTCTGAAGCCATGCATAGTTTCATGCAAATAGAGCAAACTTGGGTTAAAAATACCACGATTAAAATGCTCACCAAACTTTACGGTATTAACATCTCAGAAGCCTTGCATGAAGAACTGGACTATTACCCACATTTTAATGCTTTCTTTACCCGAGCCTTAAAACCCAGCGCCCGTCCGATTGATGACACCGATGGGCTTTGGGTCAGCCCAGTCGATGGCGTTATCAGCCAGTCATCGCCCATTCATCACAATATGATGATTCAAGCAAAACGCCACAACTATACGATTGAAGCCTTAGTGGGCGGCGATATTGAATACGCCAAGCACTTTCACAATGGTGACTCGGCAGTGATTTATCTATCGCCCAAGGACTATCACCGTATTCACCTACCTTACGCCGCAAAACTTATTTCCATGACTTATGTCCCCGGTGACCTGTTTGCGGTTAACCCGGCCACTGTGCGCCAAGTGGAAGGACTGTTTGCCCGCAATGAACGCTTAGTGATTCGTTTTGAAAACGAACACGGGCCTTTTTGCTTGGTGATGGTCGGTGCGATTTTTGTCGGTAGCATGGAAACGGTTTGGGAAGGAAAAATCACCCCAGAATATCAACCGACCTTGCAACATTGGGATTACTCTGAGCGTGACATGACATTTACAAAGGGTCAAGAGATTGGGCGTTTTAACATGGGATCTACCGTGGTTTTAACAACACCGGCCGGCATCATGCCAGAATTGGGGCAAATTCCGAATAATACCCCGATAAAAATGGGGCAACCGCTTGCCAATTATGCTCAATATGATGCACAATCACACAACACTGAAACACAAACTAACGAATCCAACGACAGTTACGAGGAAACCAACCTATGAAAATGATTACCGCTATTATCAAGCCCTTTAAATTAGACGATGTTCGTGAAGCACTTCATGAAATTGATGTCTTTGGTATGACTGTGACTGAAGTCAAAGGATTTGGTCGTCAAAAAGGTCACACAGAAATGTACCGCGGTGCAGAGTATGTGGTTGAGTTTTTGCCAAAAGTTAAAATCGAAATTGCGATTGCTGCAGACAAAGAAGAAATGGCGATTGAAGCCATCTTAAAAGCCGCTCAAACAGGCAAGATTGGTGATGGCAAAATTTTCGTAACCACCATTGAAAAAGCCATTCGTATTCGTACTGGTGAAATGGATGATGATGCATTGTAAGATTGCGTCAATTCGCTTAAAAGCACTCTAAAAACAACTAGGCCTGGTTATTTTTAGAGTATTGAATATTAAAAAGCCAATAAAAAAGCCCGAAATTTCGGGCTTTTTTATTGCTCAATTTTACTAGATATTATGCAAATGGATCTTGCAACACTAGAGTTTCGGCACGATCTGGCCCAGTGGATAAAATCGCAATCGGCACACCCACTTCTTTGGCTAAAAACTCAATGTAATTTTTAGCTTGGATGGGTAAACCCTCCCAAGAGTCAGTACCTACCGTAGAAGTTTGCCAACCTGGCATGGTCACATACTTAGGCTTAATCAACTCATACTCATCTGCACTGCTCGGGGGCAACAAGGTTTCATTACCACTCGCATCAATATAAGCCACACAAATAGACACCTCTTCTAAAGTATCCATAACATCTAGCTTAGTTAAACAAATGCCGCTTAGACCATTAATTTGCGCTGAACGGCGCAAAGCCACCGCATCAAACCAACCACAACGACGCTGACGACCGGTGGTTGCCCCAAACTCAAAACCGCGAGTTCCTAGAATTTTACCTATGGCATCACCGGTATCTTCCGCAGCATTATAAGGTAACTCGGTCGGGAAAGGCCCAGCACCCACACGCGTGGCATAAGCTTTAGTAATCCCCAAAACATAATCCACTTGAGTAGCACCCAAACCAGAACCTGCCGCCGCACCACCTGCCGTCGTGTTAGAGGAGGTCACATAAGGATAAGTTCCATGATCTATGTCTAAAAGCGTACCCTGTGCGCCTTCAAACATTAAACTCTTGCCTTGACGATTGTAGGTATCAATTAAATTTGGAATATCCGCAATCATAGGAATAATTAAGTCAGCATAGGCTTGACACTTTTCCCACTGCGCATCAAAAGACACTGCTTCGCAACCATAATAGTTGGTTAGCATATAGTTGTGATACGCCAAAGTCTCTTGAAGTTTTTGCTTAAAATGCTCTAAGTTTTTCAAATCGCCAGCACGCAAACCACGACGAGCCACCTTATCTTCATAAGCCGGACCTATACCACGACCCGTTGTGCCGATGGCTTTATTGCCACGAGCTCTTTCGCGCGCCTGATCTAAGGCAACATGGTAGTCCAAAATTAAAGGGCAAGCGTCACTGACTTTTAAACGGTTTCTCACCGACAAGCCAGTGGCTTCTAACTGGGTAACTTCTTTAGCCAACGCATCCGGCGCAAGAACCACACCATTACCAATAAAACATTCGACTTCTTCACGCAAAATACCAGAAGGAATTAAATGTAAAACGGTTTTCTTACCATTAATCACTAAGGTATGACCCGCATTGTGCCCACCTTGAAAACGCACGACAGCAGCCACTCTATCTGTTAAAAGGTCAACAATTTTGCCTTTACCTTCATCACCCCATTGAGTGCCTACAACGACGATATTTCGCTTTGACATATTTACTCTCTTCTTAATCTAAGCGTTAACCAAAACCCAAGCTGAGTTCTGTTTTTCTAATTTTAAACTGCCTTCTGGCAGGTCTGAATTGGGGAGCTGTCGAATCACACGATAGCCTTCTGCCTTTAATTTTTTCACCGCATCCACCAACGACAAATCATTACTGGTTGGAATAAACACCTTAGTCTTAACTGGCACAGGCTCTTTATCGAGCATATCCAGTGCACTGCGTAAATCCATACTAAAACCGGTCGCAGGATGCGATAACCCAAAGGTTTCACCGATACCGTCATAACGCCCGCCTTTGGCGATGGGATAAAGTTTTTGTCCAACACTGTAACAGGCAAAAATAATACCCGTATGGTAACGATATCCGCGTAAATCTGATAAATCTAGGTGCACTTTTACCTGAGGGTAATGCATAGAAACCGAGGTAACAATTTGATTTAAACGGTTTAAGTGCGGTTCAAACCCAAAATCTTTTTGGTTAAGGACAAACTGCGCTTTTTCAAGTACATCAGGGGCATCGCCCACCAAAGTCATCAAACCCAAAAACTGCTTGGTACTAACGCCATCTATGCCTAAAGAAGCAATAAAATCGGTAAACTCAGGAATTGCCTTACGCTGCAAAATATCAACCAAGGCTTCTCTTTGAGATGTCGACAACTTAGCATTATTCATCAAAGTTTCAACGATGCCCACATGACCCAAACTCAAGTTTAGGTTTTTTAATCCTAAACTTTGCATAGAATCGAGCATTAAATGGATTACTTCAATATCACTCTCTACACCAGAATCGCCGAACAATTCTGCCCCAATTTGGATAGGACTGCGAGAACCTTTGGCTTTATTGTTGAGCGTTTTAAGAACTTCACCCACATAGCACAGGCGAATAATCCCTTTTCTGTCCTTAAAACGATTCGACACAATTCTAGCAACCTGCGGCGTCATGTCTGCACGAACACCCATCATTTTGCCGCTCTCTTGATCGGTAAAACGACAGGTTTCGGTTGCCATCTGGCTGCCCGTTCCGGTTAATAAGGAATCGGTAAATTCAGCAACCGGTGGCAAAACAAGGTCATAACCGGACGCATCGAAACTATCCAGTAATTGACGGCGATAAAACTCCAGCGGTTTTGCTTGTTGGGGTAAAAGGTCTTCAATACCTTCAGGGGTAAACCAAGATTTCTGATTCATTCATCATCACTTTTTTCAGGAAATTTAATGACAGTGCGCCAATAAATTTAATAAAACAACCAGCTCAATCGACTGAACTGAATGCGTAAATTATGTCAATAAAAATAAAACACCCAAACCAATACAGACGCTTATAAAGCCCATGGTTCGCAACTGTTTTTCACTTAACAGTATGGCTTGCGACATCGTCTTACGCCAAAAGTTAGGAAAGACAAAAGGCAATAGTCCCTCAAAAATAAAGACTAAAGCAATTGCCGAAATGAGTATTGTATCCAAATTTTAGCCACTTCCATAAAAAAGGTGGGAATTTCCCACCTTTTTTAGTTTTTGATTAGGTTTTACTTCTGTGCATTGAAGTACTTAAAGAAATCAGACTTTGGATCAACTAAGACCACATCAGACTTGTCTTTAAAGGCTTCTTGATAAGCATTCAAACTTTGATAAAAGGCATAAAACTCTTTATCTTTGTTATATGCTTTGGCATAAATTTCAGCGGCTGAGGCATCCCCTTGACCACGAATAGTTTCAGCTTTTCTGAAAGCATCCGATAAGGTAACTACTTTTTGACGATCCGCGTCTGCACGAATTCTTTCAGCAGCTTCTGCCCCTTCTGAACGCAACTCTTTAGCAACACGCGTACGCTCTGCTTCCATACGACGGTAAACAGATTCAGAAACATCTTGTGGTAAGTCTACACGCTTAACACGCACATCTGCCAATTCAATACCGAATGACGCCACATCTTTTTGAGTGCTCACCGTAATGTCTTTGACAATGGTAGAACGATCACGAGAGATGGCTTCTTGAACAGTTCTATTACCAAACTCAGCACGCAAACTGTCTTTGATGATTTGCGCTAAACGCATATTGGCAATACGAATGTCGCCGTTAGTTGAGGTATAGAACTTTTTGGCGTCCACAATGCGCCACTTCACAAAAGAATCGATTATTAAGTTTTTCTTTTCTTTGGTTAGATAACGCTCTGGTTCTGCATCAAGGGTTTGTAAACGCGAATCAAAAGTTTTAACACTGTTAATAAAAGGCGTTTTAAAGTGCAACCCTGGCTCAACATCTGTTTGAACGATTTCCCCTAAGCGAAATACGATGGCAGTTTCACCCTGCTGTACCGTAAACAAAGCACTGCTACCGATAAACAAGGCTGCCGCTACAAATATGGATAATAAGGATTTCATCAACGAATCTCCCGCGTTCTTAAGTAATCACGAATGTTAGTTCTCTGGCCATTACTACCAGGCGTGTTTTCAGACGCAGCTTTTGCAGCAGCTTGCACATCTAACTCAGCGGGTTTAAAAGGCACTGTTGCTGGCGTACTGCTCATCATTTTATCAAGCGGAAGATACAATAAGTTAGTCCCAGAATCTGTGCCGACAAATACTTTAGAGGTTTTGCCTAAGACATCACCAATGGCATCCATGTATAGACGCTGGCGTGTGACGACTGGCGCTTTTTGATACTCAGCAACAATACTTTCAAAACGACTGGCTTTACCGGTTGCTACCGCGATGACTTGGTCGTGATAAGCGCTGGCTTCTTCCATTTGACGCGCGGCTTGACCACGTGCTTTAGGTAGAATATCGTTTGAATAAGCTTGTGCTTCGTTGATTAAACGCTCTTTATCTTCACGCGCTTTAACCACATCTGCAAACGCCGATTGCACTTGTTCTGGTGGCTGAGCGTCTTGCAAGTTAACCGAAGTAATGATTAAACCTGTGCGGTAAGTGTCCAAGTTGGCCTGAGCTAGCTCCCGAACCTTAGTGACCACCTCGTTACGGCCTTCAGTCAATACAAAATCCATTTTGTTTTGACCTACGACTTCACGCAACGCACTTTCTGTGACTGCGCGTAAAGAAACGTCTGGGTCTGAAACATCAAATAGATATTGACTGGCATTTTGAATTTTGTATTGAACCGCAATACGAATATCCACAATGTTTTCGTCTTGCGACAACATTAAAGATTCTGATGCAACACTACCCGTTTTATTACGAGCATCTGAGCGATAACCGATCTCTGCAGTACGAATTCTGTCCACATTCACTTTGGTGACGCTTTCAATTGGGTAAGGCAGATGCCAATGCGGACCTGCCGTCGTTTCTTCAACGTAGGCTCCGAAACGTGTTACCACGCCTCTCTCTGGTGAGTCGACGATATAAATACCGCTGAGTAGCCACAAGACTAAAACGACTAAAAATACGACTGAAGCACCCATGCCACCGATAAATCCATTATCGTTCATAGAGTTTTTTGCACCACCAAACAATTGCTGGGCTTTTTTGAGCATCTCGTCCAAGTCAGGATCATTTTTCGAGTTACGCGGTTTATTTGGCTTTTTAGGCTCTTCAGGTTGCTTCGATCCATTAGGATTCGAATTACCCCAAGGGTCTTGTCCAGGTTTACCAGGTTCATTCCAGGCCATGGTTTACTCCAATAAAAAAATTTAATGGTTATTCTAATTGCTTGAGGGGTAAAAGTCACGCCTAAAGACTTGAGGAACTCTCAAGCACTAAGCGCTTTGCTTTTGAAAAACCAAAAGTTCTGGCCACTTCTTTATTAAATCAGCTTCCAGTTGAGTCAGGCACATTTTAAAAGTACTGTTGCCAGCCTCATCAAATCCTTCTTCTAGAATCGTACCTAATTCATAAAGTTCCGAGCGTCTTTTGCCTGCCGCAGATGAAAGAACTAAATCTACATTCACAAACTCACCTCTAAAATAAGCCGCAACGGCATCCATCATTAGGTCTATACCTTGATTCTTTTGCGCCGAAATCCAAACGCGCTCCGGCAAGCCCTGCTCGTTAAAGTCTACTTTGGGTAATACTTCAGGCTCCAAAGCATCAATTTTATTGTAGACGATTAGCTGCGGGACTTCTTCCGCCCCAACTTCTTTAATAACAACCGCCACATCTCGCATTTTTTCTTCGCGGTGTGGATCGCTGGCATCCACTAAATGAATCAGTAGATTCGCTTCACTGGTTTCTTCAAGGGTCGAGCGAAAAGCCGCGACCAAATCATGCGGAATATGCCGAATAAAACCAACCGTATCTGCAAAGATAACCGAACCTGCGCCGGGTAATCGTACCTTGCGTAAAGTGGCATCAAGGGTTGCAAAGAGTCGATCTTCGGCATAAACCCCCGCTTGAGTCATTTGATTAAATAAGGTGGATTTACCCGCATTGGTATAACCGATAATAGCCACAGTTGGCATCTCTGATTTTTTACGAGAGCGACGCGCCAAAACTCGCTGTTGACGAACTCGTTCAATTTTTGATTCTAATTGTTTGATTTTACCTTGAATCAGTCGTCTATCACTTTCAAGCTGAGTTTCTCCAGGACCTCTTGCACCTATACCGCCTTGACGGTCAAGGTGAGTCCACCCTTTAACCAATCTTGTTGACATGCGCTTAAGCTGCGCCAACTCAACCTGAAGTTTACCTTCATGAGAGCGCGCGCGTTGTGCGAAGATATCTAGGATTAACCCCACTCGGTCAATGACATCGCATTCTAACATTCTAGAAAGATTGCGCTCTTGCGCTGGGGTGAGGGCATGGTTAACGATGACGATGTCTGCTTCATGCGCCCGAACTGCCTCTAGCACCTCTTCGGCTTTACCTTTGCCGATAAAGGTTTTGGAGTCTGGTGCAGAGCGTTTAGTCGTTAGGAGTTCACAAACTTCAGCGCCTGCTGAATCGACCAATTCATAAAACTCATCGAGTTCTTCGCGGTCGGTTTCGTGATAAAAGTCAACGTGAACCAAAATGGCTTTTTCGAGTTCTCGTTGTTTGATTTTGCCGAATAGTTCCATGTCGGATTAAACCTCCGCCCATAGAAAATTGCCCTGCGAACAGGGGCTTAACAAAAATATGATTTGCAAGATGGTTTATTCGTCTTTTTCGATAGGTGTTTCGTGCTCATACTCTTTAGGGTCACGAGCCGGCACGATGGTAGAAATTGCATGTTTATAGACCATTTGAGTTACATTGCTACGCAACAAAACTACAAATTGATCAAAAGAATCCACGCGTCCTTGTAACTTAACCCCATTTACCAAATAAATCGCTACACTGATTTTTTCTTTGCGTAATGCATTTAGGTAAGGGTCTTGAATTGGTAAAGCTTTTGCCACTGTTATTCTCCAGGATTTTTTATTATATTTTTATTTTCTATTTTTCTGCGCCATCAACAAAGATGCTAGCCCATAGAGTTTCACAAGAGCATACCATAATTTTAATGCATTGGAATCTCTGTTACGGACAAAAATTGATTACCCATCGATTAGGTAATTTTATATAAAGCAAAACTTGCGCCTGTATGCCTTCAAAACCCTTTAATAATGCCCAAATTTAACCAGGCCTGGTCATTTTTAGACACTTTTTGGGTTTTCAAGAAGCGATTGCGTGAAGTAATTTAATGTTTGGCTCAACAGTGCTTCTTTGGATAATTCAAACGAATCTAAACTTAATGCAGTCTGTTCTTTACGCAACCAAGTAATCTGACGCTTAGCCAGTTGACGAGTGGCTGAAATGCCTTGCTCTATAAAGGTTTCTTCATTCATTTCGCCCATCAAATATGACCAGGCCTGGCGGTAACCCACGCTGCGAATCGATGGTAAATCTGGGTGTAATTCGGGATTGGTCATCAGGGTTTCCACTTCACTTAACAAACCATGATCCAACATTTGCATAAATCTGAGTTTGATTTGATGATGCAACTCGGCTCTACTTTCTGGCAATAAAACCACCTTAACCAAATCAAATGCGCTTAGACCTTGGCCTTGCCCTTCTTGCTGGAGCACTGATAGCGGTTTGCCTGTGATTTCATAAACCTCAAGTGCGCGCATAATCCGCTGTTGATCATTGGCATGAATTCGCTGACAAATTTGGGGATCCACCGCCTGCAACTGGGCATAGACGGCCGCGGCATCTTCAAACCACTCAACCATTAAGCGCGATCGAATGGCCTCATTGGCTTCGGGCAGTTGCGCCATACCTTGTTGGAGCGCGTGAAAATACATCATAGTGCCGCCCACCAACACAGGCAGACGACCCCGCGCAAAAATTTCGGCCACTAATCGATGCGTATCAGCCACAAACTCTGAGGCTGAATAGGTTTGTGAAGGTGACAAAATATCAATCAAATGATGTGGCACCTTATCTAATTCTGCCGCAGTTGGCTTGGCGGTGCCAATATCCATATCACGATAAATCAGCGCCGAATCAACACTGATAATTTCAATCGGCAAAACCTCTGCCAAAGCCATCGACAAACGGCTTTTACCGCTGGCAGTTGGCCCCATGATGGCCAGTACTTTTTTTTGTTCTATCAGCTGCGCCAAAATTTGTGGCTCTAGCATGTCTATTGCCCTCTCATAAATAAGCTGTCGAGTTGCTCTAACGACAATTGCACCCAAGTGGGTCTTCCATGGTTACATTGATTGGAACTGGGGGTCATTTCCATATCTCGCAACAAGGCATTCATCTCTGGAATCGTTAATTGGCGATTGGCTCTCACCGAGCCAAAACAAGCCATGGTGCCTAAAATACGATTGATCTTTTCATTTGCCAATTCGGTTCGCCCCATCTCAGCCAGGTCTGACAACATGTCATTCATTAGGCGCACCAAATCCCCTTTGGCTAACAGCCCGGGCACCGTGGTAATTTTGAGTTGTTCTGGTCCATAAGCCTCAATTTCGAATCCAAGCTGTTCAAACACGCTTTGAAACTCTTCCCAGACCTGAACCTGCGAACTTTCCAAGGCAACCACCATAGGCACCAACAAGGGTTGTGAAATTAAGCGTTGGGTTTGCCATTGATTTTTGAGTCTTTCATACACGATGCGTTCATGCGCCGCATGCATGTCAACCAGCACCAACCCCTTGTCATTTTCGGCCAAAATAAAAATGCCATGAATTTGCGCTTTGGCGTATCCCAAAGGTGGTGAAGAGGATTGCGAATCTTGCCTTAAAACCTCAGCTGACGCGTCATAATGACTTTGGGATTCTGCTATGTGTGACAAGTTTAATGGCTGTGCCGATGATGGATTATATGCCTGATTAAATGATTGATTTAAGGGCTGTTGAAATTGCATACTGGCTTGGATTGCTCGTTCACTGGGCGATGGCGTTTGATAATGAGCAAAAACCGCAGGATTTGCGGCAACAGTTCCCCCTGAGGATAGCGGTTGTTGCCCTAAAGGTTGGGTCACTGCCTCACGCACCGAGCGTCTTAAAAAATCATACACCCAACTGCCATTGGCAAAACGCACCTCGTATTTTGCTGGATGCACATTCACATCCAATAACTCAGGCGGTATGTCTAAAAACAAGCAATAAGCAGGATGACGACCATGATACAAAACATCCGCATAGGCCTGCTTGACGGCAAAAGTCAGTAATTTATCGCGAACAATTCGGCCATTCACAAACAGATATTGCATATCTGCCTGGCTACGATTAAAGGTCGGTAACCCCGCCCAACCGCTTAAAGCTATGTCTTGCGCCTCATAACTCAACTGCAAGCTCTCTGCCATAAAAGGCGCGCCCATCAAACTTTGCATACGCTTGTGCAACTGGGCGTCATTACTGCTCACCGAAACCTGTCTAACTGGCTTTTGATTATGCATCAGCTTAATGGACACTTCTGGACGACTGAGCATGACCCGCTTAACCAACAAGTCTATTTGGGCAAATTCAGCGCGCGGCGTTTTTAAAAATTTTTTTCTGGCTGGGGTATTAAAAAATAAATCTGCAACCGTGACCCGCGTCCCCACGGGATGAGCCACTGGCTCAGGCGCTTGCCAGCGACCTTCGCCTTCACCTCTTAACAACCAAGCATGGTTGGAGCTGGCTTGTCGACTGGTGAGTTGAAACCGCGAAACAGAACTGATACTGGCTAAAGCCTCTCCTCTGAACCCCAAGGTGGTAATGGCGCTTAAATCTTCAACGCAGGCAATTTTGCTGGTGGCATGGCGACTCACCGCCAAAATCAGCTCTTCTTTAGCGATGCCTGCGCCATTATCAATCACTTCAATTAAAGATTCGCCCCCTTCTTCAATCCAAATTTCAATTTGGGTGGCGCCAGAATCTAAAGCATTCTCTAGCAGTTCTTTAACCACCGAGGCAGGTCTTTCAACCACTTCTCCGGCTGCGATTTGATCCGCCAAATGAGATGGGAGTAATTGAATTGAGGATGGCATTAACAAAAACTTGACCTTAACACGAAAATTAAAAAAGTCATTATAGCCAACTTTGCTCAAAATCAGGCGTTTGAAAACAAAAAAACCGAGAGGCTAACGCTGTCTCGGCAAGGATTAAACATGACCAGATGTTTAAATGAGGTTGGGCGAGCCTACAAAGAGGCCACCACAGATTCGGTCAGTGGAATCTTGAGTCTAAGACCGATATACAATTGATTGGAGTTTTTAATATTATTGAGTTTTTTCAGTTCAAGGGTTGAAATGTCGTAGTTTGCCGCAATTTGAGAAAGCGTATCACCCGCTTTAACTCGGTACTGCACATAAAGGACTTCTCCCCAGCGAGGCTCTCTGGCATTTTTACTGACAAAGGATGCAACTCCCTTGGCAATCGACTGAGCCATTTTGCTTTGATACGCATCATTGGTGAGTTTTTTCTCTTCCACTGGGTTAGAAATAAACGCGGTTTCTATCAATAATGAAGGCATATCAATCGATTTTAAAACGGCAAACTCTGCAGATTGAACGGTTTCTTTGTGTAACTCAATTTGATCACCCATCTCTCCTAATACGGCTTTGGCTAATTTACGGCTGGCGCGAATATTGGCTTCGCGGCTTAAATCGCTCAATACAAATGCCACATCACTTTCTTTACCCTTTAGCTTAATGTCATGTAAAGAGGCATTTTCACTTTTAGCCAATAATCTCGCCATCACACTCGATGCGCCATTGGTTGACAAAACATATACCGAGCCACCTCTTGCCTCAGCCGTTGGAAAAGAGTCGGCATGCAACGAGATAAAAATGTCAGCATCTTTTTGATGAGCAATTCTGACTCGCTGATTGAGTGGAATAAATTCATCTTCAGTACGCGTCAGTACCGCTTTAAGGCCGGGTTGTCTATCAATATATTTTTTTAGTTTCAAAGCCATTTCTAAAGTAATATCTTTTTCAAATACCTTGCCCGAGTGACCTATGGCGCCAACATCTTTACCGCCATGGCCTGCATCTATTGCGATGACCACTTCATCTTTGACGATTAAAGGCGTGCCTGCATTCAAAAGCTCATTGGTCGCTTTGGTTTCTTTTAAAGAAGACTTAGGCAATATGCTGACAACCGGTGCTGGCTGAGTCACTTTAGGCGCAGCGGCAATAACTGGATCTGAAGATTTTGCTTTAACAGGTTGCTCTTCTTTAACTGCTGCACTTGCCACAACTTTTGGCGCTGGCTTTGGTGTTGGCTTCTGTTCAACCTTGGGTTTGTTTGCTAATACCGTCGGGGCAGGTTGAGCAACTGGTTTTACCAAACTCGACTTGACATCAATCACTAATCGCTCAGCGCCCTGCTTTGTTTTAGCCAAGGTAAAATAGCGATAGTCAAAATCGTTGCGTAAATCCAAAACCACGCGTGTTCTGCGAGAATCATCATTCACTCTGATGGCTTTGACGCGCTTATCAAAGAGTTTTTTATAATCAAAAGCGATTTTGTTCTTGGCTTTAACAAAATCCACCACCAGTCTGCTGGGGTTGTTAAGCTGCTGAACTTCAAACGAATGATTATCTTTGATTTCGAAAACGACACGCGTATAGGCAGGATCTTGTCCAACACGAATTTTTTCTAATGAGGTTGCGTAGGCTTGCGAGGATGCAAATGCCGATGCCAAGACCGCCAATAAAATCAATAGTTTTTTAATTTGAGAAGACTGTTTAGCCATGTTTCTCTCCCATTTATTAGAATCATTAGAATCCTTTATTTAAAAAGACCTCTAGGGATACATGGGCTAGTAAACAATTAGCGTGCCAAGTGTTTGTGCCAAATAATTAACGACAGCTAAACCGGCTTGACTTTGAGGGGTTAAGGTCAGTTTTCTGCCAGGGGTTTGTGATGTGTTTTCTAAGTGAGTCAGCTCAACAACCATATCTGCCTCAGGTAGCTGGCCAGCGCCTTTTGAAGGCCATTCTATGAGTGCAATATAGGCGCCCGATAACAAATCCCTAAGCGCCAAAAACTCTAACTCTTCAGGGTCACATAAGCGGTATAAATCAAAATGCACAATCGTGCCTAAGGGAGTTAAATAACTTTCAACCAGCGTATATGTCGGACTTTTGACCTTTTGATTGGGTAAATAAGATTGAATAAAGGCTCTAGATAGATAAGACTTGCCGGCCCCTAAATCGCCTTCTAAAAAAATAACCAACCCTGCATCAAAGCCATTTAAAACTTTGCAACCTTGAGCAAACGCTTGTCCGAATCGTGTTGTGGCAGATTCATCTGCTAAATAAAAACTGACTTTGTTAAAATGCATTAATCAACACCAAGGTTAAATTCTAAAAAGGTAAAGATGTTACCAACCCAAGTTCTTGAACCTGCCGAACAACAAATGCTTAGCCAACAGATTAAAGACTGGGGCAAGGCTTTAGGCTTTGCAGATATCGGCATTACCGACACTGACCTGTCTTATTACGAAAACGCCTATTTTAAATGGATAGCGCAAAATTTTCAGGGTGAAATGGACTATTTAGCAAAACACGGCACGAAACGCACCCGACCCGCTGAATTAGAACCCGGCACTTTATCGATTATCAGTTGCCGAATGAATTATTTTGATGGCGATGCCAATAACGCGATTACCCAGCTCCAATCATCCAATCATGCCTATATTTCACGCTACGCACTGCACAAAGATTACCATAAACTGATGCGTAAGCGTTTAAACAGCTTGGCTGAAAAAATTCGTCAATCTGTACAACTTAACCACCCAAACTTGCAATTTCGGGTTTTTAGCGACTCTGCCCCGGTGATGGAAACCGCTTTGGCAGAAAAGGCTGGGCTGGGATTTAAGGGAAAACATTCATTGGTGATTCACCCCAAAGCCGGTTCTTGGTTTTTTTTGGGTGAAATATACCTGAGCATTGCTTTGCCGCCCGACCCACCTTTTCCAAAATCTGGCTGTGGGCCTTGTACAGCCTGTATTCAAGAATGTCCCACTCAGGCGATTATTGGCGATGGTCTGGTGGATGCGCGACGCTGCATTTCTTATTTAACCATTGAACACAAAGGCTCTATCGACGAGGCCTTGCGGCCCTTAATGGGTAATCGCATTTATGGGTGTGATGATTGTCAGCTGGTTTGCCCTTGGAATAAATTTGCCGAACCCACCACTGAGAACGCCTTTAAAGCCAGCCAACACGCACTTGACCAAGCCAGTTTGCTTGAGTTATTAGCTTGGGATGAGCCACAATTTCAAAAAAATTTTGAAGGCTCCCCCATTCGCCGCATTGGTTTTGAACAATGGCAACGCAACTTATGCATCTCACTGGGCAATGCCGAACCCAATCAACAAACGCTGCAAGCGTTAGAAGCTTTAATTACCGAGTCTGCACTGGTTAATGAACATCGACTTTGGGCACTTCAACAACTAAAAAACAGCCTAAAAACAACCAGGCCTGGTCATTTTTTAGTCAAAAATACACCTGCCAAAGCCAAAAAGTATTACTTACCTGCACAAGTCTTGATACGTCCAAATGACTCTAAATCTAAACAATAAAAACAATTGAATGGGTTATCAGGTATAGTCAAAGACTCTAAAAATGTAAGATTTATTAAGGGTATTCAATATGTGGCTAAAAACCCATTGTAATTTTGAGTTTACCATTACTGGTCCAACGCCTTTAGTGCTTATGTTGCGTCCCAGAAGTGGGGAAAACCAATGGATTACGCAAGAAGAATACCTGATAGAACCCTTTACGCCAGTGGTGGAATACACCGACATCTATGGCAACCTTTGCCAAAGACTGGTTGCCCAACCTGGCAAACTATCCATTCATACCTCGGCAAAGGTTAGAGTACCCAAAGTCCTTAAGTCGGCTCCTGGTGCACCCTTTGTTGAGGTTCAAAATTTACCCGACTCGGTATTGCAATATTTACTACCCAGTCGTTACTGTGAGTCAGATCGTTTTGGCAATATGGCCGCAGAGATTACCCAAGACTATTTATTGGGCTACGATCAAGTGGCCGCCATCGAAAAATGGATTAAAAGCAACTTTCGCTATGAACCTGGCTCTAGCATCACGCCTTTGTCTGCGATGGAGGTCAATGCCAATGATTATGCCGTTTGTCGGGATATGGCGCATTTAGGGATTGCGCTGTGTCGTGGCCTGAGTATTCCAGCCAGAATTGTGGTTGGTTTTTTACACGAACTGAAGCCTATGGATCTGCACGCCTGGTTTGAAGCCTATGTGGGTGATCAATGGTATACCTTTGATGCTACCCAAGGCGACGCCAAAGGTGGCTATGTTGCCGTGGGATATGGCAGAGATGCTGCAGATGTGGCCATTTACAATCAATTTGGCCCACAGACCTATCACGACGCTCAGTACATTCATGTAGAACAATTAGAGAATTAAGTCATAAATTCTTAAAAACTAAGCACATTTATCTTGTCATAGGCGTAAACTAAAAGTGATACCCATCACTTAAGGAAAACGCCATGCGAAAAACCATTATTGCCCCATCCGCTCCAACTCATGACCAACCAGATGTTCAATGGTTAAATGTGCCAGACATCGCACACATTGCGATTACCTCAGAAGCACCTGATTATCCCATCGAAAATGTGTTTGCTTTAACAGCAACGTCGGGTTGGCGAGCGGCCACCTCAGGACCCCAAATATTAAACCTGACTTTTGACCAGCCACAAGATCTCAAGTGCATTTGGCTTAAATTCATAGAAACAGAGCATCAAAGAACGCAAGAGTTTCTTTTAAGTTACTCCAAAGACCAAGGGCAAATTTTTCATGAGTTAGTCAGACAACAATGGAATTTTAATCCCCAAAATGCAACTCAAGAAATTGAAAACATCCAAGTTGACTTAACTGCTGTCACGACACTTCAACTCGTCATTACCCCTGATATGAGCAACTCCCCGCTCACGGCCAGCCTTTGCGAATGGAGAATGGCTTAACAAGCCAAATAAATGTAAATTTTTTACATTTATATTGACATCACCACCCACAAAGCTTAATATGCACTTAACAAATGTAAAAACTTTACATATTTTAAGCCGATGGGAGAAATCATCATGTTAAGCCAAACTTTCAAATTCAAAAAAATCACCCTAGCCATAGCACTGACCCTTCCGCTTTTAAATGGCTGTAGCGGAACCAGCGGCGCATCTTCAGCAGATACCAGCAACTTAACCACTACGGATATCACCGTAGAGCGTGGCCCAGTGCTGAATGCGGTGGTTAAAGATAAAAATGGCAAAATGGCGGTTGCGCAAGGCAACGGCGTTTATCGTTTCACAGGGGATTTCGAGTATCCGCTTGAAACCACGGGCGGAGTGATTGACTTAAATCACAACGGTCTAGTTGATGATGGCGATCTTAAAACCGATGGTTTAAAACTTCGCGCCAATGAAGGTAAAGTTTTAACCTTAGCGAGCACCCTTGCTATAAATACAGAGTTACAACAAAAACTGATTGATAATATTGATTTAACGGCAGATGCCATTCAAACGCATACCCCAACCAATGACAAAGCCATTGCCGCCTTAAGTGACGAAATTTATAAATACTGTATTGAAAACGGCATTACCGATGCATCTACCTTAACCACAGAACAATGGGAAGCCATTGAATTAAATATTCAAAACCGCATTGCCAACTATCTTGCATCCGAAAAAACTGCAGCTGAACTTGAACAAGAAATGGTTGATGGATTAGTTGACCCATTAAATCCACCCCCATTACTTTCTCAAGCAGAAATTGATGCCATTAACAACAATGAGGGCACTCATTCTTTAGAAGCAACCCTAGCCACTTTGCCAGTCTACGACCTAACCGATGAACAAAAAGCCACGCTGGCTTTTATGTGGAATGAAGAAAAAATGGCCAAAGATCTCTATTTTTCATTAAACGATCTTTACCCAAGCCAAACGCTTTATAACATTGCCACCAATGCAGAAACTGAGCATCAAAACTCAGTTGCAGCCTTACTGCAAAGATATAACTTGGACTTAGAATATTACACTGACCCAAGCTATTCGTTCTCTCAAGAACAGCTCGACAGTTACCCAACAGGCAGCTTTTCAAACAGTGATGTTCAAGCACTTTATAACGCACTTTACAGTGAAGGAGCGGCTTCCGCACAAGCCTCTTTAGAAGTGGGCTGTAAAGTAGAAGTAACTGACATTAATGATTTAAACACTTATATTGAAGTGGCTGGAGAAGCGCAAGATATTAAAATGGTATTCGAAAACCTTCGTAAAGGCAGCTATAGCCATTACTGGGGATTTGACACTGCCTTAAAAGCACAAGGCGTCACAGATGGTTGTTGTTCTTTGGGTGCGGACTTCTGCCATCCAGAATATCCTGCTAATGATATGCAACAACAAGGACAAGGGTCTGCTGATGGCACGGGTGAGGGCATGAGACTTCAAAAAGGCAAACATTAAGTCTCACATTTAGGCAAACTGAAGTCCAACTAAAAAGTGACTGATTAGCATGGTATAAAACGGGTTAATTCTAACTAGGCCTGGTTAAAATTGGCCCGATTTTATGCTAAATTTCAAGTATTTAATAGACTCAAAATATATATTTTTTACCCCATTGACTTGCCCAAATAGCTAATCAATACTATTGGCGAATATGTAAATTTCTTACATAGCACCCTATCCAGAAGGAAAAAATGTAAAATGAGTCACACGCTTAAAGCACTTTTTGTAACCGGCTTAATTTTAACTGCAAGCACCAGCTTTGCGGCAGACGAAGAAGATACCCAAGCCAAGTTGGCCAAATTTCAACCAACTGCAGCTCAATTGCAAGCTGGTTTAGATATGGAAGAACCCGAAAAGGATGAGTCAGCAAAAGCAGAACCTAGCAAGACTGAAACCCCCGCTGCAAAATAAGGGGATTAAGGTCTTTAGGTTCTTCTCCTAAAGGCCTTAAAATGACAAAACACAACACATCATTTTGGATTTTTTTAGTAGCAGGTGTTTACGCATCTGCCACTTTTTCAGACGACACGGCGATTTCAACGCAAATCACCAGCGGTTTTTTTATTAGCCAAGGCCAAAGTCAAACCTTAGGCAGCCCGAATTCAACAACCTATTCAATCCCTTTAATGATTTCCAGCCGCTCAGGTCGATTTCAAGGGGCGCTTATTACCAATTATTTGCAAGTCAACAATGATTACCCCACCGTCAACCTAACCAATCAGCAACAAGGCATGGGCGATACCATTTTATCTGTGGGTTATGATCTTCTTGAACAACCTTGGATAACGCTTAAACTCAAACATAAATTTGCCACAGGTGATAAAAATAAAGGCCTAAGCACCGGAAAAGACGATACTGCTTTGCAGTTAGACTGGTTAAACCAATTTCAACCCAATACCGCAGGCTATGCAACCCTGGGGTACAAGTGGGTTGGTCAAGTGAATGAATATGCCATGCAAAATAGTGGCTATGCCACAGCAGGTTTACTCCAGCGTTTAACCCCTCATAATCATTTAGGGGTTTCCTTGGACTACACTCAAACCAGCTATACCGAACTTAAAGATGCCCTAGGGGCAAGTTTATTTTTAAGTCATCAACTGAATACATCGATGACTTTAACCAGCCTTTCCAGTTATGACTCAACCTCTAGCAGCAATTTTGGTTTAACAATTACAAAACAATTTTAAGAGCCACCTATGCCCATTGAAGAAGAATTAAGCTTAAAAGACAAAGCCCTAACCAAAGCATTAAAAACCATGCTTAAGCCCTTAGTGCGCTTGCTGATTCAGCAAAATATCACTTTTATTGGCCTACAAAATTTGCTCAAACGCACCTTTGTTGAAGTGGCAGATGAATCTTTTTGTTTAGAAAATAAAAAACAAACTGACAGCCGTGTCAGTTTATTAACGGGTATTCACCGTGCAGATGTTAAACGCATTCGCAACGAAGACCCAACCCAACTCTCCGAAAAGGAAATCAAAGCCAGTTTAAGCGCACAAATTATTTCAGTATGGACGGGTAATACCCAATATCTCGACGAACAAAATCGCCCAAAACCCTTGTTAAGAACCAGCCAAGCCAATGCCAATCAGAAAAGTTTTGAAGAGTTAGTGCTGTCCATTTCCAAGGATAAACACCCCCGCTCTATTGTGGATGACTGGCTTAATCAGGGGATTATAGAACTTAAAACCGAAGGCGAAACCGAATGGGTTCTGCTCACCGAAAAAGGTTATGTACCAGAAGCTGACTTTGAAGAAAAGTTGTTTTTTGCTGGCAAAAATATTGGCGAACATTTGCATGTGGTGGCCAGCAATTTAGAAGGTCAAGCGGCACCCCTATTTGACCGAGCTGTTTATTATGAAGGGCTGTCAGCAGAAGCCATTTTAGAATTGGAAACACTCGCCAAACAAAAAATTTTACAAGTCATGGTCGAAGTAAACCAGCGCGCCAACCTTTTACAATCACAGCAAAAAGGCATGCCTGAGCCTTGTCAAAGTTTTCATTTTGGCGCTTATTTCAGCAAAACCACGCCCATCAGCCAAACGCAAACAGAGGAAAAATCATGATGAGCTTTTCTCTGTTCAACAAGCGCTCCTACCTTTTTATCCTAAGTATTTTAAGTTTGTTTGCACTGCTTTCGGCTTGCCAAATACAACCTACTCAAACCGCTAACACCTCTGGGTTTGGTGGCACCGGTTCGCCCATGATTGCCTTGCAAGATTCCATGAGCGGATTTGGCGGCACAGGTAAAACCTCGTCTGGGTTTGGTGGTACGGGTATCGTGGGCACCATTCAAGCATTTGGCAGTATTTGGGTGAATGGGATTGAAATTGGTTACGGCGAAAAAACCCAAATTGAGTCTAACTTAATGCGCCATGACACCTTAAAACTGGGACAACAAGTTCACTTAGAAACCTTGCCACTAGAAGACAAAACCCTCACCGGGCAAATTCATGTTTTTTACCCGATTGCAGGAGAGATTACCCAAATTGACGAACAAAACCTAACGATTAATCATCAGTTTATCGTGACCCGTGATGATGCCACCTATTACGATGACAATCTAACCCTTCAGGTTGGAGAATTTGTGGCCATCAATGGTTATCAAAATGCCGAGCAAACTTGGATGGCAACCCGCATTAATGCTAACCCAGACCATAAAACTTTTTACCAACCAGAACCTACGCTCAACTTTTCAAGTTCGGTGAAACAAATGGTGATTGAACAGCGCTTAATCAACTTTAAACCCTGGGAATCCTTGCAAAGACTTCAAGCCGTTCCGCTCAAACAAAATCATTTTGACAGCAAAATTTTGAGCAATGAACCCTTAGAAAATAAAGCGCATCCTGAACAGCCCATGCAAATCATGCAGCCTTTAAATCCACCAAAAACGGAAACTATGGCAAAACCAGAAATGCCACTGCAGCTTTTACAACAACAGAAAAGTTTAATGGATGTTCCTCGCGAACAGCGAGATTTAATGCAGTTGCAAAGAGATTTGCAAACCCAGCAACAAGGGCTTCGTGAGCAACAGCAAGGATTACAAAACTTAAAACCCTTGATGCAACTCAATAACCTCAGACCGCAAAGCCATCCCTAAAAGTGCCTATCTAGGCAAAAGAAATAGGCAATATAAAATATCACTTTTTAATCTTCAGAAAAACACATACTGTAGGGACGAGCCATGTCTTGTGCCACTTTTTGCAGACTAAAGGTGCGCACTTCTTCAAAAAACTTTTGGCCTGTAAAATAGACCTGCAAAGTTGGTAAACTCAACACGCCGTTTTGAGCACAAATATCCGTAGTGACATGGCAATCGACATAAGCCAAGGTCATTTTAGGGTAATGTTCCGCCATTAAATCAATCAACTTGGGTTTAATGACATGACATACATTACACTCTTTACCCCCAAACAACACCACCAAGCCGTCTTCAGTGGCTTTTAGGCTGTCTAATTCAGCAAAACTTTCTAAGGTTTTCATTGATTCTCCATTCACTCACATTGATTACAACCAAGCCGCTCCACGTACGCCACTGGAATCGCCCCATTTAGGCGGTTTTAAAACCGTTTCTACCACATCACTAAAAACCCACGCCTGCCAAAGCTCCGGCACGCGTTGATACAAATAATCAATATTCGACATTCCACCGCCTAATACGATGATATCTGGATCCACAATATTAATCACCGACGCTAAGCCTTTGGCTAACCAAACACAATAATTTTCTAAATGCTGTTGCGCAGTCGCATCGCCCTTTTGCGCCAATGCCACAATTTGCTGGGCACTCAAGGCTTGATGGGTTTTGTGGTGATAATGCGCCTGAAACCCCGAACCAGACAAAAAGGTTTCGGTGCAGCCTTGCAAACCACAGTAACAAGGCATCGCCACATCTTGCTGCGTTTGCCAGGGCAAAGGGTTATGTCCCCATTCGCCGCCTATGGCGTTAATGCCATTCAAAATTTTGCCGTTGACCACCAAACCGCCACCGCAACCCGTGCCAATAATCACACCAAAAACCACCTCTGCCCCTGCCGCAGCACCATCGCTGGCTTCAGACAAAGCAAAACAATTTGCATCATTGGCGAGTTTGACTGGCGAACTTAACTGACTTTGTATATCACCTTGTAAATCTTGACCTATCAACCAGGTAGAATTGGCATTCTTAATCAAACCTGTTTTTTTAGAAACAGCACCTGGAATACCGATGCCAATTGAGCGCGCGGTTTGTTGAGTCGCCTGCTCTGCTTGTTTGACCAAATCAATCAGGGCTGCAAGCGTTTTTGCATAATCCCCTTTAGGGGTATCCATACGCTGCTTAAAAATAACCGCACCCTTTTCATCCAGCGCCACTGCTTCAATTTTAGTGCCGCCTAAATCTATGCCGATACGCATGTCGTCCTCAATCCTTCTAAAGATCTTTTAGTAAAACCATTGTGAAGTCATTGGGTAAATAATCTTCAATACAAATCACTTCATTTGCCAAGCTGTCACAAAATACTGTCATGTCATGGGGATAAAAACTTTGCAAATCGGGGCGAGACGCTATCCAAGCTTCGTTACGGTTTAACAAATTAAAAACCACGCCCTGTTTGGCGAAACGCAACATCTGTTTTATCACCGAGTGTGCATATTTCCCAGAATCATCCACTACTTCATTTAACGCACCGGATAATATCACCCAATCAAAACTGTTATCTGGCCAGTTAAAATCAAAGATTTCTCCATTAAAAGTCACCAGGCCTGGGTATTTTAGCTGGCTGGCAGCGACCATATCAGGCGATACATCTATGCCAACATACTCAAACTCGCAAGCATTTTTAAGTGCATAGGCGTTAAAATCACCAAAACCACAACCCACATCTAATAGCTTTAAAGATTGCGTGACATCTGAAAATTCTGCTATCGCATTTAAAATGACCTGAAAGCGCAATTCTTGAATTTCTTTACTGCTCCAAAACAAAGCACTGGGCTCGTAACCATAACGCTCTATCGAATACTTGTGGCGCGCTTGAATACGCAAGCGTTGCTTTTCAGTTAAGGCCATTAGGCATTGGCCTTATTGGCAGCAACCGCTTTAGCACTCTGCGACTCGATAGAAGTCAACCAGGCAATTTCATCTTCACAAAATCCCGCGGCGATACGCGCTTCAATATTAAAGGGGCCTCGTAAATCACCGTGGTAATAATTTTCGAGAATTTCCTTAAAAGTATTAAATGGATTCAAACCTCGCTCGGCGCATAAGTAGCGGAACCATCGAGTACCGACTTCCACATGACCAATTTCATCACGCAATAAAATCTTTAAGATTTCTACCCCCCGCTTATCGCCAATCGCACGCAATTTTTGTAACATGGGTGGGGTCACATCCAAACCACGAGCTTCTAGAGTACGCGGCACCAAAGCCATACGCACTAAGGGATCATGGTCGGTTTCGTAGGTGGTTAACCACAAACCATTATGGGCGGTTAAATCCCCATACTCGGCACCTAGATGGTACAAATGCTCACGCACCATTTGAAAATGATAAGACTCCTCACCCGCAACGCCTAGCCAATCTTGATAATAAGCACGTGGCATTGTCTGAAATCGGTAAATGGCATCTAAGGCTAAGTTAACCGCATTAAACTCAATATGCGCAATCGAATGCATTAACGCAACTTGCCCTTCTTTTGATCCTAAACGGCGTTTAGGTAAATCCTTAGGGCTGACCAAAATCGGCAATTCAGGCCGACCTGCATCTGGAACACGATGAATTTCTGCGGTGGGCGTAAACTCAAAAGCATCTTCCGACCATAGTTCTTGCAAGGCTTGAAGTTTTTGGACTTTAGCATCCAGTTCTTGAGTCATTAAACACTCATAAACCGTCGTAAAAATATTGAGTTTAGCCATGGGGACCTTATTGAGCTGGAAGTTTCTAAACAAAAAAACCGGCACATGGCCGGCTTTTAACACATCGTTAACTCAAAAATTAACGGTAGTAAGATGCTTGTAGGAAAGGAACACCTTTAAATTGTTTAGCATCGATAGAATCAAACAATTTAGCCCACTTAGCACGATCTTCTGGAGTCATAACTGCTGAAGGGTTAACACCTTTAGTTGCGTCACCGTATTTAGCTTCAATCGCATTTAATTCTTCGTAGCATTGAGCAAGGGTGGTTTTTTGTTCAAGTGCCTTAGCTTCTTTGATGCCTTTAGCTTTTGCAGTAGAAATTAAGTTTTCTGCATCAGACACACACAAATTGTAAGTTGAATCTGCTGCTTGAGCATTCAATGAAAGAACTGCAAACGCAGAAATGAATAATGCTTTGATTGATAATGATTTCATTCTTGAGTAACTCCGAATAGGTTGTATTTGTTTTAACGGACACATTTTGACGGGTTTAGGGTAAAAATGCAACTTGAAAATATTAGAAAATAATGAATCCCTTATAAGGGTTTTTTATAATCCCCATATCTTAAGGCTTGCAGCCATTCTTATGATGGCTCGCCTCAAGTATCTAGTCATTTTTTAAATATATTGAACTTGAATAATCTCGTAGTCAATATTACCTTTAGGCGCCTCTACCACGATTTCGTCACCTTCAGATTTTCCAATCATGGCACGCGCAATCGGTGAATTGACAGAGATTTTATTGTGTTTTAGATCGGCTTCTTCGTTACCCACAATTTTGTAAGTTAACTCTTCGTCAGTATCAATATTTAAAACCGTCACTGTTGCCCCAAAAACGACCTTGCCATTCGGGTTTAATTTGGTCACATCAATGATTTGGATATTGCTTAAAATTGCTTCAATCTGCTTAATACGTGCTTCAATCATGCCCTGTTGTTCGCGTGCTGCATGATATTCAGCATTTTCCTTTAGATCACCATGTTCACGCGCAGTAGCGATGGCTTCGGTAATCGCAGGTCTATCTTCTTTTTTAAGCTTATTTAATTCTACTTGCAGCGCATCAGCGCCTTCTTTTGTCATAGGATGTCTTTGCATAACCCATCAACCTTATAATTTTATAATTTGAGCCCCACTCGTGCAAAGGTCTCAATTTGAATCTTTTGTATTATAAATAAAAACGCCAAGATCAAAGACCTCGGCGCTTTAAGTTCAAACCAGTTTTAGTGAATGTCTTGTAAACGAGTAACGGTTTGGTTGTCCAAAAACTCCATCGCCGCAACCATTGCCAAAGCTCCCGCCATGGTCGTGGTGTAACAAGTTTTATGCATCAAGGCTTCACGACGAATGCTCGATGAATCTTTAATACTGACCGAACCATCAGATGTATTCACAATCAAAGCCACTTCTTCATTCACAATTGAGTCCACAATATTTGGACGCCCTTCAGTAACTTTATTCACGATTTGACATTCAATATTGGCTTCTTGCAAGGCTTTCGCCGTGCCACGTGTTGCCAAAATGGTAAACCCTTTGGCAATCAATTGGCGAGCTAATTCAACCACTTTAATACGGTCTGCTTGGCGCACACTTAAGAATGCTTTGCCTGAAGTCGGCAGAATAGTTCCGCCCGCCAACAAGGCTTTTTGATAAGCCTCGGCAAAAGTTTGGCCGATCCCCATGACTTCACCCGTTGATTTCATTTCTGGCCCAAGAATTGGGTCAACACCCAA
The DNA here is from genome assembly GCF_011398155.1 of Thiosulfativibrio zosterae. NCBI lineage: Bacteria > Pseudomonadati > Pseudomonadota > Gammaproteobacteria > Thiotrichales > Piscirickettsiaceae > Thiosulfativibrio > Thiosulfativibrio zosterae. The sequence goes on from NZ_AP021888.1 coordinate 1,775,465, forward strand.
GAACTTGATGAATGGGAAAACCGCTTCTTTAACCGAATAAAAATCAGGGCGAATTTCTTTGGTAAACCCTTGATCAACCAATTTTTGCCCCACCATACAACGTGCGGCAATTTTAGCCAAAGGCTTGCCCATGGCTTTTGATACAAACGGTACCGTTCTTGAAGCACGAGGGTTAACTTCTAGAACATAAATGTCTTCGCCTTTAACCGCAAATTGTGTGTTCATAAGACCAACCACATTCAGACCTTTGGCCATTTTCTCGACTTGAGAACGAATTTCATCTTGAATATGCATTGGAATGCTGTAAGGCGGTAATGAACACGCTGAGTCACCTGAGTGAATACCCGCTTGCTCAATGTGTTCCATCACGCCACCAATGACAACGAGTTCGCCATCACATACCGCATCAACATCCAACTCAATCGCATCATCTAAGAAACGGTCTAATAACACTGGAGAATCATTAGAAACCGAAACCGCTTCAACCATATAACGCGATAAATCAGCATCGTTATAAACGATTTCCATGGCACGACCACCCAATACATAAGAAGGACGCACCACTAATGGATAACCAATTTCGTTAGCCAACACCAAGGCCTGGCTTTCACTGCGGGCAGTGCGGTTAGGCGGTTGTCTAAGTTCCAAAGTATTTAATAGCTGCTGGAAACGCTCACGGTCTTCTGCCAAGTCTATCGACTCTGGCGATGTACCTATAATCGGCACGCCGGCTGCTTCTAAATCTTCAGCCAATTTAAGCGGCGTTTGTCCACCGTACTGCACGATAACGCCTTTAGGCTTTTCAACATCAACAATTTCTAATACATCTTCAAGCGTTAAAGGCTCAAAGTACAAGCGGTCAGATGTGTCGTAATCGGTAGAAACGGTTTCTGGATTACAGTTCACCATAATGGTTTCATAACCATCTTCACGCATCGCCATGGCCGCATGAACACAGCAATAATCAAATTCAATGCCTTGACCAATTCGGTTTGGACCGCCGCCCAACACCATGATTTTGTCACGAGTGGTTGGATTCGCTTCACACTCATCTTCGTAAGTAGAATACATATAGGCCGTTGAGGTTTCAAATTCCGCCGCACAGGTGTCCACACGCTTATAAACCGGACGAACCCCAAGGGTATGACGGAATTTGCGAATAAAAGCCGCATCGGTTTTTAAAAGCGCCGCTAAACGGTTATCCGAAAAACCTTTACGCTTTAAACGACGCAAGTAGTCTTTATCCAACGCATCTAAACCGCGTTGTTTCAACTCGTCTTCCATGTCCACCAATTCTTTGATTTGCGCTAAGAACCAGTGATCAATTTGGCAGGTATCATAAACGGTTTCAATGTCCCAACCGGCACGGAAAGCATCTGCTACGTACCACAATCTATCTGGGCCAGGCATACGCAATTCGTGACGCAATACATCTTTAATATCTTTCTCATCCATGGTCGCCAAAGACATGACTTCATCCAGACCATTTTTACCCGTTTCTAAACCACGCAATGCTTTTTGTAAAGATTCTTGGAAGTTACGACCCATCGCCATGACTTCACCCACAGATTTCATCTGGGTGGTTAAACGCTTATTGGCTTGAGGGAATTTTTCAAAGGTAAAACGCGGAACTTTGGTGACCACATAGTCGATTGAAGGTTCGAAAGAGGCTGGGGTTGCACCATCGGTAATGTCGTTTTGAAGTTCATCCAGCGTATAACCAACCGCCAATTTCGCGGCCACTTTGGCAATCGGGAAACCAGTTGCTTTTGAAGCCAAGGCTGATGAACGCGATACACGCGGGTTCATCTCTATGATAATCATACGACCAGATTCAGGGTTAATCGAAAACTGGACGTTTGACCCCCCTGTTTCAACCCCAATTTCACGCAGAACAGCCAAAGAGGCATTACGCATGATTTGGTATTCTTTATCCGTAAGCGTTTGGGCAGGTGCAACAGTTATCGAGTCACCGGTATGCACCCCCATAGGATCCAAGTTTTCGATAGAACAAACAATAATGGCGTTGTCGTTTTTGTCACGCACCACTTCCATTTCGTATTCTTTCCAACCAATAATCGATTCTTCGATTAACAACTCATTGGTCGGTGACAAATCTAAACCAAACTTACAAATTTGTTCAAACTCATCTTTATTGTAAGCAATACCGCCCCCAGACCCCCCAAGCGTGAAGGATGGACGCACCACCGTTGGGAAACCGACTTGCGCTTGAATTGCCCAAGCTTCTTTCATGGTGTGAGCGACCGCAGAAGTGGGCATATCCAAGCCAATTTTTTGCATGGCGGTGCGGAAACGATCACGGTTTTCTGCTTTGTCGATGGCATCAGCATTCGCGCCGATCAACTCAACATTAAATTCTTTTAAAACACCGTGACGATCTAAATCCAAAGCACAGTTCAAGGCAGTTTGACCACCCATGGTTGGCAAAATCGCATCAGGGCGTTCTTTGGCAATGATGTTACGAACGGTTTTCCACTCAATCGGCTCGATGTAAGTAGCATCGGCCATTTCAGGATCGGTCATGATGGTCGCTGGGTTGGAGTTAACCAATACAACGCGGTAACCTTCTTCTTTCAAAGCCTTACAGGCTTGAACACCGGAATAGTCGAACTCGCAGGCCTGTCCTATGATGATAGGACCGGCACCAATGATCATAATACTTTTTAAATCACTTCTTTTGGGCATCTCTAAATTCCTATCAATTACACTTGAGTTTGTTTAAATTTTTGAATATTGGCAATGAACTGATCAAACAGCGGCGCAACATCATGAGGCCCTGGGCTGGCTTCAGGGTGACCTTGGAAGCTAAACGCAGCCTTATCTGTACGCTCAATCCCTTGCAATGAACCATCAAACAAAGACTTGTGAGTGGCTTTGACATTGGCTGGTAGCGTATCCGCATCCACCGCAAAGCCGTGGTTTTGCGCGGTAATCATCACTTTTTTGTTATCGATGTTTTGCACTGGGTGGTTACCCCCGTGGTGACCAAACTTCATCTTAACGGTCTTAGCACCTGACGCTAACGCTAACAATTGGTGACCTAAACAAATACCAAACACCGGAATATCAGTTTTTAAAATATCTTGAATCGCAGTAATTGCATAATCACAAGGCTCTGGATCACCAGGCCCGTTTGATAAAAATACTCCATCTGGATTCATGGCTAAAACTTCGGCAGCAGTTGTTTTAGCAGGCACAACAGTTAATTTACAACCACGGTCTGCCAACATACGCAAAATATTGCGTTTCACGCCATAGTCAAACGCAACCACATGATATTGATTATTGGCTGAGCAATCGGCATGCCCTGCATTTAATGCCCATGAACCTTCAGTCCACGAGTAAGTGGTCGGTGTAGTGACTTCTTTAGCTAAGTCCATACCTTTTAAGCCTGCAAATCCTTTAGCTTTGGCAACGGCATCTTCGGCATTGATATTATCACCGGCCACAATCACACCGGCTTGCGCACCCTTGTCACGCAAAATGCGTGTCAGTTTACGCGTATCAATATCGGCAATCGCCACGACATTTTGTTCTTTTAAATAGTCTGGCAAGGTTTTTTGCGCACGAAAGTTACTCATCACTGCTGGGCAATCTTTCACGATTAACCCTTGCGCCATAATTGCGTTTGACTCAGCATCTTCTTCGTTAACGCCAACATTACCAATGTGAGGATAAGTTAAGGTTACGATTTGTTTGAAATATGAAGGATCCGTTAGGATTTCTTGATAACCGGTCAATGAAGTATTAAACACTACTTCACCTACAGTTTCCCCTAACGCACCTAATGAGACTCCCCAAAAAAGGGTGCCGTCTTCTAATGCCAGTAAAGCCTGTGTCATGTGTATTTCCCGCCCGAGAGTTTGCCGATGTTTGCTGCTAACTAAATATGAAGGATTAAAAGATAAAAAGCGTATATAAAAAAACGGAGCCAATCCCCTTACAAGGATGTGCTCCGTTTATGAATGCCAAATGACTTTTGTCATCTCCGCTAAATACCCCGTTACCCGCTGCTAATGTCATTTTAAAGTCTTTTAGCCAGCTAATTTTAATTACGCGGATTTTACTCGATTAGCCTTGGCATGTCTAGGCGATATTCCGGAAAAAAACTGATTATTTGCAGCTAGGTAGCGTAACGCCAAATGAGATTTTGGCGCCCTATTCATGGATTAATTCGTTAATAATATTAAGGGCTTGTGGATTCTGCCAATCATAACTGCCAAACAAGGCATAGCGAATTTTACCCTGTTTATCGATTAAATAAGAACTGGGATAAGCAAACACCTGCCAATCTTGCACAGCTTGACCTTGCAAATCCATTAAGACAGGAAAATTTAAAGGATGCTGCTGCTTAAACTGCTTAATCACCGCTCGTTCTTCCGCCAAATTGACCGCCAAGATTTCAAAAGGTTTTTGATTGAGCTGGGTTTTTAAGTTTGCCATGGAAGGCATCTCATGCACACAAGGCGGACACCAACTCGCCCAAAAATTAAGCAACACCACCTTGCCATGCAAATCGGTCAAGCTCACCATATTACCTTCAAAGCTGGGCAAAGCGAGCGGTTTATTCGCCAGACCTTGATAAACTTGTAATCCAATCTTTCTATCTGGCACTTTAATTTCAGTTGCGATTTCAGCTTGCCCAACCGCTGAATTAAAGCGTTTTTCGGCTAAATAAGGATTTAATAACCTCATGGATTGCATCAAATCTGCTGCCAAAAACTGCGCTCTATCCTGCTCGTAGGCATTCGCATCGGCTCGAAAATAATAACGGTCGCGTAATTTTGGCAAGAGCTGTATAAAAACATCTGACCCACGCATGTTTAACTGCTCTTGCAAGGCTTGCAAGTGCCAACGAGAAGGCGCTAATTCAGCTTGGCGAATGTAAATGGGATAATTGACTCGTGAAACCTCTGGCCAATATTCTGCCAACTTGCCAGGTTCAGGCGTACTGATATAGAGATTGGGATTTAAAAAGATAAGACCCAAATTCTGCGATTTGGGTTTTGCCGCCAAGGCTTTTAAGGCCAAAGTGGCACCTCGATTTGAGGTGATTAAATAATGAGGCAAACTCGGCTGTTGTTTTTGAAACTGTGCTATTAATTCAGTGACATCAGCCACGGGCACTTTCAGCAAACTGCTGGGGGCAATGGGCAAAAAATAAGATTCAAACAAATCTGGCATCCAAACGGATATTTGTTGCTGCTCCAACGCTTGAGCCAAGGCTTTTTCTTGAGGCAAAACGCCTCTTTCAGAGGGCAGCCATAAAACCAATGCCTTTGGATTCTCAACCTTAAATTGCGTCAACTGAATCTCATCCGCAGATGCAAAAGCCGCTGCAAAGCCCATCCAGATTAACCATAAAACCCCCCAAAACTTAAGCATCTAAAACCCTGCCTCTTAATTGTTTTATCACACTGCGATTGGTTTTGGCTTCAAGGCGGCGGCGTTGCGAAGCTCGGGTTGGCCGAGTTGCTAAACGAGTTTTGGGCTGTATCATGGCTGTTTTTAGCAATTCCACTAAACGCGCCAAGGCATCTTCACGGTTTAACGCTTGGGTACGAAAACGCTGCGCCTTAATGACTAAGTCACCCTCTTTGGTAATGCGTTTATCGTTTGAGCTTAACAAGTTGTCTTTGACATAATTAGGCAAAGAACTGGTTGGAATATTAAAACGCAAATGAATGGCACTGGAAACCTTATTCACATTCTGACCACCCGCACCCTGCGCTCGCATGGCAGTAATCTCTATTTCGACTAGAGGCAGCGACAAGCGCGGTGAAAGCACTAACATTGTGCGCTTCCAACAGGCAATTTCAGGGCTAAATTTAACCAGGCCTGGTTAAAATTTGGGCTATTTTTTAACAAAAGTCGCCACATACAAGGCCTCAACTTCTGCTCTTGCCCAAGGGGTGCGGCGCAAAAACTTTAAACTGGATTTCACCGAGGGGTCTTGATTAAAACAATTAATTTTTACCCGCGAACCCAAACCACCCCAACCAAAGTGTTCATATAAATCCACCACCATTTTCTCAAGCGTGATGCCGTGTAATGGATTATTTTTTTGTTCAGTCACTGAAGTTTTCCTTGTTCGTTGCTGTATTAACTTGGCTTAAAGCCTGCACTTCTGGTGGCGTTAAGCGCCGACTTTGGCCAGGCAGCAAGGAGGCATCTAACTTTACAGGCCCTATTTGCACGCGATGTAATGCCATCACTCGATTACCTAACCGTTTAAACATGCGTTTGATTTGATGAAAGCGCCCTTCCCACAGGGTCACTTCTGCCAAATTTGGTGCCAAGATTTTTAACTTTGCAGGTCGAGTGGTGACCTGTTCGTAAGTCAAAAAAACACCTTCATTAAAGCCTTGCACCATTTGTTCCGTGAGTGGATTTTGTACCACCACCTGATATACCTTAGGCATTTTATTATGCGGCGCAATCATGGCTTGCGACCAACGCCCGTCATTGGTTAACAATAATAACCCAGAAGAGTGTAAATCTAAACGCCCCACCAAATGCAAATCTTGGCGTTGCACTACAGAAAGCGCTCTTAGACAATCCACCGCCACAGGATGTTTGGCATCTTGCGTGGCACTTAAAACACCGACGGGTTTATAGAGCATCCAATAATCTGGCGTTTTTTTAGCTAGAATTTGCCCCTCAACCCTCACTTCGCAAAATTCATCAACCGTTTGCTGAACGGACTGTGCGATTTGGTCATCTACCCAAATCTTGCGCTGCGCCACCAACATTCGCACTTGCGATTTACTGAGTGTCGTTTGCTGACTGATATAGCGATCAAGTCGGGTTTTGTGGCCAGACAATTCAAGACTCCAAAACAAAAAAGCATCCAAAATGGATGCTTTTATTGAGGTTATTACGTTTGTGTTTTAACGCAAGTTTAAAACATCTTGCATATCAAACAGACCTTTTTCCTTACTGCCTATCCAATGACAAGAGCGCGCCGCGCCCTTGGCAAAAGTCATGCGACTAGACGCCTTATGAGTGATTTCAACACGCTCACCTTCTGTGGCGAATAACACCGTGTGGTCACCAACGATATCGCCCGCTCTAACGGTTGCAAACCCAATGGTATTGGGGTCACGCGCGCCGGTAATGCCTTCACGACCATAGACCGCACAAGTTTTTAAATCACGCCCTAGGGTTTCGGCAACCACTTCACCCATGCGTAAAGCTGTGCCAGAGGGTGCATCTACTTTATGACGATGGTGACCTTCAATCACTTCAATATCATAGCCTTCATTCAAAACTTCTGCCGCTTGTTTAAGCAACTTTAAACATAGATTCACACCCACACTGTAGTTGGCAGCAAACACCACCCCGATAGTTTCTGCGGCTTGGTGAATGGCTTTCAATCCCGCTTCATCAAACCCTGTGGTGCCTATGACAATTTTTTTACCCTTGGCAACACACACTTCTAAATTGTGAACCGTGGTTACAGGTGTCGTAAAATCAATTAACACATCAAAATCATCCACCACCGTTTCTAATGAACCGACCAAAGCAACCCCAATTTTTCCAATGCCGGCTAATTCACCAGCATCCGCACCAACTAAGCTAGAATCTGGGCGCTCGATCGCGGCACTCACTTGCAAGCCTTCGGTTTCTTGAACCGCCACAATTAAGTTTTTCCCCATGCGCCCGGAGGCACCAATAATGGCTACTCTCATATTTTTTCCTTAATCAGTTCCAAGGACCGTCTTTTTTGTCATCGTCTTTTTTATCATCTTCACCTGTGAAGAAAGATTTCACCGAATCAAAAAAACTATGTTCTTTGGGGCTGTGTTGTTTGTGGTGTTTGCCTTGCAAACTGGCTTCGAATGAACGCAAGATTTCTTTTTGTTCTTCGGTTAATTTTACCGGTGTTTCAATTGACACCTGCACAATCATATCGCCAACATGCGAGGTGCGCACTGATTTAACACCTTTGCCAGCCAATTTAAAGCGTTGTCCAGACTGAGTACCGGCAGGAATTTTTAAACTGGCTTTGCCATTTAAGGTCGGCACATCAATTGCACCGCCTAAGGCTGCGGTTGTGAAAGCCAAGGGCAGTTCACAGTAAAGTGTGTTGCCATCGCGCTCAAAAATCTTGTGTTGTTTAACGCGAATGCGCACATATAAATCGCCACGAGGTGCGCCTGTTTCGCCAATTTCGCCTTCGCCTTGCAAACGAATACGATCACCATTATCCACGCCTGCTGGAATTTTAACCGACAAGGTTTTATGGCTATGGGTATAGCCTTCGCCACGACATTTTTTACAAGGCGTTTTAATAATCTTGCCTGCACCGTGACAGGTTGGACAGGTGCGTTGCACACTGAAAAAACCTTGTTGCATGCGCACTTGACCTTGACCATGGCAGGTTGGACAAACTTGAACATCTGAACCTTTTTCGGCACCAGAACCATCACAAGCATCACAGATTTCTTTGGTTGGAATACGAATATCCACCGTTGTGCCAGCCACGGCATCTTCTAATGAAACCTCTAGTTCATATTGCAAATCCGCACCCGGTTGTGGGCCGCGTTGACGACCGCCACTGAAGCCGCCGCCAAAAATATCACCAAAGATGTCACCAAAATCCGCGAATCCACCACCGCCGCCAAATCCGCCACGACCTGCCGAACCATCAACGCCCGCGTGACCGAATTGGTCATAGGCCTGGCGTTTTTGCGCATCCGACAAAATTTCATAAGCTTCTGAGGCTTCTTTGAATTTGTTTTCGGCTTCTTTGTTATCTGGATTGCGGTCAGGGTGATAGCGCATTGCCATCTTGCGGTAGGCTTTTTTAATTTCGGCTTCTGAGGCGGTTTTGGCCACTTCTAGAACTTCGTAATAATCTCTTTTGCTCATGGGAATTAATCGCTATTTTTAATCGTTAACATTCAAAATTGACCTAAAAACTCACTAAAAAACCCCTAAAAACAACCAGGCCTGGTTAGTTTTAGCAGACTTTTTGGCTTTGTAAGTCCTTTTTGAATGGTAACTATGGTGTTAATGGGTTAAATAAAAACGGGCAATTCTAAACGAATTGCCCGAGGTCTAACAGAATAATCTCAAAGATTATTTCTTGTCATCTTTAACTTCTTCAAATTCTGCATCAACGATATCGTCATCTGCTTTTGAAGAGCCTTGTTGTTGTGCACCCGCATTGGCATCAGTTGCTTGTTGTGAATAGGCTTTTTCAGTTACCTTTTGGCTTGCTGCTGCTAAGGCTTGCGACTTGGCTTCAATATCAGCTTTGTCATCGCCTTTGATAGCGGCTTCTAGGTCTGTAATCGCTTTTTCAATGGCTTCTTTTTCAGAAGCTTCAACGGCTTCACCTTGCTCAGTCAATAATTTACGCGTACCGTGAATCATTGCATCTGCTTGGTTACGCACTTCAACCAATTCTTTTAACTTACGATCTTCTTCAGCATGCGCTTCGGCATCTTTTACCATGGCTTCAATTTCTTCTTCAGATAAACCAGAAGACGATTTAATGGTGATGTGTTGCTCTTTGTTGGTTGCCTTGTCTTTAGCAGACACATTCAAAATACCGTTGGCATCAATGTCAAAGGTTACTTCGATTTGTGGCATACCGCGTGGCGCTGGTGGAATTTCGTCTAGGTTGAATTGACCTAAAGACTTGTTGCCAGACGCCATCTCGCGCTCACCTTGTAACACATGAATGGTTACCGCAGATTGATTGTCATCCGCTGTTGAGAAAGTTTGTGACTTACGCGTTGGGATTGTGGTGTTTTTGTCAATTAACTTAGTCATAACACCACCCATGGTTTCTATCCCTAAAGATAGCGGTGTTACATCCAACAACAACACATCGTTTACATCACCCGACAATACCCCACCTTGAATCGCAGCACCCATGGCCACCGCTTCATCTGGGTTAACATCACGACGAGGCTCTTTACCAAAGAACTCTTTAACACGCGCTTGTACCATAGGCACACGTGTTGAGCCCCCAACCAAAATAACATCATCAATTTCAGAAGCGGATAAACCAGCATCTTTCAGTGCAATACGGCAAGGTTCGATAGAACGCGCCACTAGGCCTTCAATTAAAGATTCAAACTTAGCACGGGTAATTTTTAAATTTAAGTGCTTAGGCCCAGTCGCATCTGCGGTGATGTAAGGCAAGTTAATATCCGTTTGCTCACGTGATGACAATTCGATTTTGGCTTTTTCAGCCGCTTCGCGTAAACGCTGTAACGCTAAAGGATCTGCCTTTAAGTTAACACCCTGTTCTTTTTTGAATTCTTCTACGAGGTACTCGATGATGACCATGTCAAAATCTTCACCGCCTAGGAAAGTGTCACCATTGGTAGACAAGACTTCAACTTGCTTTTCACCGTCCATGTCAGCCACTTCGATAATTGAAATATCGAAAGTACCACCACCTAAGTCGTAAACCGCAATTTTGCTGTCTACTTTAACTTTATCCATACCATAAGCTAAAGCCGCTGCTGTTGGCTCGTTGATGATACGCTTAACTTCTAAACCAGCGATCTTACCAGCGTCTTTAGTGGCTTGACGCTGTGAATCGTTGAAGTAAGCAGGAACCGTGATCACCGCTTCAGTCACTTCATAGCCTAAATAATCTTCAGCGGTTTTCTTCATTTTCATCAAAGTACGCGCTGAAACTTCTTGTGGTGAAAGTTTCTTACCATTGACTTCAACCCATGCATCGCCGTTATCTGCGGCAACGATGTTGTAAGGCACCATGTCTTTGTCTTTGGTCACAACCGCATCTGTGGCACGACGACCAATCAAACGCTTAATTGCAAATAAAGTATTTTTTGGATTAGTCACTGCTTGACGCTTTGCAGAATCCCCAACCAATACTTCACCATCATTGGTGTAAGCAACGATTGATGGGGTTGTACGCGCGCCTTCAGCGTTTGGGATAACTTTAACTTCTTTGCCTTCCATGATGGCTACGCAAGAGTTGGTAGTTCCTAAATCGATACCGATAATTTTTGCCATTTTTCTATTCTCCAATTTTGAAATCTGTTTTTTTCGTTAACCCTTTAATAAGGTTGTTTTGATGGCTTTCAAGGGTTAATTTAAAATTTATTTAATACTTTGCTTACTGAGCAACAATGACTCGCGCGGGTCTTACCAAACGCTCATTAAGGGTATAACCCTTTTGAATAACATCCACCACCGTATTACTTGCATGGTCTGGTGAAGGAATCATTGTTAAGGCTTCATGCAATTTCGGGTCAAATACTTCGCCTTTTGGGTCAATGCGTTCAACATTAAATTCATTTAAAACATCCAGTGTTTGCTTAAAAGTCATTTCTAACCCTTCACGAATGCTCTCAATACTGGCTTCGGTATTTCTCGCCGCCACTAATCCCATGTCCATCGAATCTAAAACAGGCATGAGCGCATTTACAAATTTTTCTAGCGCAAATTTATGAGCACTTTCAATATCGATACGCGTACGGCGTCTTAGGTTTTCCATGTCCGCCAGCGTTCTTAAAGCCAAATCTTTTTGCGCATCCGCTTCTTTCTTGGCTTCTGCCAACAAAGCCGTTAAGTCATCCGACACCGCTTGTTCGGCTTGTTCTAAGGTTTGTTCCGCATCATCCACCGTTGGGATTTGCTCTTCATTCAGTTCAGTTTGTTTATCAGACACGGGGTCTCTCCTAGGATGTCAAATTAAAATCTTTGGCTTTATGGGGTTAGCAATTTTTTTTTCAAGTCCTCAAGGGTTAAATAATTTAAAATAAAATGATTCAAACTCAGCAGATTCCTCATTATGTTTAATAACATCGTTATTTATGGCAAATACAACGGCATTCAATCTTGGGAGCTGATTGATAAGGCGATTCATTTTTTGCAAAGCCGCCACAAGACTGTTTTTTTGGACGCCTTTTCCTGTGCTGATTTCCCAATTGACCGCTATGGCGTAAAACTGGTGCATCGTGACGAAGACCTAGACAATATGGATTTGGCTATCGTCGTCGGTGGCGATGGAACTTTATTAGATGTGGCGCGCAGCATTGTCACCAAACACATTCCAGTCATTGGCATCAACCTAGGGCGTTTGGGATTTTTAACAGATATCTCACCGAGCGTGATGATTCAATCGCTCAGCGACATTATTAATGGCGAATATGACCACGAAAAACGCAATTTACTAGAAGTGACCATTATCAAAAACAATAAGGTGCTCTTTAACCAAGTCGCCTTTAATGATGTGGTATTACATAAAAACGACTCGCCACGCATGGTCGAGTTTGAAACCTTTATCGACAACCGCTTTCTGTCTAGCCAACGTTCAGATGGTTTAATTGTGGCCACCCCTACCGGCTCTACCGCTTATGCGCTGTCGGCTGGCGGCCCGATTTTAGACCCCACCATGGATGTATTCAGTTTGGTTTCAATCAATCCACACACCATGAGTAATCGCCCCTTGGTGATTTCTGGGCAAAGTGAAGTGATGATTCGCCCTCACGAAAACTGCGAAGGCAATGCCAGCATTATCTGTGATGGTCAGGTGACTTTTCACATCACAGCAGATCACAAAACTTTCATTAAGCGCCATGCCAATTTACTCACCATGATCCACCCTAAAGGTCACGACCATTTACAATTGTTACGCGCCAAACTCAATTGGGGACAAAAACTGTAACAAATTTCAAACTTGCTTTTCTTTAAGGTAATTATGATAGAATCTTGCGCACACTCAACTTAGGCACTGGACACATCATGCTGCAAGAACTCAGTATTCAAAATCTCGCTCTTATTGAAAAACTCACCCTAGAATTTAAAACGGGTTTCACCACCTTAACAGGCGAAACCGGTGCGGGTAAATCCATTTTATTAGACGCATTAGGCTTGTGCTTGGGCGAAAGAGCTGACAGCGGACTGGTGCGCTATGGTACGGATCGCGCGGATGTCACTGCCGACTTTGCCATCCAAAAAGTACCCCATGCCCTTGAATGGCTCAAGCAACAAGAGCTCGATGACGAGGACAATTGTTTATTACGCCGCACCGTAACCAGCGAAGGTCGCTCTAAGGCCTACATCAACGGACTGCCCGTGGCGATTGGGCAGCTCAAAGAACTCAGCGCCCTGCTGATTGACATACACGGTCAACACGAACACCAAACGCTCTTACACGCCAACCAACAACTTGCGTTATTGGATGCTTACGCGCAACACCCAGACTTGGTCGAAAAATGCCGTAAAAACTACCAGGCCTGGTCAAAATTAACGCAACATTATCAAAAATTAACCGCTGAACAGAGCGACAAAACCTCCAAAATAGAACTCCTAGAGTTTCAACTCAAAGAATTCAATAAGGTTTCACCACAAGCGGAAGAATTTGAATTATTGTCTGAGGAACAAAATGCCCTGTCACACGCCCAAGAAATCCAACAAGCCAGCTTAAATGCTTATGAACTGATTGATGGAGAAGATGGCGTGAGCGAACGCTTGGCCAGAGCAATTGATGAATTAGAGTCGGCGGTAGAATTTCAACCACAACTTAAAAACACCTTAACTCAGCTTAACTCATTATTGATAGAAGCCCAAGAAGCCGCTGCAGATTGCCAGCATCAAGGCAACAGCATTGAACTGGACCCAGAACGCTTACAACAAGTTGAAGAACGCTTGGCAGAGCTGTTTGGCTTGGCCAAAAAATACCACCTTTCGCCCGAAGAATTGGTGGGAAAACACCAACAACTGCGCCAAGAACTTGACCTACTCACCGACTCTTCTAACTCACTAGAACACTTGGAAACCGAAATTAAAAACGCTTTCCAAACATTCGAACAATCTGCCAAAACTTTGAGTGCATCGCGACAAAAATCGGCCAAAATTTTAGCCAAAACCGTCACCGCCTCTATGCACGAACTGGGTATGCCCAACGGTCAATTTGAAATAGCAATTACGCCTTTAGAAAAACCGCTGGCAACGGGCAGCGACAGGGTCGAACTTTTGGTGACCGCCAACAAAGGCCAACCTTTGCAACCACTTGCCAAAGTGGCTTCAGGAGGTGAATTGTCGCGCATCAGTCTAGCTATTCAAGTGGCAAGTGCCGAAGTCGCCAGTTTGCCAACTTTGATTTTTGATGAAGTGGATGTCGGCATCGGTGGCGGAATTGCCGAAGTGGTCGGGCAAAAAATGCAAACTCTCGGCAGCCATCGTCAAGTCTTGTCTATCACCCATTTGGCGCAAGTGGCCGCGCACGGCAATCAACATTACCACATTAGCAAAACCACCGAAAACGACTTAACCTTTACCCAAGTCAACGAACTGAACACCGCAGACCGCATTGAAGAACTCGCAAGAATGCTCGGCGGACTCAAAATCACCGAACAAACCCGCAGCCATGCACAAGAAATGCTAGAAACGGCGCAATCCATATCAACAAGCCCGAATTAATCGGGCTTTTGCTCAACATCCAACTCAAATCAGTGATGAATCACTGGCGTAGTTACACCCGTCAATTCGCCCTCTGGAACCTCTTGCCAAACCACTTCGTCCAACGGTTTGACATGCGCATCTCGGCTATAAATATAACTTTGCTCATCCACAATAACCTTGTAAGCCTTATTCAGCTGCAAAGCACGCTCGCGAGATGGAATCAAAAGCTCTGCAATATCATCGTGCAATAAGGACAACTGATCTTGCTTAATCGAGCCATCCGAATTCCAAAATTTAGTAATAACTTCATCATTGTTACGAAATTCATTGGCAGAATGGTTGTTTAACAAATATTCGGTATATTGATAAGTGCCATCTTTAAACTTAGGTTCTTTCAAACCCGCCAAACTTTTTTGCGTCCAGTGGTACCAACCTTGTTGATAATGCGAAGTATCTAATTTTCGTGGAAAGGCAAAGCTTGAATCGGTGGTAATGCCAATGCCTGAGTGACAACCCATACAATTGAGCGTTTCTTCAAAATTTTGTGGGCGCAACTTGCCATCAACATTTTCAATAAATCCTTGATAAACCCAACCGACCCCATTGGATAAGCCAAACTCCGCATCGCCTTTAATTCTTCTTAAACGATCAGGATTCAAATCGCCTTCTTTAATTTCTGATAAGGTCGCATTTTTTAATTGAAAATAGGTGTTCCAAAAAAGTTTCTTGCCATAACGCAATTCTTTGAGTCTGGGAGATAAAGTAACTTGGCCCTTGTCATCCAAAGCCAAATAACGCACCGAATGCAAAAACTCTGTGCCTTCTGGATACAAACCTGCCGCAAGATGCAAACTGCCCGCTTCTTGCAAAGATTTTGCTTTACCCACATAAAACATCAATTTATTTTCTAAGGGCGCCCAGTCATAAACTACTTGCTTAGCCTTATCCAGCTGACCATTTTTATTTAAATCAACACCGTAAATGTTTTCGTCGGTTTCTGGAATGGTAATGTTTTGTCGTTGAATCATCGCCAAAACAATCGACAGATTCAAATTGTAAACTTCTCGACTGTATTGCCCTTGGCTATCTTGACGCATGGATTCCGGCAAACGAATCAACACATCATCGGTGGAACCATTAGTTGGCCAAAAAGTCCCTAAAAAAGGTGAATATGCAAAAGCTCGCCAACCGGTATCTTTTCCAGACGGGTCTTGGTCATACCCCTCGGAATCAAAATGATAATAACAATCGGGGGTATAACCGTCCCACTTGCCATTACCGTCATAATCCCAGTTTTCGGGTAAGTTCTTTAAACGCTCCGCCAGCTCAATCTTGCCATCTCCGGTCAAATAGTTGGTTTTATTAACATAGTTTAAAATGGTATCATCAGATATTGCATTCACTGCGCTCGTGCGATCTTTAAATAGATTTGTCCAAGCGTTTTTTTGGGTGGTTGCCCTAAAGCCTGCCACCAACTGAAATTCACTATCGTCAATATAATTGGGTTCTTGTCCCACTGTATGACAACTAAAACATGGATTATGCACCTGACCTGCGACATTGGTTTTGGTGTAGCATTGGCTGGGAATATAGGCGTAAGGGTTATTTAATAAATCATTGGATTTAAGACTGATACCTAAATCACTTTTAGGAGCAGAACTACGTTTAGCTGAATCTGCGGATAAAGCGTTGTCAATAGGAATAACCGTCTCTTTTGCGACCTTATCATTATTGCCCTTAAAAGATACTACTAAAATAGCTGCCAATAATGCTAAGCCAGAAAACATGTATATTTTTTTCATTATTTTTCCTAAATACTCGTAATATTTTTAAGAAAAACCACTAAGACAATTAGCTTACTTAAAAACACTATTTACAAAAAAGGCGCACTAGGCGCCTTTTTAGGTTAATAAACCAAAGCTTTATTTCAACTTACTGAAATTGAAAGGGCCAATAACGCCTGTTTCAGTTTTTGATTCAACGCCAGTTGGACGTACATAAGTTGAAGACACTTCACCAAACGGATGTTGAGCCGTATTGGTTAAATAACCAAACCCGTTGATATCCTTGTACCAATAAGAATTGGTCATTTCAGAACCGAATGGACCTGTTGCAATACGCTGCATTTTGCCAGTATTGATGTCATATGACCAAACCATATCATTTGGATGCATATCAGTATCTTCACCAATGATTAATGTGCTAGTTCCTTCAAGGAACGTGACATTATCAGGGTTCGCAATACCATCTACATCACAGGTATTGCCTGACAATGCTGAAGTTGAAGAGTAAGTTGTAGGAATACCTGCAACAAGACCTTTCATGTTATAAGCAACATAATCTGAACCAATCGTTGTATCGGTAGCAACGCCTAAACTATAAACAGCACCACAAGAGTTTTTAGTTAATTTGATATCATTATTGCCGCCTAGATCATTAGAGGCATTATTGTCTTCCATACCGTTACCAATTTGAGACATAGCAATGTACATCACTTTGCCACTATCGTTAAAGGTAATACCTTCTTTTTTACGGAACTCAGAGGTTGCGCCTAAAATAGCACCCATGCGGCGAGACTCCAAACGACCTGCTAATGCTTGATCAGCTGCATCAACGGTTGAATCGCCATTAATGTCTTTAAGCTTCAAACACTCATTACCCCAAGAAGTATTCACACTTTTGAAACCTGTAGTCAAACCATCTCCAGGTGTAGGGCACACACCGGAAACTGGCGTTTCAGTATCAAAAATGTCAGCAAATTTAATCGCGTCAGTTCCGGTTGTTTTGTCATTGTCTTTATTCAATAAAGCTTCAATTTGAGCATTCGTTGCATGACCTAAACTGATCCAAGTTAAGTAAGCAGCCCCTGCTCCGACATCTGAAGTTTGATTCCATTTTGCAGCATACAAAGTACCCGCAGAAAGATCACCTGCAGTATCCGCTACAAACATGAACAACATACCGTTAGTTCCATCATCTGTTAAGTAAGTAGTTTTTTGGTCAGGCATGACATAAGCCAATTCATGCGCAAATCGCCCCATTGAATAATGTTTGGTATATACAGGATTACCAGAAGCATCAACAGAAACCTCTGGAGTCCATCCATAGTAGTAAGCACTAGACTTGCTATCGTCACCTTTCCAGAAGGCATCAACGGTTGCTTTGTAATACTTATCATCAGCAGAGGAAAGAATGTTACGAGCATTAGGTTCATACTCTTCTGAACCTAGGTGAGACTGCCAAGGTGTAGTCATACCCGCACAATGAACCCATCCACCAAAACCTTCCTTTTGACTTACAAATTTAAGCGTATTAGGGGTAGCTGACAAAGCACCAGTCGATGAATTTTGAGTGACTTCATTCATGTACATAGCGCCAGGCTCACACTCGAACTGTGACACCATATAAATTTTGCTGTTTTTTTGTAACAATGAAACGTGGTCTAAACCAGAACCAACACCTTCATCTGTACCGTTACAAAGATAAGTTGACCCATCTGAAGCTAAAGCGGGCTGATCTTGATAATCCTTTACAACACCAAAGGTTTCGCCGTTATCAGTATCACCCGTTTTCATTAAACGCGTGTAAGAAAGAGTTTGAGATTCACCCGCGATTTTTACAGCGGTTGTCGTACGAATCACATTTTTCTCTTCTGAAGTGATTGCTGGGGCAACTTCAGTAAAGTCAAGCTGGGTTGAATAGACTTCACCTGTAGCGCCAACCGCACCATCTTTTCCATCTGCACCACAACCAACCAAAGCTATTGTTGAAGCCGAAACAGCCATTGCCATCGCAATGTTTAATTTTGTAAATTTCATTGTAGGGTCACCCTTTAGATTTGAAGTTAAAAATAACATTGCAAATATTAGCGACCATTTGTTACGGTTTATTGACTCAAAAATGAAATTAATTTTGCGGATTTGTGACATCCATACACCCTTTGTGGCTTTGGTTTGAAAACAAAAAAACCAGGTTTCCCTGGCTCTTTGATTAGGTTTAATATATTTACTTATTCTTTACAAGTGCCATAAATCACCAGACTATGCCCTGAAAGCTCATAACCTTTTTCTTTAGCGATTTGTTGAATACGATCTTCGATGATTGGATCCACAAACTCTTTGACTCTTCCGGTTTTGACACACACTAAATGATCGTGGTTATCACCGGTATCTAGCTCAAAGGTTGATAAATTATTTTCAAAGTTTAAACGACGCACTATCCCAGCTTGTTCAAACTGGGTTAAAACTCTGTAAACCGTTGCTAAACCGACCTCTTCATCTTGTTCCAGCAAAATTTTATAAACATCTTCCGCTGTTAAATGATGATCTTCATCACCTTGTTGCTCAAGAATCTCTAAAATTTTTAATCTGGGCAAAGTCACCTTTAACCCAACTTTTTTTAATTCAGCACCACTCATAACAACCACATTCTTGATTAATAATAAAAGGTATAATAAACCAATTTAACACTCAACAAAACTGTTATTACCCTATGCTTTTATCAAAAACCTTTCAGCTGACTGCCATACTACTTGCCGCTTCCATATTAAATGGTTGCTCTTATCTCAAACCATACAAGGCGCCAATTACGCAAGGCACCATCATCAAACAAGAACAGGCTAATCTATTACAAGACGGCTTAACAATGCAGCAGGTGCAATCCATTTTAGGGCCACCTTATGGCAAAGATCCTTTTAACCCTTTGCACTGGGAGTATGTTTTTTATACCACGGATAAAGACTACTACCCGAATTCTATTCGCTATTTAGCGTTAAATTTTGACAGTGATTCATACTTAAAGAATTGGGAAATACGCAGTCAAGAAGTAGAAATAAATACCCATGATGGCTTTATTGACAGACTATTTTTAGAAGATTGATTGACAACTATAGTTATTTAATCGATTCTTTACGCTCTTTTTCCACAGAATCTCTGCGGCGTTTGCGCGGATCGATTTTTAAAGGGCGATACACTTCAATTCTATCGCCAGCTTTCAACACGGTTGAGGCTGGCATCAGTTTGGCAAAAATACCCACTTGCTCGTAGTTTAGATCAGGAATTTCTTTAATAAGCGGTGATAGTAAAACGGCTTGCTCGATAGTACTACCCTCTGGCACTTCAAATCCGTACAGATACTGTTTATCCACTAAACCGTAGGCAATTTCAACAAAAATCATTTTAGAATCAGCTTCCATAAACTTGCTTCGCTCTTTTGCAAAAAGAATCAACAAAGGTTGAGGCAATCTGCTCAAAAATTGGTCCTAATGCCATATTGAGTAATCCATTGCTTACCTCAAACTCCACCTCAAACTGTATCTTACAAGCCGAGTCATCGAGTTTTTTAAAAGACCACTCGCCCTGTA
Organism: Thiosulfativibrio zosterae; assembly: GCF_011398155.1. Lineage (NCBI taxonomy): Bacteria > Pseudomonadati > Pseudomonadota > Gammaproteobacteria > Thiotrichales > Piscirickettsiaceae > Thiosulfativibrio > Thiosulfativibrio zosterae. The sequence continues at coordinate 1,795,248 of NZ_AP021888.1, forward strand.
AATAACTAAAAGGTCCATCGACCAAAGTCATCAAAATCTGCTCCCCAGGAACCAATTGATTTTGAGTGGTAAAGGTTTTACTCAAACCGGCTTTAGCAATGGTTACACTGGCAGTCATTTGATGATCAGTTTCATTTAAAACTGCAGCTCCGCCACACCAAGGCAAAAACTCTGGATAGCTTGTAACATCATTCACCAGCAAGTAAACCTGTTGCGCTGAAAAAGGGATCAAGGCAGAACGAACAATTTTTTTCATAGGTCAGTCATCACTCGATTGAGTATTTTGTCTTTAAAACGGATATAATCCGCGTATTATGGCAAAGAAAAAACCAAAACAAAACAACTCAAACCAAATCGCCCAAAATAAAAAGGCGCGTTTTGACTATTTTATTGAAGCTGATTATCAAGCAGGTTTAGCTTTGGAAGGCTGGGAACTGAAAAGTTTGCGCGCCGGTAAGGTTCAAATTAGCGAAGCTTACATCATTATCAAAAACCATGAAATTTGGCTTTTTGGTGCTTTGATTACCCCTTTGATTACCGCTTCAACCCACTCCGTTCATGACCCGCTTCGTCTTCGTAAGTTGCTGATGCATCGCCGAGAAATCGACCGTCTCATGGGCATGATTGACCAAAAAGGCTATACTTTAGTGCCATTAAACCTTCACTGGTCAAAAGGCAAAGTAAAGGTTTCTGTGGGATTAGCCAAAGGTAAAAAACTCCATGACAAGCGCGCCACAGAAAAAGAACGCGATTGGAATCGTGATAAATTGCGAATTTTAAAAGGTGACCATTAATAGTCCAATTTAAAAGAGACTATTCAGTTATAATACAAAGCTAAATTTTTACCTACCTCTGGGGCTGCACTTGGTTTCGACGGGGAGTACAAAGTTTAAGATGCATGTCGAGCCTGAATGATGCTCGTTAATCCTTATTTCAATTTGTTATAGTTGCAAACGACGATAACTACGCTCTAGCCGCTTAAGCCGGCTAGTGCAGACTAGGACCGTTGTTCGTAGCCCCTAGTCTGTATCGACTTATACGGAATCGTGTTGTGCATGTGTTTGGATGTACCTCACTAAACTTTACAAACTCGCCGAATGTGATCCCTGCTAGTCGGGTAACAACTTGGTTAAATCAATAGACTAAATAAACATGTAGACTTTTAGATGGCGACTTTGCGGACGGCGGTTCGACTCCGCCCAGCTCCACCAAACACCTTTCCATTGACATCCGGCAGTGGTTTTAAAGCCCTTTTTAAGGGTTTTTTTATTGTTTGACTGATAAAAGAAGAACTCAGAATGACTCATCCTACCGAAAACCAAAAATACCTGGTCTCTTGGGACCAATTACACCGTGACTGCCGCAGTTTAACCAAACAGATTATTGCGATGGATCGTAAATGGGACGGCATTATTGCCATTACCCGTGGCGGCATGATTCCCGCTGCGATTATTGCGCGTGAATTGGGGATTCGTTTGGTCGATACCATTTCGGTGCGCACTTATAGCCACCAACAAATCTCTGAACCCGTCATCTTAAATGATGTGTCTGCCACCCAAGATGGTGAAAACTTTCTGTTGATTGATGATTTAGTGGATACCGGAAAAACCGCAAAATTTGTGCGTGAAAGATTGCCAAAAGCTTTTTTTGCAACGGTTTATGCCAAGCCAGAAGGCAAGCCATTGGTGGATGCATTTATCACCGAAGTGAGCCAAGACACTTGGATTTATTTTCCATGGGACTTGGCGTTAGATTATGTTAAACCGCTTTCAAAAACGGCAGACGAATAAACTAACCTTGTTACACAATACAAGGGCGAAGGCTTTAGCCTTCTGTTGATTTTTCTAGCAAACCTTAGCAGTCTAAAGCCTGCGCCCCATAAAGTATTGAGTCAAAATTTAATCCGTGATGAGTTTTTTTACACGGATTTGCGCTATCTTAATTAATTCGTTCAGAGCAATCGGCCATTCAGCTGCTTCAGTTGACTGAACCCGCACAGCCATCAGCTCTAAAATTTGTGATTTATTCAGCCCTGTCACCGCCACAACAAATGGAAAACCCATTTTCGTTTCATAAGCCTGATTCAGCGTTTGAAATTGCAACAACTCTTCATCACTTAACTGAGATAAACCCGCTTGCGCTTGTTCAGATTGTGAAAAACCTGGTTGTGCCTTGCCCACCCCCAATTTAGGGTGCAAACACAAGGCTTGTTTTTGCAATGCTAAAGGCGCACTTTTTAAAGCCAACCCTAATTTGTGCTGCATATCCTCAACACTCATAAAGGGTCGAGTTGCCGCTAACTGTGGCAACACCCAATCACAGTGTTCTAATAAAGGCTCGCAAACTGTTACAAAAGCTTGCAAAGATAGTTGGTTTAATTCAGTCAAAGTCATGGCTTACTACTAATTTCTAAACGCCCAACGGGTCATGCGTTTTTCTAAGACCGCAAAAACCGTGTACATGGCCAAACCTTCTACCGCTAATACCACCATGCCGGCAAACATTAAGGGCACATCAAAGTTAGCTTGCGCAGATAACATCAAATGTCCAATCCCTGAATTCGCTGCCACGGTTTCAGCCACCACCGAACCCACAAAGGCTAAGGTAATCGAGATTTTCAAGGCGCCAAAAAAATACGGCAAGGTATTGGGAATACCCACTTTAAATAAGATTTGGCGTTTACTGGCTTTTAACGCACGCATCACATCGACCACTTCTGGTTCAAGTGTCGCTAATCCTGTGGACACATTCACCACTATGGGAAAAAACGAAATAATCCATGCGGTAATAATCGCAGGGGTTGTGCCTATGCCAAACCACAAAACTAAAATCGGCACTACCGCCACTTTGGGGACGGTTTCAAAAGCAATAAACAATGGGTAGAGTGCATTATAAAGGGTTTTAGAGTTCCCAATAATGGCACCCACCGCCACGCCAAATACCACTGAAATCGCAAAACCGATCACCGTAGTTTTGAGGGTTTGCCAACCATTTTCTAACAAGGCTTCTTCGTAAGTGACTAGCGTTTCAGCAATTTTGAGCGGAGTGGGTAAGAAATACTCGGGGATATTCGCCCATACGCAAATCAACTGCCAGATTAATAAAGCGCCCACAAAAATACCAATCGGCGCGCCTATTTCAAAAGATTTAGACTGCGTTAAGGCTGTCCATCGGGTCTTTTTCATGCGGCCTCCTTAGCGGTTTTAATAAGGCCTCGCAGCTTTTGCACCAGCTTTGAAAACTGCGGTTCATAGCGCAAATTGATATCTCTGGGGCGTTCAAAACCAACCTTTTCATGATGAATAATCCGACCAGGACGCGATGACATCACATAAATATCATCCGCCAAATAAGCGGCTTCTTCTAAATCGTGGGTCACCAATAAAACCGTGAATTTTTTATCGGCTTGCAACTCACTCAATAAAATCCACAACTCTTCACGGGTAAAGGCATCTAAGGCGCCAAAAGGTTCATCTAAAATCAACAAACTTGGGTCATGCACCAACGCACGACAAATCGAAGCGCGTTGTTGCATGCCCCCCGAGAGCTCCCATGGAAAATGATATTCAAAGCCTTTTAAACCCACTTGTTGAATCAGCGCAATGGCTTTATCCACATAGGCCTGTTTGTTTTTGCGATATTTATATTCATAGTCTGGACTCACCTCAAACGGCAAGAGCACATTGTCTAAAATATTACGCCAAGGCAAGAGTGTGGATTTTTGAAACGCCATCCCCACGCCCGACACTGGCCCCTTGACCTCACGATTATTCATAAACACATAACCCAGTGTGGGTGCTTGTAAGCCAGATAAAAGTTTCATCATCGTCGACTTACCGCATCCGCTGGGGCCAACCACCGCAATAAAACTGCCTTCTTCAAAAGACAAATCTACTTGGTGAATGGCCATGTCTTCTAATCGCTCTGATCCGTTATAGCTAAGAGAAACCTTCTCTAGTTGGATAAAAGCGTTCATCAATTACATCTCTCTGGCTGATTTAGCTGGCAAATAAGCATCGGTAAAAATTGCTTTAGAAGTGGGTTTGTGATGAAAGTCATAAGTCATCCCAACCTGTTCAATCGCTTCATCCATACGACCATAATCAATACCACCAAATCCATTGGCTTTGACGTTATCGGTTACAACATTGTCTTTAAGACACATTTTTAAACGCTCGGTTTCAACAGCCTCATTGGCGATTTTGTTGCGTTCCAGCACATACTTAACACTTTCTTCGGGATGTGCGGCGGTGTATTGCCAACCTTTAATCGTGGCTGCCACAAATCCTTTTACCAAATCAGGATGCGCTTCGGCAAAGGCTGGATTGACTAGCAGAGTATTGCCATAAAGCTTTAGACCATAGTCTGCCATTAACATGACATGAATGTCTTCTGGCGCCATACCGATTTTTTTAAGGTTTAGGAAAGAGGAAAATGAAAAACCAGCAATGGCATCTACGCGTTTTTGCACCAACATAGATTCACGCACCGCAAAACTCACATTATCTATCTTAACTTTAGAGGCATCAATTCCAGCCACTTGGGTAAAGGCTTTCCACTGGGCATAAGCCCCATCAGGTGCTGGTGCCCCCAGCACTTTACCTTCTAAATCTTTTGGCGTGTTCACACCCGTTTGCTTAGAACCGATAATGGCAAACGGTGGTTTGTCGTATACCATTAAAATGCCTTGTAAGGGTGAATCAGGGTTTTGATCTTTAAATTTAATCAAAGAGTTGACATCTGCAAACCCAAATTCATAAGTGCCCGAGGCTACTTTTGGAATGGCGTCTAAAGAGCCGTTGCCCGAATCAATCGTGACATCCAAGCCTTGTTCTTTGTAAAAACCTTTTTCAAGCGCCACTAAATAAGCGGCGGCAGGGCCTTCAAATTTCCAATCAAGGGTAAATTTAACAGCGGTATTGGCTAAGGCCGAAAAGCTAGATAAAGAAGTCATGCCCACAAAGGCAGCAACAACAAGCGGTTTAAGTTTCATAGTGATCTCCTGATCTGAGTCTTTAAGGGAATTACTTTAAAACTAACGCCGTTGCTAATTTTAGGGGTTTTTATAAAAGTTGATTAAACTGGATAATGATGTTTCGTCCAATGCTGTGCAATTTGTTCACGAGTGCATAACCAAACTTGCTCATGCGATTTCACATAGTCCACAAAGCGTTTCAGCGCCAAAAAACGACCAGGCCTGCCGATTAGACGGCAGTGCAGCCCTATTGATAGCATCTTGGGCGCCACCTCACCTTCGTCATATAAAACATCAAAGGCATCTTTTAAATATTGAAAAAACTGTTCGCCCGAGTTAAATCCCTGAGGTGTGGCAAAGCGCATATCATTCACATCCAACGTATAGGGCACAATTAGATGGGGCTTTTCATTACCTTTTACCTCACTTTTTACCCAATAGGGTAAATCATCGGCATAAGAATCAGCATCATAGAGTGGCGTGGTCATTTCTAACAACAAACGGCGTGTGTGCTCACTGTTGCGCCCAATATACCAACCAGCAGGCGCTTTGCCAGTAAGCTGGGTGTGAATCTCCAGTGCTTTTTGTAAATGTTCGCGCTCCACCGCTTCGGTTTGCTGGGCATAATCAATCCAACGATAGCCGTGACTGGCAATTTCCCAATCAGCATCCAACATGGCTTGCACCACCTCTAGATTGCGTTGCAACGCCATTGCCACCCCAAACACAGTGACCGGAATTTGCTGTTCGGTAAATAAACGATGCAAACGCCAAAAGCCTGCTCGACTGCCATATTCGTAAATCGATTCCATATTCATGTGGCGTTGCCCCACCCAAGGACTTGCCCCGACGATTTCTGACAAAAAGGCTTCTGATGCTGGATCACCATGCAACACACAGTTTTCGCCACCTTCTTCATAGTTCACGACAAACTGCACCGCAATTTTTGCAGCATTGGGCCAAACCGCTTGCGGCGGTGTTGAACCATAGCCCACTAAATCTCTAGGGTAAACATCTGGCATCGTCAACTCCTTTGACCGATTGTTATGGCGCCTTAAATTGCGTAATCCATGCGGCTAACAAGGCTCTCTCGTCAGGCGTCATCTGCGTTAAATTGCCAATTGGCATGGCATGGGTTGCAATGGTTTGCGCATAAATGGCATCCACCTGCTGTTCAATTTTAGCTTGGGTGTCTAGTTCAACCCCCTTCGGGGCAACCTTAAAGGCAAGATCCGTGGGCGCGGCAGCGTGACAAGTGGCACAACGCAGCTCCATAATCGGTGCAATTTGCGCAAAGGTTACATTTGAAGTTAATGCCGTAGGCTCGGGGGTTTTAGGAAAGGTTAAATAAGCCAACACCACCATCAGCGACGCAGCCAAAGGCAACATCCACTGATGAACCTTGCCACGATTTTTTAAATTGAAGTAATGACGCGTCAACACACCAATCAACGAAATTGCCGCCAAAACTAACCAGGCCTGGTCATTTCCAAAGGTTTGTGGATAGTGTCCGCTGAGCATAATAAACAGCACAGGCAAGGTAAAATAATTATTATGGAAAGAGCGTTGAAAGCCTTTTTTACCTACACTGCCGTCTGGCACTTGACCAGCTTCCATGGCAGAAACCATTTTTTGTTGTGAGGGAATAATCGAGAAAAAGACATTGGCGACCATGATGGTACCCACCACGGCACCCATTTGGATGTAGGCGGCTCTAGGGCTAAATACTTGACTGAGCAAATAGGCCTCTAAGGTTAAGGCACCAAACACTATCCAAAAAACTAGGGCATTATTATGACCAATCGACGATTTACAAAGCTGGTCATAGGCTAACCAACTGATTAATAACGACGCTAAACTAATACTGATGGCTTGAAATGCAGTGATGTCAGCGACACTTTTGTCGATGAGATACAAATGCGGGCTGATATAGAAAACCAAAACTAATAATGCAAACCCGCTAATCCAAGTTAAATAGGCTTCCCATTTAAACCAATGCAAAGTGGTTGGCAGTTTTTCGGGGGCGACTTCGAATTTTTCAACATGATAAAAACCACCGCCATGCACCGCCCACAAATCACCCGCCACGCCTTTATTTAAACCGGCCTTGCCACGCTCTAAATTACCTTCTAACCAGTTAAAATAAAAAGAAGCCCCAATCCAAGCGATGCCCACAATTAAGTGAATCCATTTGACATTAAGGTTTATCCATTCGAGGATGAGTGCATCCATAATCTGCTCCAAAACTGTTAATTTCTAGAGCTTAAAACACTCTAGACTTCTTTTAACAGTGCATATAAATCGGGTTCTACTTCTTGTTTCTTTAAAAACAAACTTTCTTCAATGTGGCGTAAATGCACATCCATCAGTTTTTCAGCTTCATCGGGCGTGCCCTCTAAAACCACTTTTACCAAGGCCGAATGGTCCACACAAGCGCAGCCACCCGACCCAGACAAGTTATATTGCGCCACTATTAAAGAGGTGCGGGCAATCAACTGTTTAGCCATTTCTGCCAAGGGCTGATTTTTTGAGGCCTCGGCAATAAAAAAGTGAAACTCGGTTGACTTTCGCAGTCCTTTAGCACGGTTACCCGTATCAAAATAGCGATTTTCTTCGCGTACCATGGCTTGCAAAGTTTCTACCTGATAATGGCTGAGTTTGCCAACCACCATGCGAATCAAAGCACATTCCACAATGCGACGCGCTTCAAAATATTGCGCCACTTCTTCAGCGGGCGTGGTCACCACACTGGCGCCCACATTGGGTTTAATTTCAACCACACCTTCATGCGACAGTCGCAATAAAGCGCGGCGCACCACCGTGCGACTTACCCCAAAAATCTCAGACAAAGGCACTTCAACTAAACGCACCCCAGGCTGAAGTTTTTGCTCTAGAATGACATCAAATAAACGATCATAAATAATCTGTTCTTGATTTCTAGAACTTTTATTTTTTTCCATAAGGACGCTCCTGCTGTTTGGCAAGGCTTAACATTGTTGCAGAACCACTTCGTCCGTGTAAATGTTAAGTTAGATTGTATACAATTTATTAAAGGATAGTAAATAATAATTTTGATAATTTTAAGATTGCCATTAAAAAACTTTTAGAAAACTAGTCCTAAAATCCAGCTAAACTAAAATAATTTCAAACACTTAAACAGATTATTATTATTTACACAAACAAACACTTCATTAGGTCTATTTTAAACCTTAGCCCTCTAAAATTCTGACAATTTCTAACTAAAATTGTATTCAATAACCTCAAAACTTGTTTTTGACATCTCACCGCACTGCAAATAACTGCTTGCGATTGTATACAATTTAGATATAATTTTGTTTAACACTCAATTTACTTCTGCCAAAGGAAGTCACATGACAGCACTCACCACGCATATTCTTGACACCAGCAGCGGCAAACCCGCCGCTGCCATTATCATTTATCTTTATCAGTTATCGGGTGACCGCAAAACCCTTCTTACCCAAACCTACAGCAACCAAGATGGCCGAACCGACCAACCTTTATTGCAAGGAACCGCGTTTGTCGCAGGGCAGTATGAGTTGGTATTTGCGATGGGCGACTATTTAAAAGCCAGCCATGCCAACCTACCCGATCCATTATTTTTAGACGACATTGTGATTCGTTTTGGCATTGCCGACCCCAGCCGTCATTATCATGTGCCACTCCTAGTGTCACCTTTTGGTTACAGCACATATCGAGGGAGTTAGGTCATGGCACAAGACAACCCAATTTGTTTTTACCTAGGTCAAGAACTCAAAACCCTCAGCGAAGTGCCTGCCACCCTCACTGTCTTGAACTATCTGCGTTTGCAAGAAAATGCCATCGGCACCAAAGAAGGCTGCGCAGAAGGCGACTGTGGCGCTTGCACCGTAGTGTTGGGCGAACTGATTAATGGGCAACTGCAATATAAAGCGGTCAACGCTTGTATTCTGTTTGTGCCCATGCTGGATGGCAAACAACTGATCACTGTCGAACATTTAAAATCGTTTAATCAAGGACAACTCCATCCCGTGCAACAATTGTTGGTCGACACCCACGGTTCGCAATGCGGATTTTGTACACCGGGGTTTGTCATGTCAGGTTATGCACTTTACGAAAACACGCGAAAAGCGGGCAAAATTAACGAGGCCTGGTCAAATTTAACAGAACAAACAACCGATTTAACCAACACCATCAATAAAGCCTTTGCCGGTAATTTGTGTCGCTGCACGGGTTACGGCCCCATTATTGAAGCGGGTAAACAAATGGTGCAGCACGCCTTAAATGCCCCGCAAAATGAAAACGCTGAACAAGACAGCATGACCGCTAAGCTGCAAGCCATTCAACCCAGCCACCCAAAACAACAGCACACCGCAACCCAAACCTTTATTCAACCGCACACCATCACCGACCTCACCCAAGCCTTAGTAGATTTTCCTGAAGCCAAATTGCTGGCCGGCGCCACCGACTTAGGGCTGTGGGTGACCAAACAACACCGCCATTTGCCAGCGCTCATTTCGGTGAACCAAGTCCCAGAATTGCAACAGATCACCTTGCACACCACGCACCTTGAAATTGGCGCAGCGGTGACCTACAGTCAAGCCATGCCGGTGTTGTGTCAGTATTTTCCAATGCTGGAACCCTATCTTGAAAGACACAGCTCCACTCAAATTCGCAACTCTGGCACCATTGTTGGCAATATCGCCAACGGCTCGCCCATAGCCGATATGCCGCCCCCGCTGATGGCATTGGGCGCTACCCTACGTTTGCGCAATGCACAGGGCGTTCGAGACTTGTTGTTACAAGATTACTTTATTGAATATGGCCGCCAAGGCCTACAAGCTCATGAGTTTATTGAAAGCGTATCGATTCCATGGCTGAATTCGGCAGCTTACTTTCAAGTGTATAAAATTTCCAAGCGCTTTGAACAGGACATTTCCAGTGTCAGCGCAGCCTTTTATATTGAGCTCACCGACCAAAAAGTCAGCCAAGTGCGCCTATGTTTTGGCGGCATGGCGGGTACGCCTAAGCGTGCTGCACTCGCCGAAGCAGCCTTACTCAATCAACCTTGGCAAAACGCCACCCTAGACCAAGCCGTCGCTGCTTTGACGCAAGACTTTACGCCTTTAGACGACTTTAGAGCCTCTAAAACTTATCGCATGACCGTAGCGCAAAATCTTTTACGCAAATTTTTTATTGAAACCCAAACCACAGGTCAACCGCTTAGCCTAACGCATACTGGGGAAATCAAACATGCCTAACACCGCTCAAATCGCCCAACTTAAAAGCGGTGTCAAAGCCGCCTTGCAACACGACAGTGCGCTCAAACATGTCAGTGGCGAAGCACTCTATATAGACGACTTGCCCGAGCCCAAAGATTGTTTACACATTTATATTGCCCAAAGTCAGCACGCCCATGCCAAAGTTACCCAACTCGATGTCAGTGCCGTTAAAACCGCCCCAGGCGTGGTTAAAGTGCTCACTGCGCAAGATATTCCCGGCAAAAATGATTTTGGCGCCGTCATCGATGGCGACCCCATTTTTGCTGATGGCTTAGTGGAATATTTAGGGCAATCGCTCTTTGCGGTAGCGGCCACAGACATAACCTCTGCCAGAGCCGCTGCCAAATTAGCTGTGGTCAACTATGAACCCTTGCCAGCGTTCATTCATGTTAAAGAAGCTCTCGCCGCTCAATCCTTTGTATTAGATTCCAAAACCTTTTACCGCGGACAGCCAGAAGCCGAGTTGCCTTTGGCCACGTATCGTTTGCAGGGTGAAATCGAAATTGGTGGCCAAGACCATTTTTATTTGGAATCCAATATTGCCCTCGCGATTCCTGGTGAAGACCAAGATTTAAAAATCTACAGTTCCACGCAACATCCCACCGAAGTGCAACATTGCTGCGCCAAGGTGCTGGGATTACCCGACCATGCCATTCAAGTTGAAGTGCGCCGAATGGGCGGTGGCTTTGGTGGCAAAGAATCGCAACCCGCTTTATTTGCCAGCATTGCCGCCTTGGTGACCCATCACACCGGCAAACCCGCCAAGTTAAGACTGGATCGCGATGATGACATGACCTTAACGGGCAAGCGCCATGATTATGTGATTAGCTATGATGTGGGGTTTGACGATACCGGGCGCATCCGTGCGATTCAATTTGAAGCGGCATCTCGTTGTGGCATGTCGGCGGATTTATCTGGCTCAATTAACGACCGCACCATGTTTCACTTGGATAATGGCTATTATCTCGACCATGTCAAAATCGTGTCGCACCGTTGCAAAACTCATACGGTGTCTAATACCGCTTTCCGAGGGTTTGGTGGACCACAAGGCATGGTAGCGATGGAGCGTGTGATTGATGCCATTGCCTACCGTTTGCAACAAGACCCACTGATTATTCGCAAACGCAACTATTACGGCAAAACTGAACGCAATGTCACGCCCTATCACATGACCATTACCGACAATATTCTGCCAGAGATTACCGCCGAACTCGAAGGCGCATCCAACTACGAACAACGCCGCGCCCAAGTGCTGGCGTTTAACGCACAAAGCCCCTATTTGAAAAAAGGCATTGCTTTCACGCCGGTCAAGTTTGGAATTTCGTTTACCGCTACTCATCTCAACCAAGCCGGTGCATTGATTCATATTTACAGCGATGGCAGCATAACACTCAATCACGGCGGCACTGAAATGGGTCAAGGCCTGTTCACCAAGGTGGCGCAAATTGTGGCTGAAGAATTTCAAGTCGAAACCAGCCAAATCAAAATCACCGCCACCACCACTGATAAAGTGCCCAACACATCGCCCACGGCAGCTTCTAGCGGATGCGATTTAAACGGCAAGGCGGCACAAAATGCGGCGATTATTCTTAAAAATCGCTTAATTGAGTTCGCCGCCAATCACTATCAAGTAACAGCAGCCGACATACATTTCACCCCAGCAGGCGTGCAAATCGGCGCTAGCCTAGTGCCTTTTAAAACCCTAGTGCAACAGGCCTATTTTGCGCGGGTTTCTTTATCGACCACCGGCTTTTACAAAACGCCAAAAATTCATTTTGACCCAGCCCAAGGTAAAGGTCATCCGTTCTTTTATTTTGCTTATGGTGCGGCGGTGTCCGAAGTCACTATTGACACCTTCACTGGTGAATATAAGGTCGATAGAGTTGATATCGTGCATGATTGCGGCGACAGCATCAACCCTGCCCTAGACAGAGGACAGGTGGAAGGTGGGTTTATTCAAGGCATGGGTTGGCTCACCACCGAAGAATTGGTATACGACGCCAGCGGCAGACTGCGCACCCATGCGCCCTCTACCTATAAAATTCCAGCCTGCGGTGACCGCCCCAAAATTATGAACATCCATTTGCGCTGCGAAGCCAACCCCGAAAATACCGTCTACCGCTCCAAAGCCGTTGGCGAGCCGCCCTTAATGCTGGGCATCAGCGTCTTTAATGCGCTCACCGATGCCGTCGCCAGTGTCGGCAATTACCAAACTTGCCCCAACCTAAATACCCCAGCCACCCCAGAACGCGTTTTGCTGGCATGCCAAGCGTTGCGAGACACTACAGCGGAGCTAGCCCATGCTTAACTGGACACGCCTTGCCACCCTTGCTCAACAAACCGAAATCTTTATGCTGGTGAGCGTAGCCAAGGTACAAGGCTCATCCCCCAGAGAAGTGGGCGCAAAGATGGCGGTTTTCGCCAACCGAATTGAAGGCACCATTGGCGGCGGACATTTAGAATATGCCGCCATCGAGCAAGCCAAAACCTTGTTAAACCAAGCACCCGACCATCACATCAGCCTAACCCAAACCCCCTTAACCCCGCGCTTCGACCAATGTTGCGGCGGGCAGGTCACCTTGGTATTTGAAAAAATTAATCCAATAACATCACCTTGGTTAAACGATTTGGCAAGGCTTTTAAAGCCATTTTCAGCCGAAAAACCACCCAAATTTAACCAGGCCTGGTTAGTTTTTGACCCCATTTCGTTTAAAAAACATATTTCGCAAAGCCCACCGCAACCCGAAAAACACCTTATTATTGAAACCATCCAACCGCATCCGTTTCCAATTATGATTTTCGGTGCTGGTCATGTAGGTAAGGCGCTGGTGAACCAATTGCAATTTTTAGATGCCAAGGTCACGCTGGTCGATAGTCGTGCTGACCAATTTCCCGAGCAGCCACCCGCACATATTCAGTGTATCACCACGCAAAACTGGCAAAGCCTGATTGACTCGGCACCCAGCCACACTTACTTTTTAATTCTGACCCACAGCCATCAACTGGATTTTGCCTTGACCCAAGCCATTCTGCAAAAAGGACAATTTGCCTATTGCGGTCTGATTGGTTCTAAAACCAAAAAGGTGCGCTTTGAGCGTCAACTCAGTGCAAATGGCTTAACTCAGCCCCAAATAGCCAGTTTGACCTGCCCCATCGGATTGCACAACATCCCCGGAAAATCGCCCGAAATCTTAGCGATTTCTGTGGTGGCACAACTCTTGCAAATTCAAGCGCAAGCCAGCTCACTAAAACCTTCAACCCACAAGGAACTTCGCCATGTCACAGCCCAGCTTTGATGCCATTCAAAAAAACCTCATGCGCCATGCCATTCAACTGTCGCACGACAAAATGGTGGCCGGATTTGGCGGCCCGTTTGGCGCGGTCATCACCAAAGATGGCGAAGTGATTGCTGAAGGTTATAATCAAGTCACCTCCAGTAACGACCCTACGGCGCACGCCGAAGTCACCGCCATCCGCGAAGCCTGCAAAAAACTCAATACCTTTGATTTAAGCGGCTGTCAAATTTACACCAGCTGCGAACCCTGCCCCATGTGCCTAAGCGCCATTTACTGGGCGCGCCTCGACACCATCTATTACGCCAACTCGCGCCAAGACGCGGCAGACATAGGGTTTGATGACGAAATGCTCTACAACGAAATTCCCAAACCCATTTTAGAACGCTCTATTCCCACCTATCGATTGCTCGAAGACGAGGCCATTCATCCCTTTACTTTATGGAAAAATAAAAGCGACAAAATTCATTATTGATTGTCCAAGAGGATTGCACTATGTCACAGGCCAGATTACAGCTTGAACAAATCACCAAAGCCTTTCCCGGATGCCTTGCCAACGACCAAGTGCATTTGGCCATTTTACCCGGCGAAATTCATGCACTATTGGGCGAAAATGGCGCAGGAAAAAGCACCCTCGTTAAAATGATTTACGGCCTACTCAAACCCGACCAAGGCCAAATTTTATGGGAGGGCGAAGCGGTGGATATCAGCAGTCCCAAGGTTGCGCGCAGTTTGGGTATTGGCATGGTGTTTCAACATTTTTCGTTATTCGAAGCCCTCACCGTGCTGGAAAATATTGCGGTCGGTATGGATGGCGATTTTGATTTAAAAACACTTGAAAAGCGCATTAATGAAGTGTCGCAAAACTATGGTTTATTTATTGACCCTAAAATGACCATTCACGATTTATCGGTTGGCGAACGCCAACGCGTGGAAATTATTCGCTGTTTATTACAAGCGCCCAAATTGCTGATTATGGACGAACCCACCTCGGTGCTCACCCCACAAGAAGTCGATAAATTGTTTGTCACCCTCAAACGCCTGTCGGACGAAGGGGTGTCAATTTTATACATCAGCCATAAGCTAGACGAAATCAAAGCACTCTGCCACAAAGCCACTATTTTGCGGGGTGGACGCTACATTCAAGAACTCGATCCCACCGCAGAAACTGCCCAAAGTATGGCGCAATTGATGGTCGGCGAAAAAATCACGCCCCCAAAACGCACCGCCTCAACGGCATTTGGCAAGGAAGTCATTCGGGTTAAAAATCTATCGCTCAAGTCTTCTCAACCGTTTGGCAACGACATTAAAAATGTCAGCTTTATGATTCGCGAAGGTGAAATTTTGGGGGTGGCTGGCATCGCGGGCAATGGCCAAACGGAACTGCTGTCGGCACTCAGTGGCGAAGCCGATACCGCTGTCGATAGCATAGTGATTCACGGTCGTCCCAGTGGCAATTTACCGACCAATCAACGCCGAATGTTTGGCATGGCTTATGTACCTGAAGAACGCTTAGGTCATGCGTCTGTCCCCAATAATGCGCTCCATGAAAATGCGTTTTTAAGTGGTTACCAAACCCAAAACTTGCAAAAACTGGGATTCATTAATTTCAAAAAACGCAATGAATACGCTCAAATGATTTGCGACAAATACAAAGTTAAACACAGCGGCATTGGTGCAGCAGCTAAGAGTTTGTCGGGCGGGAATTTACAAAAATTTATCGTAGGTCGCGAAATCGAACAAGGCCCTAGCCTACTCATCGCCGCGCAACCCACCTGGGGCGTGGATGCGGGTGCCGCCGCGGCGATTCATCAATCGATTTTAAATCTGGCCGAAAAAAATAGCGCCGTGTTACTGCTCTCCCAAGATTTGGACGAGTTGTTTGCGGTCTGTGATTCGATTTGCGTGATTTATGAAGGCACGCTTTCAGCTGCCTACCCGGTCAATCAAATCAGTCGTGAACAAATTGGATTATTGATGGGGGGTGTCACGCCACCCGGTATGTCCGTCATGGACAATGCGAAATTAGGAGAAGATTATGATGCAGCTTAAACTCGAAGCGCGCAGTATGGCTTCCACCAAAATGACCTATTTATCCCCCATTTTGGCGGTGGTGCTCACCTTGATTTCTGGCATGATTTTATTTGCCAGCATGGGGCATTCGCCGTTAGAAGGTTTGTATGTATTTTTTGTTGAACCCATTACCAGCGTTTATGGCTTGGGCGAACTGGCGGTAAAAGCCACGCCACTCATTTTGATTGCCGTGGGATTGGCGATTGGGTTTAAAGCCAATGTTTGGAATATCGGTGCCGAAGGTCAATTGGTGATGGGCGCGATTGTGGGCGGCGGTTTGGCGTTGTTTTTTCATGAATCCGACAGCGCATGGGTGCTGCCACTGATGCTGATAGGCGGCATGCTTGGCGGCATGGCTTGGGCCGCAATTCCTGCGTTTTTGAAAACCCGCTTTAACACCAGCGAAATTCTCACCAGCTTGATGCTCACCTATGTCGCTATTTTACTGCTCAACTTTATGGTCAATGGCCCTTATCGTGATCCAACAGGCTACAACTTCCCAGAATCTCGCATGTTTGCCGAATCCGCTTTGTTGCCTATTTTATTAGAAGGCACACGCTTGAATTTGGGCAGCTTGATTACGCTGCTAATCCTTGCCGCTTTATGGGTAATGCTCTCCAGAACCATAATTGGTTTTCAAGTGCATGTGGTTGGCCAAGCGCCGAATGCAGCGCAATATGCCGGCTTTAATCACAAAAAGATTGTCTGGTTTACTTTTTTACTGGGCGGTGCTTTGGCGGGGTTGGCAGGGCTCATGGAAGTGGCAGGGCCAATTGGGCAACTCCTCCCTACCATTTCCCCAGGATACGGCTTTACAGCCATTATCGTCGCCTTTTTAGGGCGTTTACATCCTGTTGGCATTTTATTGGCGGGCCTGCTCATGGCTTTATCCTACTTGGGTGGCGAAACCGCACAAATCGAAATGGGCTTGCCGATTGCGCTCACAGGGGTTTTTCAAGGACTATTACTGTTCTTTTTACTGGCCGCCGATGTGCTGATTTTGTACCGCTTAAAACTAACTTTTAAATCCGCTCAAGGAGTGAACTGATATGGACTTTACCCTAGACACCTATTCACTCATCATCGTCACCATCATCGGTGCTGCCACGCCTTTATTATTAGCCGCACTCGGTGAGCTGATTAACGAAAAAGCTGGTGTGCTTAATTTAGGATTAGAAGGCATGATGATTGTCGGCGCAGTGGTCGCCTTTTTTACGGTCACCAGCACAGGCAGTGCAATCCTTGGCGTTTTAGCGGCCATTTTATCGGGCATGGCGATGGCTTTGGTATTTAGCTTTTTAACCCTGTCGTTGCAATCCAATCAAGTTGCAACCGGTCTGGCACTTACCATTTTTGGCATTGGCTTAAGCTCGTTGATTGGTAAAAGCCTAGTCGGCATTGCCTATGAAGGCTTACCCAAACTGGACATCCCTTATTTGACCGATTTACCCTTTATTGGCAATGTGTTATTCAGCCATGATATTTTGGTGTATTTCTCTATTTTCATGGTGTTTGCCACCACTTATTTCCTCAACAAAACCAAGTCAGGCTTGGTGTTAAGAGCCGTTGGCGAATCGCATGATGCCGCCCATTCCATTGGCTACCCAGTGATTAAAATTCGCTATATGGCCGCACTCTATGGTGGCGCTATGAGTGGTTTAGCGGGTGCTTATTTATCACTTTCCTACTCGCCCATGTGGGCCGACAATATGACCGCAGGTCGTGGTTGGATTGCTTTGGCGCTGGTGGTATTTGCGATGTGGATGCCATCTCGCGTATTGATGGGTGCCTACATGTTCGGTGGCATTACCATCTTGCAACTGCACGGACAAGGACTGGGCTTGGATGTCCCTTCCGAATTCTTATCCATGCTGCCCTATTTAGCCACCATCGTGGTGCTGGTACTTATCTCAAGACAAGCCCAAAACAACTTTGCACCCGCCTGTTTGGGCAAACCGTTTTATTCTAGTCACTGAATCAAGCACTATAATCACTCAAGCTCCCATGCTCCTGCATGGGAATCCCTCAAATTAGGGTCATCAAAAGCGACCTTAATTCAAAAACCACAAATTTTTTTTTGATTCCAGCTAAAAGCAGGCTAAAGCCTGCGCCCCAAAAATGGCAATTTCCATAGGGGCGAAGGCTTTAGCCTTCCTGGATTTTTACCCAAGCCTGTCTCCCCTGTTTGAGATTTTCATTTTAAGGTCGCTTTTGGGGATTGTATTTCTAAATGGGACTTCTGCCTCGCGCCCATGTAACTTTTTTGCTTCGCCAAAAAAGTCACCAAAAAAGGCGACCCCACTCATCCAATTCTAGCTCTCTAAGCTTGTCGCCAGACAGCTGCGAACTCGCTTCGCTCAAACATGCGCAGCTGTTTATCCGGCGCCTTCACTAAGAGGGCTTACGAATTGTCTTCAAGGGGGAAGCTGATCATTTCCTGAAAAACCGCAAGCCTTGTCAGAAGGAAACCTTTCTCCCCTTCTCAAAATTTCGTGATGCCCTTTAGCGAAGGGACTGGGAAAAAAATGGCGCTGTTTGAGCGCAGCGAGTTCGCCATTTTCCAGGCACGAGCTTAGGGGCATAGAAATTTTGAGTGGGTCGGTTTTTTGGTTACTTTTTGGGCGAGCCAAAAAGTAACAAGGGCGCTAGGCACAAAACATAATTTAGAAATACAAACCCAAAAAGCGACCTTAAACAGAAACCTTAAAAGCAGAAAAATAAACCGATGACTAATCCCAGAAGGCTAAAGCCTTCGCCCCATTAAACTTCGGAACCCAATAACTGGGGCGCAGGCTTTAGCCTGCTTTTAAATCCAAATAATTCAATGCCCAAAATAAATGCCTAATGAACAACCCGTCTTACGCACTCATCCAAAAAAATATTGCATTAAATTGGTGCAAATCATAACACAAAGCTCTCAAATAAAACCTATCCTTATGATTTATAAATGATTTTTGATTCGGCACGCCACTTGCTTATTACAAAATATAAAAATCGTAATAACGCATGATAACAAAGGCAGGATTATGGCTCTTTTCCCCACCGCTTGGACAACCCCTAGAGCACCATTGGACAATGGTTCGCGCCGCCTGCTGACTTTTACCAGTTTTCTGATTCCACTGTTGTTATGGAGTTTAGTCAGCTATGTGCCTTTTATTTGGCATCCACAAATGCAAATTACCCAACCCGGTGATGTGAGTTACTTTCGAGAGGGAACTTTGGTTGATAAAGAAGTGTTTTATCGAGAACTGGCCAAGTTAGAATCCCAAGCACAAGAAAAGACAGTGAATCTTCCACAAGGCAATCCCGCCAACCCTGTTTACCTGCCTGCACCCCACGAAGTGGCGATGGCACTTTACACCGCTTTTACCACCGAACCTAAACGCTCCAACGAACCTTGGTTTCATGAAAGTTTAGGGCATTCTATTCAAATCATTGCTTGGGGATTTTTCTGGTCAATGGTGTTTGGATTGCCTCTGGGGATTATGGCAGGCACCTATGAGTCGGCTTCCAAAATTGTTGAACCCTTTACCGAGTTCTTCCGCTATTTACCCGCCCCTGCCTTTGGGGCTTTAGCCGTTGCCATTTTGGGGATTTATGACGCCCCCAAAATTGCCATTATTTTTATCGGTACTTTTTTTCAAATGGTGCTCATTACCGCCAACACCACGCGCAAATTTAATCTAGCCATCATAGAAGCTGCCCAAACGCTGGGTTGCAAAGGGTTTTCCTTAATTCGTCGGGTGATTTTACCCGGCGTTTTGCCAGACCTTTATCGCGATATGCGCATCCTACTTGGTTGGGCATGGACCTATTTAATCGTGTCTGAATTGATTGGCGCCAGCTCTGGGATTACTTGGTTTATTACCCAACAAGCGCGCTACAAAAATTTTGACAATGTCTTCGCCGCGATTTTGATTATCGGTATTATCGGTATCGTGACTGACATAATTTTAGCCAAACTTGGCAAGCGACTTTTCCCTTGGAATAACGGACACTAAGAGGTCAAACTATGAATCACCAAACAGACACTCATCCGTTAACTGGCTTACAAACCCCTGAAATTGCTGATCGTTATCAGCGTATTTTTAAGCGTCCTCTAGCCCTAAAAATTGAAGGTTTGCACAAATCGTTTGAACACAAAGGTGTGTCGCACAAGGTGCTTAATAACATTGATTTTACGGCTTATAAACGCGAATTTATTTGCGTGGTGGGCCCATCTGGTTGCGGTAAATCAACCTTGGCGCGTTTGGTTGCTGGCTTAGAAACTCAAGAGCAAGGCCATATTTTGGTAGATGAGAAACCCGTTACTGAACCCGGCCCAGACCGCGGCATGGTGTTTCAAAGTTATTCGCTTTTTCCGTGGATGACGGTCAAACAAAATGTGATGTTTGGGATGACGCAAAACGGCATGTCGAAAAACGCTGCTGAATCTGAGGCTTTTCAATGGATTGATTTAGTCGGACTGACTAAATTTGTGGATGCTTATCCCCACCAACTTTCAGGCGGCATGAAACAGCGTGTGGCAATTATTCGTGCGCTGGCCACCCAACCGAAGATTTTACTGATGGACGAGCCTTTTGCTGCACTCGACCCGCAAAATCGTTTAAAAATGCAACAGTATTTATTAGAAATTTGGCAAAACATCGACATCACCATTTTTTTCATCACTCACGATTTAGATGAAGCCATTTTTTTAGCCGATCGCATTCTGGTGTTAGAAGCCAATCCTGGGCGCGTGCATGAAGTGATTAATGTGCCTTTAGCGCGCCCTCGCCCCAAGGATGTGCAAGATTCTGAGGCGTTTAAGGCAACCAAAACCTATATAGAAGCCTTGGTGCATCCGCCAACGCCAGAAGAAACCGACACTGAAGATAAACTCAGCATGGTGCGCCTAGTGCCCATCAATGCGCAAGTACCGGATATTTTTTAAATGACAAACACTCATGCAAATGCTCAATCTAAAGGACTGGTGCGAACCAGTGCCTCTTTGCCAGCGCAGGTGCTTGAAGACCTAGATCAGTTGGTGATTGACCGTGGTTTTCCCAACCGCTCGGCTTTGCTGGCTGAAATGATTCAAAAAGAAGTTTCCGCTTTTAGACAAGACTATACTAATGAGATTATGGCCGGCACCCTAACCATGGTCTATGAGCACAACACCCCTGGTTTGCAAATTAAACTCAATCAACTCAAACACTTGCATGTGGCCGAGATTATCTCATCTACCCAAGTTCAGCTGATGGACCAACAAACCCTAGAGGTGATTTTAATGCAAGGAGCAGCGCAAAAACTCAATAGCATTTCGCATGAATTACTGGCAAACCGTGGCGTTAAAACAGGCAATCTCTACTTAACTAATTCATCCTTACCCCCAATTTATACGCCTGATACTGCTTCACAGGAGACAAAATAATGAGCGATTTTCCAAAACCCAAACCCAGTTTTATCTGGTCTGAAATCCTGCCGGGTGGCGCACACTGGTCGGGTGTGATTCGTCGCGGCACCGTGTTGCGCCTCACCGATTTGGAGGGCAATGCCAATGTAGCTATGTTAATCAACAATCTCGAAGTCAAAAACGAACGCTACAACATGCCCGATACCCTCAAGGCGCAAAAAACCGCTTTTTTAACCGCACCCAATATGTGTTTTAGCGACATGGGGCGTGTGATGTGTTCCATTATTGCCGACACCTGCGGCTGGCACGATACGCTGGGCGGATTATCTAATGCCAGTTTGGTGCAAAAAAAATATGGCATCAAAACCTATCAGCAAGCCCACAACGACTATTTTAAAAATGCTTACGACAGCTTGCTTAACGAACTCGGCAAATGGGGGCTCAACGCCAGCGATGTGGTGCCCAATATCAATTGGTTTAGCAAAGTGCGCATTGAAGACTCAGGGCAAATGACTTTTGTGCCCAATCATTCGCAAGCAGGCAGCACTGTTGATTTGCGCTTTGAAATGGACTGCATTGTCTGCCTGTCTACCGTGCAACACCCGCTTGACCCTAATATTTACTATGCTCCAAAACCAGTAGAGTTAAGTGTGTCTAAAGCAAACCCCGTATTGGCTGATGACCCCTGCCGCAAACACCGCGCCGAAAATGAACGCGCTTATTACAACACCAAAACTTACTACGGAGAAAACCCCAATGAATAAGCAATTTTTTACCGAAAACAGGGTGGTTTACCGAGCAGTGGTGGCGGCTGGCGATCCGTGGATGTATGAAGTTAAAGCTGGGCAATATTTCCGTATTGTGGATTTAGAAGGCAATCAGGCTGTAGATACCCTGTTTTACAACGCCCAAGACCATTCCGAGCGTTACTCTGCAACCGACACCATTCGCGAACAGGGCAATATTTATTTGACCACGGGTTCGGTGCTGCAATCTAATCTCATCAACCCCATGTTAACCATAGTCGATGACACCTGCGGTCGTCACGACACCATTGGTGGCGCTTGTTCTGCTGAGAGTAACACAGTGCGTTATGCCATTGAAAAACGCTCAATGCATTCCTGTCGCGACTCTTTTTTAACGGCGCTTGGCAAATGCAGCTGTAATCATGATAAACCCATGACCAAAGCAGACCTTTCCAGCAACATAAACTTTTTTATGAATGTGCCTGTGTCACCCGATGGCCATTTAGATTTTGACGATGGCATTTCAGCACCCGGGCGTTATGTCGAAATGCAAGCCCATATGGATGTGTTGGTTTTGGTGAGCAATTGCCCACAACTCAACAATCCGTGTAATGGCTATAACCCAACCCCTGTTGAAATGATTATCTGGCAGTAAAATTTAAAACCGCTTTAACAAACGCTTTAACAACCACTTGGGACGACCCAAGATGCGAACCCACTTCAGAACGGTCTGAAAAAGGAAACCCCATGTTTAAAAAAGTGCTCATTGCCAATCGTGGCGCCATCGCCACGCGCATTATCCGTACCTTAAAAAAAATGAACATTCAGTCAGTCGCCCTCGCATCAGACGCCGACCGAGCGTCTTTGCATGTGCAAGCGGCGGATGAAGTTATTTTTTTAAAAGGCAATGCGGCTAGTGAAACCTATTTAAATGTGCCACTGATTTTAGAGCATGCCAAAGCCTTAGGGGTGGATGCTGTGCATCCAGGTTATGGATTCCTCAGCGAAAACACCTCATTTGCCGAAGCCTGTGAAGCCATCGGCATCACCTTTATCGGTCCAGAGCCCAAACACATTCGCGATTTTGGCCTTAAACACACCGCCCGCGAACTCGCCATTCAAGCTCAAGTGCCTTTATTGCCCGGCTCGGGCTTGTTGGAATCGATTGAACATGCCAAACAAGAAGCCAATCGAATTGGTTATCCCGTGATGCTTAAAAGTACCGCTGGCGGCGGTGGCATCGGCATGCAAAAATGTGACGACGAAAAAACCCTTGCCGACACTTTTGAACAGGTCGCCCGCATGAGCCAAAATGCCTTTGGGCAAAACGGCTTATTTTTAGAGAAGTTTGTGGTCAATGCACGCCATCTCGAAATTCAAATTTTTGGTGATGGGCAAGGCAAGGTGGTTTCCTTTGGCGAGCGTGACTGTTCATTACAACGCCGCAATCAAAAGGTGGTGGAAGAAACCCCAGCCTTTGGCGTCGCGCGTTCACAAATTGCCGAAATGGAAGCTCATGCCATTCGTTTGGGCGAGTTGGTCAACTACAAATCCGCCGGAACCGTGGAATATGTTTACGATGCCGACACTTCGCAATACTACTTTTTAGAAGTCAACACGCGTTTACAAGTAGAACACGGCATTACCGAAATGGTGAGAGAGGTTGATTTGGTGCAATGGATGGTGCATGTGGCTTATCACAGTGCTTTCCCAGAAGCTGTCAAGCCAGCCAAAGGTCATGCCATTGAAGTACGCGTCTATGCGGAAGACCCGTTTAAAAACTTCCAACCCAGCTCGGGCAAACTGACCGGTTGGCAAATGCCATCAAATTGTCGAATCGACACCTGGTGCGACCGTGGCATAGAAGTCAGTTCTTTTTATGACCCGATGTTGGCCAAAATCATCGTCACCGGACAAGACCGAAAAAGCGCCGTACAGGCTTTGCAAGCGGCTATGAGCAAAACCCGCATTGATGGATTTGAAACCAATATCGCTTTTTTAGAAGCCCTCAGTGCAGCGCCAGAATTTGTGGCCGCCGAGGGTTTATACACCCAGTTTTTAAACCGTTTTACCCATGCCCCTTACAGTGTTGAAGTACTTAACCCTGGCACCCATTCTATGCTCGTGAGTTATCCAGGGCGCGTGGGCTATTGGGATATAGGTGTACCACCCTCTGGCCCAATGGATGCCCTATCGCATCGTTTGGCCAACCGTTGTTTAAACAACCCTGAAGATGCCGCCACCATTGAAATGACCGTTTCGGGTGTGAGCCTCAGCTTTGACCGTGACACCATGATTTGCATCACCGGCGCAGACATTCAGCCGACTCTAGACAAACAACCCATTCCACAAAATGTTGCTGTGCCGGTTAAAGCCGGGCAACAACTCAAGTCCAAAGTGATTAAATCACTCGGTCAACGCGCTTATTTAGCCATCGCCGGTGGATTTGATGTGCCCGATTATATGCGCAGTAAAACGACTTTTTCTTTGGGCAAGTTTGGCGGACATGGCGGTCGACTATTGCGTGCGGGCGATGTGTTGCATTTAAGTAAAACCCAGGTACAAACCACCCCCAATGTTTTGCCTGCAGGCTTGCTCGCCAAACTGCAAAACGAAGTGGAAATTGCGGTGATTTATGGTCCGCAAGGTTGCCCAGATTTTTTCACCGAGCAGGACATAGCGACCTTTTTCGCCACCCAATGGGAAGTGCATTACAACTCCAGCCGCACGGGGATTCGTTTAATCGGCCCTAAACCCCAATGGGCGAGAAGCTCTGGCGGCGAAGCGGGCTTGCACCCATCTAATATTCACGACAATCCCTATGCCATAGGTGCCATCGACTTTACCGGGGATATGCCTGTTATTCTGGCGCAAGATGGCCCAAGTTTGGGAGGGTTTGTGTGCCCAGCCACCATTATCGAAGCCGAACAATGGAAAATGGGACAACTACGCCCTGGCGATAAAATTCGTTTTAAACCCGTATCAACCGAAATGGCGGAAGCTGCTTTAAAAGCACAAGAAGCCGCGCTGAATGCCTTAGAT
This sequence comes from Thiosulfativibrio zosterae, assembly GCF_011398155.1. Lineage (NCBI taxonomy): Bacteria > Pseudomonadati > Pseudomonadota > Gammaproteobacteria > Thiotrichales > Piscirickettsiaceae > Thiosulfativibrio > Thiosulfativibrio zosterae. The sequence continues at coordinate 1,820,051 of NZ_AP021888.1, forward strand.
GCCAGTGCGTTACTGCCGCTTAGTTTTTTAGCGCACCCAACTGAACAATCTTGTTTGGCCGTTGAAGTCTCAACCGATGAGCACGAATTTGGTTATAAAATTCGTCGCTCTGGGGACAGTCATGTGTTGTTGGAATATGGCGCCATGGAATTGGATTTAGCATTGCGCTTTAGAATTCAAGTCTTGTTTGAACGCTTAAAAACCCTTAAAACTGAAGCCAAAAACAACCAGGCCTGGTCATTTTTAGAGGATTTAACGCCAGGAATTCGCTCTTTACAGGTGCATTACGATCCAAAACAAATTTCTCAAGGCGAGATGATAAAACGCTTGGTAATGCTTGAAAAAGAGATTGCATCAGCCAAAGACCTAACGGTTAAAAGCCGCATTGTGCGTTTGCCACTGTCTTGGGATGACCCAAGCACCAAATTAGCCATTGAAAAATATATGCAATCCGTGCGCCCTGATGCGCCTTGGTGTCCAAGTAATATTGAATTCATTCGCCGCATTAACGGGCTTGACTCTATTGAAGATGTGAAGCGCATTGTGTTTGATGCCAAATATTTGGTCATGGGCTTAGGCGATGTTTATCTAGGCGCACCGGTTGCCACGCCTTTAGACCCGCGCCATCGTTTGGTCACCACCAAATACAACCCTGCGCGTACTTGGACGCCTGAAAATGCGGTGGGTATTGGTGGCGCTTATATGTGCGTGTATGGCATGGAAGGCCCAGGCGGTTATCAGTTTGTGGGACGCACCATTCAAATGTGGAATGCTTATCACACCACCGAATTTTTCCCGGCTGGCAAACCTTGGTTATTAGATTTCTTTGACCAAATCCAGTTCTATCCGGTTAGCGAAGCAGAATTGGCGCAAGCGCGCCTAGATTTCCCCTTGGGGCGTTTCCATATAGATATTGAAGAAACTGAATTATCATTGTCAACCTATCAAAATTTCCTTGCCGAAGAAGCCGACAGCATTGCGCGTTTTAGAAACACGCAACAAGCAGCCTTTGAGGCCGAGCGTTTACGCTGGGAAGAAAGTGGGCAAGCCAACTATGAGTCCAACAATGCACAAGATGAAGTGCAAAGCGAATCTTTGGGCGAAATTCCCGAGGGCTTTGAAGCCGTCTTGTCACCCATTAGCGGAAGTGTATGGAAAATCACCGTCAAACCCGGTGACCTTGTCAAAGAAGGCGATGTGCTGGCCATTTTAGAAACCATGAAAATCGAAATTCCCATTGAAGCAGAAACCAATGGTGTGGTCACTGAAATCTTAATCAATGAAACGGATTTGGTACAAAACGGCCAAGCCTTGTGCATTTTGGAGGTCAAATGAACCTAACACTCGACACCCTTAAACAAGCCTATGCTGCAGGTAAAATCACGCCACGCAGTCTAGTCAAGCAGCTTTTAGCTGAGGCTAAGACCTATCAAGACCACAATATTTTTATCCACTTGCTCTCAGAGGCAGAACTGGAACCCTATCTCACCATGCTGGAGTCCAGCCATGTCAATTCCATGCCTTTGTGGGGTGTGCCGTTTGTCATCAAAGACAATATTGATTTAGCGGGCATTCCCACCACGGCGGCCTGCCCTGCTTTCAGTTTTGTACCAGAGAAATCCGCGTTTGTGGTGCAGCAACTCATTAATGCCGGCGCCATTCCCTTGGGCAAAAGCAACATGGACCAATTTGCCACAGGTTTGGTGGGCACTCGCTCACCTTATGGCGCGTGCCATAATGCCTTTGATTTTGACAAAATCTCAGGCGGTTCTAGCTCGGGTTCTGCCTTGGCTTTGGCATTAAACTTGTGCAGTTTTTCATTAGGCACCGACACCGCTGGCTCTGGGCGCGTGCCCGCAGCGTTTAATAATTTGATTGGTCTAAAACCTTCAAAAGGTTTGCTCAGCACCAGCGGTTTATTACCCGCGGTGCGTTCGCAAGATGTCATGAGTATTTTCGCCCTCAATGCTCAAGATGCTTATCAAGTATTTGAAATCGCATCCACCTATGACAAAGCCGATGAATACGCTCGCCAAGAACTGACCCTAACCCCTCCTGCTTGGCCGGCCAAACCGGTGATTGGCATTCCAGACAAGCTGAGTTTTTATAATGATGAACTGGCTAAAGCCCAATTTTTTGACACCCTAGCCACCCTTAAAAATCTGGGTTATGAAATCAAAGAAATCAACTTTGAGCCCTGGATAGAAACCGCCAAACTGCTGTATGGTGGAGCTTGGGTTGCGGAGCGTTATACGGCCATCAGCGAGTTTTTTGATGCGCATGAATCCGACATGGATCCTGCCGTTGCCAAAATCATTGCTGGGGCAACCTCTTTAAGCGCCCAACAGGCCTATCAAGGCAATTACGATTTACAAAAAGCCCAGCGTTTAACGCAAGCTGTTTGGCAAAAAGTCGACTGTATGCTCACGCCCACCACGCCGACTATTTTTGATATCAAAGCCGTGCAAGCGGATCCCATTAAGCTTAATTCGGTATTAGGCACTTACACCAATTTTATGAATTTATTGGACTATGCCGCTGTTGCCCTGCCAACGGGCTTTAGAACCGATGGTTTGCCCGCCGGGATTACGCTGTTTTCCGCCGCAGGTTCTGATCGCCAATTGCTTAAACTGGCCGATCAATTACACACCGAATTTGTGAACACTGCTGGCGCCAAACAAACACCTTTGCCTATTGCACAACCAGAACATTTCAACACACCACATCACATTCCCCTCGCCGTAGTGGGGGCACACTTAACGGGCTTTCCGTTAAACGGTCAGCTGATTGAGCGCGGTGCTAAGCTGCTTAAAACCACAAAAACTGCCCCTAAATATGCGTTTTATGAACTGGCTGGTGGCCCCATTTTAAAGCCAGGCCTGGTTAAAATTAACCCAGAAAGTGACCAAAAAGGCGCATCTATAGAAGTGGAAGTTTGGTCAATGCCCAAACAACATTTAGGCAGCTTTTTAGCCTTGATTCCCTCACCGTTAGGTTTGGGCAAAGTAGAATTGATAGATGGTAGCCAAGTAGTCGGTTTTATCTGCGAACCGATTGGATTAGAGGGTGCCACCAACATCAGCCATACAGGTGGCTGGCGCAACTGGATGAAAGAGCGCAACGCTTAGTTTATAAACAACTAAGTCTAAGGTTTTATGATTTGGCGGGCTGATGCGTTATTTCTGAGGAATGACTTTCTTTAAAGGCTTCGAGCAAGGTGGCACTTAAAATGAGGAGTCCGCCTATCGCCTCCCAAAAATGCAGCGTTTCATTGCCGATGAGAATGGCTGAAACCACCGCAACCACCAATTCCATCACCATAATAATGGATGAGCGACTGGCGGGTAAATGCGTTACGCTCCATTGAGAACCCAAATTGGCAATCAGCAACCAAACCAAGCCATAACCCGCTAACCAAAACCAATCTAAGCTACTGGTTTCTGTAGGTAACGTCGTTTGGGCAACGATACACAAGATGCCAGAAAAGATGAGTGTACCGATAAACAAAGCACCTAACTTGGGTACTAGAGGCAAGTCTTGATGGGCGCGAAATGCTAAATTATTCATGGCAAATAAAAATCCAGACAGGAGCGCGACACCATCTATCCAGGTGGGTGGCGTGGTAAAAATATCAAAGCCGCCAACAATTAAAAACGCCCCAGAAATCGCAAGCCCTGCCGCTAACCAGCCCAACCTGCCAACCTTTTCATGCAGCAAGAATTTGCCACCCAAAACACCCCATAAGGGCAATAAATAAAACAGCACCATGACTCGTATGACTTCGCCTTCTATCAGGGCAAAATTAAAGGCCAGATTGGCGCCACCGCCTAATAACAAAATGCTAAACCAGGCTTTAAAGTGTGATGCGATATAGGCACGGTAGCGCAATATCCAAGGTAAAAAAGCCAACGATAAAAGACCATAGGCAACCAATATAATGAGTGGTCCTTCAAAACCCAGTTGATTCAGCGTTTTAAGCGGCCACCAGCTTAAGCCCCAAAAAAATGAGGCAAAAACTAAAACCCAAACCGGTAACAGCGCTTTAAAAGATGGGCTCAAATCACTACTCCTGCCTGACTAAAATGGGCAAAATCTGAGCGTTCAACTTGGTTCATCCATTGATTAATTTTCCAATTATCCGCCACCGGCGTTTGAGTAAAAGGCACTTGTTGGCAATAGCCATCTGGTCCAAATTCTGGCGTTAAGGTCGTCAACTCAAACCCTCTATTCATTTGTGATTGCCAGATGGCTCGCCATATGGCTTGATGGCTGTGTAAGGCATTTTGGTATTCTGGAGAAGCGGGATGTGGCACTTGTGGACCTTGTGCATAACCCACTCGGGCATGAATGTGAAACACCTGCGGCAAAATCGCTTGAATACTGGGAAACTCTAAACTCATTAAGCGTTCACACACCACACACCAATGACTGATATCTGCCGTTAGCTTTAAGTTTGGCAAGGCTTTCACAATGCGTTCGGTGACCCATGGATTAAATAGTGAACGGCTGCGATGGGTTTCAAAACTTAAAGGAATGCCATATTTTTGTTCTAAGCTCATGGCCTGCTCTAAAAACTCGATACTTTGGGATTCTGACCAAGCATCACTGCCAGTGATTAAGGTGATTAATCTTGGATTGAGCGGCAAGGCTTTTTGGATTTGTGCCTCCATATCTTGCAAATGATAGGGCATCGTCCAACTTAAATCGGGCACATAATCACCGCCGGTGACCACTTCTAGCACAAAATCACATTCAAAGGCATAGAGCGCATTTTGCCAACGCTTAATGGCCGCAGGCGTCACGGGCGCTCGCCCCTCAATACCATCAAACCCTGCATTTTTAGCCTGAGCACAGGCTTCTTCAATAATCAGTTGATTACCCCAAAGTGTTTTATAGGTTTTGAGCTGCATCCAAAAAGTCCTTATTCGTAGGGTTTGGGAAAGGGATTGTGATTTTGAAAAAATGTCCAATCATGGTTGGGCCAAAGGTTAGCTTGATGCTCTAGCTCAAGCCGTTTTAGCTTTTGAATACTTTGAATTGCAAGGGTTTCGTTCTCTTGCCAACATAGGCCTGGGGCGATTTCGTCGGTGATATTTTCCACCAAATCTGCCGCATCCCCGGCTAAGAGAATGGGTTTACCTTTAGGCAGTTCAATCAACATCGACATATGCCCCGCGGTATGCCCGGGCGTTTCAATGGCACTCACGCCGGGCACCAAATCATACTCGCCCGTTTGCACTTTCCAGTTTAAGGGCAAGTCAAAATCGCTTTTAAAATAGGCTTCATCTGCTGGTAGCAAGGCGGCTTGCATTTCTTGCTGATGCACATGGACTTCGGCATGACAAAATTCACACAAACCCCCTGCGTGGTCAAAGTGCAAATGGCTGCAAAAAACCACATCCACATCCTCAGTTTTTAAACCCAGTCTTGCCAATTTATTGGGCAACTGTTGTTCTTCGGTCATGTCTGGCGGACCAAATGGAAAGCCTTCGTGCTCGTAATAGGTTTGGCGTAATTTAGGCTGTTGAATTTTTTGATAGTCACAGCCTACATCAAACAAAATTCTGCCATTTTGGGTTTCAATTAAATAGGCCAAAATAGGCGCTTGAATAATCTCACCCTGCCCGCGTCCTCGGGTTGATAAGGTTTTTTCGTAGCGATGTGTACCCGTCAAAATAGGCCAAAACTTTTTCACTTGCGTCACACACCCTCCTGCTTATTCTGTTTAATGTGCTGTTAAAAAAGATACGCCATCCACGCCAATGAAGGTTTCACCTTCATTGTGTTTAATGGGCAAGTTAATGGGGTCACCATTGAGTATTCTGGGCACTCTATAACGGTGATAACTTTTGATGAGATGTCGAAAAGTTAGGAGTTGCGAATAATCTCGACCATACATGGCTTGATGTAACGCCGGCAAACGATACCAAGGTTGCAATTGTTGGTCATGGTGCACATTGTGATAACAGAAATTGAGTACCAACAAATTTACCCAAGGATAACGAACTGACAACAAATTGGAGTAGGTATTGTGTTCTTCAAACTCACGATTGCGCAGTTTAGATTCTGCGCCCCTAGGTAAGTCTAGGGTTTCATACACTTCATAGGTATGCTGATGCACATCCATAAAGCGCATCACCGTTAAAAACAGCAAATAAGCAATCGGATATAACCATAAAACTTGCGGTGCCAGCATTGCCAAACCGGCAAAAAAACCAATTCTGAGTAACAAGACACTGATCACTCTAAGTCGTCGCGCTTTGCGATTGGGTTTGATAAACGGCAAAGCAATCACCAGAAAATGCATCCAGACTTCTAATGCTGGGATATAGGCCCATTCCAAGATTTGAATGAGTTTTAAAAACTTAGGGTGGCGTTGTAAAATTGGACGAAAATCAAATGACACTATATCGGCTCGGTCAATATGATGGCGGATGTGTTTGTGTTGAATATCGTCAAAATTCGAATAACTATTACCCGTTATCCACAAACAAAATTCGGCAAACCAACGGTTGTGGTTTTTAGATTTAAATACGCTGTAATGAGCAGCTTCGTGAATGAGATAGGCAGCAATAACCATCGCATGCGCCAATAACAAAATGCCCAGAATATTTAAGCTAATCGCATCTGACAATATGCCATAAAAGCCAAAAACATAGCCACTTAAAACATACAAAACTGCCAAAGCGGTGGGGATAAGGGCATCGGCTTGTCGAAAAACGGAGGACTGGGCTTTCATAACATCACCTAACACCTAAAATAATCTTTAATAAGCTAAAAATGACCTAATAATGAGGTGGCAATCTAAATTGAGGACTTTAGATTGCCAAGGGGGAGGAATTTTACATGGCGTTGGTTAAAGATCCATCCAAGTAACTATCGACATCTTGTGGCGTGTCGTAAACTTTGTTGGCCACATTGAAATCATCAGACAACTTGGTAGACCCATAAATTGAGGTTAAAGCAGAGCCTTTTTTGTAGGCCGCTTTGGCTTCTTCTAGGGTTAACAATTTGGTGCCTTTAAGAAATGGCGCATATTCTTCCGGCGCTAAACCAACACGGTTAGCCATGATTTTAATGGCATCGCCCTGAGTTTTAGGGTCTTGAATATAAGCAACCGTTTTATACCAAACTTTGAGCACCTTAGCCCAGTCTGCCTTGTGAGCCGATAAACTGGCAGGACTCACCGAAAGACCATCGTAAATAATCCCAGGATTATCCGCTGAGGTGAATACCGCTTTAGAACCTGGAACACCTGTTAAAGCCTGACCAGAACTGGGTTGCCAAGCAACAATGGCATCAACTTCGCCAGAGGCAAGCACCTGAGGCGTTTCATTGGTGGGTACATTCACTAGGGTGACATCACCCTCTTTCATACCATTGGCTTCAAGTGCGGTTAACAGTAACAAATGGCTCACAAAGCCCACTTCTACACCAATTTTTTTACCTTTTAAATCTTTAATAGAAGCGATGCCTGGCTTGGCAACCACCATGTCATTACCATTAGAATAATCGTTTAATAAAATCATCACGCTCTTAGCGCCAGTAGCCCCCGTGACCAACGCATCACCATTGGTCATGTGCACTGCGTCTAACTTGCCTGCAGCAAAAGCATCCATCGAAGCAACATAATCAAACCACTCAAACTGGACATCAACGCCTTCTTTCTCAAACCATTTTTTCTCAATGGCAACATCCCAGGCAACCCATCCTGGCCAATCACTGTAACCAATTTTTAAAGGTTCTGCGCTGACAGAAAATGCTTGGGCAGATAAAAATAAGCCTGCTAAAACACCGAGTACTTTTTTCTTTTGAAACATGATGGATACCTCGTTATTACAAAAACAAAAATTAGTAATAACTCATAAGCATACTTAATCCCACTTTAAATAAACTAAATAAAAACAATTATTTAGTTAAATATAAAACCTTAAAAACTCTTTTAAAATCGACAATTGCACCAATATTTTAATCAAAAAACCAAATATGCACCAATTAAGAAAGGAAAAACCTTTTTAACACCCAAAAAAAAGGGTCGCTGATGCGACCCTATTTAACTCAAGCAAGAAGGTTATTTAGGCAACTTACCTTCAACCCCTTCCACATACCAGTCCATGCCCAACAAAGCACCATCGGGTAAATGCTCACCCGCTTTTACCTTAAGCACACCGGCCTGATCTTTTATGGGCCCTTGGAAAGGATGAATAGAGCCATCCTCAATACCTGCTATGGTTTTTTCTGCCATGGCGACAACCTCTGGAGGCACGGCATCACTGAAAGGTGCAATACCGACCATGCCAGACTTAATTCCACCCCAAGTGTCTTCAGATTTCCAAGTACCGTCCATCACCGCTTTGACTTGGTCAACATAATAGCCACGCCAATTATCAATAATGGCACTCAACTGAGCTTTCGGTGCAAAGGCTTTCATGTCCGAGGCCTGACCTATACCATAAACCCCGCGCTGTTCAGCCACTTGCAAGGGCGCAGGCGAATCTGTGTGTTGAAAAACCACATCCACACCCTGGTCAATCAAAGCCTTAGCCGCATCGCCTTCTTTACCTGGGTCATACCAAGAGTTCACCCAAACCACTTTGATAGTTGCCTCTGGATTCACCGATTTTAGCCCCAATAAAGTCGCATTAATACCGCGCACCACTTCTGGAATAGGGAAAGAACCGATATAACCAATCACATTAGATTTAGTCATTTTACCGGCGACTTGCCCCATCACATAACGACCTTCATAAAAACGCGCACTGTAAACACCGACATTTTTAGCGGTTTTATAACCTGTCGCATGCTCAAATTTGACATTTGGAAATTGCTTAGCCACTTTTAAAGTAGGGTTCATAAAACCAAACGAAGTGGTAAAAATTAAATCGTGACCTGTTGAGGCAAGCTTACGAATAACGCGCTCAGCATCTGCGCCTTCGGGTACTTTTTCGACAAAGGTGGTTTCTACTTTATCGCCAAATTCTTTTTCAACCGCTAATCGCCCTTGGTCATGCTGATAACTCCAGCCATGGTCACCGACTGGCCCAACATACACAAAACCAACCTTAGTCTTATCTTCGGCTTGCGCCAAAGGTGCTGCTAAACCGGCAACGGATAAGGCCAGAGCAGCCACCAAAGGCTTTAAAAATGTTCTTCTATTCATGTGTTTCTCCACTTTGGCATTTAGAGCGTCTTTAAAATTAAACGCCCATTCAAATGATTAGAAAGTCCACTTAACAGCGGCTTGAGGAACACCTTCATCAATGCCTTTGGAACCATATTTGTTGTGCCAGTAGCTATACTCTACACCCACTGAAACTTTCTTTGGCGCACCAAAAAAGCTACCAACATCCATCGTCAAACGAGGTGAAGCAACAATGTTCTCAACTTTATTTACATCTTTTTCTTCAGTGGCGTAATCTAGATAACCTTCAAAAGTCCAACTCGTAGGACCTACATTAAAGGGTGACATCCAAACAATGGTGGCTTGTTGACCTGAACCTGTTTTACCTGGCGCAAATTTTGAAGTTGATGTTCTTTGATAAAGTGTAAGGCTTGCAACCGGAACACCTGGAATATCCAAAGCAAACCCAACACCTGCTAATAATGCATTGGTATTCTGACCCAACTCCCAAGTCCCTGCGATACTAACATCCTTAACAAAACCAAATGACATGTCTTTACCGGTCATTTTGCTTAATGAAAGCGATGGTGAGAATTCACCATAAAAACTACTCACACCGTCAGCAGAAGTGTCATTAAACGCTTTACCAGCAGAATTTGGGTTAGTGACATCAAAGAAGAAAAAGTTAGAACCATATTTCCAACCATCAACATGTTCTAGCGTTAAAACTTGTGTATTGAATTTGGTGTCGGCTGGCACATTTTTATAGCCTGCACCATCCAATAACAACATACTAGTCGAACTCCAATCCGCAGCTTGCGCTGATGCGCCCATTGCCAATCCTGCTACTAACGCTAAACTGCTTACTAAACTTTTTTTCTTAAATGAATTCATTGTTTGCCACCTTCTTTTGTAAAATTTTATGTAAACAACATTGTACACAATGTATTTAAAACAATTAAGCAATCGTTAGACCAACTTTGTCAAAGTTATGAATAAATTATGACAAAAATATTAACCTGTTGATTTATAATGATTTACTCATATTTATGATTAAATTTTGACCTAAAAACAACCAGGCCTGGTTATTTTTAATGCACTTTTATGGGTTTTTTGCACCATTTAAAACAAAATTTTGCACTTTAAATTTTCTAGGATTGTACACAATCTGTAATTTAACTGATTAATGAACGCGCGCTTTTGGAATGATTGGCCATCAAGGCACTGATATCTAAGCCCAATAACTGCCCGTCTACAACACGCCATTGCCCAGCAACCATTAAACGGTCTACTGCTTGTGCACCACACATGATTAAAGCCGCCAAAGGATCGCCCGCTCCTGAAAAACGCAGTTCATCTAATTTAAACAGTGCCAAGTCTGCTTGTTTGCCCACCGCAATTTCACCAATGTCCGAACGCCCTAAGCAGCCAGCAGAACCTTGTGTTGCCCAACGCAAGACATCCAAATGGGTTATTTCATCTGCTTGATAACGCAAGCGCCCAATCAATAAGGCCTGGCGTACTTCGTTAATCATATTCGAACCATCGTTTGACGCTGACCCATCAACCCCTATACCAACCGGACAACCCGACGCTTCTAACTCCAACCCTCGACAGATGCCCGAGGCCAACACCATATTGGACGATGGACAATGACTAATCCCCACGCCTGCTTGCCCTAAGCGCAACACTTCTGCATCATTAAAATGTATGCCATGCGCCAACCATACTCGATTGGAAAGCCAGTTTACTTTTTGCAAATAATCCAATGGGCGTAAGCCAAACATTTTGAGACAAAACGCATTTTCATCTTCGGTTTCCGCTAGATGGGTATGCAAGCGCACATCAAACTGTTCTGCCATGGCTGCTGATTGCACCATTAAATCTTCTGTGACCGAAAAGGGTGAACAGGGTGCAAGCGCAATGCGTGTCATCGCGCCATCTTGGCGTTGGTGATAGGTTTTAATCAGGCGTTCGCTGTCATCCAATATAACCTGCTCAGTTTGCACGGTATTTTGGGGCGGTAATCCCCCTTGTTCCACACCCAAACTCATTGAACCGCGGGTTAAATGGACACGCATCCCCAACTTTTGCGCCGCTGCAATTTGAATATCTATGGCATTTTCTAAGCCATCGGTAAATACATAATGGTGGTCAGAAGCCGTGGTACAGCCAGATAACATCAATTCGGCCATTGCCAAGGTTGAGGCAATTTCGAGTTGCGCTTGTTGCAAATTAGCCCACACAGGATACAAGGTTTTTAACCAAGGAAACAAGCGTTTATTGAGCGCTGGCGGATAGGCACGCGTCAGGGTTTGGTAAAAATGGTGATGAACATTGATAAGCCCAGGCAAAATAACCTGTTCGCTGGCATCAAAAACCTGATAGTTTGGCGTCTTGGGGATTGCGCCCTGCGCAACGAGTTCGATAATTTCGCTGCCCAGCACCACCAAACCGCCTCTTGCGTCTTGGTCGTTACCAGTAAAAATGGCTAAGGGGTTTTGAATCCACAGAGGTTGGCTTGAGGACATAACGCACTCCGTTGCTTACATTGTAAAATTAACATTGTATACAATCGGCGCAAATGGTTCAGAAAAAAGTGTTTGTAACTCAGTACATAATCAGTCTGTTTTTTAGGGATATTTTGAGATGTGCTTTTTGGCAGGCTAAAGCCTGCGCCCCGAAGTTGTCAGAATTCAACAGAGCGAAGGCTTTAGACTTTTAAGCGCTTGGACAAGCTCAATGAAAATAGTTTTCAAACTCAGGAAAAGAATGTGGCGTAACCAACAAACCGTCTTCATCCGCATACAAGGTATCGGTTGGCATGAGGGTCATATCAGCAAAAGTCAGGGGGACATTATGCTGTGCCTCGGTGAGGCGACTGCCTTTTTTAGGATAATGACCCAGCGCCCAAACTCCTAAAGGCAAGGTTTGCAAAATGGCAGTGTCGCGAATATACCCATTAATGACCACGCCTTTCCAACCATTTTTAACGGCAAGGTCAGCCATTTTGTCGCCCATGACCGCCCCGATGTCTGCGCCTGCATCCACCACCAAAATGCGTTGTTTGCCGGGCGTACGCAACAGTTCCCAAAACTTGGCGTTGTTTTGGTCAATTTTTAGGGTTTCAATCACACCCGTCATTCGGGTTAAGCCGCCGTAAGATTTAAAAATGGGTAAGGCAACCTGAATGTCTGCGCCATACTGGTCACAAATATCAGGGGTTCCGAGGGCATAGATGACATCACTCATGGGGTGACTCCTTGTTTTTCAAGATAACAAATGGCCAGTTTATCCAATGCTAACAGCACCGTTTCAACCGCTAAATCGGCATCTTCGGGTTCAACGGATTCCGCAGGATTATGACTAATGCCGCCTTTGCAACGCACAAAAATCATTCCGATATCGGTGATGGATGCCATATTCATGGCATCGTGCCCTGCACCGCTGACCAAAGTTTTGACATGCACTTTTTGTTCAGAAATAGACTGTTCAAACAATTGTCTAAAATCCACATGACAAGCTCTGGCTGGCGCCCAGTGATATTCTTTCCAGTAGATATCCAAACCGCGTTGCATACTGATGGCTTCGCTGGAGTGGAACATTAAATTCATGACTTTTTCACGCAAGGCATCATCATCACTGCGAATATCCACAGTGAATTCAACCATGCCTGGAATCACATTCACCGCATTCGGATAGGCTTTTATGTGCCCAACCGTCGCAACCAGCCCATGAATTTGGGCATTTTTTTCGATCATTAAAATAATTTCGGCGGTGGCAGCCAAAGCATCTTGGCGCAACATCATCGGCACGGTGCCGGCATGCCCAAATTCGCCTTCTACCATCACCTTAAAACGACGCGCCCCAGCAATGGCGCTGACCACACCCACGGGTAAATTTTCAACTTCTAATACAGGGCCTTGTTCCATGTGCACTTCCCAAAAGCCCAGTAAATTATCTTTGCTGCGGTCGGCTTTAGGATAGTCATGCGGATTTAGCCCACACTCTAATAAAGCTTTTTCTAAGGTCATGCCTTGGGCATCGGTTAATTCGAGCAAGGCATCTTCCCACTTACCTATGGCCGCACGACTGCCCAACATCGAGGCTTCAAAACGCAAGCCTTCTTCATCGCCAAACCCCACCACTTCTAAATGAAACGGCAAGGTTTTGCCTGTTTGCACCAAACGCTCGACCACTTCTATACCGGTCACCACCCCCAAAATACCATCAAACTTACCCGCATTGGGCACTGTGTCTAAATGGGATCCGATGATTAAGGTTGGCGCATCAGGGTTGGCGCATGCAAAGCGCCCCCATTGATTGCCAGCCGCATCCACCCAAGTGGTCATGCCCGCTTGTTGCATCCACTCGGCCACCAGCGCCAAACCCTGCATATAAGCGGGAGAAAGATAGATGCGAGTGATGCTACCGGGCGAATCCGTGATTGTGGCGAGTTGTTCACAGCGCGCGATAACTCGGGACATATTATTGCCCCTGTCCGTAAACAGCCATGGCACGATCTACCGCTTCGCCCATCGGCAACTTATGCCCCATGCGACGCAATACATTTTCAAGGGCCGCAAGGGTTACCAAAACCGCATCTTTACGGGCGTTGTATCCCATGGTGCCAATCCGCCAAATTTTGCCTTTTAAGGGACCAAACGAAGTGCCGATTTCAATACCAAAATCCAATAACATAGCAGTGCGAACCGCTTCACCTGGAATTCCCTCCGGAATATAAACGCCCAAGACATTGGTCATTTTATGGTCTTGGTCACCAAATAATTTTAAATTTAAGCCTTCTGCACCGGCACGCATGGCATCGCCATTGAGTTGATGACGCGTGATGCAAGCATCCAGCCCTTCTTGCAACACAATTCGGGCACATTCACGGGCGCAATAGAGCATGGAACTGGCTTCAGTATGGTGATTTAAACGCTCTTCGCCCCAGTAATCCAAAATCATCGGAATATCAAAATAGTTAGAGCGAATGATTTGCCCTGCACTGTCTTGATGATGCGCATCCCGAATACCCGCTTCAACATGCTGACGCTTACGCACCACTTCAACATAACGCTCACTAAAAGTCACCGGCGCACTCCCCGAAGGACCACCCAAACATTTTTGCAAGCCAACCGACACCGCATCCAAGCCCCAAGCATCAGTTTTAAAAGGGTTACCAGCAATTGAAGCGGTTGCGTCAGAATAAAATAGCACACCATAGCGTTGGCAAATTGCGCCTAATTCTTCTAGGGGTTGCAGCATGGTGGTGGAGGTATCGCCTTGCACCACCGCCAACATTTTGGGCTGTACTTTTTTAATAGCTTCTTCAATTTGCTCTGGCTTAAAGACTTCACCCCAAGGCATTTCAATGGTGTGCACCTCTGCGCCACAACGATGCGCGATTTCGGTGAGTAAATGCCCAAAGCGTCCAAACACTGGCACCAAAACCTTATCGCCAGGCTCAATCGCCGACACCAAAACGGCTTCAATCCCAGCGCGCGATGTGCCATCGATTAAAATCGTCCATTGATTTTGGGTTTCAAACACCTGACGATACAACGCCATGGTTTCGTTCATGTAATGCGTCATGGCAGGATCATATTGCCCAACCAGTTGTGCAGACATCGCACGCAACACTCTAGGGTCGGCGTTAATCGGACCCGGCCCCATCAGTAATCTGGCAGGCGGATTAATTTGATCGAAAATTTCAGACATTTTATACTCCATGATTGTGCCCCGCCTTAAACGCCAAGGGCTTGTAAAAACATACGCACGCCAGTGATTCCTAAGACGATTGCAAACACTTTCTTTAAAGTTTGAGCGGGTAACTTTTGCCCCAACTTAACGCCCAAGGGCGCAAATAAAACGGTTAAAGGCACTATGGCCAAAAAGCTTGGCAGGTTAACCAACCCAAAACTGCCCAAAGGGGCATTGGGCGGAGTTTGCCCCAACACAAACATCACCAAGGCACCTGGCAAGGCGATAATCAATCCAAAAGCCGCTGCCGTGCCCACGGCACGATGCGCCACCAATCCAAATTTTGATAACAGCGGTACGCCAATCGTGCCGCCGCCTATGCCGGCCATCACCGACAAACCGCCCAAGGCAGTGGCGCTGCTGCGTTGAATGCCAAGACTTGGCAAACGGGCATGAGCATTGGTTTGATGCAAGAACATCCTTACTGCAACACTCATGGCAATCAACGCAAACAAGCCAATAAAAATTGGGCTTTGAATTTGCGACACCAAAACACTGCCTAAAAATACGCCAAACAACATAAAAATTAACCAGGCCTGGGTGATTTCCCAGTCCACATTGCCCTTTTTATGATGCGCGCGTATCGATGAAATCGAGGTAGGTATAATGGTTGCCAAGGAGGTGCCCGTAGCCAAACTCATGGCATCCGCAGGGGTCATACCAAGATTTTGAAATATAAAATACATCACCGGCACGATCACAATACCGCCGCCCACACCGAGCAATCCAGCCAGCAATCCAGCCACTATGCCAGTGCCCATTAAAGACAGCAAAAATGGCCAATAATTGAAAAGTTCCAACTTACGCCCCTCCTTCAATGATTAAGGCAGCGCCATCACTGCGAGGGTCGGTGGCGGCACTGACATCACCATCTGGGAATAAAACAACCGCTCCGGCGTGTCCCATTTTTTCGGTTTGTTGTGGCAAGACTTGAAGCTCATGCCCCATACTTTGCAATGTTTGCCCGATGCGACTCGCCAAAGTCGGTTCCATTTTTAAATCGTGCTGTTGATCACCCCAAGTGCGCCCCAGCAACCAGCGGTCTTCGGCAATGGCTTGATTAAGCGATAGGTGCTGATAAGCATAGCGACTGTAAACCGCCGCTTGAGTTTGCGGCTGTCCTTCGCCCCCCATAGTGCCGTAGACCATTCTGCGTCCATCTTTGAAAACACACATCGCTGGATTCAGGGTATGAAACGGCTTCATGCGAGGCGCTAAGGCATTGCGACTTTTGGGGTCTAGGCTAAAGCTAGTACCCCGATTATTCCAGACTAAACCAAACTCTGGAATCACTACGCCCGAACCAAATTCCCAATAAATACTTTGAATATAGCTGACCATCACCCCTTGGGCATCCACACAACCCATCCAAACAGTATCGCCATGCGCTGGGGTGTGCGGCCAAGGCAAAGCCTGGTCTGCGCTGATATTGGTCAAACAAGTTTGCAATTGCGCTTCGCTCAACCACGACTGCAAATCAGCTGTCAGTCGGCTGGGGTCGGTAATCACGGCATCTCGAATTAAAAACGCTTGTTTAGTACATTCCACCAAATGATGAACCTGTTGCGCTTCGCTCCAATCGGGTTGCACCAAACGGTCATATAACGCCAAGATGAGCAAAGAGGCCAAGCCTTGCGTTGGTGCGCCCACATTGTAAAGCGTGCCTAAAGCGGTATCCGCACTGAGCACAGGCATCTCTTGCGCATGATAGGCATTTAAGTCTTCTGTTGTAATCGGGCTGCCAACTTGGCTTAGCACTGCGCCTATTTTTTGAGCAATGCCACCGCGGTAAAAATCGTCCAATCCCTGAGTAGCCAATTGATTTAACAGATCACCGAGTGCAGCATTTTGAAAACGTTCGCCTGCCACCAACGGACGACCTTCTGGCGCAAAACAGGCCGCAAACCCTGGAACCTCTTTAAGGGTTTCAAAGGTTAAGCGGCTCGCTGCAGCCAAACTGTCGGTGACTTCAATGCCTTGCTTAGCCAAATCCATTGCGGTTTGCAACACTTGATTTATGGGCAAATTCTCAAACCCAAAATCGACCATTTTGTGACGCGCCAATTGCCAACCGCTCACTGCGCCTGCCATCGTCAAGGCAGCTTTCGGACCACGTGCGGGAATGGCTTCTAACCCATCATACAAACTGACATCCGCCGCTTGTGCGGCCCAACCCGAGGCATCTAAAGCAAATGGCGCTTGACCTGGCACTTGCACCAGCCAAAACCCATCGCCCCCCAAACTGTTCATGTGCGGATAAGCCACAGCAACCGTCGCAGCCGCAGCTACCATGGCATCTACCGCATTGCCCCCCTGTTCCAAAATCGCCAAACCGGCTTGGGTTGCTTGATAATGCGGTGCGGTAAAGGCAATCTTAGCCATGCCATTTCTCCAAAAATTGAGTTGCCAAGGCAATCAGTTGACAATCAGACTGGGGCGCACCAAACAGTGACATACCCCAAGGTGCGCCCTGGTCTACCAAAATCGGTAAATGCAGTTGTGGGCGTTGCGTCAGCCCAGCTAGAGCGGTTAAACCCATTAATAAATTACGGTAACTCGCCAAATCCTCAGCGCTAGAATTGAGCAAAGGCGCTGCACCCGGTGTGGTTGGCAAGAGTGCTACATGCGACGGCGTGGGTAACCAAGCATTCATTTGAGCTTGAATGCTGGCTTGATCACATCTGGCTTGTTGTTGCTGTGCCTCAGTAATTGTGCTGCACCAGTCAAACCTTTCAGCAATGTCGGAGGCAAACACGGGGCGCGTTTTTTCAATCCACTCACCATGCACCTGCCAAGCGGCGTAGCCTTGTAAAGTACGATAGGTTTGGCTTGCAAAGGTTAAAAATTCTTGGGTTAATACCACTTCATCCGTTAAATCAACCCTTGGCAAACAGCTCTGCCAGCTGGATGTCAACTTAGATTCATTGGGCCATAAAATGCCATCTTGCAATTCTGGTTTAAAATAAACCAATTGCTGAGGTGTGCTATTGAAACGTTCAACCAAGGTGTCTTTAAAAATCACTTGCGCCACTGCACTCAGCGTTGCTAAATCGCGCGTTAACCAGCCCACCGTATCAAACTCGGGTGCCAGTGCCACCATGTTATCCATGGCAATCATGCCATGAGTCGGGCGCAGCCCAAACAAGCCGTTATAACTGGCCGGAACACGCACCGAACCGCCGGTGTCAGTGCCCAGCCCGATATCCACCAGTCCACAACTGACCGCCGCCGCCGAACCACTACTGGAACCACCGGGAATGCGCTCGGGTGCAGCAAAGTTGGTTGGGGTTCCATAATGGTAGTTAATACCATTCAAACTATAAGCCAGTTCATCGGTTAAGGTTTTGCAGACCAACTGCGCACCTGCATTCAAGAGTTTATTAACACTTGAAGCCGTTGCTTTGGGAATAGAATGAGTTTCGAGCCAATGCGGGTTGCCAGCAGAGGTAGGGAAACCTGCGATATCAAATAAATCTTTAACGCCCAGTTTAAAACCACTCAATGCCCCAGCCGCCTGAGACTCAGTGACTTTAAAGTGACTTTGCAGATCTTGAAATACGCCCCTTGAAACATTCATTAACTGAATTCCCACAACTAGATTTTAAAATGTAGACACAATTGTACACAATTTGTTAATTTATTTGAAACAATAATTTTTTAAGGCATGGGCAATTTGAATTGTGACGACTTTATAAACATGAAAAATAAGCCTTAAAACAAAAAAAGCCCCTAATTTTGACCAGCACCCTGAAGGGCATAAAGCTTGGTTAAAATTAGGGGCTTTTTAAAGCTTTTAGAAGGCTAAATTAATTAGGCAACTTCGAGCACTTCGATTTTGTAATCTAGGGTTTTGTCAGCCAATGGATGATTGCCATCTAGGAAAACTTTATCGCCATCAATTTCGGTAATCACAAACTCAATGGTTTCACCGTCTGGGTCTTCCGTTTCAACCACTTCACCCACTTTTAACTCAACACTGTCGTCAAAGTTATCCGCTTCTGCATACACCACTAAATCTTCCGTTCTCACGCCATAGCCGTCTTCTGGAGAAATGGTCACACGCGCAGTAAATCCAGGCTCTTCACCCTCTAAGAATTCCTCTAGGCCGGAGATCAATTCACCTTCGCCGTGAACATAATGAACCGGTTCTCCGCCAAAAGTAGAATCGATTAACTCGCCTTTTTCATCTCTTAATTCATAATGAAAAGTGACTTCACACCCTTTTTTAATTTTCATTTTCTGATTCCTAAATCATTTAAAATAACAGCACTATTCTAACTGATGGATTAAGTTCATGCGTCAAATTATTCTGGACACCGAAACAACAGGATTCAACCCTTTAACGGGCGATAAAATCATTGAAATCGGAGCTGTTGAACTGATTAAACGCCGCTTGACCGGTAATAATTACCACCAGTATATTCAACCCGAAAGAGAAGTTCCGCCGGATGCCATTGCGGTGCACGGCATTACCGATGCCTTTTTGAAGGATAAGCCCATCTTTAAAGATGTGGTTGAAGATTTTATGAATTATGTGGCGGGCGCAGAACTCATTATTCATAACGCACCTTTCGATGTTGGTTTTATCAATGCAGAGTTAGCGCAATTACCCAAAAACCCTTGGGGCAAAATTGAAGACCATTGCACCATTACCGACAGTTTAAAAATGGCTCGCAAGGCCTTTCCTGGGCAGCGCGCTTCTTTGGATGCTTTGTGTAAGCGTTTGGGCATTGATAATTCCAACCGAACCCTACACGGCGCTCTACTAGACTCTGAAATCTTGGCAGATGTTTATTTGATGATGACCGGCGGCCAGACAGATTTAATGCTGGCCAGCGCCTTTGAAAATGCGTCGGATAAACAAACCCGCAATGTTTCTTTACAAAAAAATCGCCATTCATTAAAAGTGATTCGTGCTACGGCAGAAGAGTTGGAAATGCATCACAATAAGCTGGCGGAAATTTCAAAAAAATTTGGCGCTACCTTAAACTGGTAACAAACTGAAAACGAATTTTTTGACTTTTAACTTGGCTAATTCAACCCTTCAGTGCTTGCAAACCGTTATAATATTACTCATTAAAATTATGTAGAAGTTGCTTAACTGCCCATGAATACCATTTCTTTAGTTGATGACAAAAATGCGTTCTTAAATTATTTATCGCAAATGGCATCGGTCAATGATTTATCTAAAGCGGCCATTGATTTTCTGATTCCATTGCTTAACGCCCGCCATGGCAGCTTGTACATTAATAACCCCTTCACTGAAAAAAATAAGCTCATTTATCAGACAAATGCGCATAAACCTCGTCCCATGCCAGCACCTAAGTCGTTTGCCATCTTATATGAAAATGGACAGGCCATTATTCCGCTAATGGATGACCAAACTCTCTTGGGCTACATGGTTTTTGAGGGCTTGCAAGAAGATCAACAACCCTTGCCGGGATTAGAAATCATCAAATTTACCCTGCCCTTTCTAGCCCTCAAAATGAAAGGTTTATTGGATAAAGAAACCCTAGAACATAAATTACGCGTGATTAACCAACACCAACTCAGTTATGAGCTTTCGCCCGATGGGTATTTGGTAGATATCAGCTGCGCTTTGGCGAATGCATTAGGTTATGAGCGACATGAACTCATCGGCAAACTACCCAACTTTTTAAATACCCATGACAATGATGATGCGAATGCCATGGAAGCACAAATCTTTAAAAAAGATGGTAGCCAAATTTGGGTAAAAACCGACATAGTGCCAGCCAAAGACATTTGGGGCGACGACTCTGGACGCAAAATTTGTTTTCAACAAAACATCTCACGAGAAAAGCAAATTGAAGAAATGGCCATCAGAGATGACTTAACCAAACTTTATAATCGCCGCTTCTTTAACCAAGTGTTTGCCAAACAAATTGATAACGCCATACGCAATCACAACTATTTGGCTTTTATGATTATCGACATCGATAATTTCAAAAAATATAACGACACCTACGGACACCAAGAAGGAGATCGCGTTTTAGCGTTGGTCGCCAAAACCATCGCAAGCGCTTACAAACGCAAAGGCGATTATAGCTTTAGATTGGGTGGAGAAGAGTTTGGGGTGATTTGTAATGTTACTCACCCAGAAGACGCTGAAGTGCTGGCTAATTATTGTCGCAATGCCATTTTAGAACTCGCGATTCCGCACACCGGCAACCCTGATTTTAAATTAGTAACCATTTCAACAGGCCTGGTCATTATTGATGGCGCAAACCTGTTAGATGCGAATGAAATCTATAAAACCGCAGACATTGCTTTGTATGAGGCCAAATCCTCTGGGCGTAACTGCGTAAAAGTCGCAGGCCAAGAAGATGATATTGAGCTCTTTTAGGTCTTTGCGACTTTATTGGTACACCAAACTTTAAAAAACATCTAAGCTGTAGAAATTCAGACTTCATCTGACAGTTCCCCGTTTTTTATGAGTGTCTGTCAGTTTAAGTTTAAGCTACGAACTTTTCAGCCCATATCTTTTTGCCATCTTCCAATGTTTCCATTGGTGTTCTTCCACAACACATTTTACCTTGATGAGTTCTGTGATGGTTGTAAAAATGAATCCACTCATCCAGGTCCGTTTGAAGTTGTTCAATTGATGTGTAAATCTTTTTGCGGAAAGTGATTTGGTAAAACTCCTGCAAAATGGTTTTGTGAAAGCGCTCACA
Organism: Thiosulfativibrio zosterae; assembly: GCF_011398155.1. Lineage (NCBI taxonomy): Bacteria > Pseudomonadati > Pseudomonadota > Gammaproteobacteria > Thiotrichales > Piscirickettsiaceae > Thiosulfativibrio > Thiosulfativibrio zosterae. Next base: position 1,841,627 of record NZ_AP021888.1, read on the forward strand.
AATGCCATTGGTTTGCGGTGATTTGACTTTGGTTTTAGTGTGCTCAATATCATTTAGCGCCAAGTATAATTGATAATCGTGCTGCTCCGCTTTACCACAATACTCAGTGCCACGGTCAGTCAGGATTCTGAGCATGGGCAGTTCGTGTTGCTCAAAAAATGGTAGCACTCGATCATTAAGGGTATCTGCCGCTGTTATCGGTGTTTTGGTGGCATAAAGCTTAGCAAACGCTACTTTTGAGTAGGTATCGACAAAGGTTTGTTGATAGATTCTGCCAACACCTTTTAAGGTGCCAACATAGAAGGTATCTTGCGAACCCAAGTACCCTGGATGGGCAGTATCAATTTCACCGCTGACTTCATCGTCATGCTTTTTCTTTTCAAGGGCTACGACCTGCGCTTCGGTCAGAATAATGCCGTCGTTGGCAACCTTGTCTTCTAAAGCTTTTAAACGGTCTTTGAAGTTAGCCAGTTCATTTCTGATCCAGATACTGCGCACGCCACTAGATGAAACGAATATACCGAGTTTTCTGAGTTCATTGCTTGCTCTAAGTTGACCGTAAGCAGGATAGTCAATCGCATATTGAATAACGGCTTGTTCAGTTACTTCATCTACTCGGTTTTTAAGGTTGGGTTTCCGGCGGGTTTTATCGATTAGAGCATCAACACCACCGTCATCAACGGCAGCTTTATAACGATAGAAAGTATCTCGAGATAAGCCCATTACTTTGCAGGCTTTTGAAACATTGCCAAGTTCTTCTGCAAGATTGAGTAATCCGACTTTATGTTTGATGATTTTTTGATTAGTATTAATCATGTGAGTTTCCTTTGTTTTGATTTTGATTAGACACCTAATATCAAAACGGGAAACTTGCTCTTTTTCAAGAGCAGTGTCAGATGAAGTCGTGACTTTTACATCTAAGCTTTTTTAGCACTAACCTAAGGCTTTAATTGCTGTGCTTCATCCATGGCTTGATTGGCTAACTCATCAACCCTTTCGTTTTCTGCATGACCGGCATGGCCTTTAACCCAAGCCCACTCAACTTGATGCTTTTGCACTGCCGCATCCAATCTTTGCCATAACTCTTTGTTTTTAACGGGTTGTTTGGCGGCAGTTTTCCATTGATTTTTCTTCCAATTAGCAATCCACTGAGTAATGCCGTTTTTGACATATTGAGAATCGGTGGTAATTCTCACCTGACATGGGCGAGTTAAAGCCTCTAAGCCTTGAATGGCCGCCATTAATTCCATTTGGTTATTGGTGGCTTCTAATGCATAGCCTTTAAGCTCTTTTTCAATCTGACCAAAGCGTAATAAAGCTCCCCAGCCACCCACACCAGGGTTGCCACGACAACCGCCATCTGTAAAAATTTCTACCATCACGCGCTTTTAACCCTTTTTCATTTTCGCATTTTTCATGGGCGCAGCCGGTTCTTGTCTTGAAGCCGCAGAAACGCTTTTACCCACTTTTCTAACACGCATCCAGTCTGATAACTTCCAGTTAAGCCCCACAGGCGTTGGGGAACTGATGCGCTTTTTAGCCATAATCGCATAAACATTGCCTGTTTCTAAACCCACAAAAGACATGGCTTGACCAAAACGCCGCGCTATTTTGCCGGAAGGTTTTGAGTTTGCCAAACAGGTTGTCGCACTAAAACCTATCCATTCAATGTCATAACCCAACAATCTTAACCAGTCGACAATGCGTGCCGGAGATATCAAATTGGCCTGTTTAAACATGGCTCTGTTTTGACCCACTTTTTGCATGAAAACCGCGCAGCCTATAGGGTTAAAACCTGTAATCAGAACTTTACCCTCAGCAATCAGTAAATCGTCAATTTGCCTTAACAAATGGTAAGGATCTTCAACGGTTTCCAAGGTATGCGGCAAAAAAACCATATCAACCGAATCGTTGCGAATGGGTAGATAATTTAGGTCGGCCACGATATAGGCATCAAAAAAATCTTCAACAATCGAGTCATCCACTAAAATTTTTTGAGTTAAGCGGCAAGAATCCAATAAAGGACGCCAACTGGTTAACCCAATTTGCAGCACATACAACCCAAAGGATTTACGCAAGGCAAAGTCAATCAGACTTTTTTCATCCCGTAATAATCCCTGGCAGGTTTCAGTTTGATAAAGTCGCATTAAAAACTGTTGAAAGTGCTTGTATATCATGATTTATCGCAATTATTTAACTTGATATTTGCTAGAATATTGACCGATTATAACAACTTAAGAACCCTACATGAAAATCATTGGTCTTCCCGCTCTGGTTGGCAGTTACGATAACTATATCTGGCTACTTGTCAAACAAGAAATGGTTTGGGTGATTGACCCTGGGCAAGCACAGCCGGTTCTTAACTATTTAGCAAGCCACTCGCTAAATTTAGCGGGTATTTTAATTACCCACTATCATCACGACCATGTTGATGGCATTGCCGAACTCAAAAAACAATTTCCTGCCGCTAGGGTTTATGGCCCGCAAAAAACACCTAATAACCTGATTGAGCAGCGTCTTGTAGACGGGGATGAGGTTAGCCTGTTTGATGATTATCATCTTAAGGTGATCGAAACACCAGGTCATACTTACGACCATATTGCTTATTATAATCAGCAAGACTTATTTTGTGGCGACACCCTCTTTGGCGCGGGATGCGGACGACAATTTGATGGGGGTTATGATGCCTTTGCCAAATCTTTGTTGAAACTTCGCGCCCTACCCGATGGTTTAAATTTTTATTCTGCCCATGAATATACCCTAAGCAATTTAAAGTTTGCCCAGTTTGCCGACCCATCGAATGTCGACCTGCAAAACCGCATCGCGACAACACACATTGAATATCCGCAGCCCCTAGTCGCACCGCAATCGACATTAAAACTCGAAAAAGCAACTAATCCATTTTTGCGTTTCGATCAGTTGCCGATTCAAGAAACTTTATTGGCTCGCGGCGCCCAAAACACCCCAGAAAGTCTTTTTAAAACCTTAAGAGACTGGAAAGATCACATAGACCAAAAAGGCTATCCAGCAAAATGATATACCGCTTTATTTCCAAGACCACTTTCGACCAAATTTGGCCAACCAAAGCAAAATGGGTTATTTTGTCTTGCAGCCTGACTTTGTTGTCGGCTTGCCAAACTGTGCCAACCCAAACCGCGCAAAATGCAATCTCCGAACCAACCCTGACCACTGATGAATCTCCTAAACTGCCTATTTTGGACTTAGAAATTCACAATGCAGAATCTGACATACCTGAAGACCTTGCTTTAAGGGTTTTGCAAAACACCCAGCAAAATCTTAATTTATTGGCCGACACGACACCTGAAGAACCCTTATCGATTTTTGTTAAGCCAACTGAGGGCGCTAAAGATCTTTGGCCAGTATTGTCTGAACGTTTTTTTATTACGCCCGCTAATACTCATAACTTTCAGGACTATTTAAACTATTACACCAAAAACCCTAATTATCTCACCCGCATTTCAGATAGAGCACGGCCTTATTTGTATTTTATTTTGCAAGAAGTCAAAAGTCGTCAAATGCCCTACGAAGTGGCTTTATTACCGGTGGTTGAAAGTGGTTTTCAACCCTATGCCAAGTCTTATCAAAGCGCTGCCGGACTTTGGCAGTTTATGCCCAATACAGGTGAAATGTTTGGGCTAGAACGCAACTGGTGGTATGACGGTCGTCAAGACATACATCGCAGTACTGAAGCCGCTTTAAATTACTTGCAACAACTCTATGTACAAAACGAATACGACTGGCTTTTGGCCCTAGCCTCTTATAATGCTGGTTATGGCAATGTGCTTAAGGCAAAACGACTTTACTTAAATAAAAACCCGAATGGGGATGCCAATTTTTGGAACATTCGTAAATATTTACCCAAAGAAACACAACATTATGTGCCGCAATTGCTAGCAGTAAGTTATTTGGTAAAGCACCGTCAGAGTTACCAAATCACTTTAAACCCCATTGAAAACCATGTGCATTTTGAAAAAGTCAACCTAAGCCAACAAGTGGACTTTATCAGCTTGGCTAAAATTACAGGGGTTGCTAAAGAACAATTAAAACTGTTAAACGCTGGGTATCTTCAACCCACGACACCGCCTAAGGGTCCATTTGAAATATTATTGCCTGTCGCAGCCAGTCAAACCTTTAAAGCGGCATTGGATAAACAGCCCGAAATTTTGGCAGTACAATGGACTAAACATGTCGTTAAAAAAGGCGAAAGCCTAAGCGTTATTGCCGAAAAATATAAAACCAGAGCAGCTGCCATCCAACGCCTCAATGAGATGAAAAATACCAATATCCGCGTTGGCAAAACCTTATTAATACCCGTACCCGTTCAATATGCCAAGCAGCTTTTAAAACCCAAAGAACCGGTTAAATATCAAGGATCGGTTGTTTTTCACAAGGTTAAAACAGGCGAATCCTTATGGACAATTGCACGCTATTACGACATAACAACCAAAGAGTTATGTCAATGGAATAATATCGGGATACGCGAGCCGTTATATAAAGGCCAAAACTTGAAAATTCGTTCCAATCAATATGGCAAACAAGTAACTTATACCCTGAAAAATGGGGATAGTTTATGGACTGTGGCTCAAAAATATAAAGTGTCAACCAATCAGTTAGCGCGATGGAATCAAATTTCGGAAGCCGAGGTGTTACAGCCTGGCCAAAAAATCAGCGTTTGGGTTAAAAGTTAGTGTTTTTTTTTAACGCTTATTGCCTAAAAAACAGTCATCACTCGCTTATTTACTTAGGCTTGTTTTTGCTTTTTTTTTCAAACCCCAATTTTGCAAAACCGGATATTGCCAGCCTAACCGAACAACAGCGCTTATTTTTAGAGGCTTACGATGCCATTAATAAAAAAGACCGTGCGCTCATTGCTGATTACAAAAAACGTCTTTCCGGTTATGTACTTGCTCCCTACTTAAGCTTTTTTGATTTTTATAAAAACATCGACAGCACGCCTAACAGCGCGATTGAACAGTTCGTTATCCAAAACAAAGACAATCATTTGTCTGGCCGCCTAAAATACTACTGGTTGAATCACTTAGGGCGAAGCCAACAATGGCGCAGTTTTCTAGCCCATTATAATTCTGAAGATTTTACGGCTCAGAACCTTAAATGTTATGCCACTTTGGCTGAACTCAACACCCAACCCAAACCAGAATCTTCAGACAAGGCTAAAGCGCTTTGGCAAACTGGCAAACCCCTGTCAAGAGCTTGCCAACCCCTAGAAAACTATTTAATCAAAAACAAGCTATTAACAGGCTCTATGGTTTGGGAAAATATCAATATGGCCATGGGTCGTGATGAAATCACCTATGCGACCAAGTTATCCAAACACTTATCGCAAAACGAGCGCAATATTTTCCAGGCCTGGTTAAAAATTCACAAAGATCCAAGCCAATTAACCCAGCCTTTACCCTCAGAGTATCCGGGGCAAGTTCGCCAAAATATTTTTATTCAAGGTATTAAAAAGCTTTCTAAAAAAGACCCTAAACTTGCCCAAAAATTGGTCACGCAAGACGCTAAGCGTTATGGGCTGAACCAAGCTGAAGAATTGAGTTTAATGAGAATTATCTCTTTACGCTTAGCAAGAAATTACCAGCCAGATGCTAAGTCCTTATTAGACCAGGTCAATGAAACAGACAGCTCTGAAAGCACGCTTCGTTGGCAGTTACAACTGGCTCTGCGCCATTCTGACTGGGCAAGTGTTCTTGAAGTCTATGAAAAACTAGAAGATGATGAAAAGACCACCGAAAAATGGCAATACTGGCTAGCAAGGGCACTCGATAACACCCAAGAACCCAAAAAAGCCCAGCAAATTTATAAAAACCTAGCCACAAAAAGAAACTTTTATGGTTTTTTAGCCGCGGATAAACTCAAGCAAGATTATCAATTTAACCCTAGCCCCTCTAAAAAAATAGATGTTAATGAATTAATTCAAAAATATTCACAACTTCCCAGAATTAAAGAGTTGCTGGCGATTGACTGGCTTTTGAATGCGAATCGAGAATGGTACCATCTGCTTCAAACGGCCAAAAATGATGAATTAGAAGCCATCAGTTATTTAGCGACCGACTGGCAACAACATAACATAGCGATTCGTGGACTGGCGATGGCAGAAAACTGGAATAATATTGAACTGCGCTTTCCGACACCCCATAAAACACCTGTGCTGCAAGCTGCTAAACAACATGCCGTTGACCCTGCATGGATTTATGGCGTTATGCGCCGAGAGAGTGCGTTTGCCACAGACATTCGCTCACCCGTAGGCGCAACTGGGTTAATGCAACTCATGCCCAATACGGCGCGATTTATTGGTCAGAAAATTGGGGTCAAACCACAGACCTACAAAAACCTAACCAATGCAGAATCTAACATTGAATTAGGGTCGGCCTATTTAAGTTATCTCAATGAGAAATTCCAAGGTAATCGTATCCTTGCAACCGCGGCCTATAATGCAGGGCCTAACCGCGTAGAAGATTGGATTCCAGATGATCAACAACTCCCCGCTGATCAATGGATTGACAGCATTCCCTTTAACGAAACGCGCCGTTATGTAAAAGCCGTTTTAGAATACACGATTATTTTTCAGTCATTATTGAATCAAAAATATGACCGCTTAGAAAATTACTTGCTACCGATTGGTCAATTGCAAAGTGCAAAATCTGATTCGTCAACTTTGGTAAAAAATTAACCAGACTCATTTTTGCTAGACGAAAAAAAACCCTAGGGACAACTAGGGCTTAAATAAATTACTTCAAATTCACTTATGAACTAGAAATAATCAGAGGAGGATACTCATGAAGAAACATGAATGGTTGCAGTATATTAGCAACTCCTTATCTTGTCAAATATAATTTTTAATATTTTTATGAGCCCCAAATTTTTTTTATGACAACTTAAGCGCTTGTTATTACTATAAATCCTTAAAAAAACAACCAGGCCTGGTTATTTTTAATTCAAAAATTCGACTTATTTGTGTAAGTATTTCTGCTCTATATCCGCCAATAGCCCAACTGAAGCGGCTTCTACCAAATCAAATACAAAATTAAATCCATCTGCACCGCCATAATATGGATCTGGCACTTCTTTCTGATTAAATTGCGGCGCAAACTCTAAAAATAAACGAATTTTATGACGATGCTCTGGCAATGCCATTTCTAATAGGTCAGCATAATTAGTTTCGTCCATCGCTAGAATATAATCAAACTCAATAATATCTCCCAAATCCACTTTTCTAGCGCGCAAATCATCCATGGCTATGCCACGCTGCTTGGCCACACTGCGCGAGCGTGCATCCGCCTGTTTGCCCACATGATAGGCTGCCGTGCCTGCCGAATCAATTTCAATATGATTCGCCCAACCCTTATCATTGACTAACTGTCTAAAAACACCATGCGCTGTTGGCGAACGGCAAATATTGCCCAAACACACAAATATTACAGATACCTTTTTCATATCACTGACTCTTTAAAGTTAAAATAATGTTTTGTTCATTATAAAGCCAAGCCACAATGAGTACAAAAGCGTCCACTGAAAACTTTTTATTCTCTGAGGATTGGATTATTTTCCAAGATGACGATATTTTAGTGGTTAACAAACCTTCTGGACTCTTATCCGTGCCCGGACGCTTAACGGATCCAAGTTTTTGTTTAGTTGGCCGCCTACCCGACAATTTGCAACACTGTTTAATCGTGCATCGCTTAGACATGGACACTTCGGGCATCATGATTTTAGCCAAACACAAAGACGCTCATAAACATTTGAGCATGCAATTTCAAAACCGAGAAACACAAAAACATTATCATGCATTGATAAGCGGCTATCCATCCTGCCATCAAGGACAAACAATGCTCCCAATGCGCTGCGACTGGGAAAACCGACCTTTACAAATGATTGATTTTACACATGGTAAAACCGCCCGCACCCTTTGGTCAATTGAAGAAACTCATCGAATACCGCAAACAAACACTTTTTATTCACTGGTTAAATTAACCCCTATTACGGGACGCTCTCATCAACTGCGATTACATATGAAAATGCTAGGACACCCCATCTTAGGTGATAACTTATACTCAGACAACTTAAGCTATCAGCTGACTAAACGGCTTTGCTTGCATGCAACAGAACTCACGATTCAACACCCAGCCACACACGCAACACTTACCTTTAATCAACCTATTAATTTGAACGAATACATTAACCCCATACTCAATGGCACAAATCATGCTTAGTGTCCAACAACCCATTTTATAAGCCGACTTAATACGGTTCTAGTGTCAAAAGGAAGAATTCTATGTCTATCAATACTGAAAAAGATGATCAGGCCACTCAAGAAATGATGGCGATGTTGGGCGTTCCCGAAGATGATAATAGCCTATCAGAAGTAGATGATTTATTAGATGCCATTGATGACTTAGATGCATTTGATACCGAAACCACCGCAGAAGTCGATAATGATGCTAATGACCCAACCGCAGAGCTTACTAAATCAGCGGATTTGTCTGCGTTTGATGCAGTGGAATCTGATGACACAGATATAGATTTAGACGAAATTGAACTCGACGCAGATGGACTCATCCCAGAGTTAACCGATGACCAACAAATCAGCACAGATGAAAGTGAATTAGAAGCCTTAGGTGTGTTAGATGACTTAGATTCCTCTACAGAAGTGCCCGACCTTGAAACGCCAGAAGCAGATAATTTACTTGATGACTTAGATGCATTAATCGATACGACAGAAGCCAGTGACGAAATACCTGAAGTTGAAGATTTAGAAATTGCTGACAACGCATCTGAAGAGCCAGAAGAAATTTTAGAAATCCCTGAAGATCATGATTCTATTGAACCTACTGAATTAAATGACTCTGAGATTGAAAATGAGCCTGAAACTCCTGAGGATGATCTTTTAGCATTAGATGAAGAAACTGGTGAAAATATTTCCGAAGATATTGACGAGAATATAGCTGAAGATGAACCCGAAACATCAATCGAAGATTTAGTAGAGGAAATTCCTTCATCAGATGATCAAATAACAGCGGAAGACGAAGAAGCCAATCTTGAGGCCGTTCGAGCAGAGCTACCAGATACCCTAGATGAAATTCCCCAAGATTTCGAAGACACTATTAATCAAGAAGAATCCTCACTTGATGACGAACTTGAGCTGGTCAACATTGAATTACCAGAGGTGCCTGAAGTGCCAAGTGTTAAATTACACAGTGAAACAGATCATCAACCAGATTTAGATCAAACAGCCGATGCAATTGATGAAATGAGTAAAGCGATAGCGGCGGATCAAGAGATTAAAGAAATTGCTCAAAAGCTGCACCAAACCGCACAAGAAGCCACTAAAATTGCATTAGCAACTGCCTTAGAGGCCCAAATTTCTGCCGAAAAAACTCAGGCAGCGATAAATGCGACCTTTGAAGCAACAGAAAGAGCTTTTAATGCTGCTAAAACAGCTGGATATGACATTGATTTAGAATCACTGAAACTTCCAGTAGACAACGAAGAATTGGCAACCAAAATTCAACAAATTAAAGCCAAAAATGACAGTATTAAACATCAAAATCTTGCGATAAAACAACGCGTAGATGCGTTACAAAAACCATAAAGGTCTTATCATGAACGACTTAACTGACGACATTCTCAGCGATTTAGCAGATCTAGAATCAAGCACTGAAGAATTAACACAGAAAACGAGCATGGCAAAAAATAAACATCATACCCTTGAAGGTTTAGATTCTGCGCAACGAATTGATTCTGCAACCTTAGTCTTAGAAGCCGCTAAAGCAGCCCAAGAAGCTGCAACGCAAAGCCAGCATGCGGCCGAATCTGCCATAAAACTTTCAAATGACTTCAAAGCGCAAATTATTGAACTCTCTGACTCAAATGCGTCATGGCGCCAAACAGCCAGAAGTACTTCGCAAGACATCTTAAAAAGTCGCAACGCAATGCTCGTTACCATGTCAATTACTGTGGTCATGGGCGTTATCACCACTAGCTTATCCGCATGGTTTTTATACTACAACAGTAAAAAACAAGAAATGTTTAAAGGTGAAGTGCTTGATTTAATACAAACTGAAAATGCGCTCAATAATAAAGGGATTACCCTAAAAGTAGACCAACTATCTTCTTTGATAGAAGCCCTTTCAGCCGATATTCAAGCGCTAAAAATTCCCAACATGACAACCAGCACCAGTGCAAAAGAACCTACTCACGCGCCAGTCAATATTCATGCCGTTAACGACGATGAGCCAATTGAAACGCCTGAAACTGCCAACGCACATGACAACGGACACAATGAGCACGCCCTACCAGATGCACACGCCGGTCACGCCCCTGTTGAAAATCATGTCAATCACAATGAGCAAATGCACCACCAAGATACACATGCGACAGAAAATAAACCTATAGCCCACAACTCTCCAACATCGCATGATAATCATGCAGCTGCTGAAGAGCATCAAGATACTCCTCATGCCGTGGCGCCAAAACAACATGAAGAGCATGCAAGCAACCCTATTGTGTCTGTAATGAACAATCAAAGTTATGAAGAACTTAAAAATTTAGTGAACTTGATTTTAGATAAGCAACAAAAACTTGAAGCGGCTATTTTGACGCAATCTCAATGGTTGCAAAAAAATAAAACCATGACAACCACACAACCCATTTTAGCCGAAAACTCAAACCTGTCTGATAAACAAGTAAAACAGTTGGACGGCATTGGTTGGTTAGTCAGAAAACAAGAAAAAACACTCAATGAAATTCAAGCAATTGTAAAAAGCTCTGGTAAAACAAGCGGTACGACAATTAGTAACGACCAAGGAATTCAAAACATCGAAAAATCACTGAATGAATTGAAAGCCCAAATACATAATTTAGCAGCGCAACAAAGAGATATCGAATCACAAGTAACCGACCTACAAGCGCAAACCAAAAAATTATCAGAGTCCCCTAAACCCTATAGCTACCAATCCAGATAAAAAATAAATCCCCGAATAGTTGGGGATTTTTTTATGCATCAACATTAATCTAAAAAGTCAATTGGGGCCAAAACTGTATGACAAACACTACACTTATTTTGGACATAAAAAAAGCGCTGAAACCAATATGATTTCAACGCCTTAGAATTTGGTAGCGGGGACAGGATTTGAACCTATGACCTTCGGGTTATGAGCCCGACGAGCTACCATGCTGCTCCACCCCGCATCAATTTGAATTATCAAAACAACTTGTTGTTTCGATGTGGCGTATTATAGGTTGTTACAGAATTATTGCAAGCCTTATTTAAGCGTTTTCTTATTTATTTTTAAAGATAAAACTGCGTAAATTATATCGATAAATAAACCCCGGAAACGCAAAGATGACAAACATAAAGAATGTCACCGCATAAAATTCCCAATCTTGTGGGGCAACATTACCCATACTTTTATTTTCTAATAAATATGCCAAAATGCCTGTGAGCATAAAATACAAAAACCACTCGGTTAAACCTATCAAAAAACTCTTATTTGGTGCAGGAACAAAGATAAACACCTTATGCATCATAATCCATGGAATATTCGCCAGAACGATAGCTGTTAGCAGTAACAACCAAACCGCTTGATCTAATGACATTCACTTTCTCCTAGGAATAAAAAAAGCCCTATTATAGGGCTTTTTGAGTATTGAAATATTAAGCTAAACTTGAATAACAAAGACTGATTAGCGATGACGGTAAAATACCCATTACCAATAAGGCGATGGCAACCAGGCTGACCGCCCAGTTGAGTTCACTACTAATGGTATCTACCTTAGATTTATCTTCATTGTTATCAAAGTACATGGCTTTAACAACTTTTAGATAATAGAAAGCACTGATAACTGCAGTTATGACCGCTACGACCGCAAGCCATGTAAACCCAGCGTTTACAACTTCTTCTATGACTAATAGTTTTGCATAGAATCCAACAAACGGTGGAACACCAGCCATAGAGAACATGATGAACAACATCATTAACGCCATCCAAGGATTGCGCTGATTTAGGCCAACAAAATCTGAAATTTTATCAAACTCATTACCTGTTTTCGCCAAGGCAACGATCATACCAAACCCAGCGACACCCGTGATAGCGTAGATAATCACATAGAACATGGCTGATGAATAACCTTCTGGGTTAGCCGCAATGAATCCTAATAAGATGAATCCAACATGCCCAATCCCCGAGTAAGCCAACATACGCTTCAAGTTATCTTGAACAATGGCTACAAATGCACCGACCACCATAGATAAAATTGAAATCATGATTAGCAAACCTTGCCAATCATGAACTAAACCGGGCAGACCATCAATCAAAATACGGTACATCATTGCAAAACCAGCAATTTTAGGCGCTGTTGCTAAATATAAAGTAACCGCAGATGGCGCACCTTGATAAACATCAGGCATCCACATGTGAAATGGAACTGCACCTAATTTAAACGCCAGACCTATGACTATAAAAACTAAGCCAAAAGATAACACGACCTTATCAGCATTACCCGCTTCGATAATTTTTGCCATCTCAGTAAAGGTAATTGAACCTGTTGCGCCATAGATCATTGAGAATCCATACAACAACATACCCGTAGCCAAAGCACCTAATACAAAGTACTTCATTGCAGATTCAACTGCATGAGCAGAGTCTTTACGCATTGCTATCATGGCATATAAAGATAATGACATGATTTCAAGACCCAAATACATAGTGATTAGATTATTGGCCGAAACCATAACAAACATACCCAATACACCAAAAAGTCCTAAAGAGAAAAATTCTCCAGCAAAGAACTTAAACTGTAATAGATACTCACGAGAAAATACAAAAATTCCGATTGTCGTTAAAACAATAAACAACTTCAAGATATCGGCAAAAGAATCTCTAACAAAACTTCCATCAAAAGTTATGACGGTTGACGTTGTGAAACTGGAAATAATTAAATAACCAACAAAAACTAATGATAGCTGAGCAGCGTAATAGGTAGCAAACTGGTATCTTTTAGACCAAAAAGTATCTGCAACCAAAATCAATGAAGTCAGCGCTAAAAGCACCATCTCCGGGATAGCGGGGGCAAAACTTGGAATGATAAAATTCATAAATTAACTCTCTACTCTTCTGCTGTTATAGTTTTGATGTGGTTGCTTGTACTAAAAGTTGAGCAACTGAAGAATGCATTACATCAATTAAAGGCGCAGGATAAACCCCTAAAACCACAATCGCGATTGCCAATGTCCACATAATCATCATTTCACGCTTGTTGAGGTCTTCTAAAACCGCAACATTATCATTGGCCACTGGACCAAAGAAAACGCGTTTTACCATCCATAAGGTATAAGCAGCACCAATAATAAGTGTAGAGGCCGCAACAAAACCATACCAAATATTTGCTTTAAATGACGCAATGATAACCATGAACTCACCTACAAACCCTGAAGTTCCAGGTAAACCAGCATTTGCCATGGCAAATAAAACCGCAAAGAATCCAAACCATGGCATTTTATTAACAACACCACCGTAAGCACTGATTTCACGAGTGTGCATTCGATCATATAGAACACCTATTGCCAAGAACATTGCTCCAGAGATGAATCCGTGAGATACCATCTGAATCATGGCTCCTTCTAAACCAATCATGGCACCTTGTGTTGATCCTGTATTTTGAACGATGTCATACACTAAGAACATACCAAGCGTTACAAAGCCCATATGAGAAATAGACGAATAAGCAACCAGTTTCTTCATATCATTCTGAACCAAGGCAACAAGCCCGATATACAGAATTGCAATTAGGGAAAGAATAATGACCAACCAGTCAAGTGTCATTGATGCGTCAGGGGTAATTGGCAAACTAAAGCGAACAAATCCGTAACCACCCATTTTCAACATAATTGCCGCTAGAACAACTGAACCAGCCGTTGGTGCCTCAACGTGAGCGTCTGGCAACCAAGTATGAACTGGAAACATTGGAATCTTCACCGCAAAAGCAACCAAAAAGGCTAAGAAGATGAAAATTTGTGCCGTCATAGCAATTGGCATATTTTGGAAGTCTAAGATAGAAAAACTTCCTGATTGGTAATGCATATATAAGAATGCAACCAACATAAATACCGAGCCTAGGAAGGTATACAAGAAAAACTTAAGCGTTGCATAAACTCTTCTTGGCCCACCCCACTTACCAATGACTACAAACATTGGAATTAATAAGGCTTCCCAAAAAACATAGAACAAAATTGCATCAAGGGCAGCGAAGACCCCGATCATGACGCCCTGCATAATCAGAAACGCACCCATATACTGCTCAACGCGCTCTTTAATAACTGTCCAAGCAGACAGCACAACTAAAACCTGTGTAAAGGTCGTTAGTAAAATTAAAGGCATAGATAAACCGTCAACACCCAAATAATACTGGATGTTAAATGTAGGGATCCAAGGCGTTTTTTCAACAAACTGCATGGCTGCAGTCGTTGTGTCAAACTGAGTCCATAATGGTAATGACAACAAGAAAGTTAAAACAGCGATTGCCAATGAAAACCACTTAGCAAAGTTATCACGATCTCTTCCTAAAAACAGAACCAGCAAACCACCAATAATCGGCAGCCAAATCAAAGTACTTAAAATTGGTAAACCCAGTGTCATGTAATCTAAATCCTTATCTTCTTATTCTGTTTAATTACCACAATACCCAAACCAGCATGCCGAGCAAACCGAAGATCATGACAAATGCATAATGGTATAAAAACCCTGTTTGACCTTGACGCAATACACCTGCAGCATTGTATACAGACATAAAGGTATTCGTCACCATACCAACATCAATGATTTTACGGTCAACGCTGCTAGAGAAAAATGCACCTAATTTACGACCACCGTCAACAAAAACAATTTCATTTAAGCGGTCAAAACCATAAGCATTATCCAGTATGTACTTACCTCTAGGGCATGCATTAGCCAATTTAACCGGTAAATCAGGGCGCTTCATATAGAAGAACCAAGCCAAACCTAATCCACCCAAGGCTAACCAAACAGGCGGAGACATAAAGCCATGCAAAATCATTCCAAAGACACCATGGTAAGACTCATAAACTGCTTTCATAACATCATGTTCAGGCAGAACTGTAATTGCATTTGCAAAATACTCACCTGACAAAATAGGTCCAATCATTGGTAGCCCCATTATTGCGGCGGGAATAGCCAACATAATCAAAGGCACAGTAACAACCCATGGAGATTCCTTAATCTGATGGGTACGGACATATTCACTTTCTTGACCATGGAAAACGATAAAGAACATTCTAAAGCTATAGAAAGCCGTTACGAAAACGCCAATCATTAATAAAGTCATTGCATAGGTTGAACCAAATAACTCACTTTGACCGACTGACAATAAGATCCCGTCCTTAGAGAAGAATCCTGAAAAGCCTGGGAATCCTATTAATGCTAGAGATCCAATCAATAAAGACCAGTAAGTGATGGGCATATACTTCTTAAGCCCTCCCATCTCACGAATATCTTGTTTATGGTGCATTGCAATGATGACAGAACCTGCCGCAAGGAAAAGCAGTGCTTTAAAGAATGCATGTGTTAATACATGGAACATTGCCATTGAATAGGCTGACACACCTAATGCAGCGGTCATATAACCCAACTGAGATAAGGTTGAGTAAGCAACTACACGCTTAATGTCATTTTGAATTAAGCCTAACATCCCCATCATGAAAGCTGTTGTTGCGCCCACAATTAAAACCACACTCAAAGCTGTTTCAGATAATTCGTAAGCGGGCGACAAACGCGCAACCATGAAGATACCCGCTGTAACCATTGTTGCCGCGTGAATCAAAGCAGAAATTGGGGTTGGACCTTCCATTGATTCTGGTAACCACACATGCAAAGGCATTTGCGCAGATTTACCCATAGCACCAATAAATAACAAGATGGCCATTACCGTAATCATAGACCACTCAACGCCTGGCCATACAGTAATCATCGTACCCTTATGATCATTGAGTCCTGCAAAAAACTCTTGATAATCCATCGTATTAAAGTAAACGAATACCACGGCAATACCTAAGATAAAACCAAAATCACCCACACGGTTCACCAAAAAGGCCTTTAAATTAGCCTGAATAGCCGATTCGCGCTTCATGTAGAAACCAATCAACAAATAAGACACTAAGCCTACTGCTTCCCAACCAAAAAACAGCTGCAAGAAATTGTTTGCCATAACCAATGACAACATTGAGAAAGTAAACAAAGAAATATAACTGAAGAATCTTTGGTAATAGGCATCGTGGTGATCATAATCTTCATCGTGATCCATATAACCAATCGTATAAATATGAACCATTAAGGATACAAATGTTACCACCAACATCATCGTCGCTGACAGGCTATCAATCATGTAACCTATCGAAAAATGAACTCCATCGCTCACAAACCAATGATAAACATTAACATTGTAGGGCTCTGCATTTTGCAGCACGAACAAATAGAACACATACATTGATAACACAGTAGAAACCGCAACACCAAAGATTGTTACGACATGCGCACCTTTACGACCAATTTGACGACCAAATAATCCCGCAGCCATCGCACCAAATAGTGGGGACAAAAGGATAATGGTTAAAATAAATTTTAAAAACATTCGACGACTACCCTTTTAGAGAACCAATATCATCAACATTGATGCTATTTTGTTTACGGAAGACTAATACAATAATAGCCAAACCTATCGCTGCTTCTGCCGCGGCGACCGTTAAAATGAAAAACACAAATATTTGTCCAGTGACATCATTCAAGTAACTTGAAAAGGCAACAAGATTGGTATTAACCGCTAACAACAATAATTCGATAGCCATTAATAAAATAATAATATTCTTACGATTTAAGAAAATGCCTGCCATGCTGATCATAAACAACACTGCGCCAAAAATAAGATAATCCGATAATGCAATCATTATGCTTTCTCCTGCGCTTCAATGGACTTTTCAACCGTTGCGTCCATCTTGACCATACGGAAACGATCTTTTGCAAGCGTCTTAACTTGTTTATCAATGTCTTGGTATAGCACTTCACTGTTTGGACGACGACGAAGTGTTAAGGTAATCGCCGCTACAATACCAACTAATAGCAATACAGCTGCCAAAATAAAGGCATAAGCATGAGTTGTATATAGAGGAATACCCAAGGCTTCAGTATTACTAAAATTAGCCGCAACTCTTTCTGGTGCTGCATAATGCTCTAAACCAAACCGCTCAGGACCAAGCACTAGCATCATCAAACCAAATATAGCTAATGACGCCACCACGCCAAGGGGTAAATAACGTGTAAAACCTTCTTTCATGACCGCTAAATTAATATCAATCATCATGACAACAAACAAGAATAAAACCATAACAGCGCCAACATACACCAGAATCAACACAAGCCCTAAAAATTCAGCTTGAGCCAAAATCCAAATACCCGCTGTTGATATAAATGCCAACACCAACCACAAAGCAGCTTTAACAGGATTTTTAATACTAATCATCATCAAACCTGAAACAACTGCTACAAATGCCAGTAAATAAAAAACAATTTGTTCAAAACTCATAAATTTTCTCTTTCTAGATTAGCGATACTTAGCATCTGCAGCTCTATCTGCTGCTATTTGAGCCTCATGCTCGTCACCAAACGCTAACAAGTGTTCTTTAGTAACAATATGTGGTCCTCTTTCATGGAATTCATATTCGAAAACACGGGTTTCAACGATGGCATCGACTGGGCAGGCTTCTTCACAAAAACCACAATAGATGCATTTGAACATGTCGATATCATATTGCGTTGTTCTACGAGTTCCGTCTGAACGCTCTTCAGCTTCGATGGTAATGGCATTCGCAGGGCAAACCGCCTCACACAATTTACAAGCGATACAACGCTCTTCACCATTTGCATAGCGGCGTAACGCGTGATGACCTCTGAATCGATTCGACAAAGGGGTTTTTTCTTCTGGGTAACGAACCGTAATCTTTTTCTTAAAAAGATACTTACCAGTGATAGCCAAACCTTTAAATAATTCAATTAATCCAAAGGTCTTTACTTGATGTTTGATAAAAGTAATCATTGATAAAAGCCCTTAATTAAACCAAGGTCCAAGTTGGACATATTGCATGATGCCCACTACAAACACCCATAGAATCGTGAGAGGAATAAATACCTTCCACCCTAAACGCATAATCTGGTCATAACGGTAGCGTGGGAAAGTCGCACGGAACCATAAAAACAAGAACAATAAAAATGCGACTTTGATAGACAACCATGCTAATTGCGGTACCCAAGAAAACAAGGCCTCTAAAAATGGAATACCTTCAAAAGGAGACAACCATCCCCCCAAGAACATTATAGATGTCATGAATGAAATGAGAATCATCATGGCGTATTCTGCCAACATGAAGACCCCAAAAGTCATCCCTGCATAGTCAACATGGAAACCGGCAACAATTTCAGCTTCACCTTCAACAACGTCAAAAGGCGTACGGTTAGTTTCTGCAAAACCTGAAATGAAATAAACAAAAAACATAGGCAGCAAAGGCAACAAATACCAGTGCCAAATGCCGCCTTTTTGTCCATTGACGATATCGGTTAAATTCATGCTGCCTGCAATCATTAAAACAGTAACCAGCGCAAAGCCCATGGCGATTTCATAAGAGATTTTTTGAGCTGAACCACGCAAGGCACCTAAAAATGCATATTTAGAGTTAGATGCCCACCCCGCAATGATAACACCGTAAACTAGAATTGATGAAACAGCCAATACATATAAAATGCCTGCATTAATATCAGCAACAACCACACCCTCAGAAAAAGGGATTACTGCCCAAACGGCTATGGCTGGCACTATGGCTAAAATAGGGGCTAGAATAAATAAAAATTTATTAGATTGCGCAGGAAAAATGATTTCCTTAGTCATTAGCTTTAAAGCGTCAGCAATCGGCTGCAGCCAACCACCTGGCCCAACTCGGTTAGGACCCATACGCACCTGCATATACCCGATGACCTTACGCTCAGCATAAGTTAACCAGGCAACCGTTAACATAATCGGCAACACAACCGCTACAGCCTGAATAACCAAAGTGATTAAAATAGCCAACCAATCAAATAAAAAGCCAGCCAACCAAGATTGTAAAGAATTAAACATATATTTCTCTCTATTACTGAGTTACAGGCACAGCTTGTGCATCTGGCGTAGCAAGCAACGCAGGTGATCTTCTGACTAAAACATCTACACTATAAATACCGTATAAACGATAACTTGGCATAACAGGTGCATGATTTACCAACTCTGTTTTTAATTCAGCAAAATTTACTGTCTTAGCTTGACCATTAACTTCTGCAAAGATTTGGTTAGTATGGGTATAATCAAATCCTTCAAAATTCAACATATTACCTAAAACACGCAAAATCTTCCAAGCCGGTTTTGAATCACCAATCGGTGTTGCAGCTGGTTTAAAAGACTGTTTTAAACCTTGAGCATTTACAAAAGTACCGGCAGTTTCAGCAAAAGTTGCTATCGGTAACAACACATCTGCATATTCTCTTTGAGTCGGCGTATCAAAAGCCGTAAAGTTAATAACTAAATCAGCGTTTTGCATGGCTTTTAGAGCCAAATCCCCTTCTTGGCAATCGTGTTCTGGCTCAATGCCGAAATTAATATAAGCTGGCAATTGTTTTGAAATCATTTGAACCGTATTCAAACCGTCTTTTGGCAAGAATTCAACCAGATGTGAACCCACTTCATTCGCGGCAAAAGGTAATACACTTAAGACAGCGCCTGTAGCCTTAGCAATGACTTGCGATAACTTCAAAATCAAACCATATTGCAGATCAGAAGACGCAATTTGACCCACCATAATAGAAGCT
This sequence comes from Thiosulfativibrio zosterae, assembly GCF_011398155.1. Classification (NCBI taxonomy): domain Bacteria; kingdom Pseudomonadati; phylum Pseudomonadota; class Gammaproteobacteria; order Thiotrichales; family Piscirickettsiaceae; genus Thiosulfativibrio; species Thiosulfativibrio zosterae. Next base: position 1,861,564 of record NZ_AP021888.1, read on the forward strand.
TTAGCCGCATTGGCTTTCAAATGTGCGGCTATGGCATCAGATTCTGCACTCACAGTCACGGAATTTAACCAGGCCTGGTCATTTTTAGCCGCATTTGCAGCAGATTTAGCCACTTGTGCCAATAAGCCTATGTAGTCCTGTGCAAATAACTCATGTTTTAAATCAAAGTTAACATCAAACTTTTCAGGATTAATCGTGAAAACCTGAGCACCATTTAGCTGAGCCTTGCGCACGCGATGGTTCAATAAAGGTAATTCTTTTCTAAGATATGAACCCACTAATAAAACCGACTTTAGTTGCTCAACTTCTGGGAAAGTATGATTTAACTTAGGGGTAAAGAAACCTAGAGAATCCATACTGAAATCGACTTGCTTTAGTCGTGTTTCGGTATTTTTAGTCCCAAGCGTATTAGTAAACTTCTTCAACAACGCTAATTCTTCAAGAGTTGAATTTGGAGACGCTAAAACGCCAATCTCTGATTTATCTGCAACTGTATTCAGTTTATCAACGGTAAAGGCTAGAGCCGTTTCCCAATCTACTTCGGACCAAACGCCATTCTTTTTAATCATAGGTTGCTTTAAACGCGATTCAGAATTAATGGCTTCATAAGAAAAACGATCGCGATCCGATATCCAAACTTCATTAATCGCTTCGTTTTCGTCGGGCACGACACGCTTCACTTCTCCATTTTTGCAATGCACGATAATGTTTGACCCCACCGAATCATGCGGAGCAATGGATTTGTGAGCTGTTAATTCCCAAGATCTGGCTGTGTAACGGAATGGCTTAGAAGTTAATGAACCTACTGGGCAAATATCAATCATGTTACCTGATAATTCAGAAACAATCGCACCCTCAATAAAAGTACCAATTTGCATAAACTCGCTACGACCAGTTGCCCCCAGTTCCATCATTCCGGCAATTTCTTGGCCAAAACGGACACAACGAGTGCAGTGAATACAACGGGTCATATCTGTTTGAATCAGCGAGCCCACATTACGATCACCTAAAATTCTCTTAGGTTCGCTGTAACGCGATACATCATCGCCATAATCCATAGCAACATCTTGCAATTCACACTCACCACCCTGATCGCAAATCGGGCAATCCAATGGATGGTTGATTAGTAAAAACTCCATAACAGACTTTTGCGCTGCAATCGCCTTAGCAGATTTGGTATGAACTTTCATACCGTCAGTAACCGGTGTTGCACAGGCTGGCAAAGGTTTCCAAGCACCTTCAACTTCAACCAAACACATACGGCAATTACCAGCGATGGACAGTTTTTTGTGGTAACAAAAACGCGGGATAGAAATCTGTGCTTGATCAGCAACATCTATCAACATATCGCCTTCATGCGCTTCGACAACTTGTCCATTAATCTCTATTTTGACCATATCTAAAACCTAATTTATTGTGGATGGGGCTTTACACCCATTTTCGCCAGTCTTTACTTACTGCTTATCAAAAATGCTACAACCGTGCTCTATGTAATGCAGGAACTCATTTTCAAATTGTTCTATGAAACTAGAGACAGGAATGGTCGCTGCATCACCGAGTCCGCAAATAACATGACCCATGATTTTGCCAGTCGTTCCTTTCAGTAATTCTAAATCTTCTGGGCGACCTTTACCTTGCGCGATACGATGCACAACACGATACATCCAGCCAGTTCCTTCACGACAAGGGGTACACTGACCACAAGACTCTTCATGATAAAACCAAGATAAGCGCTCTAGCACTTTAACCATATCGGTGGTTTCATCCATGATGATGACTGATCCAGCCCCCAAGAAAGACCCTGCTTTGGCAATGGAGTCATAATCCATATTCATGGCCATGGCTTTGTCAGCCGGTAAAACCGCTGTTGAGGCACCACCAGGAATAACCGCCTTTAGTTTGCGGCCCTTCCAAACGCCACCTGCCAGTTCCAAGAGGTCTTTAAAGGGGGTACCCATACGAACTTCAAAGTTACCTGGATTATTAACATGCCCAGAAACTGCATAGCATTTAGTGCCGCCTGCATTTTGAACACCTAAATCATTAAACCATTCACCACCTTTTGCCAAAATCATTGGGATAGAAGCAAGCGTTTCAGTGTTGTTAATGGTGGTCGGTTTACCGTATAAACCATAACTGGCTGGGAAAGGCGGCTTAAATCTTGGCAAACCTTTCTTACCTTCTAAAGATTCAATTAAAGAAGTTTCTTCACCACAAATGTAAGCACCCGCGCCCAAATGGGTATAAAGATCAAAATCGAAACCTGAACCTAATATGTTCTTACCCAACAAACCTAATTCACGGGCTTGGTTAATCGCATTGTCAAAACGCTTGTAAGGTTCCCAGAATTCGCCGCGAATGTAGTTATAACCTGCACAGGCACCAATGACATAGCCAGCAATCATCATCCCCTCAACCAATTGATGAGGGTTATAGCGAATAATGTCACGATCTTTGAAAGTACCAGGTTCACCTTCATCTGAGTTACACAGAATGTATTTGGGGCCTGGCGCATTACGATTCATAAAGCTCCACTTCAAGCCTGTTGGGAAACCTGCTCCCCCACGGCCACGAATACCTGAGGCTTTAACTTCTTCAATAATTTCTTGAGGCGTAATTTCACCTGCTAAAACTTGTTTCCAAACAGCGTAACCGCCATTGGCCATGTAGGTTTCAATATCCCAAGAGTTTTCTAAATGGTTTAGACGATAACAACATTCATTTTGTGGAATCATTTTGCTAACGCCTCCAACAATTCATCAACAGAAGCTTCTGTTAGATTCTCGTAATAATCTTTACCCACCATCATGGCAGGTGCGCCACCGCAGGCACCTAAGCATTCAACTTTTTTAATTGAGAAAAGTCCATCTTCAGTGACTTCACCCACATGAACACCTAATTTCTTTTCTAGGTACTCTAAAATTTCATCACTACCACGCAGCATACAAGAAATATTGGTACACAAGGCCAGTTTGTGTTTACCGACAGGCTTGTGTTCATACATTGAATAAAAGGTTGCCACTTCATAAACCGCAATTGGGCGCATGTCTAGATAAGCAGCCACTTCATTCATCAATTCAGTGGTTAAGTAACCACCATTTTCTTCTTGCACAATACGCAATGCTGGCATCACTGCAGAAACTTTTTGATCTGCAGGATAATGCGAAATCCAACGATCGATTCTTTCTTTGACGGAACCTTGGATCATAGCTTCTGAACTCATCGATCTACCTCTCCAAATACGATATCTTGTGTACCAATAATGGCAACCACATCTGCAATCATATGCCCTTTAGCCATTTCATCTAAAGCAGCAAGATGTGCAAAACCGGGCGCACGAACTTTCATGCGATAAGGTTTATTTGCCCCATCTGAAACCATATAAATACCAAACTCACCTTTTGGATGTTCAACAGCAGAATAAACCTCGCTGTTAGGTACGGTATAACCTTCTGTGAACAATTTGAAGTGGTGAATTAAGGCTTCCATATTTGACTTAGCATCTTCACGAGAAGGCGGAGCCACTTTATGGTCAGCGCTCATCACTGGTCCTGGATTGGCCTTTAACCAAGCAACACACTGTTTAATGATTTTATTAGATTCACGCATTTCAGCAACACGAACCAAATAACGATCATAACAATCACCGGTAACCCCGACAGGAATATCAAAATCTAGACGATCATAAACTTCATAAGGTTGTTTTTTGCGTAAATCCCAAGCAATTCCAGAACCTCTTAACATAGGCCCCGTGAAACCAAGTTGCAATGCACGCTCAGGGGAAACAATGCCAATATCCACAGTTCTTTGTTTCCAGATACGATTATCAGTTAAGAGTGTTTCATACTCATCAATGTAACCTGGGAAACGCTGCGTAAAGGCTTCAATAAAATCCAACAACGATCCTTCACGGGTTTCATTAAGTTGGTCTAAATTTTTACCAGAATGCCATTTAGACTCTTGATATTTCGCCATGGTGTCTGGTAAATCACGGTAAACCCCACCCGGACGGTAATAGGTAGCATGCATACGCGCACCAGAAACAGCTTCATAGCAATCCATTAAGTCTTCACGCTCACGGAAAGCATACAAGAATACCGTCATCGCCCCAATGTCCAATGCATGAGCGCCCAACCACATCAAATGGTTTAGTACACGAGTAATTTCATCGAACATGACACGAATATATTGAGCACGCTCAGGGACTTCAACGCCCAACATTTTTTCAATGGCCATAACATAAGCATGTTCGTTAGCCATCATAGAAACATAATCTAGACGGTCCATATAACCAATGGATTGATTAAACGGCTTATACTCCACAAGCTTTTCAGTGCCTCTATGAAGCAAACCGATATGCGGATCGGAGCGAACAATAGTTTCACCATCCAACTCTAGTACAAGACGCAACACACCATGCGCAGAGGGATGTTGCGGACCAAAGTTAAGCGTATAGTTACGAATTTCAGACATAATGTTTTCCTATAGTCTCCGTTCTTGCATCAAACTTCGTTCGCGCGAATCACGCGTGGGACATTAACACGGTTTTCAATTGAAACAGGTTCATAGACAACGCGCTCTTTTTCAGCGTCATAACGCATTTCGACATGACCAGTCAACGGGAAATCTTTTCTGAGTGGGTGTCCGACAAAACCATAGTCTGTCAAAATACGGCGCAAATCAGGGTGTCCACTAAAAATAATACCAAACAAATCAAATGCTTCACGCTCAAACCAATTTGCGCAATTCCAAACAGAAACCACTGACGGAACGACTGGCATAGCCGTATCATCAGGATAGACTTTCACACGAAGTCGTAAGTTTCTTTCAACGGACAATAAATGATACACAACCGCAAATCTTCGAGGTTGCATTAAGTCCTGATCAGACTCCTCTTCTGCAAAATCGAACACGCCACGGCTGTAACCAGTATTGGCGGCACCAAAGGTTTCCCAATTTGCTTTTCCGTAGGCTAGATAATCAACACCACACAAATCAACCATCTGTTCAAACTTTAATTGCGTTTTAAGCGTATCCATCGCTTCTAAGGCCATATCTGGCTTTAGTTCAATGGTCAATTCATCCAAATTAACCACTGAGTTAACAAGCGAGCTTGCTAGCACACTGGCAACTTCTTTCTGTAAATCTAAAATCGACTGTTTCATAGCAAATCTCTTTCTCTAGCGGGCGATTGTATTGGTACGCTTTATCTTATTTTGCAACTGAACAATACCATATAAAAGGGCTTCAGCCGTTGGAGGGCATCCTGGCACATAGACATCAACAGGCACGATACGATCGCATCCACGAACAACAGAGTAAGAATAATGATAGTAACCCCCGCCGTTCGCACAAGATCCCATGGAAATTACCCATCTAGGCTCAGCCATCTGATCGTAAACTTTACGCAATGCAGGCGCCATCTTATTCACCAAAGTTCCTGCAACAATCATGACATCAGACTGACGCGGACTGGGTCTAAAAATAATCCCAAAACGGTCTAAATCGTAGCGTGAAGCACCCGCATGCATCATTTCAACCGCACAACATGCCAATCCAAATGTCATGGGCCACAAAGAACCTGTACGCGCCCAGTTAATTAGTTTGTCAGCGGATGTGGTGACAACACCTTCCTTTAAAACGCCTTCTATTCCCACTCTAGCGCTCCTTTCTTCCACTCGTAAATAAATCCAACGACAAGGATGGTTAAAAACACACCCATAGCCAACAAGCCAAAAGTTCCGATTTCATCGAGAACAATGGCCCATGGAAATAAAAATGCGATTTCCAAGTCAAAGATGATAAATAAAATTGCAACAAGATAGAAGCGCACGTCAAACTTCATACGCGCATCTTCAAAGGCTTCGAAGCCACACTCATAAGGTGAGTTTTTTTCTGAGTCAGGTTTGTTAGGTCCTAGAATGAATCCAATGATAATTGGACCAAGACCAAAAAGAGCACCAAGCACGATAAACACGAGAACTGGTAAATAATTTTCTAGCATTGGTTTTCGACCTCATCTAGCTAGGAGCGTTCCTAGGTGTTAACAAATTACAATCACTGTAATCGATTGAGATAAACCCCTAGTATAACAACTAGGAGCAATGTATGGTGCCGATGGCCGGACTCGAACCGGCACAGCCTTAAGCCACTACCACCTCAAGGTAGCGTGTATACCAATTTCACCACATCGGCTTTAAAATTAAATTTTATTCTGGAACCACTGGCGAATTAGATTTCGCTGGTTCAACAGGTTGTTCTATTTTCTTAATAACACTTTCATAACCCTTGGCTTGTTCCGCACCCAAATAGGCAAGTGTCAGACTGGTTACAAAAAATAATGACGCCACTAAAACGGTGACTTTCAGCATAAATGAGCTGCCACCGCTACTGCCGAAAACACTCTGTGAAGATCCACCACCAAAGTTAGCACCAGCGTCAGCGCCTTTACCCTGTTGCAGCATTACTAACACAACCAATACAAAAGCAATTATTAAATGAATTGCCAAAATAATTTGAAACATCTTAAGCCCCTGCTGCTTGACAGATGGCCATAAAGTCATCTGCGTTTAGTGAAGCCCCACCAATTAAACCACCATCGATATCTGGCTGACCAAATAACTCTTTGGCATTATCTGGCTTTACGCTACCACCGTATTGAATTATAACTTTTTCTGCTACTGCTGGATTTAACCCAGCTAATTTACCACGAATAAATGCATGCACCTCTTGAGCCTGAGCAGAAGAAGCTGTCTTACCTGTGCCAATGGCCCAAACAGGCTCGTAAGCGATGACAATTGCAGAAAACTTATCAATACCTACTTTATTTAAAACCGCATCTAGTTGACGACCAATCACTGACTCAACCTGATTAGCTTCACGCTCTTCCAGCGTTTCACCTACACACAAAATTGGGGTTAAACCAGAATCTAATGCAACACTTACTTTTTCCGCTATTAGAGCATCTGTTTCGCCATAAATAGCGCGTCGTTCCGAATGTCCTAGAATAACATATTGACAGCCACAGTCTTTCAACATGCTTGCCGACAGTTCGCCAGTATAAGCACCTTGCCCTGGAACTTGGCACATATTTTGAGCTCCGACAAAAATTCCATCACCTGCTAAACATTTATGGGTGTAATCCAAATAAACCGCAGGTGGACAAATAGCCACAGTCACATCACCAATTAGGCCAGACTTTGCATTTAAACCTGTCATTAAATCTTTAATAGAGGCTTTTGAACCATGCATTTTCCAGTTTCCAGCTACAAATGGTTTTCTCATGAGTTTGTCTCCGACACAAAAATTCCCGCTATATTAGCTTTTAATTTTATAAATTACAATATTGACAAATTTATGAAAATTCTGTTTCAACCAATTTAGCCAATCTTTCTGCTAAATTTTGTATCAGTTTTGCATCCTCACCCTCAATCATCACTCGAATTAAAGATTCAGTTCCAGACGCTCTTAACAACACCCTACCCTTGCCCAACATCTCTGCTTCAACTTGCTCAACTGCAGCTCGTAATGCTTGATTACGCTCAAAGCCAGACTTATCTTTAACATGAACATTGATCAAAACTTGCGGATAAACTTGCATAGGTGCAATGAGTTCATCCAAGGTTTTGGACTGATTCACAATAATTGCCATCACCTGCAAGGAAGCAATAATGCCATCGCCTGTTGTTGTTTTATCCAAAGACAGTACATGTCCTGAAGATTCTGCACCCAACTGCCAATCCCGAGCCATTAAGGCTTCCATGACATAACGATCCCCAACCTGGGTACGAACAAAGTCTATATTTTTTTCTTTAAGGGCATTTTCTAAACCCATATTCGTCATCAGGGTTCCAACAACACCCCTAACTGGTTTTTTGGCATACACCGCCAAAAGATATAACAAGGCATCGCCATCCAAAATTCGACCTGAACCCGAAACCATCATGACGCGATCTCCGTCGCCGTCATAAGCAATGCCAAGATCAGCAGAACTGGACAACACTTTTTGTTGCAAAGCCGCCAAATCAGTCGCACCACACCCCAAATTGATATTTAGACCATTGGGGGAAACACCCATTTCGATGACTTCCGCACCCAACTCTTGAAACACCGAGGGGGCCACATGATAAGTCGCACCATTGGCACAGTCTAATACAATTTTAAAACCATCCAGTTTTCTTTGCGCATGATAGGTACTTTTACAAAATTCAATATACCGCCCCGCAGCATCGTCAATTCTTCGCGCTTTTCCAAGAAGCTCTGAAGACACGGTTTCTATTTCGCCTTCAAAAGCTGACTCAACCTCTAATTCTATCTCATCTGAAATTTTTAATCCCTTCGCAGAAAAGAACTTAATACCGTTATCATAATGCGGATTATGTGAAGCACTGATGACTATGCCGGCATCACAATGAAATGTTTGGGTTAAGTAAGCGATTGCAGGGGTTGGCATAGGACCCACCAAATAAACATCTATGCCTGCCGAAATAAAGCCTGCTTCAAGAGCTGATTCAAACATATAGCCAGATATTCGAGTATCTTTGCCGATTAGGACTGATTTTTCACCGTGTTTTTTAATGACTTTACCCGTAGCCCATCCCAGCTTCAAAATCTGGTCTGGACGAATCATTCCCTTGCCCACACGATTACGAATACCGTCTGTGCCAAAATATTTTTTTTTCATAACACCCTAATTTCTGTTAATTATGCAAACCCAACGCCGAAGCTACTCTTAGAGCTTGCAAGGTTTCTGGCACATCATGCACCCTTAGAATCTGAGCGCCTTTTTGCATGGCAACTATGGCTGCCGCAAGCGAACCCGCTAACCTTGATTCATTGAGATCCATCTTTTGGAGCGCGCCAATCATAGACTTTCGTGAAACCCCGACCAAGACAGGGCAATTTAACTGCTGAAAAACTTCTAAAGAGCCGAATAATTCTACATTATGTTGTAATGTTTTACCAAAGCCAAATCCAGGATCTACACAAATGTTACTGAGTTGAAGCCCTGATTCCTGACATTTTTCCAGTCGATTCTTCAGAAAACTCATCACCTCTTCAACCACATTTTCATAAGAGGGGCTTGCCTGCATGGTCTGTGGCGTGCCCTGCTTATGCATTAAACAAACTTTAACATCATGCTGAGCCAATAACTCTAGCGCTCCTGGAGCTTGCAAAGCATTGACATCATTAATCATCCAAACACCCTTAGAAAGCACTTCACGCATCACTTCTGTTTTGTAGGTGTCGATAGAAATCGGTAAATCACAAGCTTCTCTAATCCAATCCATCGCCGGTAAAACCCGCGCTAATTCTTCGTCTACTGAAACAATATTGGCACCAGGCCTGGTTGATTCTCCACCTATATCAATCAAATCAGCACCTGATTTTGCCATCATTTCTGCTGCTCTAATCACCGAGTCTCGATCGACAGTTTTACCACCATCCGAAAAGGAATCTGGCGTGACATTCAGGATTCCCATTACCAAAGGTAAAGCTTGCTTGTTATTATGCATCTTGAATTTCATCCATAAAAAAGCCCCATTGCTGGGGCTAAATTGCTAACGCTAAAAGGTTTAGCTTAATTTAACATCTGTCGCGCCGTCAATATCCACCGTTTTAGGAGATTCGACTTCAGTTTGAGTTGCTTTCTCATCTTGAGCAGCAACACTGCCGCTATCATTCTTATCAGAATGATCTTCACGATTCATTTCATGCCATTCTTTAGGTTCACCGGGTGGCTGTCTGTTCATTAAGTTCTTGACCTGATCTGCATCAATCGTTTCATAGGTCATCAAAGCGTCTGCCATTGCATGCAAGATATCAATATTATCTTCCAGGAGCTTTTGTGAGCGCTGGTAGTTACGATCAATAAACTTACGAATTTCTAAGTCAATTTCTTTAGAAATTTCACCAGATACATTGGCGTTACGAGATGACCCCATAATTGAACCATTGTCATCTTCTTCGTACATCAATGGACCTAAAGACTCAGACAAGCCCCACTTGGTCACCATATTACGAGCAATGTGAGTTGCACGCATAATGTCGTTGCTGGCACCGGTGGTTACGGCTTCTGCACCAAAAATCATTTCTTCTGCAATACGACCGCCATACAAACTTGAGAGCTGGCTTTCTAGCTTACGCTTAGAATACGAATAAGAATCTTCTAAGGGCAAATACATGGTGACACCCAAGGCTCTACCACGCGGCATAATACTGACTTTATAAACGGGATCATGCTCTGGCACTAAGAAACCGATAATGGCGTGCCCAGCTTCATGATAGGCCGTTAACTTTTTCTCTTCTTCGCTCATGACCATCGATTTACGCTCGACACCCATGAGGATTTTGTCTTTCGCTTTTTCAAAGTGAGCCTGAGTCACTATCTTATCGTTATTTCTGGCTGCAAATAACGCCGCTTCGTTAACTAGGTTAGCCAAGTCAGCACCCGAAAACCCTGGGGTTCCTCGAGCAATCATAGCGGGTTTGACACCAGGATCTAAAGGTACTTTTCGCATATGTACTTTTAAAATCTGCTCGCGACCACGCACATCGGGTAAACCAACAGTGACTTGACGATCGAAACGACCAGGGCGCAGTAAGGCAGGGTCTAAAACGTCTGCACGGTTAGTCGCTGCGATAACGATAACCCCTTCATTTCCTTCAAAACCATCCATCTCAACCAACATTTGGTTTAGCGTTTGTTCACGCTCATCATTACCACCGCCCATGCCAGCACCACGACTACGACCTACGGCATCGATTTCATCGATAAAGATGATGCAAGGCGCATGGGCTTTAGCCTGTTCAAACATGTCACGAACACGAGAAGCCCCAACCCCAACAAACATTTCTACAAAGTCTGAACCTGAAATACTGAAGAAGGGCACTTTCGCTTCACCCGCAATGGCTTTTGCCAAAAGTGTCTTACCAGTTCCTGGTGGTCCCACCATCAAAACGCCACGCGGAATATTTCCGCCTAGGTTTTGATATTTTTCGGGGTCTTTTAAGAAATCAACAATTTCACCCACTTCTTCTTTGGCTTCATCAGCACCAGCAACATCATCCAAGGTGACTTTAACTTGATCATCCGTCAGCATTTTGGCTTTTGACTTACCAAACGACATTGGGCCGCCCTTTCCACCCAGGCCGCCGCCCATGGAGCGCATAAAGAATATCCATATTCCAATCAATAACAACATTGGGAACCATGAAATGAAAATCTGCATCAAAACACTTTGCTGCTCAGGAGGCTGAGCATTAACGACGACTTTATTATCCAGTAGATCACCCATCAAACCTGGGTCACCTGGATTGTAAGTGGTGAATGCTTGACCGTTCGTGTAGGCACCACGAATGGTTGAACCTTCAATTGACACTTGACTCACGCCACCTTGACGAACTTGATCAATAAAGTCCGAATAAGCTAACTGAGAGCGTGACGATAATTGTTGGCCACTGAAATGATTAAAAATGGACATCATCACTGTTGCGACCACAGTCCAAATCAAAATGTTTTTCAACATATCATTTTTCATAGAATTCCTTTCAAAAATTCAATTTCAATAAATTGAAACTTTACCATAATTTAAGATAAATTTTACTTATAGTTCATTAGAGTTTACTAATACAATGCTGAATATATTATGAACTGGCCTCAAGGGTTGACTCTACAGTTTACGCCTTGCCAACACATAAATCTCTTTACTGCGAGGACGCGAAGCTTTAGGCTTGCGGGTAATGACCGTTTGATACTTCTGCTTTAAATCTTTCAGCAAAGCATCATACCCTTCACCTTGAAAAACTTTCATCAGTAAATCTCCACCTGTTTTCAATACTTGATCTGCCAAATCGACTGACAACTCCACCAAGTACATCGCTCTGGGGATATCCACGCCCGGATTACCGCTCATATTGGGCGCCATGTCCGACATCACCAAATCCACTTCACGGCCACCCAAGCTGTCAATTAAGTTTTGAAACACCTCATCTTCTTGAAAATCGCCTTGAATAAAGGTCACACCCGCAAAAGGTTCAACCGGCAAAATATCCAGTGCGAACACCTCGCCTTTGCTACCCACCTTGTGACTGGTCCATTGCGACCAACCGCCTGGCGCAGCGCCCAAATCTATGACCACCATCCCTGGTTTAAATAAATGGTCTTTCTCGTCTATTTCTTGTAATTTATAAATGGCTCGAGAACGCCAACCCTCTTGCTTGGCTTTGTTGACATAATAGTCATCAAAATGCTCTTTTAGCCACCCAGCACTCGATTTACTTCTCGCCATAATGAGATTTTCCTATAGAATATTATTTTTATAACGACTTACTTTGGAATTTCAATGTCGAATCAAAAAAACCTTACCCCGTCCCAAGTTAAATTTTTGCGCGGTATCGCCCACGGTTTAAACCCTATTATTATCATTGGGAGTAAAGGGGTGACTGAAAGCTTAATGGAAGAATTAGAATCTTCGCTTGAGCATCATGAGCTTTTAAAAATTAAAATTGCCATTGGCGAAAAAGATGACCGTAAAGAAATCATCGAACATATCGTTGCTCAAACACAATCGCAATTGGTTCAAAGCATCGGCAAAACTTGTGTCATCTTCAGAGCCAAAAAACAAACTGAAATCCAACTGCCTAAATAACTTAATCGTTTTGTAGTTGGTTTACAAAAAAAGCGCCGGCAAGGCGCTTTTTCTTTTTACACCAAGATTATTGGCTGATTAAATCTAATCCACGCTGAATATCTGCCTGAATATCCACAAAAGATTCTAATCCGACAGAAATACGCAATAAATTTTCGGTGATTCCCGAACGCTCTCTTTCGTCTGGTGAAATTCGACTGTGCGTTGTGGTTGCCGGATGGGTAATACTGGTTTTTACATCACCCAAGTTAGCGGTAATCGACAACATCTGAGTCGCATCCACCACTTTCCAGGCTGCTTCACGCCCACCTTTTACTCGAAAACTGACCAGGCCACCCGCAGCGGTTTGCTGTTTCTTCATTAACTCAAACTGGGGATGCGAAGGCAATCCGGGATAAAAAACTTGCTCAACTGCCGGATGCTGCTCTAACCACTCTGCCAAAGCTAGGGCTCTATGGCAGTGTGCTTCCATTCTAACGGGCAAAGTTTCCAAGCCTTTTAAAAACATCCAAGCATTAAATGGACTCATAGTAGGGCCAGCGGTGCGCATAAACCCACGGATTGGCTCTTCAACCAATTCACTAGAGCCAACCACTGCACCACCAATACCACGCCCCTGACCATCTAAAAACTTAGTTGCTGAATGAATTACCAAATCGGCACCTAAGGCTAAGGGCTTTTGTAGTACAGGTGTACAAAAACAATTATCAACCACCAATAAAACACTCTTGCCCTTAGCCAATTTAGACAAAGCAGATAAATCTGCAATTTCCGTTAAGGGATTAGAAGGTGTTTCACAAAAAAACGCTTTGGTATTGGGACGAACGGCTGCTTCCCATGCTTGCAAGTCAGTTAAAGCGACAAAGGTTGTTTCAACCCCAAATTTTGCCAAATACTTGGTAAACAAAACTTTAGTCGTGCCGAAAATACTTTGCGAAGAAACAATATGGTCACCAGCTTTTAAGTGCCCCATAAAGGTACTCAAAATAGCCGACATGCCAGAAGCCGTTGCAACACAAGACTCTCCACCTTCCATCGCGGCTAAACGATTTTCAAACGCTCGGACGGTTGGATTGGTAAAACGAGAGTAAACATTGCCCTTTTCAGCGCCGCTGAAACGATCGGCCGCCTGCTGAGCTGAGGCAAATCTAAAGCTCGATGTTGGAAAAATAGCCTCGCTATTTTCTAGCTCGGCCGTTTGCGTGTATCCAGCGCGAATGGCGAGCGTTTCTAACTCAAACGCCTCAGTCTTCATCTGAATCGCCATTATGAATACCAACGGATTCTTGAGCAACTTGTTGCTTTTTGGCTTGAGCATGATCATTTCGAGAAGAATCAATCGATGCTAAATATTCAGGTGTAATGTCGCCCGTAATGTAACAACCACTGAAACAACTGGTATCAAACTCTTTAATGGCTTTGTTGCCAAAACCAACGGCATCAACCAAATCATCTAAATCTTGGTAGAACAAACGATCTGCCCCAATAAACTCTGCTATTTGTGCGGTATCTCGTCCATTCGCCACCAACTCCGAGGCAGAAGGCATATCAATACCATAAACATAAGGAAAACGAACCGCAGGCGCGGCAGAAGCAAAATACACTTTCTTAGCACCCGCATCTCTGGCCATTTGCACGATTTCACCCGAGGTGGTTCCGCGCACAATAGAATCATCTACCAATAATACATTTTTACCCTCAAACTCTAAGGGCACAGGATTTAACTTTTGACGCACAGATTTTTTACGCAGGGTTTGCCCAGGCATAATAAAAGTTCGGCCAATATAACGATTTTTAATAAAACCTTCGCGGTAAGGTTTATTGAGAATAGTGGCCAACTCTAAGGCAGAAGTGCGGCTGGTGTCGGGAATGGGCATAACCACATCTATGTCATTATCTGGAAATTCTTTCATGATTCGATAAGCCAGCTTCTCGCCCATTCTTAGACGAGATTTGTAAACTGAAACACCATCAATCATGGAATCCGGACGAGCAAAATAAACATATTCAAATATACAAGGCGTTAATTGTGGTTTTGCCGCACATTGTTCAAATTGAATCAATCCTTCATTGGCAATCACCACCGCTTCACCAGGGTCTAGGTCACGCATTAACTGATAACCTGCCGCATCCAAAGCCACCGACTCTGAAGCCACCATATAATCAACACCCATTTCAGTGACGCGTTTGCCCACCACAATCGGACGCAAAGCAAACGGATCACGGAAAGCAAAAACACCAATACTGGGGATAATTCCCACAGCAGCATACCCACCTTTTGCGCGTTTATGAACACCGCGCACGGCGTTAAAAATATCTTCCGCATCAATGAATAATTTTTTCTGCTTCATAAGTTCATGAGCAAACACATTCAACAGGACTTCTGAATCAGAATTGGTATTTAGATGGCGTAAATCTTGTTCGTAAATTTCTTTAGTCAGTTGCTCGGCATTGGTTAAGTTACCATTGTGCCCCATGACTATTCCATAAGGAGAGTTTACATAGAAAGGCTGCGCTTCTGCACTAGAACTAGAGCCCGCAGTGGGATAACGGACATGCCCAATCCCGACCACGCCATGTAAATCGCGCATATGTCGAGTTCTGAAAACATCTTTAACCATGCCATTATCTTTTCTTTGATAGAGACGGCCTTTTTCACAGGTAACGATACCCGCTGCATCTTGACCACGATGCTGAAGCACCGTTAGCGCATCATATATCTCTTGATTGACAGGTGTATTTGCAACGACCCCAACAATACCGCACATTTTAACTCTCCAGTTCCTAGAACTTTATTCAACAGACCTTGCCAAGGGCAGCGATTTGTTGAAAAAAGTTAACTCATTGATAGGGAAAATATCCATACCAGCCACTTACCAATCACACGCATCTTACAACGAGGAAGGTGTAATTTTAACCAATTCTGACTTCACGCGTAAGAGTCGATTCAACTCATTTTGATCTTTCTTAGCCTGAGCTTCATCCAAATAAGGTCCAATCCGGACTGAATAATAGTCAGTTTTTGGAAAATACTTGATAAATGCCTCATAGTCATAACTTAAACGCGATCGCATTTCTTCGGCCATCTCTTTGTTTTTATAGGCAACAAGGCGCAAAATCCAAATAGATTGCTGTTTCTTGGCTTGAGTTTTAATAACACCCTGCTGTTCTTTGGCCTGAGTTGACTCAGTTGCTTGAGCGTCACTCTTTTTGTCGTCAGCCTTAGGTTTGGCAGATTTTTCAGCCGATTGCTTGGCCAAATCAGCTTCAACAAGCTTTGCAGGCTCTTCTTTTGACTTGGGTGAAGTGGTTTGAACCGGTGTTTTTGGCACAACCGCATCTTGCGGTAAAACAAACGCATGACTGACAACTGGCGTAGCCGGTTGTGAGGCATTCAGAGTATTTGAGGGATGAAAATCGACCGGATCGTTATACCAGATAGGTACCACAACCACCAACAGCAACAGCCAAACCACTGAACCGATTAAACGATTGCGACTGACAATGGCGTCTTGTACAGAATCGTCTTCAGCCTGGCTCATTGTTCTAAAACCGCTAAGGCTTGCGCAACCGTAATAAACGACCCCCAAACCAATACTCTAGAAGATTTAAGCCGTGCTGCTTTTACCGCTTGCGCGATCGACTCAAAACCACGCACTGCTTGTTCAGTCACCCCTGCGGTTTTCAGTAGTTTTTGCAGGTTCTCTAGGCTGGTTGCTCTAGGCACTTTTAAATCTGCAATCAACCACTGCGAAGCAAAAGGTTGAATGGCTTTTACCATTGGCAACATATCCTTGTCACTCAGTGCTGAGAAAATAACGCTGTCAAAATGCAATGTTTGACTCGCTAAATATTGTCCCAAAACGGCTGACGACTGGGGATTATGAGCAACATCGATTAACCATTCTTGCCCCTCAATCGTCAACCATTGCAAACGACCTGGGTGCTTGGCTTGCGCCAATCCTTGTGAAATTTGAGCGGGCGTAACTGGCAAAACCGCTTGCAAAGTTTGCACCACTGCCACAACGCCAGCGGCATTTTGAAATTGAAACTCTCCTGACAAACTGGGATTATCGAGCGTTAAAGTGGGGGAATTTTGGGCTAAAAACAACCAGGCCTGGTCATTTTTAGGCATTTTTTCGAACCCAAAATCTCTACCCAATAAACTTAAAGAAGTCGGTAATTGATTGGCAAAATCAATCAGGGTTTGTGGGACAGTGGGGTCAGAACAAATCGCTGGCTTACCAGCACGCATAATGCCCGCTTTTTCTAAGGCAATTTGATTTTTATCACTGCCCAACCAATCAATATGATCCACATCAATCGCAGTGACCAGTGCAATATCGGCATCCACAATATTTACCGCATCTAAACGACCGCCTAAGCCGACTTCCAAAACAATCACATCTAAGGGTTGCTGTGCAAAAACCCATAAGCCCGCCAAGGTGGCGAATTCAAAATAAGTGAGCTTGGTGGTGCCACGAGCCGCTTCTATCTCGGCAAAAGCCTCAACAATCGCTGAATCCGCTACAGGAGCGCCATTGATTTGAATGCGTTCATTAAAGCGTAAAATATGGGGAGAAGTGTAAGCGCCGACACCATAGCCAGCGGCTTGATAGATAGATTGCAAAAATGCAACACTTGAACCCTTGCCATTGGTACCGGCAACGGTAATGACTTTAGCTTTAGGCTGTAATAACCTTAAACGCTGACCCACTTCGCGCACACGCGTTAGACCAAGATCAATTTCTTGAGCGTGTAAGCTGAGCAACCAATCTAACCAATGGGTTAGGCTTGAATGTCGTGTGGGCTTTTCCATAAAATTTTAAATCACTAAAACGCAAGCCTTAGGCACTGCGTTTTAACAACATTTTGCAAAGGGCGGCTAATTCACTGCTAAGCTGATGGCGATGCACAATCATATCAATCGCACCATGCTCTAACAAAAACTCACTGCGTTGAAAGCCTTCTGGTAATTTCTCGCGCACCGTTTGCTCAATAACACGCGGACCGGCAAATCCAATTAAGGCTTTCGGTTCGGCGACATTAATATCACCTAGCATCGCAAAACTCGCCGATACGCCACCCATGGTCGGATCTGTTAAAACAGAGATAAATGGCAAACCTTCGGCACGCAATTTACCTAAAGCTGCGGAAGTTTTAGCCATTTGCATCAACGAAAACAAAGCCTCTTGCATACGCGCGCCACCACTGGCCGAAAACACAATTAATGGGCATTGTCTGGCTATCGCTTCGTTGACCGCACGCACAAATTTCTCGCCCATCACCGAGCCCATCGAACCGCCCATAAAATTAAACTCAAAAGCACCGGTGACGACTTCTAATCCTTGAATTTTACCTGTCATGGTAATGAATGAATCTTTTTCGCCGGTAACTTTTTGCGCTTGCGCCAAACGCGCCTTGTAGGCTTTGATGTCTTTAAATTTTAAACGATCAACGGGTGACACTTCTGCACCGATTTCAACGGCAGTTTTGTCATCCAAGAAATTCCACAAACGTTGACGGCCACCCAAACGCATATGATGATCACATTTTGGACAGACTTCTTGATTACGCGCCACTTCAGAACGATAAAGTGTACTTTCGCACTTTGGACATTTAGTCCATAGACCTTCAGGCACAGACTTTTTGCGCTCAGTCACTTGTTTAATACTCGGTAAAATTTTTTCAAACCAGTTCATATTGTTCTCCATTCAAGAAGCTTAGCACAATAGTGCCTCTGCGAAATCTAATGCGCGCATTCTACTGCGTAATGCGCCAGAAACCAAATTATGCTTCAGCGTCTGCTTTATCCAGTGCCGAACGAAACTCTTTCATTTTGTGGCTGATTAAATTCGCTAAGGTTTCATAACTGGCACCTGGCTGGTCTTCTACTAGGCGAACTAAAGCAGACCCCACAATAATGGCATCACCAATTTTGGCCATTTCATAAGCAATTTCACCGCTTGAAATCCCAAACCCTATGCCTACTGGTAAATTAGTTTTTGACTTTAAATGTGCCACATGGCTTTCAACATCTTTAACATCCAAAGCTTTTGAGCCGGTCACGCCTTTTAAAGAAACGTAATAAACAAACCCAGACCCTTTTTCGTTGACGGCTGCTAAACGACCATCGGGCGTGGTTGGTGAAACCAAAAATACTCTATCCAAACCATGATTCGATACCGACTCTAAATAACCCATAGTTTCTTCGGGTGGCATATCGACTGTTAAAACGCCATCGGCACCCGCAGCTTGTGCTTCTTGAGCAAAGGTTTCAAACCCTTTGGCTTCAATCGGATTTAAATATCCCATGAGTACAATCGGCGTGTGATGATCGGTAATACGAAATTCACGCACATAATTTAAAACGTCATCTAAGCTGACATTGTGCGCCAAAGCACGCTCAACGGCTTTTTGAATTACTGGGCCATCCGCCATAGGATCTGAAAACGGCACACCCAACTCAATGATGTCTGCGCCCTCTGACACCAATAAATGCATCAGCTTAACCGTCATGTCTGGATGAGGATCACCTGCGGTAATGTAAGGAATTAAAGCTGTTTTGTTTTGTGCTTTAAGGGCAGCGAGGGTTTTTTGTAGTTTGCTCATAGTCGTTTTATTTCCGTTAAATCTCGTAGCCTTCAATTTTAGCGATGGTGTTCATATCCTTATCGCCACGCCCTGACAAATTCACAATAATGGTTTGATCTTTACGCATGGTTGGTGCCAGCTTGGTGGCATAGGCCAAGGCATGACTGGTTTCCAAAGCTGGGATAATGCCTTCATAACGCGTTAAATCGCGGAAACCTTGCAAAGCTTCATCATCATTAATCGCCACATAGTTAGCACGACCAATATCCTTTAACCAAGAATGCTCAGGACCTACACCAGGATAATCTAAACCTGCTGAAATGGAATGGGTTCCTAAAATCTGACCGTTAATATCCTGCATTAAATAAGTACGATTGCCGTGTAAAACGCCAGGCTTACCTTTGCACAAAGGCGCGGCATGCTGCCCTGTTTCAAGACCCAGTCCACCGGCTTCAACGCCATAAATGGCCACACCTTCGTCAGGTAAGAAATCATAGAATAAACCAATCGCATTAGAACCACCGCCCACACAGGCGATTAAAGCATCGGGCAATTTGCCTTCTTTTTCTAAGATTTGTTGACGCGCTTCACGCCCAATAATCGCTTGAAAGTCACGCACCATCGCAGGGTAAGGATGAGGGCCCGCTACGGTGCCGATAATGTAGAAAGTATCATCCACATTGGTAACCCAGTCACGCATGGCTTCGTTTAACGCATCTTTAAGCGTGCGAGTACCCGAGGTGACTGGCACAACGGTTGCACCTAGCATTTTCATGCGCATGACATTAGGGGCTTGACGAACCACATCATCCGCACCCATATAAACCACACACTCCAAGCCTAAACGCGCCGCAACGGTGGCAGAAGCAACACCATGTTGACCCGCACCCGTTTCGGCAATAATGCGGGTTTTACCGAGGCGCTTAGCCAGCAAGGCTTGCCCAATGGTGTTGTTAATTTTATGAGCACCGGTATGATTGAGGTCTTCACGCTTTAAATAAATTTTGGCACCACCCAACGCATCTGACCAACGCTTGGCGTAATACAAAGGACTTGGACGACCCACATAATCTTGAAAATCGGCAGTCATTTCATTCAAAAATTCAGCATTGTCTTTCATCGACTCATACTGCACATTGAGATCTTCCAAAGCTGCCATTAAAGTTTCGGGTGCAAAAATACCACCGTGAATGCCAAAATGTCCGTTCTTATCGGGAAATTGCGAATAATCGATGCTCATAAGCTTAAAAAGTTCCATTTATAAATTGTTGTATTTTTTGTAAAGATTTCTTTCCAGGTGCGGCTTCAACCCCGCCACTCACATCCACCGCAAAAGGGCTCACCTGCGCTATGGCTTGTTGAACATTGTCTGGGGTCAGACCACCCGCCAAAATAATCGGCTTATTAAAATCACTGGGCAAATGGGCTAACCAATCCCAATTAAAAGACTCGCCTGTTCCACCAGGCACGCCTTTCACATAGGTATCCAACAACAAGGCTCTGGCAGACGCATAGGTTTTTGCCAAAGCCACCAAGTCGGTTTGGGCCTGCATACGGATTGCCTTAATATACGGACGATTAAACTGCTCGCAATACTCAGGCGTTTCATCGCCGTGGAACTGCAACAGGTCTATTTGGGTTTGATCAATCACCTGCTGCACAAACTCGGCATCAGCGTCTACAAACAAAGCCACAGAGGTCAAAAAAGCTGGGATTTGGCCTAAAATTGACCAGGCCTGGTCAATTTTGACATTCCTAGGGCTTTTTTCATAAAACACAAAACCGATAGCATCCGCACCCGCATGCGCCACAGCCATAGCATCCTCAAGACAAGTGATTCCACAAATTTTGACGCGTGTGCGACTCATTCTATTCCTTTTTAATCCCTAGCCTGGCGCTTAAGCCCAAAGCAAAGCCGTTAAATCGTTGGTTGGCAAATTCCATTGCGCTGGATACAACGCATTCACAAAATACAAACCCTCAGCTGGCGCTGTTATGCCGGCTTGCGTGCGATCTTGTAAATCAAGCAAGGTCTTCATATAACCGTCAGACTTTTCACCGCGCCCCACCTGCAACAACGAACCGACAATATTGCGCACCATGTGGTGTAAAAACGCATTGGCTTGAATATCGACAAACACAAAATCATCATGACGGCTCACCGTGATCGCCTGAACTTCTCTACGAGCATGACTGGACTGACAACTTGACGCGCGAAAAGACGAAAAATCATGCTCACCAATTAACGCTTGTGCCGCCTTGTGCATAGCATCTGCATTTAGAGGATGCATTTCCCAAGTCACTCGTTGATACAAAACCGCAGAATGAACTTTGCGATTGAAAATGACATAACGATACTGCCGAGCAATGGCTGAAAATCTGGCATGAAAATCACTTTGCACATCCAAAAGTTTCATCCAAACCACTCGAATATCACCAGGCAAATGGGTATTGACACCTTGCACCCAGGCGCGCTCGGGTCGAATGGCTTGGGTATCAAAATGCACCACCTGACCAATCGCATGCACACCAGTATCTGTTCTACCGGCACAATGAATCGAAATGGGTTCATTGGCAATCGCGCTTAACGCAGTTTGCAAATGTTTTTGCACCGTCTCGCAATGCTCTTGAAGCTGGTAACCGCAATAAGCAGTTCCCTGATATTCAATCCCTAAAACAATGCGTTGCAAGTGTGGTCCTTGTTACAAATAATCGCGAATTAAAACTTCTGCTATTTGCACCGTATTGGTAGCAGCACCTTTACGAACATTGTCCGCAACCACCCAAAGATTAATACCATTGGCAGTCGAAATGTCTTCACGAATACGCCCGACATAAACAGGGTTAGTATCAGCAGCATCAGAAACCGCAGTAGGGTATCCGCCGTCAACCTGCTTATCAATTAAAACAATCCCTTCTGCTTTTTCCATCAAAGCCTTCACTTCGGCAGCGGTAATTTTGCGTTCGGTTTCAACATGCACCGCTTCGCTATGACCAAAAAATACCGGTACACGCACCGCAGTTGGGTTAACCAAAATTGAGTCATCACCCATGATTTTTTTGGTTTCCCATACCATTTTCATTTCTTCTTTGGTGTAACCGTTTTCCATAAAGACATCAATTTGTGGAATACAGTTAAAAGCGATTTGCTTAGGGTAAACTTTGGTTTCGATAGGCTTCATATTTAAAAGATTTGCCGTTTGAGATGCTAACTCTTCAATGGCTTCTTTGCCCGTTCCAGAAACTGCTTGGTAAGTCGCCACATTGATACGCTTAATACCCACCGCATCATAGATCGGCTTTAGAGCCACTAACATTTGAATAGTTGAACAGTTTGGATTGGCGATAATGCCACGATTTTTGTAATCGGCAATCGCTTGAGGATTGACCTCTGGGACGACCAATGGAATATCATCGTCATAACGGAACTGTGAAGTATTATCAATAACCACACAGCCAGCTGCAGCGGCTTTTGGCGCATAAATCGCCGAAACGCTGGCACCTGGCGAAAATAATCCAATTTGCACTTTGGAAAAATCAAAAGTATCTAAGTCCAAGACTTCAATCCATTTTCCTGCAAATTCAACTTTTTTACCTGCTGAACGGCTACTCGCTAAAGGATAAAGATTTCCAACCGGAAAATTTCTTTCCTCTAACACCTTCAACATTGTTTCGCCAACAGCACCTGTTGCACCCACCACCGCAATATCATATAACTTCGACATTTCTTAACCTTCTAAATGTGTGTTTTCACACGTTAAACTTTAAATTCTATTCGACTCAAACGAGTCTGTTATTTTGAGCCACTGGCTTTTTTATTCTGGAAGTCTTCAGGGGCTTCATCGATGTTTGCATCAACCAATTTTGCCACTCGGCTATCAGACAGTCTTTCGGCTTCGGCAAGGCTTACAATCATGGCACCATCGGTTAATTCACGGCTCTCACCAATGAATTTACCACCTGCTTCAATCATCAAAGCACCACAGATGACTTCTCCCATGACTTTGCCGGTACTGAGAATATCTATCGACTTACAGGTGACCTTACCTTCTAAGATACCACTGACCACAATGTTTTCGGCTTTGATGAGGCCATTAACAACGCCGGTTTCACCAACGGAAATATCAAACTCTGTTGAAACCGTGCCTTCAATAAAACCATCGACATGTAAAGTGCCTTTAAGGTCTGCTAATTCACCGCTGATTCGACATCCCTGAGCGATAATTGTTTTTCCACCCTCTTGACGCGTTCTTGCACTTTTTGAGTTAAAGATCCCCATGGAACTTCCTTTACTTTGTTAAATATTGGACTGTAGTTTTTTAAATCCCAATTGACAAAGTCAGCCGGATTAAGCTTTCTTTGAATAAATGAAACTTCATAATGCAAGTGTGGTCCAGATGACACACCGGTTGAGCCAATTAAACCGATTGGCTGCCCCTTAGTCACCACATCACCGGCCTTAACAGTCACTTCACTCATGTGTCCGTAGAGCGTTTTAAAACCATACACATGGTCTAAAATAATCAAATTGCCATAACCACTGGTTTTATGAAAACCCGCATATTCAACCACCGCATCTGCGGTCGCGATTACCACATCCCCAACCTTGCCACGATAATCAATGGCGCGGTGGAAATCTTTCTTGCCCGTGACCGGATGCGTTCGCCATCCATATCCACTTGAAACGCCTTGATAATCTTCTACGGGACGACCATTAGGCAATTCAGACAACATAATCTTTTTTTCTAAGGAGGTCAGTTGGGCAATGGCCACCCGATCTTGCACTGGCTGATTTTCAGTGGTTTGCACCCCAACCAGCTCCTCAAGACCTTGAAGTGTCTGGTCTAAAAATTGTATCTCTTTAGACTTATCATCCAGCTCTTGCTCTAATTGACGCTTAGCGTCATCTAGTGCCATATATTGCAATTGTTTTTGCGTTAAGGCTTCTCTGTGCTTCAGTTCTACCTGAACACTTTTTAACTCAACCGCTTGCGCTTGCTCGGTTAACCACCAAATCACGGCGCTGCCTGAAAACAGCACCAACAACAAAAGCAAAGCCAAATACCAAACAAACTTACGAATAAATTGATTAAATGAAAAACTTTTGGCGCCATGCACATCCGTGATGGTAATCGTAAAGTGGTTTTTCATGGTTTACTCCGTTTTGCTGTCAGCACTGGCAGGCGCCCGGTAGATTAAATTTTATAGCGCTGCAACCACCGCATCGCCCATTGCAGAAGTGGTTACCTTAGTGCAGCCGGCTTGCCAAATATCACCGGTACGCAACCCTTGATCCAAGACTTTACCAACCGCATTTTCAATTTTAATGGCCAAATCTTCACGGCCTAAGCTGTAACGCAACATCATGGCTGCCGATAAAATGGTCGCCAATGGGTTAGCAATGTTTTGCCCCGCGATGTCTGGCGCTGAGCCATGACTTGGCTCGTACATGCCTTTGTTATTGGCATCTAAAGAGGCCGATGCCAACATACCAATTGAGCCAGTCAACATAGAGGCTTCATCTGACAAAATATCCCCAAACATATTGCCGGTGACCATGACATCAAACTGTTTAGGGCGTAAGACTAACTGCATCGCCGCATTGTCCACATACATATGGTTAACCGTGACTTCAGGGTAATCTTTGGCCACTTCATTGACCACTTCGCGCCAAAGCTCTGTTACTTCTAAAACATTAGCCTTGTCAACTGAGGTTAATTTTTTGTCGCGTTTCATTGCGGCTTGGAAAGCCACATGCGCAATACGCTTGATTTCTGACTCTGAATAGACATAGGTGTTATAACCTTGGCGCTCACCATTTTCTAAAACGCGAATCCCACGAGGCTGACCAAAGTAAATACCACCGGTTAACTCACGCACAATCAAAATATCCAAACCCGCAACCACTTCTGGTTTTAAGGTTGAGGCATCCGCTAATTGTGGAAACAAATAAGCTGGACGCAAGTTGGCAAACAAGCCCATTTCTTTTCGCAAACGCAACAAGCCTTTTTCAGGGCGCACTGAAATATCCAACGATTCCCACTTATATCCACCCACCGCGCCCAATAAAACGGCATCTGCTGCATGGGCTTTAGCCATGGTTTCGTCCGCTAAGGGTACACCGTGTACATCATAAGCTGCTCCGCCCACCAAATCTTCGGTCATGGCAATATCTAAACCATCTGATTTTTTTAAGGCTTCTAAAACTTTTACTGCTTCAGCCGTAATTTCAGGACCGATGCCATCACCTGGCAGAATAAGAACTTGTTTTGTCATTGTCGTTTTCTCTAAACTTTTTAATTAAAATTATTTTGCAAATAGCCAAGGGTTTTTGGCTTTATAGGCAGCTTCGAAAGCTCTTATTTCGGCTTCGTGCACCAGTGTCAAACCGATATCATCCAAACCGTTTAACAGACAGTGGCGTCTAAACTCATCCACCTCAAATGCAAGCGTTTCACCATCCGGTTTGACTACTTGCTTAGCCTCTAAATCGATGGTTAGCTCATAGCCTTCTTGGGCAAAAACTTCTTGAAAAAGGCCATCTACAACCGCTTCATCCAAAACGATCGGTAAAATCCCATTTTTAAAACAGTTGTTAAAAAAGATGTCAGCATAGCTTGGCGCAATCACACAATCAAAACCATAATCTTTTAAAGCCCAAGGGGCGTGTTCACGACTGGAACCACAACCAAAGTTTTCGCGCGCCAATAGAATCTTAGCACCTTGATAGCGTGGTTGATTCAACACAAACTCTTTGCGCAAAGGGCGCTTAGAGTTATCAGCATCTGGTTGACCAACATCTTCATAGCGCCATTCGTCAAATAGATTGGGGCCAAAGCCAGAGCGTTTAATTGATTTTAAAAACTGCTTGGGAATAATGGCATCGGTATCAACATTGGCACGATCCATCGGTGCCACGATGGCGGTTAATTTTAAAAACTTTTCCATCTTAAGCTCCCATTTCCAACATTGGACGCACATCCACAAAGTGACCGGCAACTGCGGCCGCGGCGGCCATTTCTGGGCTAACCAAATGTGTACGCCCACCTGCGCCTTGACGCCCTTCAAAGTTACGGTTGGATGTCGATGCGCAATGCTTACCATTGGGTAAACGGTCAGCATTCATCGCCAAACACATGGAGCAGCCTGGATTGCGCCATTCAAACCCAGCTTCGATAAAAATCTTATCTAAACCTTCTTCTTCCGCCTGTTTTTTAACCAGGCCTGACCCAGGCACCGCCAAGGCTTGCTCCACAGTTGAAGCCACTTTACGACCTTTTAAGACTTGTGCAGCCGCTCTAAAATCTTCAATACGCGAGTTGGTGCAAGAACCAATAAACACATAATCTACTGGAATATCTTGAATGGGCATATCCGCCTTTAGCCCCATGTAGGCTAGAGCGCGTTTGATACCCTCGGCTTTAACCGGGTCTTTTTCATTGGCCGGATTAGGCACTTTGCCATTCACATCTGTGACCATTTCCGGTGAGGTCCCCCAAGACACTTGTGGCTCAATCGCCGAGCCATCTAAGGTGACAACCTTATCAAAAACCGCATCTGCATCCGATTTTAAATCCATCCAAGCGGTTACGGCGGCATCCCATTCGTCACCTTTCGGGGCAAATAAACGACCTTGAACATATTCAACGGTTTTTTCATCGACCGCCACCAAGCCAACACGCGCACCAGCTTCAATCGCCATATTACAAACCGTCATACGGCCTTCAATCGACATATCACGGAAAACTTGGCCACCAAACTCAATCGCATGGCCATTGCCGCCAGCGGTGCCGATTTTGCCGATAATCGCCAAAATGACATCTTTAGGCGTCACGCCTGGACGCAATTTGCCATCCACTTGAATCAGCATATTTTTCATTTTTTTCTGGATAAGACATTGAGTTGCCAAAACATGCTCAACTTCGGATGTTCCAATACCGTGGGCTAAAGCACCTAAAGCACCGTGCGTGGCGGTGTGAGAATCACCACACACCAAAGTCATACCCGGCAAGGTTGCACCCTCTTCTGGGCCAACCACATGCACAATACCTTGGCGAATATCGCCAATTCCAAACTCAGTGATACCAAATTCTTTGGCATTCATATTGAGAGTTTGCACTTGAATACGCGACACAGGGTCAACGATGTCATCGACCGAATTAAAGGCGGTGGTTGGCACATTATGATCAGGCGTTGCCAAGTTGGCATCGGTGCGCCACGGCTTACGGCCAGCCAGTCTTAACCCTTCAAAGGCTTGCGGTGAAGTCACTTCATGTAACAATTGTTTATCCACATAAATCAACGCAGTACCGTCTTCTTCCTGACGCACCACATGACTGTCCCACAATTTATCGTAAAGAGTCTTGGCTGACATTGCTATAATTCCATCCAGTTTAAAATTTTGAATAACGCAGAATTATAACAATTTAATGACCATGAATACTGAAAATTCATGGGGCGTTGTCATTAATCGTGTAAAGGCCGGTCTATGGGTTATCGTGTTAAAGAAGTGTTTTATTCGGTACAAGGTGAAGGCTTTCATGCCGGGCGCCCTGCCATTTTTTGTCGTCTGAGCAACTGTAATCTTTGGACAGGTCGTGAGGAAGACCGTGACGATGCCGTTTGTAAATTCTGTGATACAGACTTTATTGGCACTGATGGCCAAAATGGCGGCAGCTTTGCCAGTGCAAATGACCTAGTACAGCACTTGCTTAACTTCTGGCCAGATGCGTCCGTTGCTCCCTTTGTGGTGCTGACCGGTGGAGAACCGCTTTTGCAGGTTGACCAAACCTTGGTGGACGCCCTTCATGCGGCTCAGTTTGAAATTGCCATCGAAACTAACGGTACTAAACGCCCTCCCAAGGGCATTGACTGGATTTGTGTTAGTCCCAAAGCCAATGCGCAAGTTATTTTGACACAAGGCCACGAACTGAAGTTGGTCTATCCGCAACTAGAGAATCAACCCAGTGACTTTAGTGATCTCGATTTTAGTTTTTTTTATCTTCAACCGCTCGACACAGGCGAGCCTAAAACACAACATGCCAACCTAAAAGCCTGCTTAGCCTATTGTCTAAAGCACCCCAAGTGGCGCTTAAGTTTGCAAACCCATAAGATTTTGGGTGTAGACTAATTTATACAAAACCTATACAATCAAGCCAACATAACATTCACAGGAACTTCGCATGAAATACCAAGGCATAGAAAACTTCCAACACGGACAAGAAGCGGCAACCGGCATTTTAATCACCAATCTAGGCACCCCAGACGACTGCACTAAACAAGCGCTGCGTCCTTATTTAAAAGAATTTCTCAGCGACCCTCGTGTGGTAGAACCGCCACCAGCGCGCTGGGTGTGGTGGTTGATTTTGAATGGCATTATCTTAAATGTGCGTCCAGCCAAATCAGCCGAAGCCTATGCGTCAGTGTGGAACTCCGAAGGTGATGGCGCACCTTTACTCAATATTTTGCAACGCCAGGTAGCCGCCATTGCCGAAAAAGTGCGTCCGCACTTTCAAGGTCGCGTGGAATTTGAAGCCGCCATGCGTTATGGCAATCCATCCATCGCCTCAGGCCTAAAAAAACTGCAAGAAAAAGGCTGTGAGCGCATTTTGGTTTTACCCCTTTACCCACAATATGCTGCCGCCACCACCGCCTCTACTTTTGACGCCGTTACCGCCGAGTTGCAAACTTGGCGTTGGATTCCTGAATTGCGTTTTATCAACAAATATCACCGCAACACTGGATACATCAAAGCGCTGGCCAACTCCATTCGCGAATACCAAGCAGAACATGGCAAGCCACAATTATTGGTCATGTCATATCATGGCGTGCCCAAACGCTATTTAGACAATGGTGACCCTTATCACTGCGAATGCCATGTCACCTCGCGTTTAGTGGCGCAAGAGCTGGGATTAAAACCCGACGAATACAAAGTCACTTTTCAATCGCGCTTTGGTCGCGAACCTTGGTTGCAACCTTACACCGATGAAACCATGAAAGCCCTACCCGGGCAAGGCATTAAAAACATTCAAGTCATCTGCCCAGGATTTTCAGCAGACTGCCTTGAAACCATTGAAGAAATTAGTGAAGAAAACCACGAGTATTTTATGCATGCCGGCGGAGAGCAATTTGGCTACATTAAATGTCTAAACGACCGTGAAGACCACACCCAAGCCCTAGCCGACTTGGTATTGCAACATACCCAAGGTTGGTACGAACGCGACGGATTTAATAGCGAAGCCGATATCGCAGAACGCAAAACAGTGAACGCCAACGCCAAAGCAATGGGTTGTCCTTTCTAAAAGGCATCTTCAAACCCATCCATAAACGCCAAAAAGCCGCTAAATTTGACCAGCACCCTAAAGGGCGTAAAACCTGGTTAAGTTTTGCAGCTTATTTTCTTCGAAAAAATTGTACGCTCCCCAAACACCCCAATCAACAGAGGCAACCAATTAAAATTTTAAATTCAACGAAGATTTTAAGAATATAATTTTTAAAAATTTAACCCTAAAATCTAATCACGACAAGCTTATTGAATAGCATGAAAAACAATCGATTACTATTAATCAAACGTCATACCAAAGAGAAAAAATATGAAAACAATGCCAACATTTGATTCATTAATGAATCCTCTTCTGCAAGCCCTAGCTGAACTTGGGGGTTCTGGCTCGATTGATGAAATTTATAAGAAAGTGGCAGAAATTCAAAATATCAACGATGAAATATTATCAATCCCACACAACCCTGATAAAAGCAACCAAACAGAAGTTGCATATCGATTAGCTTGGGCAAGAACATATCTAAAAAAATATGGGCTATTAGAAAATTCAAGCAGGGGTATTTGGACACTAACTCAAAAAGGCAAGGAACAAAAAAAAGTTGATACTTCTGAGGTACTAAAGATCGTAAGGGAATTAGACAAAAAAGAACCACACTTAAAAAATAAAAAAGAAAGTGAAAATATCGAATTAGAGGACGACGATGCGCCAGAAGAGGTAAAAGCTTGGAGAGAAGAATTGCACCATCTACTGACACAAGAAATAACACCAGATGCTTTTGAAAGACTTGCTCAAAGGCTATTAAGAGAAAGTGGCTTTGTTCAGGTAGAGGTTACAGGAAAAACTGGCGATGGCGGCATAGATGGTAAAGGCATAGCAAGAATTAACGGTCTAATGAGTTTTCACGTTATTTTTCAATGTAAAAAATACCAAGGTTCAGTATCTGCTGGAGAAATCAGAGACTTTCGTGGCGCAATGGTTGGTCGCGCTGATAAGGGACTGTTTATTACAACGGGCACATTTACATCTGCAGCCATTAAAGAGGCAACTAGAGATGGCGCACCTCCAGTTGATCTTATTGACGGAGACAATCTGGCTGAAAAATTAAAGGAACTAAATCTTGGTGTAAAAACTAAGATGATTGAAGAGGTTAACTTAGATAAAGAGTGGTTCTTAAATCTTTAAGTGGAGTGACAAGCAACTGGTGCAGAAATCAAAAGGGTCGGACTCGATTGATTCCACTTTAAATTAAGCCACTAATGTCTTAGGCAAAACTGAATCACTTTGAAAACAAAAGCCGCTAAATTTGACCAGTACCCTAAAGGGCATAATACCTGGTTAAATCTAGCGGCTTTTTGGCTTTGTATTGGTTAAAAAACCAAGTGCGATGGATGTGATGAATGCATTAAATATTCCAAAATTGGATTATGCTTAACATTCATATCTTTCTGCATATACATTGGCAAATGGGTTGGTTTTTGCACCATGCCGCGTTCAATCATTTCGTTGATGGTTTTGAGATAAGCAAAGCTGGTTTTTCCGACATACAGCCCTTCTAGCGATTCTTTTTTATAGTATTGCAACGCATCTTTCACGCCACGCAAATATAAGAAATCTTTGGTAAATCCACCGCCACGATAAACGCGCGCCGTTAATCTAAAGGCTTCATCTTTATCAATACCATAGTCATTCATCAGCGTTTTATAGGTGTGTCCAAAATCATAGTGACTCACCATCATTTTGACCGCAATCACGCGCATCGCTAAGGTTTTTAAACGCGGCAAATTCATATTGCCCGTCATATATTCCGACAAAATCGCCAGCCCTTCTTGGGTATAGGTATTGCCCGGCAATCCCAGTTTAAAGACTTTTAAATCCTGTTGTTCAGCGTTCATGGTGGTGACCATGTGCACCCCCAATTCATGATGAATCAGCGCATCAATTTCGATTTGGTTCATGCGCATCGACTTGTTGATCATAATGGTTTTACGACCATTATCCACCATGGCACTGGCAATGATTTTGTCGGTCACTTCAACTTTACATTGAATTTGATAGTCGTCTAAAGCGGCCAAGAAATGTTGCTTGGCTTGTTTGGCGTCAATTGTGCGCTCTTGGGATTCTTCGTAGGGTTTGGCATACAATAAAAAATGCGCCATTTGAATATCGTCATCACTCGGCTCGCCGTAATAGCGCAGAGAGTTGTATAAAAACTTTTCTGTGCCCACGGTTGTTAAGAGGTCAATTTTGGTGGCATAGGTGTCAATAACATCGCGATACATTTGTTGAATCGACACATCGGTCACCTGACTTTCGGGCAAGCGATACAATTTCTCACGAAACTCAAACGGGTTAATTTCTAACTGTCGATAGGTAAATTGCGGCGTATAACTGCCACCACTTTCAAAAAAACGTTTCTTTTCGGTGATGATGTTACGCGGATTAATGTAACCCAGCGTTTGAATACCGCGGGCTAACTTGTGAAGTTTTTGATCTAGCTTTAAAACCGCCGGCTCAATTTTAGAGGACAACAACTGAGTACGATGATGACGCGTTTCGGGGGAAAAGTGTTTGGAAAAAAACAAAGCATTGGCCAGAATAATTTCTTTGAGTGCCGCTTTAAGTGGATTCAACACCAACGGATAGGCTTCACCGCTGAGCTCATTCATAAAGACTTTTTTGACTTCAGTGGGCAATACCAGTGTATGGACAAAATGTTTTTTGACATAGGTCGCTAGATAACCACGCCCAAAAAAAACTTCGTTTTCAGCCGAACGAGATACCAAATTTGGCAGAGTTACCATGGCCAAACTTTTATTCCAATGTTTAATCACTCGCCCCCAACGCACTTTATTGAGTTGTTCAGTGCCAATGTTAAAAGTAGGGGGTGGCGTGTCTTGATTCATACGTAAATGATTGTAAGAGTGCAAATCATAAACCAAACAACTGCCATGCAATTTTTCAAGCTTTTTAATCAATGCGCCCAGCACCTTATAAAAGCGCGAATGCTTAAGCTGACTGGCACCCTCTTCTTCAATCGACAAAGGCTGTGCCCAGACTTGTTTGCCCCAGGCCTCTTTGTACACGCAGTTTTCTGGGGCACGATTCAGGTCATATTCGTAACGCGAATCCTTGCCAATCAGCGTGATGGGCAAGGATGAAATCATTTCTCCAGTAAACGGGTCTTCTTCATACAAACGCTCTGATTCAGTGAGTTGACATTTTTCTAACAAATCGGGGCGCAGTTGATGGCCATCATGAATGGCGGTACAGATAAAAAATCCATAGTCTTCAATTTTAAGCTCAAACATCCCATCGACCAAGGCGTGAAACAACTCGCCTTTTTCGATGGCTTTAACGCACTCTTTTATAGTTAAATTAATCATCTAATAATGCCTTTACAAATTCTGTTCTACGCGCCTCGTTAAAGGTTTTGGTTTTAACCATCTGCTCTACAAAATCAATGACTTTGGTTTGCAACTTCACCCGATTCAATTTATTAATCCGCATAATACCGCCAGGACTGAGCACATTCACTTCTATCAATTTGCCATTGATGACATCGATGCCTACAAAAAACAAACCATCCCTGACCAATTTGGGCCCAATTAAAGCGCATAGGTCTTTTTCAACTTGGGTGAGCGTGTGTTTAACCACCGTACCCCCCGCATGCACATTGGAGCGCATATCGCCCGCCGCAGGTATGCGTTTCATCGCACCAATGGCTTTTCCATTGAGCATTAAAATCCGCACATCGCCCAATTCTGCGCCCTCAACATACTCTTGCAGAATGACATAGTTGCCGTCTTTGCTGCTGTTGATGTAAAAATCTAGCAGAGATCGAAAGCTGGCAATGGCTTGTTTTTCGACCAAAATGACGCCATGGCCGCCATAGCCATCTAAAGGCTTCATAATCATTTTTTCATTCGGCGAATGGCGCAACACCTTTTCTAAGTAATCGGGCGTTTTGGACACATAGGTTTTTGGAATAAAACGATTTTCAGGGTCATCAAAAGAAGAGGTATAGAGTTTATTATTGGCGATGCGTAAACCATCGATGTCGTTCATGATAAAAACATCATGGCGCACCGAATCTAAAAAGTTAAGCGCCGTCACATTAAGTGGTGGATTAGAGCGCATGATAATGGCGTCAAATCCGCCCAAAGGTAATTTAACCTGGCGAAAGCGCGCTTTTTTGTAAAAGGTGTTAATAACGCCAGGCACCTTGTCTGTTTCGATAAACACATTACAAAATGCCATGGCAGTAGATTCACGCATGGTGAGATTATGCACTGTGGCCAAAGCCACTGTGTGTTTGCGTGCCACACACTCGTGAATCATCCGCAGCGTCGAATCATTATTGGGATCGACTCTGTCCCATGGATACATCAAAAATAAAATATTCAAGCCACACCTCTCATCAAAATGGCAACTGACCTATCAACCCGAAACGCCAAATGCCAAGCCCACAAAGGTGGTCATGGCCATGGCAATAGAACCCCAAACAAACATTCGAATTGCACCCGTCATCATCGGACTGCCGCCAGTTTTAGCCGCCAAAGCGCCTAAGATGGCTAACAAAATCAAAGAACTACCGGCCACAATCCAACCTAAATTTTGCATCGGCAAAAAGGCCACCAACACCACAGGCAATCCAGCACCTGCCACAAAAGATGCGGCCGAGGCAAAAGCCGCTTGCAAAGGTTTGGCGCTGTGTACTTCGCTTAAACCCAACTCATCCCTAGCATGAGCGCCTAGCGCATCATGCGCCATTAGGTCTTCGGCAACTTTTTGAGCAGTTTCTGGCGACACGCCTCGCTGCTGATAAATGGCAGCCAACTCAGACAACTCGTTATGCCAATCATCTTCTAAGGCTCTGCGCTCCAATTCTAAATCCGCTTTTTCGGTATCTGACTGAGAACTGACCGATACATATTCGCCTGCTGCCATGGATAACGCCCCTGCCACCAAAGCCGCAACAGCCACCACCAAAATATCTTCACGCGCGGCACCGGCGGCGATGACACCTACCAATAAACTCACCACCGAAATAATGCCATCATTTGCACCCAATACGGCGGCACGCAACCAGCCCATGCGATGAGAGTAATGCTTGTGGGCTAAATGGTCGTCGATATGTGCTTCTGAATAATGACTCATGGTGCTCTCCGATTTTTAATGAATTAAAAGTTTACCTGAATACCAAACTGATAGGCTAAATCTTCTTTCTTAGCACTGGCCAAAGGACTGGATTCATAGCCATAAGAAGTGCCCAACGACAAACTGATGCGTTGCGTTAATTTAGATTCAGCGCCAAGGGTCGCTATGGCTCGGTAATGATTCCACGCATCCAACTGCGGTTGATAATAGGCTGAACCAAACCAACTGGCATGATCATTGAGTTGCTGTTTAAAAGTGGTATAAAAATTCCCACGCCCCAAATCGGTCGTTAGGTCGGTATTATTTAAAATGGCGGTTTCATGCTCATAAAAAGCGCCCATTCCAAAATGCCATTTTAATGTTTTAGCTTGTACACTTTTGCGCAAACCGGCACCCAGCAAACTGCGCTGTTTGTCATAAACCAAAGGTTCGGCTTCGTATTGTGTGAAAGCCTCCCATGCCCAAGTGGGAATTAAATCATGGGTGTGGCGTAAATGGGCAAAATAAGATTCATCATCTTTTTGCTGATTGGCTTCGCCATATTCAACAGACCCAATTAAAAAGGTGCGCGAGTGTTCTTCTACAAACTGTACACCAAACCCAACTTTCACAGCATCTTTATCGGTATTGCCTTTTTTACCTTGCCCACTCAAATTCAAACTACTGGACCAGCCCAATTGCTCGGCATCCATTCTTAAAGATTCTATATTAACAATGGCTTGCGCCGAAGTGGACAACACCAAACCAGACGCCAAACCAAAACTGAATACACTTTTCTTAATACACTTCATGCAACTTTTTCTCTTACTTTACTTCAAAATTAATAGGGTAGCCAAACCTAAGAATGACATAAAACCAACCACATCAGTCACGGTTGTCAAGATAACCGCGCCTGATAAGGCTGGGTCAATTTTCATTTCTTTTAAGACCAAAGGCACCGCAATACCTGCAATATTCGCCACGGTCATATTTATGAGGATGGCCAAGGCTATGACTAAGCTGATCATGGTATCTTCAAACCACCATTGTGCGATCACGCCAACCACGATTGCCCAAAGCAATCCATTCATCGCGCCTACCCATAATTCTTTATTGAACAACCACCAACGGTTGTTACCCCCAACCTGCCCCATGGCTAAACCCCGAATAATGACCGTGAGGGTTTGGCTGCCCGCTATCCCGCCCATGCTGGCGACCACCGGCATCAGCACCGCTAAAGCCACCACTTGCGACAATACCGCTTCAAACTGACCGATGACATAGGCGGCTAAAAAAGCGGTCGCAAGGTTAATGCCCAGCCAAATACCGCGGCTTTGCGCACTGCGCATAATGGGCGCAAATAACTCTTCATCTTCACTCACCCCCGACATATTCATCATGGTGGCTTCTGAATCATCACGGGTAATTTCTAAAATGTTTTCAATATTGAGCTGACCGACTAGGATGCCACACTCATTCACAACCGGTGCAAAGTGTAAGTCTTTAGAGCGTAAAATCATGGCGGCTTCATGGACATCCATTTCATCCAACAATGAAAAAGAGTTATACATAAAATCTGACACCAAAGCTTCTTGATTATTTTTAACCAAATCCACCAAACTCAAAGTACCTACCAGGCGATTTTCTTTATCAGTGACCATGATTTCTTGCGAATGGTCATCCAATAAATGCAGGATGCGAATATAGCGTTGCACCGTTTCTAAAGTCACATCGACCTTAACATTCACTGTTTCAGGGTTCATGTAGCGCCCAACGGTGTCGTCTCCGTAGGCCTGCAGGGCTTCTACCTGCTCACGAGTGGAGTCATCTAATTGCTCGATAACCGCATCTTTAACATCGTCTTCTACTGTATCTAATAATTCGGCGATGTCCTGAGCATCTAGGTCTTTGGCCAACTCAGAAACTTCTTCTGCGGCCATTTCCGACATCAGGTCTTCACGAATATCTTCACTAACTTCGGCTAACACTTCCCCTTTAATCGCTTCGGGCACACATTGCCAAATCAGTTCACGATCATTCGGCGGAAAAGACTCCAGTAACAAGGCGATTTCTGTATCGCTTTTGTCTTCAAAAAAAGCACAAACCGCTTCGGAGTTTTCGGCAGAAACCAAGGCTTGTAACTGCAGTAACTTGTCTTCTGAAGTGCTATTCACTTCTTCGTTTTGGCTCATAAGTTTCTCTTTTTTGGGGAATTTCGACCTCAAAAACAACCAGGCCTGGTCATTTTTAGGGGCATTTTAAGCTTAGATTTCTAAGTTTTCAGAATTGTTTTCGGGTTTCGTTGGCAAACGCTTAACAAAAACTTTCTCTGGGCGATATTGAGCTAAGCTTTCAACTTTAAAAACCCAACCTTGATAGGTCACGGTTGCACCCACCTCTGGCAATCCATTTAATTGCATCATGATTAATCCAGATAAGGTGCTGAC
This sequence comes from Thiosulfativibrio zosterae, assembly GCF_011398155.1. NCBI lineage: Bacteria > Pseudomonadati > Pseudomonadota > Gammaproteobacteria > Thiotrichales > Piscirickettsiaceae > Thiosulfativibrio > Thiosulfativibrio zosterae. Next base: position 1,898,671 of record NZ_AP021888.1, read on the forward strand.
ATCCAGCGACCCCTCAAATTTCTCATTAACACGCTTTTCAAAATCATGTAACGCCATTAAACCATCTACTTCAAAACCTGCATAAATATCAATGGCTGCTTGAGTTTCTTGAATATTAGGCTCTTCGTCGTCTAACTCATCCGAGATTTCACCCACAATTTCTTCAATTAGATCTTCCATGGTTAAAATACCCACAAAGGCACCATGCTCATCTATTACAAAAGCCATGTGGTTTCGACTTTTGCGCAGTTCGTCAAAGGCTTTTTGAAGGCTCATCACCTCAGGCATAATGACCGCAGGTCTTGCCATTTCTCGCAACGCTGACTCATCTAACGATTCGTTATTTAAGATTTTATTGGTCACATCTTTTAACAATAAAAAACCCAAGGCCTTATCCAAAGAACCATCTACTAAAGGGTAGCGAGAATGGCCAAGCATTCTGATGCGTTCAACCGTTTCTTGCCATGGCGTACATACATCGATGCAATCTACTTTACTGCGAGACATCATCACATCTCTTGCAATTCGTGAATCAAATGCAAACATATTTTGAATCATGTCGGCTTTGCTTAAATCCATTTCACCGCTTTCAGAGGAGGCTTCAATCAGCTCACTGATTTCTTCAACACTGAAAATTTCTTCATGTGACGCTTCTTTAACACCCATCAATTTCAAAATACTTGAAGCAGACCAATTTAACGCGCGAGTTAAAGGGTAAGTCATTAAGTAAAAACCATGCAGCGGTAAAGCAACCCAAATGGATACCTTTTCAGGTTTGCGAATGGCATAGGTTTTAGGAACCTGTTCACCAATAACAATATGCAAGGAAGAAAAAATAATAAATCCCACTAAAAATGCACTAATATGCAACATTTCGTCAGAAAGCCCAAAAGACGCAAACAAAGGCTGCAATAACTTTGCAACGGCGGGCTCCCCAACCCAGCCTAATCCTAGCGAAGCCATGGTAATCCCTAATTGGCAAGCCGCTAAATAGGACTCTAGATTGCGTTTAATCATCAGCATCAGTTTATTGCTCAACCCGCCCTCTTTGGCCATGCTTTCAATGCGGGTCATTCTCACTTTAACCAAAGCAAACTCTGCCGCAACGAAAAAACCATTCGCTATCAATAAAATAACGATGACTGCCAAACTGGTACTACTTTCCATAAAAACTCCTGAGCTAACCGCCTAAGCCGTATATAATATTTTAACTACGAACCCCTTTGAGGCTTAAAGTTGTTCAAGAGTCACTTTTAAAGTGACTTTTTTTGTTAATCCTCACTCAAATGCCCTACATGACTCATAAATCATCTATCAATACCCAACAAGACACTGCAAAACATGACATGGCAACTTGGTCAGACAGCCAATTAGTCGAAGCCGCGCAACTTCAATTGCCGCATGTGACCCAGGCTTTTGAAGCGTTGCTGCAGCGCCATGAACAAAAGATTTATCACCTTTGTCTGAGGTATTTAGGCGATGAAGGGACTGCACAGGACATTTCTCAAGAAGTGTTTTTAAAAGTGTTTCAGCAGCTTAAAAACTTTAGAGGTGAGGCGCAGTTTAGTACTTGGCTGTATAGAATTGCCCTGAATGCCTGCCATACCCAACATGGTAAAAAAACCTTGGGCACGGATGATATTGACAATTGGTTAGATGACATACAACTGTCTATGGAAAGCGACTGCTCGGATGAAGCTGATTGCATTCAACATTGTTTAAACCAACAAACCGAACAAGAAAGAGCCGTACTTTCGATGCGATTTAATGCCGATTTATCCATTCAAGAAATTGCGGATATTTTAAGCATTAAATTGAGTGCTGCCAAAATGAGGTTATATCGTTCTATTGAGACTTTAAAAAAACATTACGAGACTTTTTGTTTATGACCCCTCAAACCCCCCAAAAAGAAGCGCTTCACGAATTTGATGTGAAGCTTGAAAAACTTTTAAAAGTTGACTCTGCCAAACAAAACCCTAAGGTGCGCCAACAGCAAATTTTACAAGGTGTGCGATGGCTAGCCACTTTACAAGCGTTTTTGCAGCTTTATTTGGTATTGTTGCCAAAAGCATTTTTAGATATTGCCAGCAAACTCACCCATAAAAACAACACCCTCAACAAGGAAAATCATCATGGAAATGAATAGTGTCAAAGACCAAATTTTATTTACCTGGGATAATTTAAGCGCCAGCTTAATGGCTATTTTGCCAAACCTAGGCATGGCCATTTTTATGCTGGCAACCGGTTTACTGATTGCGTTTTTGGTTAAAAAAATTACCTACAAATTGTTAAAAAAATTCAAATTAGATTGTGCCGCAGACCGCATCGGTTTATCGGAGACTTTAAAAAAAGCATCTATCAATCAAACGCCCTCCATGCTGGTCGCCAATTTGCTCTTCTGGCTGATTATTATTTTCAGTTTTATGACCATGGCAGACTCCGTTGGGCTGACTGGGTTCAGTGAAACTTTGGCCAAGGTTGCTTTTTACATACCCAATTTAATTGCGGCCATCGTTATTTTAATTGCAGGTCTGCTCGGCGCGCATTTTGCGCGTATCACCACAAAAGCAACACTTAAACACTTTATACCCGCTGTGAGTAATATTATTGCAAATCTCATTTATGGCATCTTGGTGGTGGTGATTGTACTCACCTCACTCGAACAGCTATCCATCGACACCTACCTGATTCAAATGGTGGTTTTAATTACATTTAGTGCCTTTGCGGTCGCCATAACGCTTTCACTCGGTTTGGGCAGTCGCCACCAGGTTCGTAAACTGTTAGCGGGCTACTATATTAAAGAGCAAGTTTCTATTGGTCAAACCGTGACCATTAATGAAAAAACCGGCAAAATCATCGGATTTAATGCCAATAGCGTTATCATTAAAACCTCAGAAGGCAAATTGATTATCCCCAATGACCAATGGCAAGAAAACACCCTACTGATTCATGAAACTCATACAGAAGCGAAAAAATAAACATGACTGAATGGATAAACACCCTCTATCAATCTGATAATCTCTGGCTAGAAAGCGCTTTTATTCTGGCGCTTTTTTTCATCTCTGTGTTGTTGATCAATGGTTTGATTTATTGGGGGCCGCAACTGTGGGCTAAAAAAACCCAGAATATGCATCTATTGTTCGCATTTAATGCTTTAAAACTGCCACTTAATTTAACGCTGTTGTTACTGGCCATCAGTCAAATATTGGCTTTGTTTAATTTGCCTCAGGCAGTTACCGACTTGATTCCCAGTCTATTTTCGAGCATAGACATTATTATTTGGGGTCAGTTTATTTACCGAACTTCCCAGTTCAGCTTAAAAAATCTCAGTCGCCAAGCCAAAACCGGTTCAATTATTCAACCGCAAACCTTGCCACTGTTAGAAAACGCCTCAGCCGTCATCATCATTTTACTGATCATTTATCTATTGTTCATTACATGGAATATCGATATGACCGCTTGGTTGGCTTCGGCGGGGATTATCGGGATTGCCATAGGTTTTGCGGCCAAAGACACTATTGCCAACTTATTGTCAGGTGTGTTTATTTTGGCGGATTCGCCCTATAAAATTCATGACTATATCGTTCTGGATTCTGGAGAACGAGGCATGGTGACCCATATTGGCTTACGCTCTACCCGCATCCTGACGCGCGATGATTTAGAAATTAATATTCCAAATGCGATTATTGCCAATGGCAAAATAGTGAACGAATCCTCTGGGCGTCATGTAAAATCTCGCACCCGCATTAAAGTGGGCGTGGCTTATGGCTCAGATATCGATTTTGTGAAAAGTCTTTTACTGGATGAAGCGGCTCAAGAAACCCAAATTTGCCAAGACCCAGAACCCCGCGTGCGCTTTAGGACCTTTGGACCATCCAGCCTAGATTTAGAACTCTTGGTTTGGATTGATAACCCAGAAATTCGCGGGCGCGTCATTGACAGCCTTAACACCAAAATTTACAAACGCTTCGCGCTAGAAAAAGTCGAAATCCCTTACAGCAAGCACGACCTTTACATTAAATCATTCCCAAAACTTTCCGTTGAACAGGACCCCTTATGAAAATCGCCATTTTATCGCGCAACGCCAACCTCTACTCTACTCGCCGCCTTATTGAAGCCTGTGAAGCTCGCGGTCACGAAGTTAAAGTCATTGATGTTTTGCGTTGTTATATGAACATCACCTCTAATAACCCACAAATTCACTACAAAGGCGAAATTTTAGAAGGTTTTGATGCGGTGATTCCGCGTATCGGAGCCTCTGTCACCTTTTACGGTACCGCGGTATTGCGCCAATTTGAAATGATGGGGGTTTACCCTTTAAACGAGTCGGTAGCTATTTCGCGTTCGCGTGACAAACTGCGCAGTTTGCAACTTTTGTCACGCCGTGGCGTGGGGTTGCCAGTGACTGGATTTGCCCATTCACCGGATGATGTTGACGACTTATTGGCAACCGTCGGCGGTGCGCCAGTGGTCATTAAGTTATTAGAAGGTACACAAGGTGTTGGGGTGGTTTTAGCCGAAACCCATTCAGCAGCCACTTCAGTTATCCAGGCGTTTAACGGTTTAAAAGCCAACATTCTTGTGCAAGAATTCATCAAAGAAGCCAAGGGCGCAGACATTCGTTGTTTTGTGGTGGGTGGCAAGGTCATTGCCTCGATGAAACGCCAGGGTCAAGAAGGCGAGTTTCGCTCTAACTTACACCAAGGCGGTTCGGCATCACTCATAAAAATCACCCCAGAAGAACGCGCCACTGCCATTCGTGCGGCGGCGATTATGGGATTGAATGTGTGCGGTGTTGACTTACTGCGCTCTAATCACGGCCCTGTGGTCATGGAAGTGAACTCTTCTCCAGGGATTGAAGGGATTGAAGGCGCAACTGGCAAAGACATAGCATCGCAAATCATTGCTTTTATTGAAAAAAATGCCAAACCGAATAACACCAAAACGCGTGGCAAAGGCTAATGGATTCGCCCGCTACACCCAAACACGCAACGGCATCTGCCGTCACTGAAACGGTTGCCAGAAAACCCAGAGTTTTGCGTAATAAAGCCATTACCATTGGCGAGCAAATCATTCTGCCGGGCGAGCGCAAAACGGTAGATTTGCAAGTGGGTAAACTCTATACCCACGGCGAACTCAATATGCCGGTGCAGGTGATTAATGGCAAACAAAAAGGCCCGGTGTTATTTGTATGCGCTGCCATTCATGGCGACGAACTCAATGGCGTTGAAATTATTCGCCGTCTGCTTAAAGTCAAATCTATGAACCGTCTTAAGGGCACTTTAATTGCCGTGCCTATTGTCAATTTATATGGTTTTATTAATCAAAGTCGCTATCTGCCCGATCGCCGTGATTTGAACCGCAGCTTTCCGGGATCGCAGTCTGGCTCTTTAGCCAGTCGTATGGCCTATTTGTTTTTAAATGAAATTGTTAAACAATGCTCTCATGGCATAGACCTGCACACAGGTGCCATCAACCGTACTAACTTACCGCAAATTCGTGCCAACTTAGAAGACCCAGAAACCCTAGAAATGGCCAATGCGTTTGGCGCACCTTTAATGATGAATGCCCCCTTAAGAGCCGGGTCTTTGCGAGCATCTGCCGTTAAAAGAAATATCCCCATTTTGCTTTATGAAGCTGGCGAAGCCTTACGCTTTGACGAATTAGCGATTCGTGCAGGGGTCAATGGTATTTTAAATGTCATGAAATCTTTAAGCATGATTCCTTCTAGCCGTAAAAAAACCACCCCCATTAAACCTGCCATTGCCAAGGCCAGTTATTGGGTGCGTGCGCCCCACAGTGGTATTTTTCGTTCCGTGGTTAAGGACGGTGATCGCGTGCAAAAAAACTCAACTTTGTTAGGCGTCGTTTCCGATCCGTTTGGTGAGGCCGAGTTTGAAATTTACCCACCTTACAGTGGCATAGTGGTGGGACAAATGGTCATGCCCTTGGTGAATGAGGGCGAAGCTTTATTCCACATTGCGCAGTTTGCTCGCACCGACATTGCCGAAGAGCGCGTAGGTACCTTTGCCGAAGAACTGCAAATGGATGATAACTTGCCTTACAGCAGCGATGATATTCCATCGGTATAGCGTTGAGTCACAAACGACAGTCTGTCGAAACCAGATGCGTTTGATGAGGATTAACCAGCCAGCCTTTCGGCATATCGGCTCGACCAATCAAAACCGGCACCTTTAAGTGTTGGCGATTGACCAGATTAAATTGCACAACCCTTTTTTGCCCCGCAAAACACAGCTGCAACGCAATCACCGGGCGAACACTGGCTGCTTGTAGCGCCGTTTTGGCTTTGATAACACTGTTTTTTAACACCGGGCGCTCTAGCGTTTTTTGACCCAATAACTCAAAACGCACCCAGGCCTGGTCGTTTTTTTCAAAGGGTTCAATGTTTAGGGCGTGCAATGAAGAATGATCAGCGCCTGTATCTATTTTGGCCTCAGCAAACAGTTGCTCGTCGGTAAAGTAAACGGTTTCTTGCCAACCCAACACTTGGGGGTCTGCGCTAGCGATTTGGCAAAAACTCATTAAAATACTCAATAGAATGAGCTGTGGCATTGGGTTTAAACAACTATTTGAGTGCGTCATTGACAAGGTTTCTCTTTGTTGAGTGGAATGATACGATGTGATTATCAGTGACTTTTGACCAGCAAGCAAAGTCTATTTATTTGTACCCAATTTGATTATTTGCAATACACTTCTGAAACCCTTTAAGGATTCGGTATCAGCCTAGGAGATGTTTTCACCCATGAATCTTTTTTTAAAAAAATTACTGTTAATTTGGTTATTTGTTTTTCCCATACAAACCTATTCTGCTACGCCCTCTTTGCCCGACTTCTCGCAATATAAAGATGTCAAAGAAAAGAAAAAAGCCTTTTTTCAGTGGATGCTTCCCAAGATTGAAAAAGCCAATCAAGATATTTTGCAAGAGCGCGCTTTTATAGAAAGAAGTACCCCCAAGAAACCTTTGTCTGCTAAATGGCAAGCACTGGTCGAAAAATATCGAATCGACCCCAAAAATAAATCCCCGCAACAAATCAAATCTCTTTTGCTAAGACGCGTTGACATTATTCCGCCTTCTTTAGCGTTAGCACAAGCCGCCAATGAATCTTCTTGGGGCACATCGCGTTTTGCCAAAAAAGCTTTTAACTTTTACGGGCAATGGTGTTTTACGCAGGGTTGTGGCCTGGTGCCTAACCAACGCTCGGCGGGCCTAAAACACGAAGTACGCAAGTTTGAAAACCCCACCGCTTCGGTGAAAAGTTATATGCGTAACCTCAATAGTCACCCTTCGTTTAAAGCACTGCGAGATATCCGCCTCAGTTTGCGCAAAGCAAACCAGCCTTTAGAGGGCAAAGCTTTGAGTGCGGGATTGTTAAGTTATTCGGAGCGTAAACAAGACTATATCAAAGAACTGAACGCCATGATTCGAGTCAACAAGCTCTCAAAATACGACTTGAAACCTTAAAATAACACGCCTAAAAGCGACACTTATGACCATTACCTATCTCCAAAACTTTTTTAACACTCAGCTAACGGCAGTATTAAGCTGGGCGCAAAGCCCCAATTTTTATCTGCAGCTGGGCGCTTTAATGACAGCTTTGCTAATCGCCTGGCTCACGGCAAAAGGCTTGTCCTCTAAATTAAAGTCTAGGTTTCCCGCGAGCGAGACCTCACCCGAGAACCCCGCAAATCGTCGTTTGGCTTTTTTACCGCTGCCCAATATTCCAAAGCTACCTGCTCTGTTTTTACCCTTAAGCAGTCTTTTGGCTTTTGCGCTGGTGATTCACCTGTTAAATGAAAACCAAGAAGCGAGTTGGTTGATTAAGATTGCGCAAGGTTGGGCCATGATTGCGTTAATTTTTTTGATCGTGCGCGACCATGTTCAAAACGAATTTGTCAGTTTTATGCTCAAATGGGTCGGCATACCTGTGGTGGCCTTGTATATTTTTAATATTTTAGGCCCGACCATTGGCTTGCTAGAAAGTTTTGCGGTGGATATAGGCGAAATCAAAATTTCTTTGTATGCCGTTTTAAGATTGTTTGTATTTGGCGCCATCTTGTTTTGGTTAGGACAAATGCTCAATCGTTATGGGCAAGGGTTGATTCGCGAAAAAGGCAACCTAGACATTCGCACCAAAGAAGTCTTTGCCAAGCTGTTTGAAATTGTTCTTTATATCGTTATTTTCTTGGTTTTACTGCAAGGCGTCGGCATAGACTTAACGGCCTTGGCGGTATTTGGTGGCGCTTTGGGGGTTGGAATAGGGTTTGGTTTGCAACAAATTGCATCCAACTTCATCTCGGGGCTGATTATTTTATTGGATAAATCCATGGCGATTGGCAACTACATCGAAATGGAAGATGGCAAAGCCGGCATCTTACGCAAACTCAATATGCGTTCTTCGTCACTGGAAACCTACGATGGCAAAATCATCGTAATCCCCAATGAAAAATTCATCACCTCTTCTTTTACCAATTGGACGCATGACGACCCAAGACAACGCTACACCCTGAATTTTTCGGTGGCTTATGATTCTGACATTCCGGCAATTCCTAAGTTGATATTGGATGCCATCAAGCAACACCCCCAAGTCTTGTTAGAACCAGAACTGCCGGATTGCGAAATTACCGAGTTTGCCGACTCTGGGGTTAACTTTCAGCTGGAATATTGGATGAGTGGCATTGATGATGGGCCTAATCGAGTGGGGTCTGATTTATTGATGATTATTTGGAAAACCCTACACGAAAATAATATTCAAATTCCTTTCCCACAAAGAGAAGTGCGAATTCTCAATCCTCAAAATTGACCTGTAAAAAAACCGCTTAACGCGGTTTTTTTAACTCAGCTGACTGTAAAATTACATTTTTGTGTGAATTTTATGCAAAATTAAATCACGAATAATCTGATCCACCGCTTGGTCAAAAGTGTAATCTGGATTGGTTAAGGTGAATACATTGTGCGATGAAACCACCTTGTGACGAATGTATTGCGAATGTTTATTAGCGACCATTTTTTCACCTAAAGAGTTTAAATAGGTTTCGTCTGTGCTGATGGTTTTAAAGGTTGGATGCCCGTGATGGCCAAGTACAATTAAAACATGATCATTGGGGTCTTCGGGTCTGTTCGCAAATAACATGGTTTACTCCTTGATTTTATGCTTGTCAGTATAAGAGATTCATTATAAAAAGCAATGCTTCTAAACCGATATAAGCTGACAAAACCTGACGAGTCTTAAACGTGCTAAATTTTAACCAGGCCTGGTTAAAATTAGGTCTAAAATAAGGTTAAACTTTAAAAATTGGATGCCATATGAAACTCAACTTTCTTTACCCCGCTTTAATCCTATCCGCCCTGACTTTAACTGGCTGTAGCCAAATTCCGGTGAATCAAGATTACGACAGCAAAGCCACTTTTACAGCGCTAACACAATTTCAGTGGTTGCCCGAAAACCAACAGGTTGAACCCACTGCCAAGAGTTTTGCAACCCAAAACCCTTTATTGGCAAAGCGCATAGAAAATGCCATCATCCAAGAAATTCAAGCTAAAGGATTAACCTTTAGCACAGAATCTGCCAATGCCTATGTCACTTACCATGTGTCTAGTCAAAGTAAATTACGCACGGTGCCCGCTTCTACCACCATCGGCTTTGGTATAGGCAGCTGGGGTCGCTACGGCGGCATAGGTTTTCAAAGTGGCCAAGATATTCAGGAATATGATGAAGGTAAAATTCAAATTGATATTTTAGATAGCAATGGTCAACTTATGTGGCGCGGCATCAGCCCCACACGGATAGTCGAACAAAGCTCGCCAGAAAAAACCACCGAGTTTATTAATGAAGTGGTGAAAAAAATATTGGCGCAATTCCCGCCCCAAAAATCTTAAATATTTTTCTCCACCAACAAAAAAGCCCAGATTAACTGGGCGTTTTTAGGTGAATCTGTTTTTAACGCTTAAACCAGCGTTTCTAAATAAGATTCGTAAGTGCCGTGATAAATATCCAAACCTTTTTCACTCATCACCAATAATCTTGTCGCCAAAGACGAAACAAACTCTCGGTCATGCGATACAAAAATAATCGTACCTGGATAATCTTCTAAAGCTTGGTTTAACGACTCAATAGATTCCATGTCTAAATGGTTAGTTGGCTCATCCAAAACCAAAATATTGGGTTTTTGTAACATCAACTTACCAAACAACATACGCCCCTGCTCGCCCCCAGACAAGACTTTGACTTTTTTATCGATGTCTTTTTGAGAAAACAGCATTTTGCCCAAAATGCCACGCACCACTTGTTCGTCATCATTAGGTGCTTTCCATTGCGTCATCCAATCCAATAGGCTCATGTTTTCTTCAAAATCATGCGCATGGTCCTGAGCGTAATAGCCAATACTGGCATTTTCAGACCACTTAACCACACCACCATTCAAAGGCGTGTCACCCACCAAGGTTTTTAAGAAGGTGGTTTTACCTATGCCGTTTGGCCCTATGACTGCTAATTTTTCGCCCACTTCAAGCATCATGCTGAGGTTTTTGAAAATGACCTGGTCGTCATAAGACTTAGAAATATTTTCCAATTCCAAGGCTAAGCGGAATAGCTTTTTGTCTTGCTCAAAACGAATAAATGGGTTTACACGGCTAGAAGGCTTCACCTCAGTCAATTCAATTTTATCAATCAATTTAGCACGAGAAGTCGCTTGTTTGGCTTTAGACGCGTTGGCAGAGAAACGACTCACAAAGGTTTTAAGTTCGTTAATCTGAGCTTGTTTTTTGGCATTGTCAGACAATAAACGTTCACGCGCTTGCGTGGCAGCAAACATATATTGGTCATAGTTACCAGGATAAACACGCAGTTCGCCATAATCCAAATCCGCCATGTGCGTACAGACAGAATTCAAAAAGTGACGGTCGTGGGAGATGATGATCATGGTTGACTTACGCTCATTCAACACATCTTCTAACCAACGAATGGTGTTAATGTCCAAGTTGTTGGTTGGCTCGTCGAGCAATAAAATATCTGGATCAGAAAAAAGTGCTTGCGCCAACAAGACGCGTAACTTCCAACCCGGCGCCACTTCAGACATAGGGCCATAATGTTGTTCAACCGGAATATCCAAGCCCAGTAGTAATTCACCGGCACGAGATTCAGCGGTGTAACCATCCATCTCACCAAACTCAACCTCTAGGTCAGCGACTTTTAAACCATCTTCTTCGGTCATTTCGGCCAAACCATAAATGCGATCTCGATCTTGTTTCACTTCCCAAAGACGCGGATTACCCATGATGACGGTATCAACCACACTGAAATTTTCGTAAGCAAATTGATCCTGTTTCAGTTTACCCAAAACATCATTGGGGTCTAATGAAACATTGCCCGCCGAAGGCTCTAAGTCGCCACCTAATATTTTCATAAAGGTTGACTTACCGCATCCATTAGCGCCGATAAGACCGTAACGATTGCCTTCGCCAAATTTGACCGAAATATTTTCAAACAATGGCTTTTCGCCAAATTGCATGGTGATGTTTGCTGTTGAAATCAAAGCAGAATCCTTAAAATTATTAACCTATTGAAATTGGGGCGTATTTTGCCATATTTAAGGTAATTTATGGGTAAATTTGACCAGGCCTGGTCATTTTTAGGCAAAAAAGGGCTCAATTGCTGAGAAATTAGCGCGACGACCCACCCCAAGTGACGATTCAGTGTGTTAATATTTTGCTCATCACTGTTTCGGCACTTAGGAGTCCATCATGAAAGTTGCTTTTTTCAGCACCACCAAAACCGATAAACGCGTCTTTAATGAACACCTAAAACCCACCTCTAACCTCGAAGTGACCTATTTTGATGCTCATCTCAATCCCCACACGGCTTTATTAGCACAGGGTTTTGATGCCATTTGCGCCTTTGTAAATGACGATCTCTCTGCGCCAGTGCTACAAGAACTTGCTGATTATGGCATTCGACTCATCACTTTACGTTGTGCAGGGTTTAATAATATCGATCGTGATAAGGCCGCAGAACTGGGTATTATGGTACTGCGCGTGCCTGCCTATTCGCCCATGGCGGTAGCAGAACATGCAGTGGCTTTAATGATGGCTTTAAATCGCAAAACCCATCGTGCTTATAGCCGAGTCAGAGACAGTAACTTTACCCTAGAAGGTTTACTAGGATTTGATATGTTTGGTAAAACGGCTGGCGTTGTGGGCACGGGACGCATCGGGCAAGAGTTAATTCGTATTTTAAAAGGGTTTGGCATGACGGTTTTGGCCTACGACCCTTTCCCGAATGAGCAGGCTAAAATTTATGGTGCAGATTATGTCACGCTTGAGGAACTCTATGCCGAGTCAGACATTATTAGCTTTCATGTGCCTTTACTGCCCTCTACCGAACACATGATTAACGCCCAAACACTGGCCACCATGAAAGATGGCGTGATGATTATTAACACCAGTCGCGGCGCACTGATGCAAGCTGAAGACTTGGTGGAAGCCCTTAAATCCCGCAAGGTGGGTTATTTGGGCATTGATGTCTATGAGCAAGAAGAAAACCTCTTTTTTGAAGACCATTCCGAAGAAATTATTGATGATGATATCTTCGAACGCTTGATTACTTTCCCGAATGTTTTAATCACGGCGCATCAAGCATTTTTTACCCAAGAAGCGTTGGATAATATCAGCCAAACCACTTTACAAAACCTGCAAGATTTTATGGCAGGACACCCCAATCCTCATAACTGTGTTCTATGTGAGCGCTAAAGTGTTAATCCTATGAAAAAATCTCTACCAGCTCTTCTCGCCCTCGTGGCATCTTCTCTATTTTTAAATGGTTGTTCCACCCAAATGAAGGTGCGCAGCATTGAACCGGCCGAAGTGGATAGAGCCGCCTCTTTAAAACGCATTGCGGTGCTGGACTTTAAAGCGGATTCTCCCGGGTTGAGTGGCAAAATACAAACCAGCCTGTCTCAAAAACAAATCGAAGGCCAAACTTTTTTTACCGTGGTTGACCGCAAAAACCTAGATAACACTTTAAAAGAACAAAAGCTGCAATATAGTGGACTCGTGCAAGAAAAACAATCCGTTGAACTCGGTGAAATGCTGGGCGCTCAAGCCTTAATTTCTGGTGAGATAACTTCTGCCACGCACAGCGACAGTCGCTATTATGAAAAACGCTACCGTTGTTTAGACAAAGCCTGTAAGCAAATGCAAGAATATGCAGTGCATTGCACCAGCCGCACCTTTCATTTAGGCGCAACTGTGCAAATGGTGGATGTTCAGCGCGGCGATATTGTGACCAGTCAATCCTTGGCACAACAAAGCGATTATAAACATTGCCAAGACGATAACCGCAACCTGCCCAGTGAATCTCAAGTGCTAGACCAATTAGCCAATCGCATGGCCAATAACTTTACTCGCAAACTGACGCCAAATTACATTTATCGCTCGCTAGACTTGCTCGATGACCCAGACATTGATTACAGCAGCCAACAAAAGAAAACCCTTGAAAGCAGCTTGGCGTTTATCGAAGCCAATCGATTAGATAAGGCAGAAACCCTGCTGGGTGAGCTGTTTCAAAGCACAGGTGGCAAATCCTATGTGGCTGCCTATAATTTAGGGGCGGTTTACGAAGCCTTGGGGCAATATGATGAGGCAAAAACTTATTACAACATTGCCGATCAATTACAAACAGAACCGGTTGATGAAATTAATGCCGCAGTGAATCGAATAGACAGTGTTATCCAAAAGCGTGAAGCCGCTCTACAGCAAATCAGTCGCTGAGGTTGCCATCATGAAAACGCATTTAGCCTCACCTTTATTTGCTTTAAGTCTCCTGTCGTTAGCTTTAATGGGTTGCCAATCAAGCCCTGAAAAACCCAGCTCTGTAGCACCCACATTGATTTCAGCCCAACCCAGCTGGGTACTACAACCACCCACGGATACAGCCGCGGCTCTGTATGGGGTTGGTTCGGGTAAAAACCGTACTGACGCCATTCAAAATGCCCTAGCGGATTTAACCGCTAAATTAGGCGTAAAGGTGAATGCACAATTTACCTCACAGCTGACCGTGAAAAACCGTGGCTTTGAATGGGTGAAACAAGATGCACAAAAAACGGTTTCCACGCAAAATGAAACCATCACTTTATCGCAATATGATGTGGTCGACACTTACCAACCCTTGCCAACTCAGGTAACGGTATTGGTTAAAACCGACAGGCAACGCTTAGCGCAAGACACGCAATCATCCTTACAAAAAGCGATAGCTTCTGCGCCTTGGCAGCAAACCAATTGGCAAACCCAAGGGGTCATCACCCATTATCAATTAGCGGAAAAAACCCTAAGCGCTCTACCCCAATACCAGCGTGAATTGTCGCTGTTAAAAACGCTCACACCGCAGCAAGATTTTAACGACCTAGATGCTTATCCCAGCTTAGTTGAAAAAACTTTTTTAGCCGCTCAAGCGGCGCTGAGTTTTGAAGTGGTCGCCAAAGATAAAATCAGTCAACCCTATGCCGAACGGCTAAAACAACACTTAGCATCTGCTCAGTTATTAGCCTCTCCAGCGAGCGCTAGATTGGAAGTCAGCGTTTCGCAAACAACGGATAGTGCTTATGAGTTTAAAGTCGTCAGAGCAAATCTACAGTTGAATGCCTACGAAAAATCAGGGTTACAAGCGGGTCGTCAATTTCAAATTAAGGGTCAAGGTTTGCAGGAATCACAAGCACAGAATCAGGCCTTGTTACGCTTTGAACAACAATTACAGCAAACCCCGCTCATGGAGTTGCTCGGGATTAAACCGGTTTCACAGTAAGCGTTTTTATTTTTAGAAAAGAAAAAACCAGCGCAAGGCTGGTTTTCTTATTTTGAGTAAACACTGTTTTTTGCCATGTCATGGATATGCGTAGCGCTTATCCGTGGGGGGCATTTCGGGATTTTTAGCAGCCTTCATTTGCTTAGCTTGTTGCTTGACCAAGAGCTCAACTTGCTGCTTTAATTCCTCTACTTGTTTCAAGCCATCCGACATTTCTGTCAAAGACTTTTTTT
This sequence comes from Thiosulfativibrio zosterae, assembly GCF_011398155.1. Lineage (NCBI taxonomy): Bacteria > Pseudomonadati > Pseudomonadota > Gammaproteobacteria > Thiotrichales > Piscirickettsiaceae > Thiosulfativibrio > Thiosulfativibrio zosterae. The sequence goes on from NZ_AP021888.1 coordinate 1,913,720, forward strand.
GAGCGGAACTTTGCTGCTTAATAATATTGTCTTGTTTAGCGACTTTATTCTCTAAAATCCGCACTCGGGTACTGATACTGGCGGCGTCTGCCACTGGATACCAGAGCAATAAGCCAATCAGCAACCAACTGCTTAATTGTATTTTTTTCATTACGATTCTCCCTAACAAGAACCTGTCTTTTTCTTTCATAAAGTTTTGATTCTTAGCTGACCGCTGGAATTAACTTTGTGACAATTAATATCCACCGAGTGAACGACATTTCATGCCTTGTCCACATAATTCAGCGGCATCCACCGGCTCTTTATAACAAGATCCATCTGTGCAGCTGCTATAAACAAAGGTGTTTCTAAAGAAGCTTTGGTCAATATAAACTTCTAATACGGTTTCGTAGTTATTGTCTGCCATAGGGGTGATAGAAACCACTCGGGCACCACGCACCATTGCATTCACTCTGGCTCTAAAACTGTCATTTTTGGCCGTTAAGGTAGAAACTGCTGTATTACTGTCTACTTTAATACCATATAACTGTTCTGCCAAAGCACGATACGCATCCAGCTTAGAAGAACGGATTGCCATTAAGCGTCTTTGTCCTGGTGTATAGGCTTCATAAGTGCTTTCGGCACCATAACCGATACCGGTAATTTTGATAAGTTCTGGTTCAACCACTCTTTGAGGCATAGTTTGCATTGGTTCGGGTGCAGGCTGGGCCATAGTCGGCTGAGGTGCCGAATTGGCAACATTTTGATGCACTTCTTGATAAATGACTTGTTTACTGGCATCGTCTTGCGCAGATTTATCTGAATTGAACATACATCCACTTAAAACAATAGCACTGGCCAATCCAGTCACCATTAATATCATCTGTTTTTTCATCACAGTTTCTCCGTTTTACTCAAAATAAGAAGGTTGTGGCGACTCTCAATAAATCACCTTAGTAGTTTGATGCTTCATCCTTTAAGGTCTAAGCGCATCGACTTTATAAATTTTTCCTGGCATTAAGTGTGCTGGAATGGGTTTACTTTGATAATAAGCTGGCTGCTGATAAGTTGTCCCCAAAAGGGTACAGCCGCTTATTAAAATTGTGCTAAACAGTAAACCCAAACGCTTCATGTCACACACTCACCTTTATGGTTATTTAAGGATATGAACCATCACGATTATTGTTGTAATCAAATCCTGGCACGGTGTATTGGTAAGCATTTGATCTTTTAGGCGCTTTTTCAGCTTCTAATGCTTCCGCCTCTGCTTTGGCCAGGGCTTTTTCTTTGGCTTTTTCAACTTTTGCAGCAATGACTTCTTTTTCTACCGTTTTAACACTGGTGGCTAATGAGCCATATTGCGCTTGCATGTCTTTTAGGCGTTTATTCACTTCAGCAATTCGAGCTTGAGCAGTGACAATTTGAGCACTCACTTTTGAGAGTTTTTCACCAACCTCAGGATCTGGCTGAGCCATGACAACCGGAGCAACTGGTGCCGCTTGGTAAGCCATTGGCTGAACTTTTACTGGCGCAGCGTGCGTATTACCATGTGTGTTGGTTACATGTGGGTCAGCATGACCATTTGCTGGCGCATGAGGGTCTGCGTGAGTGGCCTCTTGCGTCAAATTCAATTCCATCGGTGCAGGACTTTTGGCTAAATGATCCAATTGATTCAGGTCATTATTGATTTGCTCTAACTGGAAACTGAGGGCATCAATTTTTTTCTCAACCCCTTTCATCAAGTTGCTAGACTCAGAAGCCTTTTGGGTATTTTGTTGAGTACCTACCTTAATGTCTTCCAACATTTTGCTAGATTCTTCGTCTAATCCCTTACCGGCTGCAATTGCCGCCCAAATACCCATCGCTATCCCAATAATAGCCAGAGTACTGAGCACTGAGCCAAAGATAATAATCAGTTTTTTTAAGCCATCCATTTCTGCCACCGTCAATTCTGAATTGTTTTGCTGTGCCGCGCTGGCGGCTGCTCGTTTTTCTAAAAAGCTTTGTGAGTCGTTATCTGTTATGGGCGCAGGCGGTTTTTCCACCACAGGTGGCGCCTCCACCTCTTTTACGGGCGCAGGTTTCGCGATTTCAACCGGAATATCCGGCACATCAGCCAACTCTTCAGTTGCCGATAATTCTGACTCCAAATCATCCAGTAAAGAATCCGTAGGATCATCTTCGAGAGAATCCAATTCGGAAAATGCCTCCGGTTCCTCTTCAGGCAACTCCGGAGCCGGCTTAGATTCCACGATAGATTCAATCTCCGCTTCATCTAAGAGGGCATCAATACTGTCTAAGTCATTGGGATCAATTGAATCCAGTGCGTTAGCCATGCTTCACCTTTAAAAGATTTTGTTTGCACAAAACCTTCAGTTATCAATTCATTCAAACCAACACTGCTTAATTAAAAAGTTTTTAGGGGTTTTGTTGGGTAAAGGAACCCTTATCTAACCAATAAAAACTGGGGGTCAATTGGATGTTTTTATCAACATCCCATTGCACCTGCCCTAAAGAGGTTGGCATTTGCTGTAACGGCGAAGCTGTCATTTTTTGAACAATTTCTGCCGCCACTTGGCCTAAAGCATAAAAAATGCCAACTGTGTGAACGGAGCTATTTAAAGTCTCTTTATCAACCGTTTCAGCGGAAGTAAGAGGCAATTTAGCCGTATCAAAGGAAGATTGAGAGGGATTGGCAGCGATGGTTGCAGCGACCTGATCAACATAGAACTTTGGCAACATCGCTTGTGTTTCTTGCCAAAAAGGCAAGTTTGCGGAAAAAATTTCCACCGAGGGAAGTCCTGTGGGCACCCAAAGATGCGCAACAGAATTTAAATGGTAAAAACTTAAAATAGGAGAAACTTGCATCGCACTGCGAAACGGTAAAAAAGACAGGACCAAGTCTATATCTTGCCGAGCCCTGACCCCTTCTTCTAAATGCTCATCTAGGGTCTTTTGCAACCAAACACGACGAGACTCTGACAACAATGCGCCCAAATGCTGCTCTAGCGTTTGGTCAATACTGACCTTGATTGGCGCTTGAAGCACTTCATAGCTCATATCAGGCGGAAGCTGGGCTTGTGCTTGCAAAAAAGCCTGCGTTTGCGCCAATTGGTTTCCCGCAGACAATAACAAAACCCTATGAAAGCCATTTTTTTGGATTAATTTAACCAGGCCTGGTATTTGTGCCGTTCGACTGGGGGTGAAATATTTCACATAACTGTGATTAGTGGTGATCTCATTAAGCATTAAGGTCGGAATTTGAGTATCAAAAGCGGCAAACTCTTGAGCAAACTCAGGTCTTAGTGGACCAAATATAAAACTGGGTTTGATGAGTTTAACCAATTCCCATAACTCAAATGCGTTGTCATAAATCGCGGTATCGATTACCTGTAACTCTTTATCTGGAAAACCCGATTTTAGTCCAGCCAAAACCTGCTCACCTGCCGCTTGATAAGGACCTGATAAAGGCAATAAAATCAAAGGGTTTTCGGGCTTAAACTCAAAAGCTTGTTTAGCAACCTCGGGCGTGCCCTCTTGTGCTTGACTATAAGCATCAAGCTCCCCCAATCTTGCTTGCAAAAATGGCGGGATGGGATTTTTATGAATTTCTGTCAAATAGGCACGAACTTCTTGCAGCGCTCCATTTTTTTGCGCCAACTCAGCTTTGAGCAATAAAATTTCTAAATCTAACCAAAGAATTTGCTGACCCGCAGAGTTAGCAACCCTAGATTCAGGAGTTTCCAAAACGTCAGCTGCTAAGCAAGGCGTAAAAGATAAGGCAATAGTTGCCGTTAGCCCATATAACCAATGTTTTTTACGCCCTTGAAAATCTATTTTCATAAAGTCTTAATTTCTCAATTGATGGATTAAGCTAAAGATCTCGATACAATTTCATAAACATCTTTGGATAAGTTTTCGGTTGCCAAAATTGACTCTAGTGCTTGACGCATTAATAAACGACGCCCAGAATCATAACGCTTCCAATGAGATAAAGGAGCTACCAAACGCGATGCAATTTGTGGATTAATGCCATTCAACTTAATGACCTGTTCGGCCAACAATTGATAACCTGTTCCAGAGGCTTGATGAAACCCTACCCAATTTAAACGACCAAACACCCCCAGCACACTGCGCACACGATTTGGATTGGTATATTTAAAGTCTGGGTGCTGTAACAACTGGTTAATTTGCGCCAAAATATCTGGCACTTGAGCCGCTGCTTGAATAGAGAACCATTTATCTAACACCAAGCTATCTTTAGACCAATCTTGATAAAACGCCTGTAAACATTTTGCACTATCAGCCGTTTGATGATGGCTTAATACCTCTAGGGCACTCAGCACATCGGTCATATTCGATTTTTGTTCAAATTGGTTCACCGCAATGGCTAAATTCTGTGGCAATTTAGCCAAATACTTCAAACAAACATTTTTTAATTTACGCTGTGCAATGGCTTGTTTTTCATAACGATAAGGTTCGTTAACCTGAAGACTCTCGTAGGTTTGCAATAAGGCTTGTGAAAACTTTTCTGCCAAGGCCTGCTGTGTAAATTGATGTACTGCCTGGATAGCTTCCAATGGTATTTCTGTATATTGATCTGCCACATAGGTCATTTCCGGAAGCGTCAAAGCTAATGCTTTCAAAGATAAATCTAAAGAGGAATCCGCCAACACACTGGCAAAAGCGGCCGCAAAACTGGGCAATAAAGTGAGCGGTTGTTGCTGTTGATAAGCCGAAACACCCTGCTCCATAGAAGCTAAAGCTAAGGCTTGCATTGACTCCCAGCGCACAAAAGCATTACTGTCATATTGCGCCAACACCTCTAATTCTGGCAACGCATTAGGGGTTTTTAAAATAATCGGTGCTGAAAAATCACGCAAATACGAGATGACTGGATATGTTGCCACCTGCTCAAAGATAAAATCTTGCTTAGGTTCAGTCAACTTAAGCAACCAACTATCGCCTCTCTCTTCAAGGCTATTTTTGTCCTGGACACTTGGCATAAGCGTTAAAGGCTGACCGTCATAACCCATAAAACCAATTAGCACAGGAATCATCAACGGCTGCTGCGGCACCTTACCTTTAAGGGTTTGCTCCAAAGAGAGGGTTAAGGTTTGCAATTTGGCGTCGTAATGGGTTTTTGCGGTTACCACAGGCGTACCCTCTTGGACATACCATGCCTGCATTTGACTTAAATCTACATGATTCGCATCGGCCATCGCATTTCTAAAATCTTCAACCGTGACCGCTTGTCCGTCATGACGCTGAAAATATAAATCCATCCCTTTACGAAAACCATCTCTGCCCAGTAAAGTTTGATAAAGCCTAACAACCTCAGCGCCTTTTTCATAAACGGTCATGGTATAAAAATTATTCATTTCAATATAGGATTGCGGTTGGATGGGATGCGCCATAGGACCGGCATCTTCAGGAAATTGATTGCTTCTTAAACGCTTAACATCCTCAATGCGCTTTACCGGAATGGACAACATATCACCGGTAAATTCTTGGTCTCTAAAAACCGTTAAACCTTCTTTAAGGGTTAACTGAAACCAATCACGGCAAGTCACGCGATTGCCAGTCCAATTATGAAAATACTCATGCGCAATCACCGACTCTATGCCTTCATAATCCACATCTGTTGCGGTTTCTGGCTTAGCCAATACAAACTTAGAGTTGAAAACATTTAGGCCCTTGTTTTCCATGGCGCCCATGTTAAAGTCATCAACGGCAACAATCATATAAATATCTAAATCATAAACAAGACCATAGCGTTCCTCGTCCCATTGCATGGATTTCTTTAAAGAAGCCATGGCATGGTCACATTTATCAATATTTTGCGGCTCTACATAAATGCGCAGATCCACTAAACGACCATCCATCGTTTGATAAGTGTCTTGAATCAGCGATAGGTTTCCCGCCACCAAAGCAAAAAGGTAGCAAGGCTTTTTGAAAGGGTCATGCCAAACGGCATAATGCTTGCCATCAGGCAAATCACTCGCTTCAACGAGATTACCATTAGAAAGCAAGACCGCATTTTGTGATTTGTCAGCAATAATTTTGGTGGTAAAAAAACTCAAAACATCAGGACGATCTAAATAATAAGTAATGGTTTGAAAACCTAAAGCTTCGCACTGAGTGCAATAATTGCCACTGGTTCGATACAAGCCCTCTAAAGAGGTATTATTTTGCGGGGCACACTGGGTGACAATTTTCAATTCAAACGCATCTAGGCTAGGGGATAAGGTTAAAAACTCATCATCAAGGTCGTAATCCTCGGCGGATAAAAGATTCCCATTAATCCAACATTCTAATAAAGTGATTTTTTGCCCGTTCAGCACCAGACGACGATCATCAGAAGCGTTGGGACTAAAGGTCATCTGCATGACATTCGTCACTCGGGTTGCTAGAGGGTCTAAATCAAAGGTTAATTCAATTGAATCAATCTGATAGTTTGAAGGTTGATAATCTTTTAAATAATGCGTTACAGGCAATGAACTTGACATGATGATTCCTAATAGGTGTACTCTACAAACAAAAAAGCCCTTCTAGTCGTTGTTGAATAGAAAGGCTTTCTAAATCCTAAGAGGTAAAATTCTTAGGGTTTTGATCAACTTAAAATCTGATGATTAATAAGAAAACTCAGCACGACGGTTTTGAGACCAAGCTGCTTCGTTTTGCCCCATGGCGACTGGGTTCTCTTCACCATAAGAAATGGTGTTGATTCTACTTGGGCTAACCCCTTCAGCAATTAACGCATTTTTAACTGCATTAGCACGACGCTCACCTAAAGCTAGGTTATATTCACGAGTACCACGCTCATCACAATAACCTTTAATGGTCACGGTTGCAGAAGCATTCATAGACAAATAATCAGCGTTCATTTTTACGACACTGTAAAACTCAGATTTTACTTCTGAACGGTCAAAATCAAAATTAACTACTTTACCTTGCAGAGCTGCAAATAAGTCACTCGCTTTTTGTGCAGCAGCTGCCGCTTCTTGTGAAGCAATTGCTGCATCTTCTGCAGCCTTAACTTCTGCTGCTTTCGCATCTGCTTCTGCTTGAGCGGCGATGGCTTGAGCTTCGGCAGCCTGAGTTTCTTCAGCAGTTGGAGTAGAGCTACAGCCCACCAAAACAAAACCTAAAAAACCGACTACAAATAATTGTTTCAACTGTGTTAAAGACATGATGCCTCCTGATTAATTAAATATACAAACAATGCTGATTAATATAACTGAAATTACCACAAATTTTGAAATATTTTATGGTTTTAACCCTGAAATCTGCAATTTTTGAGACTTCATCGGCTGGTTAATACGAATATAGACAAGGATAAAAAAGAATAGTCACTTTTATAAAGCTAAATTTTTGAGTCGATCGATATTTAACACATTCACTTCTTTTTTCTTCCAAGACAAAATGTCATCCTTAGCCATTTTCGCCATGACCCTTGAAACCGTTTCAGGGGTCAAGTTTAAGAAAGATGCGACTTCTTTGTGCAGAATATTCAAACGAAATTGGGTATATTGATAGCCTCGAAGCTGATATCGCTCAACCATGGTCCACAAAAAGTAAGCGACTCGTTGGTCTGCACTCTTTTTGGTTAGCAATTCATTGTGAATTCTGCCATCAACAATATCACGACTCATGATGGCCAGAATGTGGGTGTATAAATTAGGAACCATTTTAGATAAATCTTGTAATTGCTCCATCTCAATAGAACAAACACTGGTGACATCCTGGGCGACCGCATTAAATAGATGCACTTTATCTGCCAAGGCTTCTGAACCTACAACATCACCCGGCAAGTAGAAACCATGGATAATTTCTTCGTCGTTGTCATTAATAGAGTAGATTTTAACCATGCCAGCTTTGATGGCATAAAGAGATTTGAATTTATCACCTGCTTTAAAGAGTATTTCTCCTCTATCAAGCGTAGGCATTTTATCGACCACTTGCTCTAAGCGTTCAACATCGGAACGGAAAAGCCCTTTGGGGAAACAAATTTTTTGTAAACCACACTGCAAACAGTTAGAACGATTGCCATTAAGATTTTCAGTCATCTAAACCCAACATTTTGTACTACGCGAATAATGCAACTATTTTACTTGATTTAAATCAAGAATAGTTTGTTAAATAATTAATAAATTCTTTCTTTAGTGAATTAAGCCCAAATGAAATATCAAAATGCTTTTTATCTTTTGATAAAAAATTTTTAATCATTTCCTGTAAAAAACCTTTCATTTTTTTTGTCATGACCTCCTTATATTGAGTTGAAAAATCCAACTGCTTAATTTTTAATCAGCCTCACAGCTTATCCCTTTTTATGAGCTTTTTACCCAGCTACCACAAAAAAACTCACACACTTATCCACAGCTAATGTGGATACTTCACAGCCCTTAAAAAATCAATAATTTAGAAAAACAAACCCTGATAAACCATTTAAAATCAACAACTAACAATCTTTTTGTATAATGCAAGTTAACTAAAAAAACTAATATAGAGCTATCAACTGTCAAGCACTTTTTAAACTTTATTCACTTATGCAAACCACCGGACCCTCTTGCTTTTTATGCTAAAATTTGCGCCATTTAAAATTGTCTATTTTTAAGGGGTCTAATGCCATGTCAAAAATATTGGGTATCGGAAATTGTGTGCTAGATATCATTCTAAGTATCAATGACTACCCCGCTGAAGACTCAGAGGTCAGGGCTAATAAAAAGACCCTGCAAGTGGGTGGAAATGTTGCCAACACGCTTTATGCCTTGAGCCAACTTAAGCATGAAGTTGCCATTTGTACGACTTTTGCAACCGATGATCAGGCAAAATGGATCACCAAAACCCTCCAAGAAAGAGGCATTAACACCGAATTTACCCAAAAGTTCATTCAAGGTGCAACTCCCACCTCCTACATCAACCTCAGTCAATCAAATGGAAGCCGCACAATTGTGCATTATCGCGACCTGCCAGAGGTTAGCTTTGATTTTTTTGCGAAAATTGAAATTGAAGACTTTGATTGGTTGCATTTTGAGGGGCGTAACTTAGAACATCTACCAGGCATGCTTAACATAGCCAAAACTTTTTTAACACATCAGCCCATTTCTCTTGAAGTCGAAAAAGACCGAATTGGCATAGATGCCATCTTGACTCAAGCCAATGTGATTTTTTTCTCACACCATTTCGCCAAGCAACGAGGCTTTAAGGATGGCGCAGAATGTTTAAAAGCAATGCGACAAGCCGCTCCGCAAGCCCATTTAATTTGCACTTGGGGAGAAAATGGCGCTTGGTTTTCAAGTCCAAATCAAACGGTCAATCATCATCCCGCCCAGCAAATTAAAGTCATCGATAGTCTTGGGGCTGGTGATGTCTTTAATGCAGGTGTGATTAACGCGCTTGCCGCAGGAAAAGCTTTAGCTTATGCCGTTAAAGATGGCAGTGACTTGGCCGCTCGTAAATGCCAACAAATAGGGCTGGACAACTTACTTGCCCCCTTAGCGGTTAAAAAACCCATTGCTAACTTTAAACAACTCAGCAATGCCAAAACTCTAGTGGTTAAGGCACTGGGTCAAAAGCACGGGGTTGTACTCATTAAATATGAAGATGAAGTCAGGGCCTATGTGAACAATTGCCCGCATCAGGATGTGCCCTTAACGGAAGCCTACAAAATTGATGTTAATCCGTTTGAAAAAACCATGAAATGTTCGGTACACGATGCTTTTTTTAAAATTGATGATGGAGAGTGTGTTGAAGGCCCTTGCTTGAACGATTACTTGCAAAGTTTAGAAGTGACTCTTGAGGAAAACGGTGATATTTATCTAAACGACTGAAAAAAAAACGCCCAAACTCAATTGCATGAGTTTGGGCGGTTTTTCTTGGTTTTGCAAAATCATGGCGATTTTTTGACCGTAAAGTTAGAGGTTCCTTTGACGAAATGCCTCATATAACGCAACGCCAGCCGCAACAGACACATTCAAACTTTCAACACTGCCTTGCATTGGAATCGCAGCTAGGTAATCACAAGTTTCTTTGGTCAGTTTACGCAAACCAGAACCTTCTGCCCCCATCACCAACCCAACAGCGCCTTTAAAGTCCATCTGATAAATGGTTTTGTCGGTTTCTCCGGCCAAGCCCACCATCCAAACACCCGCTTGCTGTAAATCTTTGAGTGTGCGCGTTAAATTATTCACTACGATTAACTTAACGGTTTCTGCCGCACCCGACGCCACTTTACGAACGGTTGGGTTAATGCCTACCGAATTATGTTTAGGAATAATCACTGCCGTAACACCCACGGCATCAGCAGTTCGCAAAATAGCGCCAAGGTTGTGTGGATCCTGCACTTCATCTAAAAACAAAAACAAAGGATTGCTGGATTTTTCTAAAATCTCTAACAAGTCTGCTTCTGTTAAATCGTCTTGTTTCGCAACTGTCGCGACAACACCTTGGTGCAACCCTTCAAATTTATTAAAGAAAGCTTTCGTCTCAAATGACAAGGTTACACCGAGTTTTTTAGCCTGGTCTTGTAATGCTTGCTGTCGTTTATTCATAGGCCCTTTTTCAAAGACCATTTGATAAATTAAATGCGGCGATTGTTTTAAAAACTTTTCAACCGCATGCAAGCCATAGATTTGCTCTTGCTTCATTCGCCAGAACCTACTGATTTTTTGCTACGCGAACGCCCGCCTTTTCCACGGTAGTTACGATTACGACCTTTACGAGGACGCTTCGGCTTTTCATTACCCTCATTAGAGTCAACTTCTGAAGCGTCAGCCTCATCATTAGATTCAAAATCTTCTGCATTCGCTGCTGAAATAAATTTTAAATCCACTTTACGATCATCTAAGTTGACTTGCGCAACCTGTACTCGAATCTTGTCTCCCAAACGGAAAACCTGACCTGTTCTTTCACCTTTTAGACAATGGCGCGCATTGTCATAATGGAAATAGTCTTCACCCAACTCTGTAATATGCACCAAACCTTCTACATAGAGGTCGGCCAATTCTACAAATAAACCAAAATTGGTTGCAGCAGTGACCACGGCTTCGTATTCTTCACCCAAGCGGTGAGATAAATATTCACATTTTAAGAAAGTCACCGCATCACGCGTGGCCTCATCGGCACGTCGTTCCATATCCGAACAATGTTGCCCTAAACCAACCATGGCAGCTTCTGAGTGTTCAAAAGCTTCAACCGGTTTTTTAGTCCATACATGACGAATGGCACGGTGAATTAATAAATCAGGGTAACGGCGTATGGGTGAAGTAAAGTGCGTGTAGTACTCATAATTCAAACCAAAGTGACCTTTGTTTTCAGGCTGATAAACCGCTTGCTTCATGCTGCGCAACAAAACCGTTTGAACCAAATGTTCGTAAGGCTGGCCTTGCACCTTTTGAGCGATCGCGGCAAAATCATGAGCGGTTGGTGCTTCTTCGCTGAAATCCATCTGCACACCAAAATCCCCTAAAAAGGTTCTTAAGCTGGCTAACTTTTCTTCACCGGGCGCTTCATGCACGCGATACAACATCGGTACTTTGTGCCACTTTAAGAAGCGTGCTGTCGCGACATTGGCCATCAACATACATTCTTCGATAATCTTGTGAGCTTCATTGCGCACTACCGGAATGATTTTTTCGATTTTGCGTTCACCATCAAACACAATACGCGTTTCAGTTGTTTCAAACTCTAATGCACCGCGCTCTTCTCTGGCTTGTTTCAGCACTTGGAACAAACCATTTAAGGCATCCAAATCATCTAAAAACTCAGCAAAGGTTTCACGGTGTGGACTATCGGGGTTATGTAAAATGTCATGCACTTGGTTGTAGGTTAAACGCGCTTTTGAGTTCATCACCGCTTGATAAAATTGCGTGCGCTCCAACTTGCCGGTATCGTCAATATACATATCGCAGACCATACATAAACGGTCAACTTTAGGATTTAATGAACACAATTCGTTAGAAAGCTTTTCTGGCAACATAGGGATAACACGTTGCGGAAAATAAACCGAAGTGCCTCGCTCAAACGCTTCTTTATCTAAAGCAGAGCCCACTTTCACATAATGCGAAACATCCGCAATCGCTACCACTAAACGCCAACCATTTTTGCGACGCTTAGCATAAACCGCGTCATCGAAATCTTTAGAGTCTTCTCCATCAATGGTGACCAAGTTCAAAGATCGCAAATCTTTGCGATCTTCCAAATCGGCTTCGGTCAATTCGTTTGGAATGGCGTCCAATTCCGCCAACAATTCTGGGCTCCATTCATTGGGAATGCCAAATGCGTGGATAGCGGTGTCAATTTCCATGCCTGGCGCCATATAGTCACCAACCACTTCAATGATTTTACCGATGGCACTGGTACGTTTGGAGGGGCGATGTAAAATCTCAACTAAAACAATTTGACCTTCTTGCGCCGATAATAAGCCATCATTTGGCACAAAAATATCTTGTGCAATTCGATTGTTATTGGGTTGCACCCATGCCAAACCATCTTCAAAATGCAAACGCCCCATGATTTGTTCGTGAGTATGCTCTAATACTTCAACAATCAAACCTTCACGACGACCGCGCTTATCCAAACCGATCACCGAGGCTAGCACCTTGTCGCCATGGAAAACTTTGTGCATTTCCGTGTCTGACAAAAATAAATCATCTCCGCCTTCATCAGGCACCACAAAACCAAAGCCAGCTGGATGACCGAGCACTTTACCTTTGATTAAGTCCATTTTGTGAATTAAGGCAAAACAACCACGGCGGTTACGCATAATTTGATTGTCGCGCACCATGGCTTTTAAACGACGGTTTAGGGCTTCAAAACGCTCATCATCTTCAATGGCTAGCGTGTCTGCGATTTGCTTAATACGAAGAGGTTTTTGGGTTTTTTCTAGAAGCTCAAGAATAAATTCTCGGCTTGGGATGGGGTTCTCATATTTATCTGCTTCTCTTGAAGCGTGTTGATCTTGCAAGGGTTGTTCTACCATATCAAGGCCTTGATTGTCGCCTTGTTGTATTTTTTCTTCAGTCACTAGACTCTCTACTTCTCATTTTGGGAGTATTTGCCAGTTTGCCTTTTCAAGTTCTAAAGTGCTCTAAAAAGCACCAGGCCTGGTCAAATTTACTCATTTTAGTGGCATTTTTTTAACTAAAAATGCGGTTTACTTTCTTGTTTTGGGTTGGCGCCTTTCTCACGAAATTAGAACTGCAACTTCCAACGAAGGGCGCGAACCTTTAAATAGCAAAAAGTCCCAAACTGGGTGGGACTTTTAAAATTGCTTTTAAAAACAGTTTATTATAACTCAATTTAAGATTTAACAATGCAGATTGTCAAATCCGCGTGTTATTAAACCAAAACATCAAGCTCTGAACGCTCTTCAGGGGTATAGAGCTCGCTTGCCAATTGATTAATCGCGCCTTGAATCGCTTCTTCCAATACGGGATGATAGAAAGGCATTTTAACTAAATCTAAAATCTTCATCTCTTGCGCTACCGCCCAAGTTAACAGGTGCGTAAAATGTTCCGCGTGTGGCATCACCATTTCTCCACCTAATAACTTTTTGGTGTTTTTATCCGCATACAAACAAATCACACCATGATCTTCACCCATCACGATGGCACGACCATTGTTACGCTCTAAATTAAAGTTAGAGATCAGAGTTTCTTCCAGGTTTAAAGTTGAATAATGCTGGCCAAAAAAACCAATCTGCGGATCGGTAAATGCAATACCTAAAGGCGTTTTGCGCTGATAAGGCGTTACCTCAGGATAGCTCATGGCATTTAAAGCCGCCATTCTGCCCTCATAGCCTGCCTCATGCAAAATGGGACGGAACACATTCACATCACCGGCAATAAAAATGGGGGTATCTTCAATTTGCATGGTGTGAATATTAAAATTAGGCATACCGCGCTCGTTAAGCGTCACCCCAATATTCTCAATACCAATTTGATCGATATTCGGGCGACGACCCAAGGATGCCAAAACCGCATCCACTTCAAAAGATCCTGCAGAGGTGGTGACTCTGACTCCGGTTTCAGTATTTTCTAAATTTGCAGCTTCGCCCAAGTAAATTGGAAACTCTTTGCTGATCAACTTAACCGCTTCTTTAGACGCTTCTGGGGATGCGAGTCCACCTATGGTATTGAGCATTTCAAACCCGATGACCTCCACCCCCAAGCGCGACATGGCTTGCCCAAGCTCTAGACCTATAATTCCCAAACCAACAACGGCAACTCTTTTGGGCAAGGTTTCTAACTCAAAAATTTCATCACTGGTTAACAATTTATCACCCAAAGCCAGCCAAGGACCCGGAACAACGGGACGAGAACCTGTGGCAATAATGATGCGCTCTCCCTGAATAATTTCACCATTCACCTCCACTTGATTAGCAGACACAAACTTGGCATACCCAGAAATCAACTGACCTTCTTTTAAGGTTTCAGTAGAAAAAGATTTAACGCCCCCAGTAAAACGATCTCTAAACGCTCGAACCCTTTTCATCATCGCAGGCACATCGGCAGTTAATCCTTGAGCACCTTCAATGCCAAAAGCCGCCATTTTATGGCGCGCATTAAAATGTTCTGCACAATGGATTAAGGCTTTTGACGGCATACAGCCCACGCGCGCGCAAGTTGTTCCGTAATGGCCACCGTTGATCATGACAAAATCATCTGTGGTTTTGCGAATAATTCCCATGGCTGTTAAACCCGCAGAACCTGCCCCTAAAATAATGTATTTCACTTGACGCATCTTTGTTACCCCCTAACATTAAGCACTAATATTAGGACATTCTACAACGATTAAAGGCACATAAATAGCTTCGTCAAAAAAACTTAATATACCCACCCAAAAGAGAATTTATTTTAAGGTCAGAAACTTTTGCAGTAGAATGCAAGTAACTTAACTTTTAGAGTGGTTCTATGCCCCTAGAAAACAACAAAAAACACTGCCCTTGCTTCAGCATTGTCTTACCCATATTTCTGTTGTTGATTTCTAACCTAGCTTTTAGCGCCACCAATTCTGCGGCTAACAACCAAAATCTTAAACCTATTCAAGACATCCCCATATCCATAACCAAGCGCATCCAAGAACCTTTTTTTGGTGATTTAAAAGCGCTGAGAGAAAGGCGCATTATTCGCGTTTTAGTCAGCTATAACCGCACCAATTTTTTTGTTACTGAAAAAGGCTATCGCGGATCTGAATATGATCTGCTCAAAGGCTATGAAAACTATTTAAATCGAGGCCCGCTCAAACAAAGATATCAAACCCAATTGGTGTTCATCCCCCTTCCTTTTCAAGACCTACTCACACAACTACAAGCCGGCAAAGGCGATATGGTCGCCTCTGGGATTACGGTGATTCCAGAGCGCAAAACACTGATCGACTTCACCGAACCCTATATCTTTAATGTCCGCGAAATTTTAGTTTCTAATAAAAACGCGCCGCCCATCAAATCATTACAAGACTTGTCTGGCAAACAAATTGTTGTGGTGGCAAACAGTAGCTACATTATTCACTTAGAAGCCTTTAATCAAGCCCTAGCCAGACTGGCTTTACAACCTATCGAAATTATCAAAGCGGATGCCCTTTTAGAAGCCGAAGATATTTTAGAGATGGTCAATGCAGGGATTTATGACTACACAGTTTCGGACAACCATATCGCTTTGGTTTGGGGCAAAATCTTAGACAATATGGAAGTGCATCAAGACATTATTTTCCACTATGAGGGAAAAATTGCTTGGGCCATCAATAAAAATAAGCCTGAGCTCAAAAAATCGCTAGACACTTTTATTGAAAATCACGCGAAACAAGGGCGGCTACTTGGTAACAGCGTTTATAAAAAATATTTTGAAGAGACCTACTGGATCAAAAAACCGCTCACGCATAATTTACTTAGTAAAGTGGATTGCTTAAAAACCTACTTTCAGCTGTATGGCGACTTTTATGGGTTTGACTGGCATTTGTTAGCTGCCCAAGGGTACCAAGAGTCGCACTTTGAGCAAAACAAAAAAAGTCCGCGTGGCGCAATCGGTATTATGCAAATAAAACCTTCAACTGCGCGTGAAAAATACATAAAAATCAATAACATTCATCTGGTTGAAAACAATATTCATGCGGGCGTGAAATACATGGCTTTTTTACGAGATGTTTATTTTCAGGGCGACCAATACACGCCTGAAGACAAAGTCAATTTTGCGTTAGCGGCCTATAATGCTGGACCCAATCGAATCAGAAACTTTCAAGCCCTTGCCCAAGAAGCCGGCCTTGACCCACACAAATGGTTCTACAATGTCGAAAATATTGCGAGAAGCCGTGTCGGTCAAGAAACGGTTAATTATGTGGCCAATATTCAAAAAACAAAACTGTTTTTACGCGCCTCAAAAGAGCTCGATTTTAAACGCCAACTGCATTTAGACAAGCTCACGGAAGCTCACCAAGAAAACCTAGCCCAACAGCAACCCTAAACCTACTTGAGTGCATTTTGTAGTCTTGTGCACAACGACAAACTTGAGCAAAGTTTTCTAAAGCGAGTTGGACATGACCGATAAACGAATTTCACTGACCACATCAGGTGCAATTAAGAGTTCTTGCTGCGCATTTTCTGACATTTCTCGCACTTCGGAGCCCAAATAGGTATCAAAAGAAACCTCGCTAACGATGGCATTGGCTAATTGAATAATCGCGACTAAAGTGCGTACTTTTTCATTAGCAATTTTTGAGAGGTCTTTCTGATGATGTACTAAAATCACCTGAGAAAACACATTATCTAAATTCCACTTTTTGGATATCAGTAGACCATAAACATTATGTGACACTTTATAACGCTGAGCCTCTCTTGCCAAACCGCTGTAGCAATGAGTAATGGTTTTGTAAAAAAAGTCTTCATAATCATCAAACTTCATTGCCAAAATAAACGCACCGGCATTATGAAAAAGACCCGCCAAATAAGCCTCATCGGCATCCACACCATCAACCCAACGACTCACCGCTGCCGACACACGAGCAATATCTAAGCTGTGATCGATTAAGGCATCAAAAACATGACCTTTGACTTGTGCCTTAAAGCCCAATCCAATCACCAAGTTTTTAACTCGCCCAACACCTAGAGCGTCTAATGCTCCCTTAATACTCTTAACTTGATCCGCGCCTTTACGCAAAAAAATTGGCTGATTAGCCAACTTAATCACCTCCCCCGAGAGCACTGTATTGCGCTCGATAATACTCGCTACCTCTTGCATATCGGGAAACTCGGTTGAAGAGAATAATCTTTGTAACTCAACAATTTCTGCCGGCATCATCGGTATCTCAAAACCACTCATCATTTGATGCGCCAAAACCATCTGTTGCTTTAAATCCATGAATTAAGTTACCTTTTAAATCATTAACACTAAATATCAAGCCATTATAAAAGATTGAAATCCGCACACCCGGATTAATTTATGTAAAAACACTCACTTGGAAGTCATCGACTTTCAAAACCCTGTACAAACCCACTGGCAAAATTGATTTTTAAGTGATTCTAGGTTAAGCTAAACAGCGTTTTAAACCATTTTTATTATCTAAAAGAGAACGATCAAATGAAAAGACTAGATCAAGTATTAGCGAGCGAAGGCGTTCCAGCGGAACTAGAGCTTGTTATTGACCACGTAATGATTGCGTGCAAAGACATCGCTTACAAATTAGGTCAAGGCGAATTAGCAGGTATTCTAGGCGCAACTGAAGACGAAAACATCCAGGGTGAAACGCAAAAAATGCTTGATGTTATTTCAAACGACTTGTTAAAAGACATTCTTTGCGACAACCCTTATGTTAAGGGCGTTGGTTCAGAAGAAGAAGACTATACTATTGCTGGTAACCCTAACGGTAAATACCTAGTAACTTTTGACCCTTTAGATGGTTCTTCTAACATTGATGTTAACTTATCTGTCGGTACGATTTTCTCTATTCTTGAAGCCCCTGCAGATGACCGTACCGGTGACGATCAAGGCGTTTTCTTACAAACAGGTCGTAAGCAAGTTGCTGCAGGTTATGTTCTTTACGGTCCTTCAGCCTTATTGGTAATGACCACTGGTAAAGGCGTGAACTTATTCACTCTAGACCGCAATGTGGGTGAGTTCGTTTTAACGAAGTCTGGCATTCAAATTCCTGAAGATACTGCAGAGTTTGCTATTAACATGTCTAACCAACGCTTCTGGGAACCAGAAATGAAACAGTACATTGATGACTGTTTATTAGGTGAAGAAGGTCCATTAGGCAAGCGTTACAACATGCGTTGGGTTGCTTCAATGGTTGCAGAAGTTCACCGTATCCTTATCCGTGGTGGTATTTTCATGTACCCTTACGACAAGCGTGATCCTTCAAAAGCGGGCAAATTGCGTTTAATGTACGAAGGTAACCCTATGTCTATGATCGTTGAACAAGCCGGTGGCGCTTCTTCTACGGGTCGTATGGATATTATGGATGTTCAACCAAAAGGTATTCATGACCGTGTTCCAGTCGTTTTAGGTTCTAAAAACGAAGTGGCTAAAGTGGTTGCTTACCATAAATCATAATGGATTAAATCCATAAATCTGAAACACCCGCTTCTGGCGGGTGTTTTGCATTAGAATTCTCAAAAAATTATATAAAGGAAACTCTCATGGGCTATTCAGCAGTTCCAGCCGGTAAAGATGTACCGAATGATGTTAATGTGATTATCGAAATCCCAGCGTTTGCACCGCCAATCAAATACGAAGTCGACAAAGAAACAGATCTTGTTTGGGTTGACCGTTTACAAGGCGCCACCATGTCATACCCAGCTAACTACGGTTACATCAACGACACCTTGTCTGACGATGGCGATCCAGTGGATGTATTGGTCGTGACACCTCATCCATTGATGATTGGTTCAGTCATTCGTTGTCGTCCAATTGGCATTTTCCACATGACTGACGATGGCGGACAAGATGCTAAAGTGATTGCCGTGCCCGTGCAAAAACTAACGCCTATCTACAATCATGTTGAAAAAGTGGAAGACATTCCATTGCTGAAAGAACAAGTTGAGTTATTCTTCAGCCATTACAAAGATATTGAACCAGGTAAATGGGTTAAAGTGGATGGTTGGGGCGATATTGAAGCCGCTCGTCAAGAAATCCTAAATGGTGTTGCGGCGTTTAAAGCTAAAAAATAAGCTTTATACCTCTGTGCAATGACCTACAAAAATGCCCTCAATTGAGGGCATTTTTATTTATTGCCTTCAGGTCAATTACTTTAAAACCTTATACTTGTAGACAAAAGTGCCAAAGGGAATCAAGGAAGCAAAAAATCCCAATACCGCTTTTACGCCACTCAAATGCCCTTTTGCCGCATACCCAAACAACACCGCATTAAACGCCAAGAACAAAACCCCATGAATGGGGCCAATTAACTTGACTGCTTCAGGCATATCAAAGTGATATTTCAACGGCATCGCAATCAACAGTAACACCAAAAGTGATGTGCCTTCTAACAAAGCCATAAAGCGTACAAAACTTAACATTACTGCGCTCCTTTACCACTGATAGACACATGATAATGCGGATCTTCTGACACATTCACTTCAATTAAATCCTTAGCATCTTGCAATAACACCTGGCACTCAGGACTTAAGTGTTTTAGGGTAATTTTTTTACCCAGCGTTTGATATTTTTGCGTCAAGCTATGTATTGCTTCAATCCCGGTGTGGTCATAAACACGCGAATGCATGAAATCAATCGTCACACAATCAGGGTCATTTTTGGCATCAAACAAGTCCATAAAGTTTTTTGCGGAAGCAAAAAATAACGGACCATTCACTTTATAGGTTTTAGTGGTGACACCCTCAACCTCCTCTAAAGAGGTTTCTAATAAAATACGCTCTGCATGCTGCCATGCAAACACCAAAGCCGCAACAACGATACCGGCAATGACTGCAACAGCCAAATCAAATACCACGGTTAAAACCGTTACCAACACCATTACAAAGGCATCAGCTTTCGTCATACCGCGCATAATGTTCCAGCTAGACCAGTTAAAGGTTGCAATCACCACAAAAAACATCAAACCAACCAAGGCACCAATCGGCACCATCTCAATTAAGGGCGATGCAATCAACACAATCACCAGCAATCCTAAAGCCGCTGTCACGCCAGACAAACGCCCTGTACCACCCGATTTGACATTAATCATAGACTGACCAATTAACGCACACCCCCCCATGGTGCCAAATGCACCAGCCGTGCAATTGGCTGCGCCTAAAGCGATACATTCTTTATTGGCTTTGCCACGCGTTTCGGTAATGTCATCAATTAAGGTCATGGTTAATAAGGATTCTACGGAACCGATAATGGTCAAAATAATCGCATAGGGCAACACAATCCAAAGGGTTTCCAAAGACCAAAAGTTTGCTGGCAAGTCCATAAACCAACTCAAGCCCTGAAAGCCACCTGCCACACCATCACCGTAAACCAAAGATTCTAAAGTGCCCGATACTGACGCCTTATCGCCTACGGTAATCGCATTAATATCAAAAAACACCACCGCAACCGACACCAGTACTATGGCTGCTAAAGCAGAAGGGATGGCTTTAGTCAGTCGAGGGAGCAGATAAATAATGGCCAAAGTCGCCACAATAATGGCAATCATAATATTCAAACTTTGCCCAGTTAACCACTCGCCATCGGCGGTTTTAAACTGGGTAAACTGCGCAATTAAAATAATCAACGCTAAGCCATTGACAAAGCCCAACATGACCGAACTGGGCACCATGCGAATAAACCGCCCCCACTTCATCACGCCTATGAATATTTGAAATGCCCCCATCATAATGACGGCTAAAAATAAAAAGGAAGCGCCATGCTCCATCACCAAATGCATCATCACCACCGCCAAAGAGCCTGCGGCGGCGGTAATCATGCCGGGGCGACCGCCAAATATTGCGGTAATCATGCCCACAATAATAGCGGCATATAAACCCACTAAAGGGTGAACGCCAGCCACAAAAGCAAAGGCCACCGCCTCTGGCACCAATGCCAAAGCAACCGTAATACCCGATAAGGTGTCGTTTTTGTAAACACGCCAATCGAAATTGGCTTGTGGTGTTGGATTCATGCTAAAACTTCCTTTCCTAAAATTTAACGCATGATTTTAACAGAATGTGGCTAAAATAGGGCAGCAACCCCAACACAGAATAGAACTTCAAGAGGAAAAAGGCATGTGGATTCACCATATTGGCGAAATTGCGATTGGATTATTTGTATTATTATTTGCTGCGCATTTTGGTTTACATTTTTTATTTAAATGGCAAAAGCACCGTCGTCAGGCAGACGAACACAAATCTGAAAATACCCAAGAAAAGTAAAAAAAAGCCGCTAAATTTAACCAGCACCCTAAAGGGCATAAAGCCTGGTTGTTTTTAACGGCTTTTTTAGGTTTAAAACGGTTTTAAATGGCGTAATTAAACCAAATAAGTACAGCAGTAATCCGCAACGGTTTTGACTTTAATACCAAACTTAGAATGGGCAGGCACTTCAAAGGTTTCACCTGCTGGAATGGTTTGCCATTGCGTTTGGCCAGGCAATAAAACTTCAACTTCACCGGCTAACATTTCCATGATTTCAGCGGCATCTGTCCCAAACTCGTACTCACCTGGCATCATGATACCTAGGGTTTTATAAGAACCATCCGCAAAAATAACCTTACGGCTAGTTACCTTACCTTCAAAATACACATTGGCTTCACGCACAACGGTGACATTGTTAAATTCAGACATGTTTTTTCCTTTTTGTAAATTGCTGGCGAATTATACCCAAACTTAAACCGACTCAGGTGTTTTTAAAGTTTTGGCCACCAAGCGTTTTACAATCGGTGCAACCACCACCACTATCGGGAAAGCAATCGCCCAAGTGGGAATCCACGCAGATAACCAACGCATCACAAAATGTTCAACCAACCCTAAATTAATCATGGTAATAAAAAACGACATAATAAAAGACATTAAAAATGACATATAAAAAGCAAACACCACACCTTGGTATTTTGGATGAATCATAACTAAACTCGCTTCTTTAAAAACTGTTGAACCAATACAAAAAACATTGGGATAAAAAATATGCCTAACAAAGTCGCCGACAACATACCGCCAATAACGCCATTCCCGATGGCATTATGCGCCCCAGAACCGGCGCCCGTGCTCAGTGCCAAAGGCAACACACCAAACCCAAAGGCTAGCGAGGTCATGATGATTGGACGCAAACGCATTCTGGCCGCATTCACGGTCGCTTCCACCAACTCTACGCCCTGCTCGACTTGCTCTTTGGCAAACTCCACAATCAAAATGGCATTTTTAGTGGCTAAACCTAAGATGGTTAACATCCCCACCTGAAAGTAAATGTCGCTCGGCTTACCGGTCAGCATGGCAGCTAATAAAACCCCCAGTACACCCAAAGGCAATACCAGCATAACCGAAATGGGTAAGCCCCAGCTTTCGTACAAAGCCGCTAACACTAGGAAAATAACCAATACCGACAAGATATAGAGCAGCATCGCCTGTTGGCCAGATTTTTTCTCTTCATAAGACAAACCTGTCCAATCTAAAGAAACGCCCGCTGGCAATTTAGCCACCAAGCCCTCCATCAAACTCAGTGCTTGACCCGAACTGATAAAGGGCAAAGACATCCCCATCACTTCCATCGCAGCCTCGCCATTGTAACGCTCTAACTTAGGCGACTCTTGCGTCCAAGACAAGGTTGCAAACGACGACACGGGCACTAAATCACCTTGATTATTACGCACATACCAACTTTTTAAATCTTCTGGTGTCATACGAGAATCGGCATCTGCTTGTACAAAAACGCGCTTAACCTTACCCTGATAAATAAAGTCATCCACATAAGCACTTCCCCAAGCAATCGACAGGGATTTATTGACCTCCGCCAAAGACAAGCCTAAAGCGGCAGCTTTATCACGATCAACCTCTAACTTTAATGTAGGCGCTGGTTCTTGACCATTTGGGCGAACGCCAATCAAACCCGGTGTTTGGCTGGCCATTCCCAATAATTGATTGCGGGCATTTATTAAGGCTTCACGCCCCATCCCGACATTGTCTTTTAAGAACATATCAAAACCAGCCGCATTCCCCAACTCCATCACCGCTGGCGGGGCAAAAGCAAACACCATGGCTTCGTTGATTTGACTGAAGGCTTGCATCGCTCGCCCGCTAATGGCATTCACTGACTGAGATGGTAGAGGGCGTTCACTCCAATCCTTCAATTTAATAAATGCCATCGCTGTATTTTGACCTGTTCCAGAGAAGTTGAAACCTAAGATGGTGAACAAGCCATCAATATTATTGGCTTCTTTCTCCAAGAAATGCGCTTCTAATTTTTTCACCACTGCCAAAGTTTGCTCTTGAGTTGCCCCCGCTGGCATCATCACTTGGCTCATCATCATGCCCTGGTCTTCATTGGGCAGAAAACCTGAAGGGGTTTTCAAATACAAAAAAGTCACGCCAGCAATCACGGCTAAATACAAAATCACAAACCCATAACGCCAGCGAATAACCGCTCTCACACCAGACGCATAACCTCGCGTGGTTGCCATAAACCCGCGGTTAAACCAACCGTAAAACCCTTTATTTTCGGCTTCTTTATCAACAGGTTTTAAAATAGTCGCACACAAGGCAGGTGTTAAGATAAATGCCGTTAAAACCGACAACACCATCGCCGAAACGATGGTCACGGAAAATTGCTGATAAATTACCCCCGCTGAACCCGGGAAAAAGGCCATGGGTAAAAAGACCGCACTCAATACCAATCCAATCCCAATCAACGCGCCAGAGATTTGATTCATTGAACGCTGCGTGGCTTCTTTAGCAGATACACCCTCTTCATGCATAATCCGCTCAACATTTTCCACCACGACTATGGCATCATCCACTAATAACCCTATGGCCAACACCATTGCGAACATGGTTAGAGTATTAATGGAGTATCCAAATAATGCCAAAACGCCAAATGTTCCCAGCAAAACGACTGGCACTGCAATGGTTGGAATCAGCGTGGCTCTAAAATTCCCTAAGAACAAATACATCACCAAAAATACTAAAACGATGGCTTCTAGCAAAGTTTGAATGACCGATTGAATCGACATTTTCACGAAAGGCGTGGTGTCATAAGCCACCACATAATCCATGCCTTTCGGGAAAAAGACTTTGAGTTCTTCCAGTTTTTTGATGACATTTTCTTGAGTGTCTAAAGCATTGGCGCCACTGGCCAGTTTAACTGCCAAACCAGCAACCGGAACCCCTTTGTAGCGAGCGATGCGGCCATAACCTTCTGCACCCAACTCAACTCGTGCAACATCTTTAATTCTGATCACCGAGCCTTGCTCATCACTTTTAATCAAAATATTGCCAAAATCTTCAGCCGTTTTAAGCCTGCCTTGCAAATGGATGGTCGCATTAATGGGTTGCCCTGCCACAGAGGGAACATCGCCCAACTGCCCAGCCGTTACGACCGCATTATTGGCTTGCAATGCATTAACCACATCAATTGAAGTCAATGAATACTGATTTAATTTATCCTGGTTTAACCAAACCCGCATCGCGTATTGCGATGAAAATAAAGTCACTTCACCAACGCCTTCAACCCGGCTCATGGCATCGGCAATATAGGTGTTAATGTAATCACCCAAATCAATTGCAGTTTGACTGCCATCTTTAGAAATAAAACCAATCACCGACAAGAAATTACGCACGGCTTTATTCACTTGAAGCCCTTGACGCTGGACTTCGCTGGGCAAAGACGCTGTGGCCAACTGTAACTTGTTTTGCACCTGCATTTGCGCGGTGTCGATATTGGTTTTGTTATCAAAGGTGAGGGTAATGGTTGCCGTGCCCGTTGATTCGCTGGCCGAGCGCATATACAACAGGCCATCCAACCCTTTCATTTTATTTTCAATGACTTGCGTCACCGTTTCTTCAATGGTTTTGGCTGATGCCCCAGGATAGGTTGCCACAATCGAAATAGACGGTGGTGCAATACTGGGGTACTGAGCAATTGGTAAATTCATTAAAGAAATACTGCCGCCCAACATCACTAAAATGGCCAAAGCCCAAGCAAATACTGGGCGATGGGCAAAAAAGTTGGCAAAAGTTGCGCGATTTAAATCAGGCAAAGCATTCATGCACCCACCTCGTTTTTAGGCTTGGCAACGGCCGCAGCAGACTCTATTTCAACTTGAACCACCGTACCAGGACGCAAGGTTTGTAATCCTTTGGTAATGACCAAATCACCCTCTTTTAGACCTTGGGTAATCACCCACTGCCCCTCAAACAAACCGGCTTCTGTGACCGGTTGTGGCATGGCTTTATCATCTGCCCCCACAAGCATGACTTTTGCCTGACCCACATTATCGCGACTTAAAGCTTGAGGCGGCAGCAATATCACCTGCTCTCTCTCCCCTAATTGAAACTCACCACGCACAAACAAGCCGGGCAGGAGTTGTGCACTGGCATTATCAAAAGCGACTCTAACCACAACGGTGTCTTTTGCCGCATTGACCGCCTGCTCAATCAAAATAATTTGCCCTGCAACTTTGGCATCAGATGTTTTGGATTTTAAGTTAACTGGCGCCCATTGCTGAGTCGTTTGAAAGGTTGATTGCAATTTTAAAGCAACCGATGATGGCACAGAAAAATCCACATAAACTTGATTTAAATCTTGCACCAAAGCCAAAGCACCTGCCTGATTTGCCGTGACCAAAGCCCCAGGCATCACAAAAGAGCGCCCTATGACCCCGCTAATGGGAGAACGGATTTGGGTGCGTTCTAAATTAATTTCGGCATTTTTTAAAGCTGCTTGCGCCACCAACACCTGCGCTTCGGCGGTATTTTGTGCCGCAATTGAGTTATCAACATCTTGTTCACTGATGGCATTAATTTTGACAATGCGCTGGTTACGCTTAACGGTTAATTTGGCATTTTCTAAAGTCGACTTAGCCGCGCTCACCGAGGCCAAAGCACTTTCATAAGCGGCGCGATAACTTTCATCATCTATTTGATACAACACTTGATCTTTTTCAACGCGCGCACCTTCGACAAAGTTTTTGGACAACACGATGCCTGTCACCTGCGGTCTAATTTCTGCCAAATCCTTGGCAACCACGCGCCCCATGGCTTCAGCTAACTCTGGAATGTTTTGCGGTGCAACCTGAATGGCAGAGACTTTAGGCGCTGGCTTTTGGGGCATAGCGGGTTTGGCAGCCGCTTCTTTTTGCGAAGCATCAGCGGCTAACGCAACCCCTTGACCCGTCGCTAAAAAGGCAGCAAAAGTTAAC
The DNA here is from genome assembly GCF_011398155.1 of Thiosulfativibrio zosterae. Classification (NCBI taxonomy): domain Bacteria; kingdom Pseudomonadati; phylum Pseudomonadota; class Gammaproteobacteria; order Thiotrichales; family Piscirickettsiaceae; genus Thiosulfativibrio; species Thiosulfativibrio zosterae. The sequence goes on from NZ_AP021888.1 coordinate 1,940,027, forward strand.
AGTGCCAAAACTTTGATTTTATTTTTTAATAGAGAGTTCGGAGCGTAAAACATGCAAGGCTTCCTTGTAATAGGGTTTGGCTGCAAATCAGAAATGACTTTCTGGAAAGATAATTAACCGTATTCTAACCAAAAACTATCTTTCTAGAAAGGTTTTTTATATAATTCTTCAAATGAATTAACGGGAATTCTAAATGACAAATAATGACGAATCGCCAAAACTACTGGAGCCAAAAGATGATGCTGATGGAGCGATGCAAAAACTGCTGTTAAATTTGTTTTTGTCGCAAAAAATTATACTGCAACAGTCCGAACAAATTGTGCATCGGCATCGTTTTACCACCTTAGAATTTGATGTTTTAGCAACACTCCATAGAATGCGCCAAAACGAGCAACAGCAGATGAAACCCAGTGATATTGTTAAGAACCTCTGCGTGTCCTCTGGTGGCATTACCAAAGTATTGAAATCCTTAGAAATTGCACAACTCATTAGCCGTCAAGCAGATGCCAATGACAAACGCATTATTTGGGTCACCTTAACAGCCTTGGGCGAATCTACCTGTCTAGCCATTTTTGAAGAACTGCACCAACTTCATAACACCAAAATTGCTCCAGTGTTATCTGAAGATGAAATTGCACTTCTCGGCAATGCACTTGAGAAGCTGGCTAGACAGCTTAATCCTATCTAAATCATTCAAATGGATTATTTTTTAATCCCTTCAATATGCAACTCTAATAGCACAGTTGCCGATGCTGGCCCTAAATCTTTGGTGATATTAAAATCTGCCAATTTCAGTTCGGTAGCCCCCTCAAATCCACTGCGATAACCGCCCCAAGGGTCTTTACCTTCGCCAACTTTATGCGCTTTAATCACCAGCGGCTTGGTCACACCATTCAAGGTAAACTGTCCTTTGACCGTCATGTTTTCATTAGAGCCACTGATGCTGGTACTTTCAAACATGGCTTCTGGATATTTTTTAACATTTAGAAAATCCGCACTGCGCAAATGCTTATCACGCTCAGCATGATTCGAGTTCACACTGTTTGTATCAATTTTGACTTGAATTTGGCTTTGCTTAATATCTTCTGCATCGTAAACATATTGGCCGCTGAATTTTTCAAAGCGCCCCGTTAACCAGCTATACCCCAAATGCTGAATTTTAAAATTAATGGAGGCATGCATCCCGCCAGTATCTATGTCATAGTTGACCGGTGCTGCTTGAGCCATGGACGCCATCCCCATTCCCAAAACCATTGCCAAGACTCTTGTATTTGTTTTCATAATTTTCTCCTAATCATTGATTTATTATTAACTGTCATTAACTCAACATAGGCTTTAAAGTTTGATCCTTATCCCAAAAATGATGCTTTAGTGCGCCTAAAAGGTGTATTGCAACCAACGCCATTAATCCATAACTCATCCACTGATGAAACGCCCCCGCCCAATCAGCTTGGTTTTCAAAAGCCACGACACTGGGAATACTCAGCCAATCAAATACCATCAAGTCATGGCCTTCTGCGGTTGAAATTAAATAACCTGATATCCCTAGACTCAAAAATCCCACATAAAAAACCCTATGAATGGCACGAATCGCCCGTTTTAGCCAAGGCTGTTGAACATTGATGAGCTGAGGTTTTGGATTCGCTAGCACCCAAATCCATCTAAACAGCAAAACCAGCATCAATAAAAAACCCATTGACTTATGTAACTCTGGCGCTTGGTGATACCAAGACGAATAATAGTCCAGTGTCACCATCCACAAACCTAAACCAAATAAACTGAAAATCCACAGGGCACTCAACCAATGTAACCATCGATTCATCCAACCATAGGACTCTTGAGTATTCAGCATAGCCATCACATCACCTTAAAAACCGCTCTAAACGAATTGACTGTTATCTTATCTTTGAACTTATATTAAACAAATAGCCCATTTATCAATTCATTATTGCCATAAAAGCAACAATTAACACCAGACACAAAAAAACCGGCGTTACGCCGGTTAGTTTTGAAACCCAATTTAAATCACATACAAACTCTATTTTCGAATGTGATTTTCGCCAATAAACTCAATCTGATACCCATCCGGGTCTTCGGCAAAGGCGATGATGGTTGTGCCAGCATTCATAGGCCCAGCCTCACGAATGATTTTGCCACCAGCCGCTTTAATGGCCGCCGCCGTTTCATAGACATCGGGCACTTCAATGGCTATGTGTCCATAGCCTTTACCCAAATCATAGGATTCAACACCCCAGTTATAGGTCAACTCTAGCACGGTATTATTTTCTTCATCGCCATAGCCCAAAAAGGCAAGGGTAAACTCGCCTGCGGGATAGTCTTTTTGGCGCAACAGTTTCATACCCAAAACTTGAGTATAAAATTCAATCGACTTTTGTAAGTTGCCAACACGCAACATGGTGTGTAGTAATCTCATGGGGTTTCCTTTCTTAAAATTATTGGCTTAATGTTAATAATTTATACCGCTTCTAAAGCCTGCTCAATATCTGCCAAAATATCATCAATGTGTTCAATGCCAATCGACAAGCGAACTAAATCTTCAGATACTCCGGCTTTAGCAAGCTCTTCAGGATTGAGCTGACGATGCGTAGTGGTGGCAGGATGACACGCCAAAGACTTCGCATCACCAATATTGACCAAACGCAAAATCATTTTAAGCGCATCAATAAATTGCCCACCGGCTTCGCGCCCACCTTTCACACCAAAACTGATAATCCCAGAGGCTTTACCACCAGTGATACGCTGACACAGATCATAATAATGATTACTTGGCAAAGCCGCATAATTAACCCAAGTGACCTTAGGATGTTTGAGTAAATAGTCTGCAACCTTTAACGTATTTTCACAGTGGCGCTCCATTCTGATACCCAGCGTTTCTAGCCCCATCATAATTAAGAAGGCGCTCTGAGCCGACAAGGCACCACCGGTATTTCGCAAAGGAATCACTCTGCAGCGTGCAATATAGGCCGCCGCACCAAAAGATTCGGTAAACACCACACCGTGATAAGACGGATCAGGCTCATTAAGCATCGGAAAGCGTAAGGCATTGGCTTTCCAATCAAACTGACCAGAATCCACCACCACACCGCCGATGGTTGTGCCATGCCCACCCATATATTTGGTTAAGGAGTGGATAACGATATCCGCACCCAATTCAATCGGTTTACACAAATAAGGCGTAGCCACCGTGTTATCAACCATTAAAGGAATGCCATGACGATGCGCAATTTCAGCTAGGCGTTTAATGTCCACAATATTACCCGCTGGGTTACCAATTGATTCGCAATAAATCGCTTTGGTTTTGGCATCAATCGCCGCTTCAAAGCCATCAAAGTCATCCGCTTTAATCATGCGTACTTCAAGCCCTTGGCGCGGGAAGGTATGGGCAAATAAATTATAGGTGCCGCCATACAACTGACTGGTGCTCAAAATATTATCACCTGCTTGAGCGATGGTTTGAATGGCGTAGGTAATCGCCGTCATACCAGAAGCCACAGCTAAAGCGGCAATACCACCTTCCATTTCGGCAACGCGTGCTTCAAGCACCGCATTGGTGGGGTTCATCATGCGGCTATAAATATTGCCCGCTACTTTCAAATCAAATAAATCTGCGCCATGCTGAGTATTGTCAAATGTATAAGAAGTGGTTTGATAAATTGGAACAGCCGCAGCTTTAGTGGTTGCTTCGGAGGTATAGCCAGAGTGTAATGCAATCGATTCTAATTTCATGAGTTCCTCGTTGATCTTTTTATTGTTTGAAATCGAACCCACATACTAGGCAGAATTGATAAACCTGTCAATCGGTTAGACGGGTAAAAACATCGATTTTCAAGCCTAAATTTAACCAGGCCTGGTTAAATTTGGGAACTTTTAGGGCTAAGAAAAGCCCTAAAAGGGCTTTGAAAATAGGCCAACCACTCAGTGGTCATTGGTGCAAATTTTGCCCGCTTTAAAAGCCTTGAAGGTTTTAAACCCAAACCACAACACCATCACACTCAACACACTGAGCACGACCATACCTATCCCTTGATAAAAACTTTCGCCCGATTTTTGCGCCATTAAAAACGACGCAATCGACATAGCCGCCAAAGGAAAGGTGTAAGCCCACCAAGACAAAGCAAAGTTGAGCTTGCAGAACTTGCCAAACGACACCGCCATCAACAGGGTTAAAAACAGTGCAAACATATACAGCACCTTGGCAAACTGATTGACCTCACCGCCATTCAACGCCACATAAGAAATAAAGCCCACCGCCGGTGGTGCAATAAAAATAAACAAGGTGGGCACTAAGCGTTCTGCCAAGGGCGCATGGAAAATAATGCGGTTGAGCAAAATCGCTTTCAACGCGACCCAAAAAATGAGTCCTATCGAAAAGAAAAACCAACTGATATCCAGCGGCGCATGATGCACGCCGGCTATGGGAACCACGATATTACCCACTATTGGAATAAACCAAGCCGGATTAGAATGTTCGGGCACAAAAAAGTCATGATGCACCCAGTTGTAGAGTACCCACAAGGTCAAAGAAAGTTGAATCACAGCGCCCACTATCCATAAAATTCGCGACACCCCAACTTGCTCTAAACCATAAAACGCAATACTCAAGAGCAGTAAACTGATGCTGATGGCTGGCACAAAATTCATCTTAACCGGATGCTTCAACTCAACCGCCACTTCCTTAGGGAAGCGCACGATTTTGGCGGCATACGCCAGTGCTAAAATGGCAAATAGCAGCGTGGCAAAATACACCAAGCCCTGCCCCATCACACTGCCGAATCCCCAAAAAGACTCGGTCTTTTTAAAGGCAATGGCAGTGCCAGTGATTCCCATAATCATGCCAAAAAAGCTGGCGGGAAAATACGCCAAACGCCCCAAAGATGGTTCACTCATATTGAAATTCCTCGTTGAACTCAAAAAATAAAAGACTATACACTTATCAAAAAAATGGACTATGAATTAAATATGATATTTAAAGTGCCTGTTTGCGACACAACTGCGCATAAGTCAACATAATGGCCAGCACCACCAACCCTGCACTCAATCCAAAAGCCCAGCTTGCACCACCAAAAGTCCAAGCATAACCGGCACACAACATCCCCAAAGCGCCACCCAAACCGTGACTGCTCGACGCAAAAATGGCTTGACCTTTACCTTGATTCGCACCGCTAAAATGTTCGTCGATCAAATAAATGGCCGCTGCATGAAACAACCCAAAACTGGCGGCGTGTAACAGTTGCGCAAACAGCAACACACTGAGAGAATCTGGAAACAGCGGAATCAAAACCCAGCGCAATAATGTTAGCCACAGGCTGATTAAAATTAATTTAGTGGCGGCAAATTTTTGCAGCAACGGCGCCATCCAATAAAAAATCGCAATTTCTGCAATCACGCCTAACGCCCATAACCAAGCAATCAGTGTTTTAGAATAACCGGTGTCGTTCAAAAAAATGCTGTAAAAACTGTAATAGGTGCCATGTGAAAACTGCATTAAAAAACTCACGCCCAGCAAACTCAACACCCAAGGCTGGCGCACAATATTCATAAATGGCAAGGCTTCTACGCTCACTTGCGTGGTTTGGCGGTCTTTAACCCAAAGCGTGGTGAGCCAAACGCCTAGCAGCAATAACAAAATACTCCATGGCAAAACGGCAACCGAGTTGTGTTCAATCAAACTGCCTAATACCACCACTGCCACAATAAAACCCACTGAACCCCATAAGCGCACTTGCCCATAGCGATGTTTATTGGCTTTGCCTAACAAGGTAAACGCATAGGATTCATATTGTGGCAAGGCAGCGTGCCAGAAAAAACTGAAGATAAAAACCGTGATTAAAAGCGCATAAAACTGCTCAAAAATAACCAGGCCTGCCCCTGCCAGCAGGGCAAAAAAAGTGGCCAAACGCACCCATTTAATCGGGGCTGCTTGTTTATCCGATAACCAACCCAGCAAATTAGGGGCAATCACCTTAGTGCCAATCAGCACGGCTAATAATTGACCGATTTGTACGGGGCTAAAACTTAAGGATTGAAAGTAAAGACTTAAATAAGGCAGCACTACGCCTAGAACAGCGAAGTAAAAAAAGTAAAAACTGGAAAGTTTGGGGTAAACTGCTTGGTAAGCAAGCTGAGGCATAATAAGCTCTAAAGTTGGGGGAAAGCGATATAAAGCGGTACTTGAATTATGTTCAAATCAAGCGTAAGTATCGACATTGTTACCTAAGTTGCCGACAGGTTGAGGTTTGCGCCCCACATCACTGCCGTAATTAGAATCCGCCTTAACCTGCTCTTTTTGCGCCTGTTGTTGCGCAATATTGCTCTTGGCGATGTTGTTTTGGGCAATCTCCACATTCGGATTAGGATTGTTGAGTTTACCGTCATTTAAATTAGGACCAATACGACCATACAACATGGTGGCTGCCGCATCTGGATTAATTGGAAAAGCACTCATAGCTTACCTCCTAAATCGCCTCAAAAATTAGCGTTTTGCCAAGTCCATTAAGGGTGGCACAACATCGCCATTTTGAGCGCGGTTACGCATAAAATGGTCAAGCAATACTATCGCCACTTGCGCTTCAGCAATCGGCGTTGCACGAATCCCCACACAAGGATCGTGACGACCTTTGGTGACCATTTCAATATCTTCACCCGAAGTATTAATCGACTTGCCTGGCGTCATAATGCTGGAGGTTGGCTTGAGCGCAATATGCGCTACTATGTCTTGACCCGATGAGATACCACCCAAAATACCCCCCGAATGATTGGCTAAAAAACCTTGTGAACTCATTTGGTCACGGTGTTCTGTGCCACGCTGTCCCGCCACGGCAAATCCATCACCAATCTCCACACCTTTTACCGCATTAATGCTCATTAAAGCGTGCGCTAAATCGGCATCCAAACGGTCAAACACTGGCTCGCCTAATCCCACCGGCACATTTTTAGCAACGATGGTAATTTTGGCACCTACCGAATCTTTTTGCTTGAGCAATTCATCCATGTAAACGCGAATTTCAGCTTGCTTTTCAACGCTCGGGCAAAAATATTCATTGTCATTGTCAAACGGCCAGGTCACATTTTCAACCTTAATCGGGCCGAGTTGCGACAAAAATCCTTTTATTTCAACGCCTAAACGCTCTTTGAGATATTTTTTGGCAATGGCGCCCGCCGCCACACGCATCGCAGTTTCGCGGGCTGATGAGCGACCGCCACCACGATAATCTCTAAAACCATACTTTTGCGTGTAGGTGTAATCGGCGTGCGAAGGACGAAAGGTTTCGGCGACTTTAGAATAGTCTTGCGAGCGTTGGTCTTTGTTATGAATAATTAAGCCAATCGGTGTACCAGTGGTTTTACCCTCAAATACCCCTGATAAAATTTGCACCTCATCATCTTCGCGGCGTGCAGTGGCGTGTTTTGAGGTGCCAGGCTTACGGCGATCGAGTTCAATTTGAATATCTGCCTCACACAATGCAAGCCCTGGCGGACAACCATCAATAATCGCACCCAAGGCAATGCCATGGCTTTCGCCAAAGGTGGTGACTTTAAAATTTTGACCTAGGGTATTTCCTGACATTGGGCTCTTCTCTTCAAATTTAATGGCGCTTATTATAGCGAAATTACAACAATAATGTCATATCGACAAACTCACACCGGGTTGTGGCTCATCTTTTAGGGAGGGATGACACAGCGTTAAACGATTTGATTCAACACCTTTACTAACCAATTGCTCTTTGACCAGTCCTTGTCGGGCTTGGGCGAGTTTGAATAATCGGTCTGGCAACTCGGCGGCAGACACTTGTTTTTGGGTCAAATAATCTTGGTCAGCCGCGGTGTAATAACCACACACCTTTAAGTTCACCGCGGGTTGTTTTTTCAATAAATCGGCCACTTTATTTAAATAATCATCCATGTCTGGTTTTAAGGTTGCCTGCCCAACTACTGCTTTGACATTTTCTAAATAAATGGCTGTCGCCTTGTCATACGCATATTTGGTTGCTAAGGCAATTGCGCCATAAGGCTGTAGCGTCATGAGTAACATGGCCTTTGACCCAGATGTCAGCGCATTTTGCAGCGCAACCCGAATCACTTGAGCCGGATGAAAACTGGGATCATTTAAATCTCCGCTGATCGGTACATCGAGCACAATATTATTATTTTTATCTCTGAGCAAATCGATGGCTAAAGCCGTCGCAACCCCAGAAGCCTCTGCCCCCACTTTAGGAGAGTCTGGCATCTCACTGCTATTGGATTCATCTAAAATTGAATTTTTCACTTCCGAGGTCTGCTTGGTTTGCGCTGGCTCTTTTTCTAAGGCAAATCCAATCAATTTAAGGTGATTTTTAGCCTCTAATTTGGAATCCACAATCTTGGTGGTGTTTTGTAGATTTAAGCCGCCACTTTCGATTCGGTAACCCAAGTCACGCTTAATCAAAGGCGATAAGTGATATAAATCCAAATCAGAAATATCTGCTTTGAGTTGAGCATTCACTTTTTCACCAAAAGGTTCAACAACACCCTTCAAAGAAAGCTGCGCATAATCGTCCACTTGGACTTGAATATCCAAAGGCGTTGAATGCTTTGGCAAAGCAGATTTTATCGCCCCTATCTCAAACTGCTTAACACGCACCAGACTTTCAATCGCAGGCACCGTGGCTTGGGTGGTTATCTTGAGTTGGCTATCTGGCGAAATGGTCAAGCTGGCAATGTCAATCACAGGTTGTTTCTTGGCCTTTTCTTCAATGGGTTTATCCCCCAATTTCTCTTGGGACTTATCTTGCGACTTATCTTGCGTCGACTCTTCATGGTGTTGCGTTCTGCCCAACGCCGCCAGGGTTTGGTCGAGTTGTGGCAATTGTTTTTCTGGATTAATCAATAACGCTGACGCCAGCCGTTCTAAATGAACTTTACCAATCTGCAATGATTGATCATCTTCCAAATTTAAAGTATCGATTTGCAGGCTATCCCACTGCACCAAAGGCAAGGTGGCGTTTTCGGGTTGGCCAAACTTAAAGCCTTGTAAATCAAAGTGGCTTAAGGCCAGAGTTTGTGGTGTGGTAAAGCCGATATCTGAGCTTAAACCTTGCCAATCCACAATAGTGGTTTTTTGCTTGGGGTTATCCAGTTTTAAAAGGCCTAATTTTAAATTGCCTAAAACCGCTAACTGCAAACTGTTGTGTTTATCAGCGGTTTCATCGGATGCCTTTAACGGCAAGCTAACTTGCACCTTGCCTTGCCACTGGTTGTCTTTGACAGCCGCATGAAGCTCTTGTTGAGTGGCTGAAAAATCTGTTAAAGATTGCGTTGTTTGCATATCCAAGCTGAGTTGTTGATCGAGCATTTTGCCTTGCCCATCCACACTCACATTGAATGAGTTGAGTGCCGCCGTTAAATCCTGCGCTTTAGCGTGTAACTTACCTTCTTTAAGCGCCAAAGCCTGTTGATAAGCAAAATTAAACCTGGGAAATTCTTGAGCCGTTTTAGGCAAGCTGCCTTCAAAACTGGCTTGCCCTTTTAAGGCGATTTGATTGACTTTTGTGCTGTTTTGCTTTGACTCTGGCGAAGTTAAATTGGCCATCAAATCTGACAGCGTTAAATCGCCTTGATAAGTGCCTTGCAGATTTCCTGCCTTTTGCGACACACTGACTTTATGGGGAAAATGCAAGGTTTGAAAGCTGAGCTGTTGATTGGGTTGTTTAAAGTCAAAACCGTGTGAATCGGCTAAGCCCTCTAAACGGATTGCCAAATCGCCTGTTGGATGCCAGTCTACATTGAGGTTACCCACCCAATCAAATTGGGTTTGCGAAATTGCCCGCTCACCTAATGACCACTGCAAATCTTTGAGCGATAAACCCAAGTTATTTTTAAGGGATATTTGGCTATGATGTTGCGTCAACTCCAGCGCAATTTTAGTGGTTAACAATCCTTGTAAATTGCCGACCTCAGCTGGATAAAAGGCTTGTTGGCGCGCGAAATTAAACTGATTAAGCAGCACATTACCTTTGAGCGTTTTGATCTCTGAGAAAGGCTGCACCCAAAAATCACCCGCTAATTGACCGCCTATCGCATCTGGACCTATGACTATTTTAAAGGTCAGTTGTGCCAAGTCTTGCGGTTGCCAGCTTTGTAAATGGTTTAAGGTGATTTCATCGATTAGAACTTGTCTTTTCCCCTGAGGGAGTTCCACAATCAACTGAACATTGCTTAACCTCAAGGTATCAACGCCCATAGTTATTCCCAACGCCACAAGAGGATTAGGCTGGTCTGTTTCTGTGGAAGGCTTTTTGTCGGTGTCATTTAAAGGAATTGTAAATCCTGCCACCTCCAGACTCTGACCAGGCGTGAAACGCAGAATGATTTGGGTATTATCAAGGGCAACCTTTTGCAAAGACAGGCGTCTTTGCAATAATCCTAACCAATTCAAATCGACTTCTAGGTGCTGTAACTTTAAGGGCTCGGCTTGTGACGTTTTTAAGGTTAAACCATCCAAAGTCAGGCGTCCGCTGAACACATTAAAGCCCAGAGATTGCAGCTCTACGGTCTGAAAACCCTGTTTTTGTAATTGCGTAATCAATAGGTTTTTTAAAATCAAGGGCAACACTAAGCTGGTCGCTATGAGTAACACGATGACAAACAGCAACACTTTTAGCTTTAAAGAGTAATTGCGCCACTTTTGAAGACTTGAACGGATGACCAAACGCTACTCCCTTGAAGTGATTGGATTCACAAACTAACAACACAAGATATTAGTGCACAGAATACTAAAATTCAGACAAAAAAAAACCGAGATTGCTCTCGGTTTTTTCAAAAGTTAAGTTTAAGTTAACTTTATTACGCCATTGCTTTGATGCGAGCGTTGATACGGCTCTTTAAACGAGACGCTTTGTTCTTTGCAATAATGCCTTTACCAGCCATGTTGTCTAGGCTAGATTGTGCAACACGGAAAGCCGCAGTTGAGGCTGCTTTGTCGCCAGAAGCGATGGCTGCTAAAACTTTTTTAACGGTCGTGCGCATTGCAGAACGCATTGAAGCATTGTGAATACGTGCTTTAGCCGCTTGACGGGCTCTTTTAGTTGCTTGTGCTGAGTTTGCCACTGTTTTTTCTCCAGGTATTTTTACATATTGAGATCCGTAGACCGCAAATACAACAGGTTTTATTAATCAAGCTTAAGTCCCCAAACCTGAAAGAACATTAAGAAAAACGGAATTATCCACTAATTCAATCACTTGTCAAATGAATTCCTAGGATTGAATTTAATCTAACCCTTTAAACGCCGGTAAACACCAAAGCAATTACATCGTTGGTATAGCCATCGCCATTTTTATACTCACGATAACCTTGACTCACTTTGTAACCTATCAAATAGGTCGACTGCAATCCTTTCCACAACACCGTATTTATCTGACCATTTTCAGCACTTAATAACTTAGCCGGCAAAGACAATTGCGCGCCTACTTTTAAAGACGCATGAGTAGTTGAAATGATATGGCCCTGACGATCGACAAACGCACTGAAAGTACTCTCGTTGACAGCTTGGGTTCGATACACCGGCTGAGTTTCTTGTAGCATGGCAGCAAACTGCGGTTCACTGTCGAAAATCAGCGCGATGCCCCCGACATTTTTGTGGCTAACCTGCCAATCTTTCACCGCAGCATGATAAATGTAAGTGTGTTTGTCGTCATATAAAGGCGTGGCTTTAAACTCAGATACAAAATACGCTTGGGTATCTTGCAATTTTAAACACTGACTGACTTCGCTCATATTGGGCATGGTCGTCCCTATCAGTTTGGTTTGTGACTTATCTGAAACCGCCAAAATTTTACCGTGCGTGTCATACAAAATGATGTTGGTATAGACCGTGTAAAGCTGGTTAATGTAGGCCAAAATTCGGCTAAGCTCATGAGTATCTTCGCCAGACACCTTGTTACCATCAACGGCTTTTGACAGCACTTTTCTAAAGGTGCTGTTCAGCGCCCACCAACGACAATCGTTAGCACGCTCGTACAAGTTTCTATCCATCACCTCAATCGATAAAGAGGCGCTCGATGCTATTTTGTCCTGAATGGTCTTAACCAAAATATTGTGAATGTGGTGAATAAAACGTGTAAAAATTTCTTGAATATCAATACTGATATTTTGAAAACTATCCAAGACAGGCAAGAAAGATTTGACATCTCGTTTCAGCGATAAAATTTTACCATTTAAAATCACAATCAAGAGCAGGGTACTGACTTTAAGATTGGTTTCTTCCAACTCACTTAAATAAAGAGGCGACTCACGCTCGATGGTTAAATCAATGGCGTCTAAATAATCTTTATCTGAAAACACCACTTGATTCGGCGCGCGCACCAATCCATACCAAGGTAACCCACAATACCCTTGATAGCCTTGAGTTTTGGTCGCAAACTGCAAACAAGGCCCTTCCATTCTGGGTTCTTGGTAACTGTCTGGGTTTTGAATTTGTAGCCCTGCTGAAAATTTTTCGGGCATATTGCAAGAAAAGGATTTGCCCATTTTGTCGAGCAACATAATCACATAGTCGGGTTGATTTTGATTAAGCACTTGATAAATGCGCTTCATCTCATCTTCAAAGTTAAAACTTAAGCATAAGAGCCCCACGGTACGCAGCTGGCCGCCAATATTGGCTTGCATTTTTTTGGCAAATACATGAGCAGCTGACTTTTGAGGAAACAATTCGCAAGCACGATAAATTTCAACATAGTCTGCTTGAGAGTTGATGGTTTCATGGATGAGCGGGTCGTGACACTGCGAACTATGATTGGCTTCATCCAACTTTACCGCCACTTCACCCGATGGCGTGAGCAAAACCACATCATCATATACAGAATACTTAGCCACATATTCTTGCAGACGGCGATGAATAAAGGCTTTTTGCTCGGGCGTTTTTTCTGCCGAGGCCATAAATTCAACCAAGTCATCATCGGTTGCCAAAAAGCCCACATCGGCGGTTCGTTCAAACAAGTTTCTAATCAAGATATCAATGGCTGCTTGTGCTTTTAGCATCACTTCACTGTTGGCTTGGTTGATATAGCGCCCAATCAATTCATTAATCATGATGTCGCGCAAATCTTGAAACTCTTTTTGCGTTTCAACAATCGACACCAGTAATTGCGGATCAATATTTTCATTGTTGATTTTGCCAACCATGGCAACCGTGGTCCACCACAGATCTTGATGCTGCAATTCTGCCAAATACTTTTTCACTTCAGGTAAGTATTGGGCAAACTGCTGATTGGATTTGCTGCCAGTCGATGAAAACATAAAAAACAACCTTGTTTAATGAGTGCGAATAAAGGAGAGTTTCAGCAACTAGCATACCAATCCTAAAAACCAGGGTTATGAATCCCCTGGAAACGAATTTTAGCATTTATTTTATGTAAAAAGACCCAGGCCTGGTTATTTTTACGCAATCTTGCACCAAAATAATCAATTTTGCGTAAGGAAAATAACATTCAAGCGGGTTTAAATTTCACTAACCACTTGTCTAGTTGATTGGCAAACGCCATCTTATCGGCATTGCTAAAGGTAGAAGGGCCGCCGGTTTGAATGCCACTGGAACGCAGGCTTTCCATAAAGTCGCGCATATTCAAACGCTGGCGAATATTTTCGGTGGTGTAAAACTGGCCGCGCGGATTCAACGCCAACCCGCCCTTCTCAATCACTTCCGCCGCCAAAGGAATATCAGCGGTGATCACCAAATCTCCGGCGCTGAGTTCTTGAACAATATGATTATCAGCGACATCAAATCCTGAACCCACCAGCTTAAACGACACATTAGCCGCCGGCGGAATGCGCATGGCATGGTTAGCGACCAACACCATTTTAATGCCCGTACGCGCTGCGGCTCGAAACAAGATCTCTTTAATCACTACCGGACAAGCATCGGCATCCACCCAAATCATGTTGCGTCCCTCGTGGCCAAGTCAAAAATCTGCGCCACATGCAAGCCTTCACGCGCAGATAAATCCGCAATTTGATGACGACAACTGGTGCCAGTCGCCACAATCAAATCATCGGCCTGCGCTGCTTTAACCGCTGGCAACAAGGCTTGATTAGCAATTTTGAGCGACACATCATAATGCTTATAACCAAAATCTCCCGCCATACCACAACAACCGGAATTGATGGTTTGCAATTGAATATCTGGAATCAGTTTAAGCGCCGCAATCACATCGCTTTGCTTGGCTAGAGATTTTTGATGACAATGAGTGTGCACCCAGACTTTTTGGAGTAAAGGTTTGAGTTTCTCGGTGTTGAGCTGGCCTTGCTGTTGCATGTGCAACAGCCATTCTTCAAACAATAAAAAGTCTTTGGGGGGCAACTCGTTTTTAAGCAACTTAGCCGCTTCATCGTGCCACACCAAAAGCTCTGAGGGTTCTATGCCAATCACTTGCGTCAGGTTTGGATGCTGCTGTAACTGGCTTTGAATCTGTGTTAAGGCATTAAACGCCTCGTCCAATAATCCTTGCGAAATCAAAGCACGCGGCGAGGTTGCCATAAAAATCGGCACAGGGTTAAAGCCAAGTGCCTGCAAACAGCTAAACAGCGCCTTGCCAACTTCCGGCTCTTGGTATTGGGTATATAAATCGACCAACACCAAAACGGGTTCGGCATTTGGTTTAGGGATTTGGGCTTGCCACCAGCTTTGCAGCGTTTGTGGCTGAATTTTGGGCAACTGACGACGCTCATCCACGCCCATGGCGCGCTTTACAAGCGTCAAGGATTGCAGTTTGTTATAAGCTAGCGGCAAAATACTGCCCAACTTCATTAAGCTACCGTAATGTTGAATAGCCAATTGTGACAGCTTTTGCGCACTGGATTGCTTGCGGGTTTTGCGGGTTTGATACAGCACCTCAGCTTTCAAACTGGCCATATCAACACTGGCAGGACATTCCGAGGCACAGGCTTTGCAACTTAAACACAGCTCTAACGCATCTTGTAATTCGTCACTCGATAAGGCTTCTAGCGGATTGGGTTCGGTTAGGGCATAGCGCAATAAATTACTGCGCCCTCTGGTGGAATAGGCTTCTTCACGAGTGGCTTGATAAGACGGACACATGGTGCCGCGCCCCGCCGATTTACGACAAGCCCCTGCGCCATTGCATTTTTCAACGGCATCTATCAAGGATAAGTCGGCAGACCAATCGAGTTTGGGTGAGAGCAGTTGTTTGGGCTGACGGTCGGCGCGCAAATTTTGCGTAATCGGCATATCGCCGATAATCACGCCAGGATTTAGAAGATTATGCGGATCAAAGGTTTGCTTAAGTTTAACCAAGCAACCATAAACTTCTTCGCCCACCTGTTCTTTGATAAAGGGCGCACGAATCCGACCATCGCCATGTTCGCCAGAAATCGCGCCACGGTATTTTTTAACCAATTTAGAATTGCGCTCGGCAATGGTTTGAAAGAGTTGTTTGCCTTCAGGCGTAACCAAATCCAGTTCGGGGCGAATGTGAATCAGTCCGACGGACGCATGACCGTAATAGACACACCCCACCTGAAGTTCGGCCATTAAGGCCTGCACATCTTCGTAATAATCCGGCAAAGACGCCACTGGCACGGCGGCATCTTCAATCACGGCCACTGCTTTTTGGCGAGTGGGTTTGCCCATTAATAAGCCCAAGCCGGCTTTGCGGATTTCCCAAACCTTATTGCTGTCTTGTGGCGCAATCATGGAAACGGCATAAGCACCGCGGTTTTTTAACCAGGCCTGGTCATTTTTAAGGCGTTTTTGCAGGTTTTCAGCCTCTTCATCAAACAGTTCAATCACCAAAACCGCTTGCGGATCACCTTCTATCCAAAAACGATTTTGCTGTTGCTCACGATTATTCAGCGTGCCATCCAGCGTCGCCTTATCAATTAACTCAACCGCCGCAGGTTTAAACGCCAAATAATCTGGCACACACTCCAACGCAGCACGCACCGAATTAAAATGGGCGCACAACAGCTGCCGATGTTTGGGCAACGCCACCAAGTTGAGCGTTGCCGTTTTGATGATGGCGAGCGTGCCTTCGCTACCGCAAATCAAAGGCGTTAGATTAAAGGGTTTGCCGTCAGGGTTAAAGGGTTGATGATGACGATAGAGTTCATCCAATGCATAACCGGTGTTACGGCGTTTAATACTGGGATGCGGAAAGTTGTCTAAAATCGCTTGGCCGTGTTGTTCAAGGATTTCAATGACCGTGCGATAAATCTCGCCCTCAAGATTTTGCAATTGTAATTTGGCGTGAAGTTCTGCCGAGCTGAGTTCTTTAAACTCTGTTTCCGAACCATCCGCCAAAATCACTTCAACCGATTTCACATGTTCGCGTGTCGTGCCGTAATAAACCGAGTAAGAACCACAAGAATTATTACCAATCATACCGCCAATCATGGCGCGGTTTGAGGTTGAAGTATCCGGCGCAAAACGCAGGTTATGCGCCTTAACCACATCATTCAAATCATCCTGAATCACCCCAGGCTCAACCATCACTTCTTTGCGCTCAGGCGAAAACCCTAAAATGTGCGTTAAATGCTGAGAAACATCAACAATCACACCCGATCCAATCGCCTGCCCACCCAAAGAAGTACCGCCTGCGCGTAGCGTGATAGGCTGATTTTTAGATATTACAGTTTTAACCGTTTGTGCTAAATCGTATATTGTTTTTGGCGAATTAACCGTAAGTGGAATGATTTCATAAATGGAAGCATCCGTTCTAAACAAATGACTCATAACTAGCGAAACTTAGTGGTGTGTGGGTTTTCTTTGGGTTGGCGCACACCGCGTTTTAACTCAAGCAAACAGGCTTGATACACTAATATGTAGATGCTTCGTTGCAACGCCATATAAAGCCCTGCCCAACCATCTAGAAAGCCCAATTTGAAAATGTAGCGGCGAATAAACTTCCAAAAGGCACCCGCCGTTTTCCAAGCACTGAAACGCGCGCCCTTTTCATAATCCACTTCGGCTTCAATGGTAGCCAGCTTAAAGCTTTTACCCCACCAAAAATCTAAGGTCGGCGCCATGTCATGCCTGACAACCCCCTCTAAAGTGGCGCGCTTGACATCTTCACAAATATAGGTGTGTTGCGAATCACAATAACTGACTTGGTTACGATTCACTAAACGAATATTTTTTTCAATTGAGCCGCCATATTTCAACCAATGACCCAACAAGGCATTTTGCCGCTTAATGCGATAGGCTAAATAGTGCGGCGTGGACTCCATGAGTTTGCGAATATTCTGCGCCAACTCCAGCGTGACCACTTCATCCTGATCGGTGAAAAACACCCAATCATGCGACGCGTTATTCAAGGCAAATTGCAATTGCAGCCCATACCCCGGCCAAGCATTTTGTAGCACTCTTACTCCGAGAGACTGGGCTATTTCAACCGTTTTATCGGCACTAAAGGAATCCACTATCATCACCTCATCTGCCCACATAAGACTTTCTAGACAGCCCTTAAGGTATTTTTCTGCGTTATAGGTCAGAACAAAAGCGGTAATTTTGTGAGCCATAAGATTCCCTAAATATGAACATCTGTTGTGCGTGGTGTTTGGATCGAAACAGGTGGTTTAAATAGCCAGTATAAGTACACTAAAAATAATATTAATAAACCGATGACTCTTAAATTGAAATCCCAAGACCAATCATGAATAAAGGTCCCCCTAAACAAATCTGAAGTAGACATGGATGTTAAAACAAAGAGACTTATTAAGGCCCAGATCATCTCGCTCTTACTATTTTCATTAAAGTGCCATAATTGCCACAAGGTAATAAGATAGACAGGCCCTAAAAAAACCAATGTTGGCCCTTCTGTTCTTGGACTAAAAACCAAAATATACATGAGTGAAGCCGCCAATATCATCATGAGTTGAGGCTGAGTAAAATGATGTTTTTGCGTGATCCAACGCTGAACTAAAACAGCAATCCCAACCAATGCCGCAAAAAACAGCATAATCAAAAAATAAGACTCTGCAAAAACTAAATTAAAGTTAACCTGCAAAAAAGCTCTTAAGTTTAAGAAAAAATGAATATAGGGTTCTTGATAAACCAGCGCCTTATCAATGACTAAAGTGCCAATCCAATCTGAATACAATTTGATTGCTGTTTCGCTTCCCCATAATAGAAATGGAATCGCGATTAAAAGCAAATGCCAAAAAAGGGTTGCCCATATGAAACGCATTCTTAAGTCTAAAAACAATAGTAATACCAAAACAATTGGATATAACTTCATATTGGTCACAAACGCTAAAACCAATGCGGCCCATAACCATTGTTTTCGAATATAAAGTGCAACGCCAATCATCATTCCGGCAACAACAATTGTGTTTGATTGCAGATAGGTTCCGTTTAAGTGAAAATCTGTCAAAAACAAAAAGGTGCCCAAAATCACCAACCAAGATGGCAGGTTTGATAGAGAGGTCATAACTTGTTTAAACCCTGCATTATCTGTAAACCATAACTTAAAAAGCCAATAACCCGCCAAAAAATAACTGAGCGTAGAAATCAACTGCCATAAAATTGCAGACGGGATTAAGGGTAAACCTGACATGGGAAGCAAGGGAAAGGCTAAAAATGTAGGACTGTACTTATAGAGATCAAACCCAGGGTATTGCGCATAAGGACTTAAGCCCTCTTTAAAATAATTAACAGCCTTGTAGAAGGTTTCATAAGCATAAGCGTTCGACTTAAGCTCTACAATGGGTACAGACAATAAATGCAAGGTCACGATTACAAAAAGTAGTAATGAAAATTTCATTCCATTAGATAGTCTTGGCATACTTAAAGTCATTCCAGTTTCTCTCTTAAAGTCTTAAAAACCATCTCGGGTGTAATGTCTGATAAACACTCTAGTTGATAAGGACAACGCTCCTTAACGCATGGACTACAAAAGACTTTGGCGTTTAAAACCGTTGTTAAGGGTGAAGGCGGAGCAATCTCTGCTTCATTTGCAGCGCCGAACCAAGTTACAACTGGAACACCAATCGCACTGGCAGCATGCATAGGACCAGTATCATTGGTCACGACCGCCTTAGACGCTTTAAAAAGGAATAGGGTTTCTCTAAGAGTGGTTTGCCCTGCCAAATTGATAACGGCGTCATTCTCTGAACATAGCCCTTTAACTTGGTTGGCAAGGTCAATATCATCTGGGCCACCCAAAATAACCACCTTAAGCCCTAATTTAAGAGTAATGTTCAAAGCAACTTGAGCAAAATTGTTAGGAAACCAGCGTCGCGTTGGTGATATGGAACCGACTATAAACGCAACATAAGCCTTTTCTGAGAGTTGATGTTTCAACAACAAATCATCCGTCGTACCCAACTCATCTTGACTAAAGTAGAGTTGAGGCAATATTAAGCGGCTATTCACCCCAAGAAAATCCGCTAATCGAGCATTATGCTCAAGACGATGAACAACTGTTTTAGACAAGGGTAAATGATGCGTTAATAAAAAACTTCTCAGCTCTTTTTCATAACCGATTCTGACGGGTACTTCTGCAATAAAAGGAAGCAATGCATACTTAAACGCATTGTGTAAAACGATGCAGGCATCAAAATCTGCACCTTTTAAGTCGGCTAAGCAAAAGCGCCAAAAAACTTTTTTAGAATAGACATGCAATTGATCAATAAACGGATTGGCAAGATAAATATCTTTCACCTGAGGTTCTGAGAAAACCTCAATAATTGCCTCTGGATAGCGTTGCTTCAATGCTTCAAAAATGGGTAGGGTATAAATGGCATCGCCAATTCGTTTTAACCCTAAAACCGCTATCTTATGAACTTTATTGGGAGTCATCATGCTCTAAACTTTTTTGCACAGTCGTGGCAACTTCATCCATCAAAACATATCGTTTACGATAGGTGGAGCGCTTTTTATTGATAATTTCTTCTAACGGCTTTTGGATATATTCTGTGGGTAGTCGCATCCACTCAGCTGAAAAAGGTTCTCCGCCAAGTTCCAGCCAAAAAGACTCAAAATCAAAAATCACTTTATTTTGCGACTTAGATTCATTTTGATAAACATGGTAATTGTTTTTAATGGCATAAATCTTAGGTTGCTTCCAAGCATAACAAACTTGGGTAAATGCAAAATAGACAAAGTTTTGCGGGCGCAAGCCAAACGTAATCTTAGTAAAGGCTCTATTCAACTCTAACTGCCCCTTTGCCCCCTGAATACCGCCAATATAAGCGCCATCTGAGGATAAAACAAAGTGCAAGTAATAGAGTTCAATCTCGTTGACCAACAGTTTTAAAGTCATCAGGCCTTCAAAGCGCATCCGCTCATCATATTCGATGGACAGTTTAATGTCATAACCGTCCAAATTGGCTTCATAAATAACCAGTCCGTAGTGATAAATCGCTTTTAGTTGCGTAGCTGACAACTGCTCAGAAACCACTTCAAAATGTGCCAACGCTATTTTTTGAATAATCTTTGCATCATCATAAGATTTACTCATGAATGAATGCATACGAAACATATAAAGCAAATAGACTTGCGAATCTAACAACTCTGTCAAATGTAATTGCTGAAACTTACGCTCAAAATTGATCACCCATTGATATTTAACCAGGCTCCAGAAAATAAACTTAAATTTTTTATCCCAGGATTGCGCTGAATATAAAAAACGCTTGAGGGCTTTAAAATAATCAAACATTATTTGAAACCTTAGAGGAGTGGTTTGCATAAAGTAATGCACTGAAAACAATGAACAAAACGGCTGTCCCATGCGCCAATAATAACGAGTCAGACAGCATCACAATTCCCATAAAAACTAAAAATGCCACGCGGTGTGGTTGAAAATTATCTTTTTGAGACCTTGCAACTTTAATCATCGCCGCAAACATAGCCATAAAAGTCATGAACCCCATTAAACCCAGTGCGCCTAACTCATAAAGATATTGATTATGAGGGTGACTGTGGTGTCCTGGCTCAGTGCCAGCATAAAGTTTAACCGCATTGGGATCTTTTAGAGAAGCCGTATAATCGGCAGGAAAATCACCAACACCTGAACCCAACAAAAACTGATCAATAGGTCTATTCATCGACATTTCCAAGGTGTTAATATAAAACCCAACTCGAGTGCCGACTGAAGTTTGATCACTGGGTTGAAAATTTTGCACCTCAGATACGGCTAAATTAACCCTCTGATTGAAGAGAGGGCTGCTGTAATAAGCGATTGCAACAACAGTGATTACAAATACTAAAGCGACGACAACGCCACGCACGATATGACCTCTTGCGGCAAAGTATTGCAAAAAAATTAGTCCACTCAAGATTAAAAATGCAATCTGACCGCTTCGACCTTCTGTAATAAACATATTAATGGTCATGGTCGTTGCAAACAGGGCAAAAAAGAATTTAATCGGTAAACTTCTATGCTCATATAACAAACCCTGCAAAACCAAATAAAGTCCCCATGCCAGCATAGGGTTATAAATCGTGTGACGGTAAAAAGGGCTGGGATTTTCTGGACTAATCCCCTCTAAGTGTAGCCATTCAAACCAAACTAAATAAGAAGTTAACTCTGTTAATGTCATCCCCATAATAAATGCAGCTAAGTACTTAGGAAGATCTTCATAACGACTGGCCATTAACAAAAATGGAAACAATAAAAAAATCATATGGCGCTCAACCATATGGGCACCCCAGGCTTGATCTTCAGACCAAATTAAAGATAAAGGATAAATGACCAAATAGGCCATAAAAGCCCAAAACAGGGGTTGAGACTTAACCTTAAGCCAACTTTCTTGATACTGCCCCTTTATAATCCACAACAGAATCAATAACAAGCCTAACAGGTTGGGTGCAGCAGGAGAAATTGGAATAAAAAATACAATCCCAATTATGGAATAACGCTCTAGCCTTTCGATAAAGGCTCTTTTCTCCTGTAAGTTTATAAAAGACAACATATTAAGACCTCAAGCTTTGGGGATTTTGCCAAGTAGAAATCACTTGCTGAACGCTTAAACCGGCTAAAGAGGTTTTTTCCTGCTCTGAAGAATGAAATTGCTTGATATATTGACTCGCCAAAGGTGAATTCAAATACTGAACTTTCTTACCCATAGCACCTACTTTTAAGGGATCGGTTACTCGATATAAGACCACCATCGGTACATCTAAAGCAGCTGCGACATGTGAAAGACCCGTATCCACCGATACCACGCTCTGTGCAAACTTTAAGCAGCGTGCCATTTCATTCAGACTCAGCTGTTGTTCTGGCACCCAAATGAATTTATGAGTGTTTATAGAATCTAAATTTGACCAGGCTTTATGCCCTTCAGGGTGCAGGTTGTTTTTAAGGGCTTTTTGAATGTTTTCTGTCATCCGCAAAGCGCGTTGTTGCTCTTCAATATTGCCCCAGGGCATAACCAAATTCAACCCTTGCTCTGCCAGCTTTTGCCCTAATTCACCCCATCGCTCTTCTGGCCAAAGTTTAGTATCCCAAGTCGTGCCGTGTAAAAAAACCACATAGGGCTGCTGCAAGTTTTCTAGCGGTTGCCAGCTTTGGGTATTGAGTCCATATTCAATGTGTTGGGAATTGGGAAGCGGATAACCCAAAGCTGTAGCAAATAATTCGCGTAATCGCCAAATGGCATGCTGGTTTTTGTCCACAGCGACTTTGACATCATAAAACCAAGAGGCAAGTGGTTCACGAGCTGATGACCAATCTAACCCCACCTTTTTACCTTTCAATTTACGCATGACCCAAGCACTTTTTAAAAGCCCTTGCGCATCAATTATCAGATCATAATTGTGTTGCTGAATTTGAGCAAAAAATGCCTTAATGTCTGCCCGATAACGCCACGGATGCTTGCGCCATTTGCGTAACTCGATGGGATACACCTTAACGACAACTGGATGCCACGCAGGTATCTCAGCAAACGATTTTTCGACAATCCAATCGACTTTTAAATTGGAAATGGCCGCTTGCGCATCTGAAAGCGCGGGAAAGGTATGAAATACATCTCCCATAGAGGACATTTTAATCAGCAAAATACGCATGAATTATTTTCTAAAATTCAGCGTGTGTGGATTTTCGGTTAACCAAGTAAGGTATTTTTTGACCCCTTGCGCCACACTGTGAAAAGGTGCATCGTAACCAGCAGCGCGCAAGTTTGAATTGTCCGCCTGGGTAAAACTTTGATAAGCCCCTTTTAAATGCTCCGGGAAAGGAATGTATTCAATTTGTCCTTTGCCGTGGAACTCAATCACTGCTTCGGCAATATTTTTGAAAGGTTCTGCAGCAGCAGGCCCCAAATTAAAAATACCCGATTTTTCAGGATGCGCCATAAACCACAAGTTAACCTTAACCACGTCTTCCACATACACAAAGTCACGGGTTTGCATGCCGGGGCCGTAACCGTCATATTCACCAAAAAGTTTAAGATTTTCGCCGGCTAAAATTTGGTTATGTAATTTAAAAGCCACACTCGCCATATCACCCTTGTGTTGTTCGCGTGGTCCATACACATTAAAGTATCTAAAACCCACCACCTGGCTTTCTGCATGTGGCAAAATTTGGCGAATATATTGGTCAAATTGAAACTTTGAAAAGCCATAAACATTCAGCGGCTTCTCATATTGACGATCTTCGATAAAATCTGGACCATCGCCATACACAGATGCAGATGAAGCGTAAAAAAATGGTATTCGGCGATTTAGGCAATAGTTTAATAAGTCTTTAGAGTATTCATAATTGTTGTCCATCATAAATTTGCCATCCCATTCGGTCGTGGCCGAACAAGCACCCTGATGGAAAATACATTCAATTTCTGGCAAGCCTTCTTCAGCAAAAATACGGCCTTGAAAATCTTCTTTATCTAGGTAGTCTGCGAAATCACAATCTGCCAAGTTAATGAATTTTTTACCATTTTTAAGATTATCCACCACTAAAATATCAGTTCGCCCTTGTGCATTAAGGGCTTTAACAATATTTGAACCTATAAAACCCGCACCACCTGTTACAACAATCATGTTCGCTCCCACACTTCACTTAACCACCGAATTTTAGCATTTCTTAAATTCGGGTTTCTTAAAAAAGGTAAAATTGCGTCAAAGTTAACCTCAAAATAATAGAAACGCAATCGAATGTATCAAATCAAAACGCCCTGGCAGCGCATCAAAGCTCATTTAAGTGCATGGTTAATCGACCATGAAATCCTGAGAGTCTTTTTTCGCAACTTTTATCGCATTTCAGATAAAGCTTACCGCAGCAACCATCCTTCACCTGGTTTTATTAAAACGCTCAAAGAAAAACATGACATTAAAACCATTATTAACTTAAGAGGCGCCAATAAAACAGGACAATATATGTTAGAAAAGGAAGCCTGTGAAAAATATGACATCAAATTAATTAGCATTCCTTTCTCTTCTCGATCGGCTCCTTGGCCAGAAGATATACACGATATTTTTAATGCATTTGATCACGCAGAATACCCCATACTTTTACACTGCAAATCAGGCGCTGATCGAGCAGGACTTGGCAGTGCACTTTATGAGTTTTATGTTGAAAACATCCCTTTATCTGAAAGCAAACAACTTGACATTAAATATGGCCACATTAAAAGTTCCGAAACAGGGGTTTTAGATTTTTTTATCCAAAAATGGACTGAATATCATCTAGCCAACCCTGAAGTTCCCTTTTTAACTTGGGTGGATACAACCTATGATTACAAAGCCATTAATGCCGAATTCAAAGCTTCTAAGTGGAGCAACCTTTTGGTCAATAAAATTTTAAGACGCGAATAAATGTCAAAGACTCCCAATCCCAGCACTCAAGAACTTTATAAACGCCTATTGCAATACATTAAACCCTATTGGAAAGTGGTCGGATTAATGCTACTGGCATTGGTCATTACGGCTGCCATGGAACCCCTAATGCCCGCTCTATTAAAACCTTTAATTGACGACAGCATGATTAAAAAGGATATGGACGCGATTGTGCAAGTGCCCTTACTGTTGATGCTTGTTTTTTTAATTAAAGGGCTCGCAGAATATTTCAGTAAAGTACTGTCTGAATGGGTTGCTTATAAAGCCATTTTAGATATTCGCTTTGATATGTTTAAAAAAATCAATTCACTCCCCTTAGAAACCCATCACGCCTATACCACCGGCAAACTCATGTCTAAAATCACCTACGATGTGCAACAAGTCGGCAATACCCTCAGCGAGGCTTGGGTGATTGTAATTCGAGATATTTTAATTATTCTCGGCTTATTAGGGTTCTTGTTTTATACCTCATGGCAATTAACACTGTTAATTGTTTTGGTAGGGCCTGTGATTGGCTTTATTATTGATCGCGCCAGTAAACTGATGCGCGGTTCCAGCACAGAAATGCAAAACAGCATGGGCAGCATGACCCAAAACCTTGAAGAAAGCATCAGCGCCCACAAAGACATTAAAATTTACGGTGCCGAAAGTTACGAAGAAAATAAGTTTTACCAAGTTTCAGACACGCTTCGCAAACACACCATGGCGGTGATTAAAGTCTCTGCTGCCAATGTTCCCTTAGTGCAAGTACTGGCAGCCATGGCTTTAGCGGGTGTACTTTATGCTGTGTCTCTCATGTCAGCCGACAATCTTTTCACGCCAGGTGAACTCATTGCTTTTATTGTGGCAGCTGCGATGATTTTTGAACCGATTCGTCGACTAACCAATATTAATGAAACCATCCAAAAAGGCATGGCGGCAGCAGAAAGCATATTTGAATTGCTAGACCAACCAGAAGAAGTTGACACAGGAAAGATCCAACTTCAAGACTGCAAAGGAAAAATAGAGTTTAAAGCCATGAGCTTTCAATATCCACAGGCTGAAAAACAGCTCATTAAAGAACTCAACCTAAGTTTTCCCGCCCAAAAAACTACCGCTTTAGTGGGCGAATCGGGCAGTGGCAAAACAACCTTAGCCAATATGCTCGCTGGCTTTTATCGTCCAACTGACGGGCAAATTCTACTCGACGAACAGCCACTAGACACCTACACACTTGCCAGCTTGCGCCAACAAATCGCTTACGTCAGTCAAGATGTGGTGCTGTTTAATGATACAGTAAGAGCCAATATTGCTTATGGACACAGCGATTTTGATGATGAAAAAATTGTCGCTGCCGCTAAGGCCGCCCACGCCTGGGAGTTTATTGAAAAGCTGCCAAATGGATTGGATACCCTAATTGGAGACAAGGGTTCCTCTTTATCAGGTGGGCAACGCCAACGGCTCGCCATTGCGCGTGCCTTTTTAAAAAACGCGCCCATACTCATTTTAGATGAAGCGACCTCTGCACTTGATAATCAAAGCGAAGCTATGATTCAAAATGCGCTCAATTTATTGCGCCAAAATAGAACCGTTATCGTGATTGCTCACCGCTTAAGCACCATTGAATCGGCTGACCACATTGTGGTTATGAAAAATGGGCAAGTTATAGAGCAAGGTACACACAAGCAACTCATTCAACAGCAAGGCCATTATCAGCAACTCTATCAACAAGGTACATGAAAATTGCAACCTTCTAACGCTTTTCAACTTTCTTTTTTGCACCCAAAATATTGGGGCATTTGGCTGGGTTATGGATTCCTTAAACTATTAAGTTTCATTCCTTATCACGCAAAGTTTTGGGTTGGTAAAAAATTGGGTAGATTACTTTTGACAATTGCTAAAAGTCGTCGAGAACTCGCTCGCAAAAATATTCAACTGTGCTTTCCAGAAAAAACGGCGCTTGAAGTTCAGGACATCCTTAAAGAGCATTTTGAATCGCTGGGCATAAACCTATTAGAATCCAGCACCAATATGTGGGGCAAACATCGTTATAATGCCAATCAAAATGAGTCGGAACACTTCATCTTTAAAGGGCTTGAAAACCTTCAAAAACAACCAGGCCTGGGTAAAATTCTGGTAATTCCACACTTCACTACGATTGAAATGACTGGGTTGATGGTCTCGTTTATTACCCCCTATCGCCCAATCTACCGCCCGCATGATAATCCTTTAATGGAGTATCTGATCACCACCAGCCGAACAGTGGTTAATATCCCCAACCAACCTAATCGCTCAGTGATACCCGTTTCAAACAAAGACACAAGGGCTATGGTTAAACATTTAAAAGCCGGCGGCACACTCTTTATTTTGCCAGATCAAAAATACGGTGGACAAGGCTCTATAAGCGTCCCGTTTTTTGGATACAATGTGCCCAGTAACCCAGGCGTTAACAAGTTAGCAAAGATGGGACAAGCGGCTGTTTTTCCAGTATTTACGCGTCGCATAAAAAACAAATACGAATTAACCATCCACCCCGCTTTAGAAAACTTTCCATCGGGTGATGATTATGCAGACACGCTTAGACTCCATAAACTTTACGAGGCTGAAATTCGTGAAAACCCCGCTCAATATCTTTGGGTTCACGACCGATGGGATATTAAAAACCATAATCCAGCACTTCCCGAAAGCCTATATCATTAGGTCATTCAATTAATTGCCCCCCCATAACAATTTTAAATAATGCTATAATTCAATCAATTTTGTAATTTTTGGAAGTGGACACTCATGGCTGCAACTCTTCGTGACAAACAACTGCGTTCTCGCGTTAAATTACTTGGCTCATTATTGGGTGAAGTCATCGAAACTCAAGTCGGCACGCCGATTTTAGAAGCGGTTGAAAAGCTGCGTAAAGGTTATATTCAGCTTCATGAAGCTGAGGATGCCAACTTAAGAGCTGAGCTCAAAGCTTTTATCGAAGCTCAAACCCCCGAAGACCTTATTTTAATCATCCGAGCCTTTAACCTTTATTTCAGCCTTGTAAACTTAGCTGAAGAAGAGCATCAATACCACGAACGCCAAAGCCAACTCAAATCAGATGGCCCGCTATGGATGGGTTCTGTTTTAAATACCATTGGTGAGTTTAAAAACAGTGGCATGACGGCTGAAGAAGTCACCCTCTTACTGAACAAAATCAACTACATACCGGTATTTACAGCGCACCCAACTGAATCCAAGCGTCGTGCCATCACCGACAACTTAAGACGCATCTTTGTGACTTTAGGTGAATTAAACGAAGCTGAAGCTTACAAAAATCCTTATGCTCAAGATGAAATCATCAAAAAGCTGCAATACCAGATTCAGGTGCTTTGGAAAACCGACGAAGTGCGTCGCATGAAGCCAACGGTTGAAGATGAAGTGCGCAATGGTATTTACTTTTTCCGTCAGTCACTTTTTAAAGCGGTTCCCGTGGTGTATCGTTATATGGAGCGTGCTTTGGCTCGCCACTACCCAGACGACAATATTGCCACCCCTAACTTTTTAACCTTCGGTTCTTGGATTGGTGGCGATAGAGATGGCAACCCCTTTGTAACCCACAAAACTACCGTAAATGCACTTTACATGCAATCGCGCGCGGTGATTTATGAGTATCAAAAACGCGTATTTGAACTGAGTTCACAATTAACCCAGTCAAAATTTATTTCAGACATTAATCAAGAAGTGATTAATCGCGCAACCATTGTTGATGCCGATTTGCTTGAATCTGTTTTTCACCGAAGAACTGAGCGTTTTAGAGACGAACCCTATCGTCGATTCCTATACATTATTCGCGGACGCCTTAGCCATAACCTAGAATATATTGAAGCGCAATTAAATGGAACACACATTAAAAAAAGCCGCTTTGCCTATGCCTCTGAAAATGACTTTTTAGAAGACCTGCAATTGATCGACTCTTCCTTAAGAGGTCATGGTGACCACAATATCGCCAATGCCGACTTAAAAGACTTAATTCGCTTAGTGCAAACTTTTGGTTTCTATCTAATGCGCTTGGATATTCGTCAAGAATCGAATGTACACAGTGATGCGGTTGCGGATTTACTTCAACATTTAAATATCGACTACTTCAGCCTTTCTGAAGCAGAGCGTTTGGACCTATTAGCCAAACATGTCGCCTCGCCAACCATTATCGACACGCAACATTTGTCTCTCAAGAAAATGACCAAAGAAGTGCTAGATGTCTTCCATGTGATTCACAATATGCGGGAAGAAATCAGTCATAAAGCCTTCAACAACTATGTTATTTCTATGACGCATGAAGCCAGCCATGTTATGGAAGTGCTATTCCTTGCGCATCAAGTGGGATTAGCGGGCTACAATGCTGGCAAACCTTATTGCAAGGTTCGCATTGCACCGCTATTTGAAACCATTACCGACCTTGAGCACATAGTGCCAGTGACTAAAGCGCTGTTTGACAACCCAACTTATAATGCCATGCTGAAAGCCTCTGGCAACCAACAAGAAATCATGCTGGGTTACTCAGACTCGGCAAAAGACGGTGGAAACTTGTCCTCGGCTTGGAGCTTGTATCAAGCGCAACAACAAATTATGAAGCTGGCTGATGAACACCGCATTGAATGCCGTTTGTTCCACGGTCGCGGTGGAACGGTTGGTCGTGGTGGAGGACCTACGCACACCGCCATCCTGTCACAACCAACAGGCACAGTGCGTGGTCAAATTAAGTTTACCGAACAAGGTGAAGTGTTGTCTTACAAATACAGTAACGCTGAAACTGCGATGTATGAAATTTCATTGGGCGTAACAGGCCTCATGAAGGCCAGTACCTGTTTGGTAAAACCTGTGACGCCAGATAACGAAAAACACTTAGTAACCATGCAACAACTGGCTAAAGATGGAGAGTTTGCGTTCCGTGAGTTGACAGATAACACGCCTGGTTTCTTTGATTTCTTCTATCAAGCCACTCCTGTTAATGAAATTGGCCTATTAAACATTGGTTCTCGCCCATCGCATCGTAAAAAAGGCAACTTATCGAAGTCTTCAATTCGTGCCATTCCTTGGGTATTTGGCTGGGCGCAAGCGCGCTTAACTTTCCCTGCTTGGTATGGAACTGGGTATGCGATTGCCAAGTGGAAAGCTGAGCACGGTGACCGCACCATTAATGATATGTATGAAAACTGGCCTTTCTTTAGAGGATTGGTGAGTAACATTCAAATGGCTTTATTCAAAACCGACTTAATCATTGGTGAAAACTATTCAAAACTGGGTAAAGACCCTGAGATTTCGCAAAAAATCTATCAAATGATTGCTCAAGAGCATATTCGTTCTGTAGATACTAATTTAGAAATTTCTGGCAATGAATATTTAATGGCCGACACTCCGACCATTGCTCTGTCCTTAACGCGCAGAACGCCTTATTTAGAGCCTTTGAATAATATTCAAATTGCACTTTTAAAGCGTTATAAAGATGAAAACATCACCGAAGAAGAAAGAGAAGTTTGGCTAACCCCGCTTCTAAACAGCATTAATGCGATAGCCGCGGGCATGAGAAACACGGGCTGATGAGTTTAGCGCCTTTAGGCGCAAACCCCAAGGTCATAATTAATTAGCGAGATATTATAAAAAATTGTTATAATATTTAGCTAATTTCTTTTTTGAATTTCAGTAGGTTAATGAAAGATGCAAATCACTTTATTAAAATCTAAACTTCACCGCGTGACAACCACGCATGCGGAGCTGGGGTATGAGGGATCTTGTGCGATTGACAGTCATCTTCTAGAAGTTGCTGGTATTCGTGAATACGAACAAATTCAAATATACAACATTAATAATGGCGAGCGTTTTACCACCTATGCCATTCAGGCTGAAGCCAATAGCGGGATTATTTCGGTGAATGGCGCTGCCGCGCATAAAGCCAGCCCAGGTGATTTGTTAATTATTGCTACCTACGCGGTTCTAAGCGAAGCGGAAGCCAATAGCTTTAAACCTAAAATGGTTTATTTTGATGAGCATAACAAAATCACTCATACTCGCAACACCATTCCCATGCAAATGGCTGAGTCTGCTTAACGCTTTAGCATTTTTTGTTTTTTTAAAATCAGGCTAAATGCCTGATTTTTTATTTATATTTACTGCCTGCACAAAACTAACGCAATGTCTTAGGCATGATAATTATTTCAACCCGTCGATTTTTAGCATGAGCTTCTGGTGTGTGTTCCGCTGAGATTGGCTGAGTATCCGCCATGCCAACCGCCTCGCCCTGCTCGGGCAAAATAACACTATCTAGCACTAGTTGCTCAATCACGGCAGCAGCTCTCGCACTAGATAATTCCCAGTTAGACCTAAACCGTCCACCGGTTACCGGCAATTCATCCGTATGGCCCACTGCACGCACAAACATATCTGGGTTTAAATAAACTTTTAATTTTCGTAATTGAAAAATCAGCTTAGGCATCAACTCAGCCTGTCCACTGGAAAAGGAAATCTGTTCCGCAAAAGTCACTTTTATTTGATTTTTTTGAGGATCAAAATTGATTTTAATATCCTCAGAGGGTTTCGCTTCAGAAAGATAAGTTTCGATTAGACTTTCATAGAGCGGTTTAAGATTTTCAATCACCGTTTCGCCACTCAAATCTGAGTCACTTTGGTTTTTCTGAACCTGCTTAAAATACTGTACCTGAGTTTGCGTTAAATCCTGACCATGCCCCAACGCATTCGTTAAGCTCTGCACAACAGATTCATATTTTTCTGCATCCAAAGTCGACATGGCAAACAACAACACAAAAACCGCCATTAACAGCGACATTAAATCTGCAAAGGTCGCTAACCATCCTGGGCAAGGTTTAACTCTCTTTGCCATTCAACGCTTCCGATTTTGCCTTTTTTCCTTGCAAATAAGGCAACAGTAAATCACGCATCACCGCAGGATTATGGCCTGATGCTAAACTTTCTATGGCATCAATAATCAGGTGTTGGCGATTTGCCTCTGCATGTGCCCAAGAAGAAATTTTATCCGCCATCGGCAGGGCAAAGAGATTGGCAATCATCGCACCATATAAGGTAGTCAACATCGCAACCGACATGGCTGGACCAATGGTTGACGGGTCGGATAAGTTTGATAACATTTGTATTAAGCCAACCAAAGTACCAATCATGCCAAAGGCAGGTGCGGCATCGCCTATTGCTGAAAACACGCCCGAGCTGGTTTCAGCCCTATCGACCAATAACTTGTTTTGCTCTTTTAACGATTGCTGAACCAAATCTTTAGAATAACCATCCACCAACATGCGAACACCATCTCGATAAAAGGCGTTATTGACCTCGATATTTTCGAGCGCCAACATCCCACCTTTACGGGAAATTCGCAACATTTCTTCAGTTAAATCAATCAACTGAGACAAATCTTGAATATCATCCGTAGGTTTTAAAACCTTAAAGGACATACCGATTGCATTAAACACTTCTGCCATAGAATAACGAATCATGGTGGCGGCAATGGTGCCGCCAAACACAATCATGATGGATGGCACATTGATAAACAGCAGAATAGATGAACCCATTGCCATTGCCAGCAACACAATGGTAAGTCCTAGGAATAAACCAATTAATGTTGAAAAACTCATGTGCGTCCTGCGCAACAGGCTTCAAAGATTAACCTTGAATCTGCAACGGATTTAGTTAATTAAGATATTGTCTAATAAACGGGAATTTCCCAATCTTGCCACCGCTAAAATGACCAGGCATGGTTGTTTTTGAGCCAGTTTTTGTTGAATTTGGGTTTCTGTCAATGCCATCAAATGTTGAGCATCCACCACAGACACATAATCTACCGCATCAAACCCCTCGGCTAACAATTGCTGGATAGCCGTTGCTTCGAGTGCCGCCACATTAGAATTACCCGATTTTAAAGCCAAAGCTAAATCATTCAACACCACAAACAACTTTGGGGCAACTTGGCGTTGCGCTGCCGACAAATATTGATTACGAGAACTCAATGCCAAACCATCTACATCGCGCCCGATTGGCGCGGTAATGATTGTAATCGGCATGGCTAGGTCTTCGACCATCGACTTGATCACTTGCAACTGCTGATAATCTTTTTGACCAAACACCGCCACATCTGGCTGTACCATATTAAAAAGTTTGGTGACCACCGTCGTCACCCCGTCAAAATGTCCAGGGCGTGTCGCTCCCTCTAACAATCCTGTTAAATGCTCTGGCACGCACACCCGAGTTTGGCTCATGCCTTTGGGATACATTAAGGCAACACTGGGAAAAAACAACACATCAGTTTCTGCCGCGCTGAGCTTTTCGACATCCTGCTCAAAGGTTCTTGGATATTTATCTAAATCTTCGCTTGGTCCAAACTGCATAGGGTTCACAAATACGCTCACCACCACCTTATCGGCCGATTGTTTTGCAAAATCTACCAAGCTGATATGCCCTGCATGCAAGTTTCCCATAGTAGGTACAAACCCCACCTTAAGGCCAGCAGTTTTCCAATCTTGAATTTGAGCGCGTAATTCATCCAGGGTTTCAATGACTTTCATGTCGGCTCCTTAAGTCATCTCGTGACAGGGTTGTGGAAACTCGAGGTTTCGCACGGCTGTCACATAGCGTTCAATGGCTTGCTGAATAGAATCCGCACCCGTCATAAAGTTATGCGAAAACTTTGGCGCTTTACCCAAGGTTAACCCCAGTAAATCATGCAACACCAATACTTGTCCATCAGTATCTTTGCCAGCCCCAATACCAATCACCGGAATCGTTAAGGCTTGTGAAATTTGGCGCGCCAAATCTGAAGGCACACATTCCAACACCAACAGGTCTGCGCCTGCAGCCTGCAAAGCCAAGGCATCATTCATTAAAGCTTCTGCTGCGGCTGCATCTCTACCCTGCACTCGATAACCGGTTTTTTGCACCGACTGGGGTAATAATCCCAAATGGCCACACACCGGCACACCCAGCTCACTCAATCTTGCGACCAAAGCAACCGCTCTTTGTCCACCTTCAAACTTGACCATATTGGCGCCAGCTTGCATTAATGCCTTAGCGGCCGCCAGTCCATCTTGCAAAGTGGCATCCGCCATAAAAGGCAGGTCTGCAATGCACCAAGCTGTACTATTGCTGCGCTGTACCATTTGCGTGTGATAGACCATTTGTTCCAAGGTCACCGGCAAGGTTGTAGTATGCCCTTGCACCACCATTCCAAGAGAGTCTCCCACCAAAATCACATCCACCCCAGCGGCTGAAACCCAATGTCCAAATGCGGCATCATAGGCCGTTAAGCAGACAATCTTTTGCTGGTTTTGTTTCATTTTTAAAAGTTGGTTTAAAGTCATAGAGGGTCCAAAGGCGGTTTTTCTATCAAAGGGTCAATCGGCAAGACAAAAGTTTCGGTTAAATTATTCACCAAATCAGTAACCTTGCCTAAGTTTACGATGTCACAATCAGGCCAAATTTCTTGTAACGGCAGTAGCACAAAATCACGCTGAGCTAAAAAGGCGTGCGGAAGGGTTAATTGAGGTGTTTTCAAACAAACATCGTCATAGAGCAAAATATCCAAATCAATCAAACGCTCCCCCCAATGTCGCACCTTGCGCTTGCCTAAAGTGGATTCTAAACCCTGACAAGCCGCTAATAAATCAAAGGGACTCAAAGCAGTTTGAACAATGGCAACGGCATTAATAAAATCTGGTTGATCTTGCGGACCTTGCGGTTTTGAGGCATATAAACGAGAGGCTTTGAGCAACTGTGTTTGCGGCAATTCCGCCAGCGCCTGAATCGCGCGTTGCACTTGAGTTTGGGGGTTCTCTAAATTCCCCCCCAAGCCTATGACTGCAGTGGATTTTACAGCCGTCATCTTTGGCTACCTAACCAGTTGCGTTACAAATCGCCAGTGTTGGCTTTCGCACCACTGCTTTTACGATAAGGATTACGGTTGCGTCTTGGGCGTTTTTTACGGCGCGATGGCTGTTCAATATCATTGGCAAAAGCAACCTGTTCAACGGGATTTTTTTCTTGATATTGGGTCCACCAGTCAAACAAACTCGCCAAATCTTCTTCGCCAGCCGCAACCCTTACGCCCAAGAAATCATAAGCCGCTCTAAAGCGTGGATGCTCGGTTAATCTTTGTGCTTTATCGCCATGGCGACTGGGCAATCTAAACTGCATCACCCAAATTTCGCGCATTTGCGCCGTAAAGCGTTTTGGAATGGCAGTGCTCTTAATTTGTGCGTTCAACACTTCATTGGCAGCATGATGCAAGGCATCTTGCAAAGATTCACCCTCTTCCTGATACTGCTCCATTAAATCACGCATGGGTTCCCACAACATGGCGGCAAACAAAAACGAAGGATTCACACTTTTATTTTCTTGAATTCGCGCATCGGTGCTTTTCAAGGCCTCAATCACCAGCATTTTGGGAAAATGATCATCCTCATAAGCCAGAGTTTGGTGCGTTAATGGGAAGATATACTCAAACAAGCCATAATGGCGAAGCTTTTCAAACACTTCCAACCCAACGCCACTGTGGAAAAGTTTTAACACTTCTTCAAACAAGCGTGCATTCGATACATCCAACAACAAACTGCCTAATTCAAACAGCGGTTTTTCAGTTGCCACCTCTATCTTAAAGCCCAATTTTGCCGCAAAACGCACCGCACGAATCATGCGCACCGGGTCTTCACGATAGCGCTCTTCTGGGTCGCCAATTAAACGCAACTGCCCTTTTTCAATATCTTCTAAAGCGCCCGCATAATCAATAATAGAAAAATCACGGATATTGTAATATAGGCTATTGACGGTAAAATCACGGCGCCAAATGTCTTCATCCATGCTGCCATAAATATTGTCGCGCAACAAACGGCCGGTATCATCGACTTGGCGCAAAGGTTCTTGGCGTCTGCCAAAGCGTTTTTTGATGGCACTAGAGCTGGTCGAGGCTTCACCCTCACCTCTAAAGGTCGCCACTTCAATCACATTGCGCCCAAAGCGCACATGCGCTAAACGAAAGCGGCGCCCTATTAAGGTACATTGGCGCTTAAATACCGCCTGAATTTGCTCGGGATCTGCATTGGTAACCACATCAAAATCTTTGGGCTCTAATCCCAGTAACAAATCGCGCACGGCACCGCCAACCAAATAAGCCTCATAACCGGCACGCTTTAAACCATAAAGCACATCTAACGCGGGCTTATCGATTTGACTGCGAGAAATACCATGTTGGTCACGGGGAATAATCACAGGGGCAGATAAGTCAACTGTAGGGATGGGCGAATGGCTTGACTTAACAGGCGTTTGAGGGCTTAAAAAAGCTCGAATTTTACGAATGATTTTTTGCATATTTAGGGTGTTTTTTGCTCTACATTGGCAAGGAAAATAACAATAGACCCATTTTAACCACTTTTGCTCAGACTGCAATCTTAGACTGAGACTTAAGCTGATGAAGTTTTGGTTTTTTTAGCCCATCGCTGCGCTTTAGGCATCTCTTAAAATCAAAATCCTTTAAGATAATTGCTCTGTTCATCTGCAATGGTTTAAAAAAACATGACCCAACTAAAACACCCGTTGATTTCCTACTCTTTAGTATTTATTCAATTCTTAATCATAGGCGCGCTACTCTTTACCGGACCTTGGTTGGCCAGTTTACAAGGAGCCATTTGGCAAGTTGCTGGTGTCTTGCTGGGGCTTTGGGCACTGCAAACCATGCACTTGGGGCGCTTTAACATTATTCCCGACCCGCGTCCGGATTCGAGTTTGGTACAAGCTGGCCCTTATCGTTTAATTAGGCACCCAATGTATGCATCCATTTTGTTATTTTTTATCCCCTTAGTTATAGAAGCGCCTTCAATGTTACGCTGGGGGCTTTTAGGTATTTTGATCGTGGATTTGTTCATCAAACTGCATTACGAAGAAAGCCTGTTAAAAATTCAGTTTAGCGACTATGCAGATTATCAAACCCGCAGCCGCAAGATCATCCCTTTTATTTATTAAGGCAACATGCGAAAATACGCAACAATTTTTGAACACATTAAACGAGAATCTCATGGCAAAACCCACTTTACTCAGCGGCATTCAACCTTCTGGCGATTTGATGATTGGCAATTATATTGGCTCGATTAAAAATTGGGTAAAACTACAAGATGACTACAACTGCTTGTTTTCACTGGTTAATATGCACGCCATTACCGTTGAACAAAACCCCGCAGAACTCGCTAAACGCAGTCTAGATTTTGTGGCTTTGTATTTAGCCAGCGGCATTGACCCTGCAAAAAGCACTGTGTTTATTCAATCTCATGTGCCAGAGCATGCCGAATTGGCGTGGATTTTAAACTGCTCAACTTACATGGGCGAATTAAGTCGCATGACGCAATTTAAAGACAAATCGCAAAAACATGAAAGCAATATCAATGTTGGTTTGTTTGATTATCCTGTGTTAATGGCTGCGGATATTTTGCTGTATCAGTCGGAATTAGTACCGGTGGGTGCGGACCAAAAACAACATTTAGAATTAACGCGTGATTTGGCAAATCGTTATAACAATCGGTTTGAACGCGAAATTTTTAAAGTACCAGAACCCTTTATCCCAGAAACCACTTCCGGTGGTCGCATCATGAGCTTGCAAGACCCAACCTCCAAAATGTCTAAGTCGGATGACAACAAAGGCAACTTTATTGCGTTGCTAGATGATCCAAAAACCATTTTGAAAAAATTCAAAAAAGCCGAAACCGATTCTGGCTCTGACATTATTTACGACTTGGATAACAAACCTGGCATTTCAAATTTACTGACCATCTACTCAGTCATCAGCGGCAAATCGATTCCAGAAGTGGTTCAGCATTTTGAAGGCAAAATGTATGGTCATTTAAAAGTAGAACTCGGGGAATTGGTGGTGGAATATTTGCGCCCAATTCAAGAAGACTATTACCGTATTCGTGATAACGAAACCGAATTGAAAGCCATCTTAAAAACTGGCGCCGCTCAAGCACGCGAAAAAGCCCAAGCCACTCTGCGCTCGGTGCATGAAGCCATAGGATTTGTATTGCCTTAATTGGGTAAAAGGCGCAATTTCCCTCTAAAAACAACCAGGCTTTATGCCCTTCAGTGCGCAGGTTGTTTTTAGGGGATTTCATTAAGGTTTTATCAACCCACCAGCATTACTTTTTGCCAAATCTCAGCGACTCTTTGACGCTGCTTTTCAAAGGTATCAATGGGCGTGAGAGATTTGATATTTTGTAATGCCAAGTGATGATAAAACGCACGATATTCTCGGTAAATATCTTCAAGATCTGCAGCATCCTCTGCCGTCAACAGCTGTGCCTCTGCAATCGCCCCCAGTAAACGAATATTGTCAGAATAAACCGCTAAACTTGGGTATTGCGCCGCATAACTCAAAATGAAAAACTGCACCATAAACTCAATATCAACAATACCACCCAAACCTTGCTTTAAGTCAAACTGTTCGGCGTTGGTTTTGTCTAGCGACTTGCGCATTTTTTGGCGCATATCACGCACTTCTTGACGAATGGTATTTTCGTCTCGCGTTTTTTGCATAAAGCCCAGTCTAAACTCTTCAAAATGTTGCTTAGCCAAACTTGACCCTATCACCGCTCTGGCTCGCACCAACGCTTGATGCTCCCAAACCCAAGCTTTATTTTCAATGTAGGCTTGATAACTTTTAAAATCCGTCACAATCAAACCGCTTTCACCATTCGGTCTTAAACGGGTATCGACTTCGTAAAGCATGCCGGTTGGCATCATGGTGGTGAGCAACGAAATCACCTTTTGCCCAAGACGCATAAAGTAAATATTGTTTTCTAACGAGCGTGCGCCAGAACTACTGGCGGAATTCTCTAGTCCGTCGTATAAAAAAACCATATCTAAATCCGAACCA
The DNA here is from genome assembly GCF_011398155.1 of Thiosulfativibrio zosterae. Lineage (NCBI taxonomy): Bacteria > Pseudomonadati > Pseudomonadota > Gammaproteobacteria > Thiotrichales > Piscirickettsiaceae > Thiosulfativibrio > Thiosulfativibrio zosterae. The sequence continues at coordinate 1,978,697 of NZ_AP021888.1, forward strand.
TAACCCAACTCTATGCCGCCCAACTTTCCATAACCTAAGATTAAAAATGGCAACTCATCTTCCGTGCTCATGCCCCCCGGAATGCCGCTTTTTTGGCGCATAAAATGATAGGCATAATCGACCACCGCTTGCAACACCGCCTCCGCAATCCAAGTGAGCGCATCGCTGACTTGCATAATGGGTAAATGCCCGGTTTCATCGGCCATTGCCACTTTAAATACCTGAGTGTGGCGCCACTGGCGCAAGCCATTCATAAAGGCTTCGTCGTCACCGGCAAACTTTTGCTGTAACGCCTGCGCATCTGCCATTAACTGCTCACGATTCATTAAGTTGCGCACATTTTGTTCATCTAAAAGTTGATCTAGTAATGAGGGATATTTACTCAACATCTCCGTCATCCAAGGACTCAAGGCGCAGACTTTAATCAAATTGCGTAAGACCTGAGGGTTTTCAATCAGCAACACTAAGTACACGCTGCGGCGCAATACACTTTCTAACACTCGTAATGTTCTATCTAGCGCCTGCGCCTGATGCTCGGGCAAATCGTGCAACGCCTGTAAAACCAGGGGCATGACTTTATCTAAACGCTCTAAACCTTCGACGGGCAACTTTTGCACTTTGGGCGACTTTTTAAACTGATCTAATAAGCGTGCCATTTCTGCTGGCTCTTTAAAACCATGCATTTGATAGGCCGCATCGTCTTCCACGGCAACTTTCCAGGTTTTAGAAAGCGCCGCATTTTCATCAGGCTGTTTAAGCTCTTCAATGGCAAACACCGCATCAAATTGCACTTGAACTTGAGCGCGATGCGCATTGAGTTCTGCCATAAAATCAGTGGTCTTGGCAAAACCCATCGCATTGGCTAGATGATTTAATTGTTCGGCATCGGTTGGCAAGCTGTGGGCTTGTTGATCGCTCCAGATTTGAATACGGTTTTCGGCACGGCGTAAAAACAGATAGGCTTGGCGCAACGCATCGGTCACTTGAGGCGTTAAAAAACCTGCCTCTTGAACCGCTTGCAACATGGGCAATAATGAACGCCCTTGCAATTGCGGCATTCTGCCGCCATGAATCAATTGAAAGGCTTGCACAATAAATTCAATTTCGCGAATCCCGCCGGGCCCCAACTTGAGATTGTCTTGCATGCCCTTTTTGACAACCTGGGCTTCGATTTGCATTTTTAAATCTCTGAGCGAATCCAGCGCCGTAAAATCAACATATTTGCGATAAACAAACGGACGCAAAATATCAAACAGCTCTTTACCTTGTTCGACATCGCCCGCCATCAAACGCGCTTTTACCAAGGCATATCTTTCCCAAGCACGGCCATGCAATGCATAGTAGTTTTCCATGCCAGAAAAACTCACCGCCAAAGGCCCTTGTGTTCCAAAAGGTCGCAAACGCATATCCACGCGATAGACAAATCCGTCGGCAGAATAATCCGCCAAAGATTTGTTCATGGCCTGCGCCAAGCGAATAAAAAACTGTTCGTTATCCATTTGAGTGCGACCACCTTGGGTATTGCCGCGCTCGGGATACACATAAATCATATCAATGTCAGACGAAAAGTTAAGTTCTTGCCCGCCTAACTTGCCCATTCCTAACACCAACATTTGTTGCGGTAAGCCAGACTCTTTACCAATGGGCGTTCCAAATTTTTCTATCATCAAACGATAATGCCAATCCAACGCACCACCAACCAAACAATCTGCCAGATCAGAAGTTTCTTGCAGGGTTTCAGACAACTCAGCCAATCCAGCTAAATCTCGAATGGCAATACGCACCATTTGCTGATTGCGATAGGTGCGAAGGCGTTGATTTAACTCGTCCAAACTTTTACTCTCTAATAACCAAGCCTTGCCCTTAGCAAGCAAAGAACCAGGCTCATTGCATTGCGACCACCCAGATGGCTCAGACCATTCAGGATGGCGAGCCAGTTGTTGGGTTAGGTAAAGACTCCAGCCTTGCAGTTGGGACAAATTGATGGACATGAAAACTCCTTGAAAGTGCGTAAAATGGCCCCAAAAGTAACCAGGCCTGGTTGTTTTTAGAGCCGTTTGAATAAGTTTTATCAGCGAAAATAAAGATACAATTGCGTCTTGCGTTTATCGTCTAGCTCCCAAACTTCGGAGGGTTCAACATCGGGCACCGCAAAACTGTTAGAGACAAATACACTCCCTGGCGTCATTTCTTCAGCAACCTTTTGCCACAACTTGGGCATGGGCTCGGGTGATAAAAAGGCATAAACCACATCATAGCTGCTTAAATCCGTATTCCATAAGTCCATGGCATACACATCTCCGCCGCGCATTAAGGTGTAGAATTTAGAGATTAAATAGGGAATAGGCGCAGTTTCAACCCCATCAGCGCGCGCTACATTAGGCTGCTGCGCCATATAGACAACATTGCCACCGAGCCCACAGCCTAAATCTAAAAACCTAACTTTGCGACGCTTGCGCGCCAGTTTTTTAAGGGCTTCTCGGGTGGTGTTATTGGTTAAATACAATGGAACTCGTTCTTTGATAGCATTACTGAAAATAAGCCAAATTAACACAAATATCAGTAGTGCCCAAATGGGATTAATCTCTAATTGCAATCCCCAATACAATCCCACGGGCAGTGCAAATTGAATCCATCGCCACCAACAAGGTAACCCCAAACGACAACTTAAAAACGCCGCCAACACCCCCTGCACCATTACTAATAACCAAAATGGATAAGGCGGTGCAATGATATGGCTGGCAAGAAGTACTAATAGTGCTAATAAAGCCAAGGCTAAGCCTTGAGCCAACATGGCTAAAACAATTTTAGGCATTCTTTTAAACATGTTTTTGCCCTTGTTTGTATAACGTTAAAACCTTTAGTAAACCGTTTTTCACATTTGCACCACTTTAAACATTGTTGCACCAAAGCCTTCAAATACCTTTTCACATTTAGGTAAATTTTTAAGCCAAAAAACCTTCTAAGCCATTGATTATAAAAACCTATGCTAACTTGGCACAGCTTCGGCTTTAAGACCTTCGAATTTTTATCTTTTATAACTTTAATAATCAGAGGTTAAGTATGAAACTTGTTGTCGCAATTATCAAACCTTTTAAGCTTGATGATGTTCGCGAAGCCCTGCATGAAGTTGACATTCATGGAATGACTGTCACGGAATCTAAAGGCTTTGGTCGTCAGAAAGGTCACACTGAAATCTATCGTGGTGCGGAATACGCTATTGAATTCCTACCAAAAGTTCGTCTTGAAATCGCCGTTTCAGATGACAAGGTAGAAGAAGTCATCGAAGTGATTGGCAATGCCGCTCGTACCGGCAAAATTGGAGATGGCAAAATTTTTGTTATGCCATTAGAACAAGCAGTTCGTATCAGAACTGAAGAATCTGGCGATGTCGCGCTTTAAAGAGGATTGAGTATATGGAACAAGTATTACAACTCAGTTACGCCCTAGACACCTTTTACTTTTTGATGTCTGGTGCGTTAGTTATGTGGATGGCAGCTGGTTTTGCCATGCTAGAAGCAGGTTTGGTGCGTAGTAAAAATACCACTGAAATCTTAGCTAAGAACGTCGGGCTTTTTGCAATTGCCTGTGTCATGTATATGTTAGTCGGTTACAACATTATGTATCCTGGTGAAGCAATCAGCAGTGTTATTCCTGGTTTGAGCTTCTTAATCGGTGGTGATAATGCCGTTGCTGATGTAATTAAAGGTGGTGATGACGCTCCTTATTACTCTGGAATGTCTGACTTCTTCTTCCAAGTAGTCTTCGTTGCAACAGCAATGTCTGTGGTTTCTGGTGCGGTTGCTGAGCGTATGAAGCTCATGTCTTTCTTCGCTTTCGCTATCATCTTTACTGCGGTTATTTACCCAGTTGAAGGTTACTGGAAATGGGGTGGAGGATTCTTAGATGAGTTAGGTTTCCTAGATTTCGCAGGTTCTGGTATCGTTCACATGGCGGGTGCAGCTGCAGCTTTAGCGGGTGTGTTATTGCTAGGTGCTCGTAAAGGCAAGTATGGTCCAAATGGTGAAGTACGTGCATTCGCTGGTGCTAACCTTCCAATGGCTACTTTAGGGACTTTCATCCTATGGTTAGGTTGGTTTGGTTTCAACGGTGGTTCTGAGTTAAAAATCTCTAACGTTGACGAAGCAAACGCAGTTGCAATGGTATTTGTAAACACTTTGATGGCCGCTGCTGGTGGCGTTATTGGTGCGTTAATTGCCTCTAAGTTCAAGTTTGGTAAAGTTGACTTAACTATGATCCTAAACGGTGCTTTAGCAGGTCTGGTTGCTATCACTGCAGAACCTCTAACTCCGACTGCTCTAGAAGCGACATTAATTGGTTTAGTAGGTGGTATCATCGTGGTATTCGCTATCCTAATGATGGACAGCAAATTGAAAATTGATGATCCAGTTGGTGCTATCTCTGTTCACGGTATCGTTGGTATCTACGGTCTAATCGCAGTGACTTTCACTAACCCTGATTCAACTTTAGTTGCTCAGTTAACCGGTATGGCAGTTATCTTTGCATGGGTTTTCATCACGAGCTTAATCGTGTGGGGAATCATCAAAGCAGTCATGGGCATCCGTGTCAGCGAAGAAGAAGAGTTTGAAGGTGTTGACCAATCTGAATGTGGAATGGAAGCTTACCCAGAGTTTACAAAATAATCTCTAAGTTTTCTAAAACTCTTAAACCACAAAACCCGCCTAGGCGGGTTTTGTGCATTTAAGCTTTCATAAAAGCTATAAAGTTCTAATTTTATACAACAAGCGATACCATCGCTCTTTCCAAGTTAACTTAGGTTCTAGCGGTTGATTAAATATCAACACCACTGGCGGTGAATCTGGATTTGCCACCTCATTACGCCCCCATTCCATAATCGCATCTTGCTCCCACCCTGAATCCATCGCAATCAACTGCCAAGGCAAGTAAACATTCTCCGGTAGAGATTCAACAGGTAATGGTTTGCCCTTTGCATAATCCAAAAATATTTTATGTTCAATAATGACCTCTTTAGTTTTGCCAGATTCCGTCCAAATACGAATTAACTCGCCCTGCGCCAATAAAGTTCCATAGGGTAAAAATAGGTATTTTGCTTCAAGCGTTACCACGGGGTGATCCGTTAAGGGTGCGCCCACCGGAAAAGAAAACTGACAATAACCATTTGAACAACAAGACATTTTAGTCTCCAAAAAAATTCACACAACTTCGCCAAAAGGCGTAAAATTAAGTTATATCCCTTTAAGAGACATCAAGATCTCAAAAATTTAAAAAGGAGTTTAACATGGCCATTGATTCTATTTCCAGCAGCTACAACCCAGCAGCGGTCAGCATGCTACAGCAAAGCTTAACTACGGGCAGACAAATCAACTCTGCAGCAGACAATCCATCCGGTCAAGCAATGGTGACAACTTACACCAGCCAAATCAACCAGCAAGATTATGCCACCCGAAATGCTAATGATGGCATTTCGCTACTACAAACTGCAGACGGTGTCAGTGAAAGTGTTGGCTCACAATTACAGCGTTTAAATGAATTAGCCTTACAAGCTCAAAATGGTACTTATAATCCATCACAACGCAACATCCTAAATCTTGAGTTTCAACAAGGTTTACAAAGCATTAATCAGTTTATTGGACAAGCCAGTTTTAATGGCACTAACTTATTAGACGGTTCTACCCAAAATATCGACATTGCGATGGGCAACACTTCTTCAAGTTTAACCATGCCCAACTTTTCAACTTCAGGCTTGGGGTTAGATGGGCTCAATATCAACTCAGCAACTGGCGCTAGCTCTGCTTTAGAATCTATCAGCGCAGCACTAGAAACTTACACGGCCGGCAGAGCACAATTTGGGGCGCAACAAAATGGCTTAAGCTCTGCCATTGATAACCTCAGCAGCCAGAGCATAAATGTACAAGCCACACGCAGTCAAATTAACGATACCGACTACGCCAGAAGCATTGCAGAAGTCAGCCGCCAACAAATCCTAGACCAAGCGGGTCTTGCCATGCAGGCACAACGCAACCAAGACAAATCTCAAGTATTGCAGTTATTGCAATAATACACCTCAAGACACCAACGACAACCTTTTAAATGTTGTCGTTGGTTTTTTGCTTAAATATTTCTATTTCCTTTAGCGATTTTATTTAGCACACGAGTATTATCGTTTCACAATTGAATTGAAAACGGTTATCAAATCGCCAGCATTCGCTGGATGACCTATTTAGCGAAAATCACCCCTGACCCTCATGAATCGCAACAATTAAAAGATAAAATTGCCATCATGACCGAGCTCAACTAACCTGGCAAATCGGCTTAAAACGCCAACTCCATCTGATATTCTTTTACGACAATGCTATAATCGTCATAATTTTTTTAGATTTAAGCAGAGCAAAGAACCGCAGCATGGAAAAGCATTTCGACCCCACCACGATAGAAAAAAAATGGTATTCAGTTTGGGAGCACAAAGGCTACTTTAAGCCAATGGACAGCACCACTGGCGACAATTACAGCATTATGATTCCACCGCCTAATGTCACGGGCAGCTTGCACATGGGGCACGCCTTTCAAGACACCATTATGGACACCCTCATCCGCTATCATCGCATGAAAGGCGACAGCACGCTTTGGCAACCCGGTACCGACCATGCGGGTATAGCTACGCAAATGGTGGTTGAGCGTCAGCTAGCCGCTAAAGGATTGTCGCGTCATGATTTAGGGCGCGATGCCTTTATCGAAAAAATTTGGGAATGGAAAGCAGAATCCGGTGGCACCATCACCCAACAGTTGCGTCGTTTAGGGGCATCACCCGACTGGTCGCGTGAACGCTTTACGATGGACGACGGCTTGTCGAATGCGGTCAAAGAAGTCTTTGTGCAACTTTACGAAGAAGACCTGATTTACCGTGGCAAGCGTCTGGTGAACTGGGATCCCGTCTTGCACACAGCCGTATCAGATTTAGAAGTTATTTCTGAAGAAGAACAAGGCTCTTTATGGCACATGCGCTATCCACTTACCGATGGTTCTGGCGTTTTAGTGGTAGCCACTACCCGTCCGGAAACCATGTTTGGTGACCAAGCGGTTGCCGTCCACCCAGAAGACGAACGCTACCAGCATCTGATCGGGCAAACCATTACTCTGCCGTTAGTCGGTCGTGAAATCCCTATTATTGCCGATGATTATGTGGATAAAGATTTCGGAACTGGTTGCGTCAAAATCACGCCAGCGCACGACTTTAACGACTATGAAATGGGCAAACGCCACAATCTACCTATGCTCAACATCATGACGATTGATGCAGCCATGAATGATGAAGTGCCTGAAAAATACCGTGGTCTGGATCGTTTCAAGGCCCGCCAAGCCGTGATTGATGATCTTGAAGCTTTGGGATTGATGGAAGTCATCAAACCTCACAAACTTATGGTTCCCCGTGGCGATCGTACCCATGCGGTTATTGAACCCTTCTTAACCGACCAATGGTATGTTGCCGTTGAGGCCTTGGCAAAACCAGCCATCGATGCGGTTAAAAATGGCGACATTGAATTTGTACCTAAAAACTGGGAAAACACCTATTTTGAATGGATGAACAATATTCAAGACTGGTGTATTTCTCGCCAAATTTGGTGGGGACACCGCATTCCCGCATGGTATGACGAGTCTGGCAAGGTCTATGTTGGGCGTGACGAAGCTGAGGTTCGTGCCAAACACAACCTGCCTGCCGACCTTGCTCTCTCCCAAGACAACGATGTACTGGATACTTGGTTCAGTTCAGCACTCTGGACCTTCTCAACACTGGGATGGCCTGAAGACACAGAAGAGCTTAAAAAATTCCACCCAACCTCAGTGTTGGTTACTGGTTTCGACATTATCTTCTTCTGGGTTGCCCGTATGATTATGATGACCCTGAAATTTAAAGGTGAAGTCCCCTTTAAACAAGTTTATGTACATGGTTTGGTGCGGGATGGCGAAGGCCAAAAAATGTCGAAATCCAAAGGCAATGTGCTTGACCCTATCGATTTGATTGATGGTATCGACCTAGAATCCTTGGTACAAAAACGCACCAGCGGCATGATGCAGCCAGAGAAAGCAGCGCAAATTGAAAAAGCCACCCGTAAACAATTTGCCGACGGTATTGATGCCTATGGCACCGATGCCTTGCGCTTTACTTTTGCCTCTTTGGCTTCTACGGGTCGTGACATTCGTTTTGACATGAATCGCTGTGAAGGCTATCGTAATTTTTGTAACAAGTTATGGAATGCTACGCGTTTTGTACTGATGAACACCGAAGGTTATGACACAGGCGTAGATGAATCTTTGCCCGTTGAGTTGTCATTGGCCGACAAATGGATTGTGTCTAAACTACAAGGTCTAGAGTCCGAAGTGGCCAAGCAGTTTGATAACTACCGTTTTGACCTAGCCTCTACCGCCTTGTATGAATTCATTTGGAACGAATATTGCGATTGGTATTTGGAGTTGGCCAAACCCGTTCTTAACAAAGACGATAGCGGTGATGCCGCCAAACGCGGCACTCGCAAAACTTTGGTGCGCGTTTTAGAAACCTTGTTGCGTTTGTTGCACCCAATTACCCCCTTTATCACCGAAGAAGCTTGGCAAGCGGTTGCACCCCTAGCTGGCAAAACCGGCAACAGTTTAATGTTGGAAGCCTATCCGCTCGCCGACCCCAGCAAAGTTGATGTAGATGCCGAAGCGGAATTGGAGTGGGTCAAAGCATTCATTATGGGTGTGCGTAAAATCCGCTCAGAAATGGACATTAAACCCAGCAAAGCCTTGCCAATTTTATTGCAAAATGCCACTGAAAATGACCAGGCCTGGTTAAAAAACAACACGGTTTTCTTAACTTCCTTGGCAAAATTGGAGTCTATCACTCTATTAAGTCCCAACGACACAGCACCCGATGCCGCTGTCGCTTTAGTCGGTGAGATGCAAATTTTAATTCCCATGGCTGGCTTAATCGACAAGGATGCAGAACTGGCGCGTTTGCAAAAGGAAATTACACGCTTGCAAGGCGAAACTCAGCGCTTAGACGGCAAACTGTCTAACGAGAGTTTTGTTGCTCGAGCACCTGCCGATGTTGTTGAAAAAGAAAAACAAAAACTACAAGATTCTTTGAACGCCCTAAAAAACTTAGAGGAACAATATGAAAAAATTAGTCAACTTTAAGACCCTAAGTCTCGCTGTTTTTGCGACAGCCGCTTTTACGGTTCAAGCGCCCGCGCTTGCAGAAGAAGGTTCAGGATTTAAAAACTATGTGACCGACTCGATTGAAATTCCTTTTCGTTCAGGGCCCAGCTACAAATACAAAATCAATCGTATGATTCGCTCAGGAACGCCTGTGACTATTTTAGAAGTGAATGACGAGCAGTGGGCCAGAGTGGAATACACCGACAATAAAGGCCGTACCTTTGAAGGTTGGATGCCTTCTATTTTGCTGCAAAATCAACCCGTTGCTAAAGTTCAACTTGAGCAAGAGATGGCAAAAAATGCCAAACTTGAGCAAGCAAAGATTCAGCTCACTGAAGAAATTGATACGCTTAAAAGTCGTTTAGAAACCACTCAGAACTCCTTAAATGATATTAACAAAGAAACTTTTGAGATTAAACAAGACTACAAACGCCTCAAAGAAATTTCGGGCAATGCCGTTGCGATTGGTGAAGAGAATCAGTCTTTAAAGCAGCAGGTATTAGATTTAAGCAATCAAAATGCACTTTATAAAGAACAAATTCAACAAGCAGAAGATGTGGTTGAACGCCAATGGTTTTTAACCGGTGGTGGCGTTTTGTTACTTGGGATTTTACTGGGCTTGTTTTTCCGAGCGCCCAAACGCAAAAAAACCTGGGATACTTTATAAGCACCTGATTTGAATCCATAAAAAAGCCAGCGAAAGCTGGCTTTTTACTTTGATGCGAATACTAATCAACTAGAGGAATTAACTCGGTTTATTCAATAACTTAATGAGCTCGTTTGCTGGAACATAACCTGGTAATAACTCACCAGATTCCAACAAGATTGCTGGCGTGCCATTCAAACCTAAACGCTGAACTTGGGACAAATGTGATGCAATTGGATTGGCACAAGTTTTAGCTGGCACAGGCAGTTTATTCATGGCATCGTCCATGACTTCGGTGGGTTTATCAGAACACCACACAGATACCGCTTTATTATAAGAAGCAGAACCGACGCCTGCTCTTGGATAAGACATATAACGCACACTGACACCTGCTTCATTCAATGCAGGCACTTCGTGATGAAGCTTAGTACAATAAGGGCAGTCAATATCGGTAAAAATGGTCACTTGATGCTTAACAGTTCCCTTAGCAGGATAAACAATCATCGACTTTTCATCAAACCCCGCCATGACCTTTTTATAGGCCGCTGTTTGCGCCAACTCCGTTAAATTTTTGCGGGTTGCCAGATTAATAAAACTACCACTGAGCAAATACCCGCCATCTTCCGACATATAAACCACTTGGGTATCGACAGTCACTTGATACAAGCCTTTAATAGGTGTCTCAACAATCAATGCTTGCTCAGCATCGGGAATCATTTTGGCCAATTGTTTTTTAATATTTGCCGTGTCCGCCATAACTGGCAATGAAACCATCAGCGCCAGACCCAAACTCCATTTTTGTAACCTATTTTTTTGCTGCATACTCAGTCCTGCTATCACCGTAAAATAAACTGCAAGCGTATCACAACAATTGTAAAAAACAATGAATCAAAGATGAAAAGCATCACCCTCTTGGGTGATGTTTATGATGCAGGGCTTGCAACCTTGCCTTGGCCACATGGGTATAAATTTGAGTTGTTGATAAATCGGCATGACCCAACAGCAACTGCACGGTTCTTAAATCAGCGCCATGGTTGACCAAATGCGTGGCAAAAGCATGGCGTAAGCTGTGAGGTGATAAATTCATCACAATACCCGCTTCTGCGGCTAAATGTTTAATGCGATGCCATAATGTTTGGCGCGTCATAGGACGCCCGATTCTGGATACAAAAAGCGTCCCTACCCACTTCTGCTTAACCAAACTAGGACGCGAAGTTTGTAAATATTTTTGCAACCAATCAATGGCCTCTTCACCCACAGGCACGATACGTTCTTTATTACCTTTGCCTGTAACCTGCACCAATCCGGCTGACAAGTTAATTTGTTCATAAGGCAACTCAACCAACTCAGAAACCCTTAAGCCTGAAGAATAAGCCAACTCCAAAATGGCTCTATCCCGCAAACCCAAAACCGATAATACATCAGGCGCATTGAGCAATGCCTCAATTTGAGATTCGCTGATTACTTTAGGAATCATGGCACTCAGCTTGGGGGGCTTTAATAGCGCCGCCGGGTCTTGAAGAATTAAATTTTGCACCACACAAAATTGATAAAAACGCTTAAGACTGGATATCGCTCGGGCAATCGATTTAGGTTGCTTATCTTGCTCGAACAGCGCAAAAACATAATCCTCTAATTGGGCTGAAGAAATGCTCAAAAGATCTGAAAAACCCTGTAAATTTAACCAGGCCTGGTAGTTTTTAAGGTCATTTTGGTAGGCTGAAAGCGTGTTTTCACTCAATCCATCCAGGATTCTTAGGGATTGAATAAACTGCACTATTTGCGGTGCTAACTTTGTCTGTGGTTTGGAGGTTTTAATTGATTTCGTCATACCGCAAAGTATAGAAAAATTTTAACCTTAGGGTTTGATTAGTTTTCAGAAAACAAAAAAGCACTCCGAGGAGTGCTTTCTGCAGTGACACAAGGTGTTTGGGCAGTTGCCCAAACGGCTTTGTGATTACACTTTTTCTCTGATACGCGCAGCACGACCAGAAAGATCGCGTAGGTAGTAAAGCTTTGCGCGACGAACCGCACCACGACGCTTAACAACAACGCTTTCAACTAATGGGCTGTAAGTTTGGAAAGTACGCTCCACACCTACACCGTGAGAAATTTTGCGAACGATGAAGTTAGAGTTTAAACCACGGTTTCTTTTAGCAATTACAACACCTTCATAAGCCTGTAAACGCTCGTTGTTACCATCTTTTACTTTAACTTGAACCACAACTGTATCACCAGGTGCAAAATCTGGTAGTTGTTTGGTCATTTGTTCTGCTTCAATACGCTTGATGATATCGCTCATCTTTAAGCACTCCATATCTATCAGAGAGTCTATCTCTGAATTTTTATTTATCCAACATTCGGCAATCTAAGCCCAGAGGTTGAATCCAAATTGTCTTACAAAGTTATTTGGCGTTATCCGCTAAATAAACTTCATATAAATCAGGACGACGATTTTGCGTCCTTGAAATTTTTTGTGCGTGGCGCCATGCATCAATTTTAGCGTGATGACCTTCCAACAGTACATCCGGCACTCGCATGCCATCAACCTCTTCAGGTCGGGTGTAATGTGGGCAGTCTAACAAACCATCCGAAAAAGAATCCTGCACCGCCGAAAGATGATGACCAAGGGTACCAGGTACCAAACGGATCACCGCATCCATCATCATCATGGCAGGTAACTCTCCGCCGCTCACGATGAAATCACCTACGGCAATTTCTTCGTCTACTTGCGAATTGATGAATCGCTCATCAATCCCTTCGTAGCGTCCACATACAATCGTAATGTGCGACTTTTGCGCCAACTCTGCGACTTTTTGTTGTGTCAAGGGCTTGCCTTGTGGCGACATAACTATCACATGAGTTTGGGCTTTTTCTTTCGAAAGTTCGCCAGCAATATCTTGCTTAATGGCATCGACGGTGTCCTTAAGCGGTTGATACATCATCAACATCCCAGGTCCGCCGCCATAAGGTCGGTCATCAACAGTTTGATGTTTATCCTGCGTAAACTGGCGGGGATTCCAAGCTTTAAACTCGTAAAGCCCCTGCACCAAAGCACGCCGAGAAACACCTGATTCCGTTAAAGCAGTAAAGGCTTCTGGAAACAGGGTAATCACATCAAAACGCATTAACCTTCCTGATTGGTTTCATCAACCTCTTCTTCTAAATCCCAATGAACATAAATGCGCTTATCTTCTAAAGAAATTTCTTCGATATAAACATCAAATACATAGGGAATTAAAATCGTGGTTGATTGAGCTTGATCAACAACACGCAGCACATCATGTGCGCCTGTCTCGACCAATTCGGTCACCGTTCCAAGCAAAACATCATCTTGGTTGATCACTTCACAACCCATTAGATCACGCCAGTAATAGACATCATCGTCTCTTAACGCATCTAATTGGTCAGGCGTGATGGAAATTTGCGCACCCATAAAAGAACGCGCAACTTCCCTATCCTCTATGCCTTTGAGCAAAGCCACCACAGCTTTACCCCCTTGTTGTGTCTGACCATCCAGCACATCAAAGGGTTTCCACTCACCTTGAATGTTTAACCACCAAGGCGAATAGTTAATAATATTATCGCGGGGTTCGGTATGGGAAAATACTTTCACCCAACCTTTCACCCCAAAAACACCATTAATTTGGCCAACAATAATTCTTTCGTCTTTCATTGATTGACCTTAGACTACGACCGTAATACTTAAATTACTTGGTAGCTTGCTTAATGACGCTTTTTACGCGTGGGCTGATTTGAGCACCTTTAGATACCCAGTATTCAATTCTCGCCATATCAAGACGGCTAACTTCTTCTTGTCCACGAGCAACTGGGTTATAAAAACCAACTTGTTCAATGAATCCACCTGTTGCTGCATTACGAGCATCAGCGACCATAACACGGTAATAAGGGCTTTTTTTGGCTCCACCACGGGCTAAACGAATAACGACCATTGTATTTCTCCTATCTTGATCGGCGAGGCTAGGAATTCCTAGCCACTATTTCTTCTACGAAAAGCCAGTTTTACTAGACTTTTCTACTTAAAAACAAAGAAGCGGAATTATAGTGATTTTTTGATTCAATATCAAATACTTTACTCAAAATATCCCAATAAAAAAACCCGGACTTGCCGGGTTTCTGTGTCTAATCATAACGCCTTAAGACGCAATGGATTAGTTTTTGTCTTGGTCAACAATTTTGTTAGCTGCAATCCAAGGCATCATGGCGCGTAATTTGCCGCCCACAACTTCAATACCATGCTCTGCGTTTTGACGACGACGCGCAGTCATTGAAGGATAATTTGATTGCCCTTCTAAAATAAACTGCTTAGCGTATTCACCAGACTGAATGTTAGCCAAAGCTTCACGCATAGCTTTACGAGACTCGTCATTGATGACGCGTGGGCCAGTCACATATTCACCGTATTCTGCGTTGTTAGAAATTGAATAGTTCATGTTGGCAATACCACCTTCGAACATCAAATCAACAATCAACTTTAATTCGTGCAAACATTCGAAGTAAGCCATCTCAGGTGCATAACCTGCTTCAACCAAAGTTTCAAAGCCTGCTTTAACCAACTCAACTGCACCACCACATAGAACGGCTTGCTCACCAAATAGGTCAGTTTCACACTCTTCACGGAAAGTGGTTTCGATGATACCTGTGCGTCCACCACCCACACCAGAAGCGTAAGATAGTGCAACTTCTTTTGCCTTACCAGAAGCATCCTGATGAACCGCGATTAAGTCAGGAATACCACCCCCACGAACAAACTCAGAACGCACTGTATGACCTGGTGCTTTTGGCGCGATCATGATGACATCTAAATCTTTGCGTGGAACGATTTGGTTATAAATAATGGCAAAACCGTGAGCAAATGCAAGAACAGCACCTTGCTTGATGTTTGGCTCAATTTCTTGCTTGTACAATACGGATTGAAATTCATCTGGCGTTAAAATCATAACCACATCAGCGCCAGCAACCGCTGTTGCAACATCAGCCGTTTTTAAACCGTAACCCTGTGCCTTCTTAATAGAAGAAGAACCCGCGCGCAAACCAACCGTAACATCTACACCTGAATCTTGAAGGTTAGCGGCATGTGCATGGCCCTGAGAACCGAAACCAATGATGGCGACTTTTTTGCTTTTGATGATTGATAAATCACAATCTTTATCGTAATAAACTTGCATGTTGTTTCCTTAAATAAGTTTGGCGACCAAGTCGCCAAAAGGGTTATTAAATTAAATTTGAAATCTTTTCAATCAAATATGAAGTGATTTTTCGCCGCGCATCAAACCAACAGTTCCAGAACGAACCGTTTCAATGATGAGCCCAGAGTCAATGGCCTCGATAAAAGCATCTAGCTTTTGGCTTTCTCCAACCAACTGAATGGTGTAAATGGTGCCATTAACATCCACAATTTGACCACGGAATATATCGGTTAAACGCTTAAACTCTTCACGCATCTCGCCCGTTGCAGATACTTTAATCAACATCAATTCACGCTCAATGTGATTACCTTCAGATAAATCAACCACCTTAACAACATCTATTAAACGGTTAAGGTGTTTAACAATCTGTTCGATTTGCTGTTCAGAACCACTGGTTACCAAAGTCAAACGCGATAGGGTCGCATCTTCTGTCGGTGCCACATTCAGAGTATGGATGTTGTAACCACGCGCTGAAAATAGCCCAGAAACGCGAGATAACGCACCAGATTCGTTTTCCATAAGCATAGAAATAATATGTTTCATCTTATTACTCCTATACCAAAATCATTTCATTAAGCCCTGCACCAGCAGGAATCATTGGATAAACGTTTTCTTGTTGATCCGTCATGATGTCGACAAACACCAAACGGTCTTTGTATTTGTCAGAGAAAATTTCTTCTAACTGTGACATCATCAATTTTGGATCTTCAATGCGCACCCCAACATGTCCGTAGGCTTCAGCCAACTTCACAAAATCAGGTAATGAATCCATGTAAGACATGGAATAACGGCGATCATAGAAGAACTCTTGCCATTGACGCACCATTCCCAAGAAACCGTTGTTTAAGCAAATAATCTTAACCGGCAAACCGTACTGCATACAGGTTGAAAGCTCTTGGATATTCATTTGAATAGAGCCTTCACCTGTCACACAAATAACCGTAGCATCTGGGAACGCCATTTGTGCACCCATGGCAGCAGGCAAACCAAAGCCCATCGTGCCCAATCCACCTGAGTTTAGCCAACGACGCGGCTTGTCAAACTTGTAGTATTGCGCAGCAAACATTTGGTGTTGACCTACATCAGATGACACATAAGCATCACCCTTAGTGACTTCATACACGGCTTGCATGGCTGCTTGAGGCTTAATTTTTTTGCTTAACTTATCAAATGCCAAGCAATCAACTTTGCGCCAAGTATCAATTTGCTCCCACCATAAAGCCAGCGCTTCTTGGTCAGGTTGCGTGTCCATCTTAGCCAATACATTCAGCATTTCTAGCAACACTTGGTTGACAGGTCCGACAATCGGAATGTCTACCGCAACGTTTTTAGAAATGGAAGCAGGGTCAATATCCACATGAATGACTTTTGCTTCTGGGCAGAATTTTTCCAAGTTCCCAGTCACACGGTCATCAAAACGAGAACCTATCGCAATGATTAAGTCAGAATTATGCATAGCCAAATTCGCTTCATAAGTACCATGCATGCCCAACATACCTAAAAATTGTTTGTCATTAGGTGGGTAAACGCCCAATCCC
This sequence comes from Thiosulfativibrio zosterae, assembly GCF_011398155.1. NCBI lineage: Bacteria > Pseudomonadati > Pseudomonadota > Gammaproteobacteria > Thiotrichales > Piscirickettsiaceae > Thiosulfativibrio > Thiosulfativibrio zosterae. Next base: position 1,995,292 of record NZ_AP021888.1, read on the forward strand.
ATCAAGGTATTCGTGACGGGATAACCCAATTTTTGCGCTAATTCACGCAAAGCATCAGAAGCATCACCAAGAATGACCCCTCCACCGGTATAAAATATCGGTTTTTTTGCGCTAAGCATCATTTCGACGGCTTTTTTAATTTGTCCGCTATGCCCTTTTGTTACAGGTATGTAGGAGCGCAAATCAACTTCTTGTGGATATTCGTAGGTGCTTTTGGCGTTTTGGACATCTTTTGGAAGGTCAATGACAACTGGGCCGGGTCTGCCTGTTGTGGCGATGTAGAATGCTTTTTTGAGCGTACTCGCTAGATCATTGACGTCCTTAACTAAGAAGTTGTGTTTGACAATGGGTCTTGTGATTCCAACCGTATCAATTTCTTGGAATGCATCCAAGCCAATTAATGCGGTTGGCACTTGCCCGGTGATGACAATCATAGGAATAGAATCCATATAAGCTGTCGCAATACCTGTAACAGTATTGGTTGCACCTGGGCCTGAAGTCACAAGAACCACTCCTGGCTTACCTGTAGAGCGTGCATAACCATCTGCAGCATGCACCGCAGCTTGTTCATGACGAACAAGAATATGCTTTAAAGTTTTGGCGTCAGTATCCAAGGCATCATAGATTGGCAATGCCGCTCCGCCTGGATAACCCCATATGTGCTCTACGCCCTCGTCCTCTAAATAATGTATGAGAATTTGGGCACCAGTCATTTCCACAACTCAGTCCTCCGTTAAGTTCAGCTATCTCGAATACCTTAGATTCAAAATACCTGAAACTGAAAAAATACAATCACTTACAAATTAGCAAGTGGAAAGATGAGATTATATCTAAATTTAATTGTTTTATAAAGCCAACAAATTCATTTCAATTGAAATCTTGGCAATTCTTGAGCGCTTTTATTGCGCAACACCAGACAGCAAGAACTGTCGATAGTGCTTGAGCTCGTCAATCGACTCGTAAATATCATCTAACGCGAGATGCACACTCTTCTTTTGATGAGAAGAATAAACCTGGGGTGCCCAGCGCTTTGCCAATTCTTTAAGCGTGCTCACATCTAAATTGCGGTAATGAAAAAACGCCTCTAGTTCTGGCATTTCTTCTATTAAAAAACGACGATCTTGGCAAATACTGTTGCCACACATGGGTGATTGCCCTTTGGGCACATACTGTCTAATAAACTCTAATGTGGCCAACTCGGCTTGTCGTAAAGTGATGCCACTCTCTTGAACGCGCTTGGTAAGACCAGAATTGCCGTGGTGGGTGGTGCACCATTCATCCATCGCATCTAACCTAGCTTGCTCCACATGAATGGCCATAACAGGTCCTTCGGCAAGTACATTGAGGTTCGCATCCGTGATGACTGTGGCAATTTCGATGATGGTGTCATGACGCACTTCTAAACCCGTCATTTCCAAATCTATCCAGATCAAATTATTTTCGGATTTCATTTTCACCCCCATGCCCTGCTGAATTTGCTTTACAATATTTCGTTTATTATTAACTGATTTGATAAAGTACACAACACTATGACTTGGATTACCACTCTCTTTATCAGCACCCTTGTGCTTAACTTGGCCATTGAAACTTGGTTAAACATTAAGAATCAGTTTCATATTTCACAACACCGTAACGCTGTGCCTGAAGATTTCAGTCAAGCAGTCAGCCTAGAAGCGCATCAAAAAGCGGCCGACTATTCCAGAGCCAAATTGCAACTCTCTCGCTTTGCGCTTTTTTTTGATGCGGCCATCTTGGTATTTATGACATTAGGTGGTGGATTCCAAGACATTTATAACGCATGGCTTGGTACCGAACTCGATGCCATCTGGCGCGACCTTGGCTTTTTACTCTCAACTCTGTGGTTTTTGTCATTGCTGCATTTACCTTTTGCAATCATCAGCACTTTTAAAATTGAAACCGAATTTGGCTTTAACAAAACCACACCGCTTAAGTTTATAACAGACTTAGTGAAAGGCTGGGCACTGATGCTCGTGCTAGGTGTGCCACTCTTATGGCTTGTTTTAAGCATTATGAGTGCTTATTTTGACCAGGCCTGGTGGTTTTACACTTGGATTGTTTGGATGGGATTTAATTTATTATTGCTTTGGGCTTATCCAAAATGGATTGCGCCCATTTTTAATAAATTTACCCCACTTGAAGACGGTGAAATGAAACAGCGTATTGAAGCGCTTTTAGAAAGAACAGGCTTTGAATCCAATGGTATTTTTGTGATGGACGGCTCATCTCGCTCTGGGCATGGCAATGCCTACTTTACTGGGTTTGGAAAAAACAAACGCATTGTCTTTTTTGACACCTTGCTTGAAACCTTATCCCCCGAAGAAGTTGAAGCCGTATTGGCGCACGAACTCGGACATTTTAAACACGGCCACATTAAAAAACGCCTAATTGAAAGCTTTGCACTGAGCTTTATTGGCCTAGCTTTATTGGGTTGGCTGGCACAACTGCCCGAATTTTATAGCAGCTTAGGCATGACCACGCAAACGCCAGCATCGGCTTTACTTTTGTTTATGACGGCGCTGCCAGTGGTATTTTTCTTTTTAAGCCCGATTAGCGCAATTAAAAGTCGCAAACATGAATTCGAAGCCGATGCCTTTGCCGCAAAGCATGTCAGTGCACAACACTTAATCTCCGCACTCCTTAAAATGTATCGCGACAATGCCAGCAGTTTAACGCCAGACCCAAGTTACTCTGGCTATCACGACAGCCATCCGCCGGCAAAAATTCGTATAGATCATTTAAAGTCACTTGCTTAAACACTCTATTATTTCTAAAGGAAACACCATGTTTGATTCAAACATCCCTCTTAAAGACCAATCATGCGAAGAAATCGTAAAAGGCAGCAAACCGCTGATCATTCCAACCATTGAAGGCTATATGAATACCATTCCGGGATGGGAAGTGGCACTCAGTTACATGACTCTGGATAAAACCTTTAAATTTAAAAACTACCACCAAACCATCTCATTTGTGAATGCCGTTACTTGGATAGCCCATAAAGAAGACCATCACCCGGAAATTTGCTTTGGTTACAATGAATGCAAAATTAAACTGACAACTCATGCTGTCAAAGGCGTCACTAAAAATGACTTTATTCTGGCTGCTAAAATCAATGCATTGCTCGATTAAGCGCTATGTCTAAACGCAAACTGAGCCAACAGCAACAACGCCGAATTTCAAACAATCAACAAGCCATCACCGAAAGTGCTGAAACACTCCAAGATTCAGAAGAAGGCTTGGTCATTACCAACTTTGGTAAACGCATTTTGGTCGAGTCGCAGAGCGGTGAGATTTATAACTGCACTATAAGACAACACCTAGGCAAACTGGTTGCGGGCGATTTGGTTACTTGGCAACCTGGCTTAGAAGACAAAACAGGCGTTGCGATAGCGGTTACGCCAAGACGCCATGAGCTCAGCCGCCCTGGGTTTCGTGGCCAAACGCGCATGGTTGCTGCCAACATTGACTGTATCGGTATCGTGGTGGCGGTTGAACCGGGTGTTCATCCTGACATGATTGATCGTTATCTAGTTGCTGGACATCAATTGGGCTTACCGATGTTTATCATTCTAAACAAAATCGACCTCATTGAGTCTGACGAACACTGGGAAGCCATTTCAGAGCTGCTTATTCCCTATTCTGAAATGGATATAGAAATCATTCCCGTTTCTAGTATTAGTCAAGAAGGCTTAGATGAGCTTGAAGATAAACTATCGCATCAAAACGGTGTCTTTGTGGGGACTTCTGGCGCGGGTAAGTCATCCTTAATTAATGCTTTAATTCCTGACATAGACATCAAAATAAACAGCCTCTCCGAATCCACAGGCCTTGGAAAGCATACTACCACCAACAGCATTTTGTACCATCTTAATCGCGGTGGTAATTTAATCGATTCACCAGGGGTTCGCCAATTCACCCCTTCCCCTTGCGAGTTACATCAACTAGAAGCAGCTTACCCAGACTTTGCCGAGTTTTTAGGCAAATGTAAATATCACAATTGCACGCACAGCATAGAACCGAATTGCGCCATTAAAGACGCTGTTGAAAATGAGCAAATTTATGTCAGTCGCTACCAAAGTTTTCAACGACTTCGAGAGGATTTTAAAGAGGCTTTACAAACAACACCCTAGCCTTAAACTAAAATCTTACTGACTTGAAACAAACCAAACCGAAACCATGTAGAGCAATGCCGTAGAGCCTAAAATAGCGACTATCCAAAACAAAAATATCAAACCTATATGCATGGGTTTTCGGATCAATTTCATAATAACCCAGCTGATGCCCGTCATAATTAACACCAATAACCACAGTCGAATAATCGTCATAACCAACCTCATATTTAAAACTTATAACTGCCTTAGAATAACTTAAATTGGATTGGCCTGCTTGTTTGGATATTTAAAGCCATTAATTTACAACCCTTGACTTAAAGCCACATTTTCTTCATTACATTTAAGCCTTGCTCAAGAGTATTGTCTTGACTATAATGCTGCACTAGTCTGTAATATGACATAAGGGTTTAACCCTAAATTTGTAATCGTGCTTAGGAGAGTACAGTATGAAAAAATTATTCGTTGCTTTAGCTACAACTGGTTTATTAACTTTTGGCGCAGCTGCACAAGCTGGTGATGTTGCTGCAGGTCAAGCATCTTATGCTACTTGTGTTGGTTGTCATGGTGCCGCTGGTGAAGGTGGAGTTGGTCCAAAATTAGCTGGTCAAGCTGCTGCTGACATTTCACACAAATTGCACCAGTACAAAGCTGGTGAGCAAGTTGGTCCTATGACTTCAATGATGGCTCCTATGGCTGCTGGTCTTTCTGATGCAGACATCGCAAACATCGCTGCTTACACTGCAAGCCTATAATAAACTCTTTTGAAGTTTAGCAAAAAAGCCGCTTTAAGCGGTTTTTTTGTTTATGTCATTGTAAACTTGCTTCAAAACATTCAACTTGACCCCACAGTTAAATCGCTATAAATTAGTGTTTGATTAAATTTTTTGGATAAACCTTGAGAAACCTTATGAAAAAACAGATTTTATTGACACTGGCCACTTCTATAATCTTCAGTAGCGCAGCCATGGCAGAAATGCCCGCTAAGGCAAAAACTTGTGTTGGCTGTCACGGTGCAGACGGTAATAGCTTAGTGCCAAATTTCCCTAAATTGGCAGGCCAACATGCCGCTTATCTAGAAAAATCTTTAAAAGATTACCGTGATGGTTTTAGACATGATGCAACCATGAAGTCTTTTGCAAAAGGACTGAGCGATGCAGAAATTAAAGATTTGGCGGCCTACTTCTCGGCTCAACCCGCTAAGTAATCTACCAATCGGATTTTAGACTCTCCATTCACTTTTGCTTGGTATCGTTAACTAAAACATACCAAGCAACACTTTCTTAGCTAACTAAGCTGCAATGTCTTTCTTTACTCATCTAACAAATCTGCTTCGGCCAAAAGCTCAGTCGGAATTTCTTTTTTGGTTTTACCCGCCAGTTCTTTTAGCATTTGAGCTTGCCTCACCAAATTTCCTGAACCTTGGAATAATTGATTTTTAGCTGTATTATAGATCGTCTGCGCATTCGACAGCTGCTTACCAACCTTTTCAAAGTTTTCAATAAATCCAACAAACTTATCATGCACTTCTGCCGCACGCTTAATCAACTGCTGAGTGTACTCAGATTGTCTTTCATATCGCCACAGCTGCTCGATGGTTTTGAGGGTCGTAAACAAGGTTGTAGGGGTTATTACAGCGACTTTTTGATCAAATGCCTTTTCAAAAATCGAAGGATCTGACTCTATCGCCATTAAATATGCCCCTTCTATGGGTATAAACATCAATACAAAATCTGGCGCGGTGATTAAGTTTAGATTTTGATAACTTTTTTCAGCTAAAGTTTTAATGTGTCTTGATAAACTCGATAAGTGTTCTTGAGCATGCTTTTTAATTTCTTGAGGAGAAGCGGCATTTATTGCCAACTCATAGGCGGTTAAAGAAACTTTTGCATCGATCACGATATGTTTTTGACCTGGTAGATTCAAAATAACATCTGGCCGCATACGATGCCCATCTTCCTCTAAAACCTTTTCTCTCTCAAACTCAACACCCTTTCTTAATCCCGAGGACTCTAACAATTTTTCTAAAATCATCTCTCCCCAATTACCTTGTAGCTTACTATCCCCTTTTAAGGCTTGAGTCAGGTTCTTAGCATCATCAGACATACGACTGTTTAACGCCTGGAGCTGTTTTAATTGTTCAGCCAGTGAAGCGCGACCTTCTAAATCTTCTTTGTGAACCAATTCAATACGGTCTTTAAACTGTTGCATAACCTGTTGCATCGGCTCAATCATACCGCCAATTAAGGTCTTGCTTTGCTGAGTTATTTGAACTTGCTTAGTTTCCAATACATCTTGCGCCAGTCTTTGAAACTCTTGAGACATTTGTTGTTTGGCTTGTTCAAAAATTTGCAGCTTTTCCTGATAGGCGTCTTGCTCTTTAATTAGAGTCACCTGATTTTCAGCTAACTCAACCCTTAAGGCTTGATACTTGCCTTGCAAGCTCTCAAAACTCTCTTGTTGACTTGTGATAAGGCTATTTAGGGAGGCGACCTGAGCTTCAAGTTCGTCTATTTTTGCGGCGAGTAATTTAGATTGTAATTCGTAGGGTTGTAAAAGCGCCAATTGATGCTCAATTTTCTCATTGATCATATTCTTTTCAAGCAATTGTTGCTGAAGTTGCTCTAAGGCTAATTGCTGCAGGCGTCTTTGATGATATTGATGCAGAGAAATAAAAATTAAGATTAAAACGACAACGAAGGGAATATACAAAGTGAGGGTTTCTAAATTGAATGTCACTTGGACTCCTTAAATAAGCCCCATTCAAGAATAGAGATGAGGCTAAAGTTCGGCTTTTGTTAAAGACGCTATTGTTAGCGGCAAAGTTAATGCCGTCAAGTTTTTTGATAGGTCATTGTCAGCTTGCGCGACCGCCGGCAAATCTTCATCATTAACCGTTTTGACAAGCGTTTTTTTACTCACCCAATAGGTACTGCCAACAGGCACTTTTACAAGTTTACCTGCCACAGAAAAAGCAGCTTCATATTCTGAAGTATGTTTTAAATCCAACCACCAATCTTTATACTTAGGCGTGTGGTATGCGCCGTTAACTCTGACTTTTTTCAACCCATCTGGATTAATGACGATACTGGAAACCTCAATTTTTTCAGGCAAAACAATAACGACCGTTTTGACTGGCATTTTGATGGCATCAGCAGCAGTATTATTTTTATCCAAATAATCTGAACGCATTTTTTCAATTTCCATGCGTTGTTTTTCGGTCATAAATATTTTTGTCTCAGGGTAACGCGTATAAGGGGTTACCGTTGAGACAGGGGTATCCTGTGCGTTTTCAGCAAAACTACCAAGCGACGAAATACTTAGTGATAATCCTAAACTGAATAACGCTAATGCATTTTTCAGTTTCATGATTAACTTCCTGTTTTTAGCTCACTCGGTTTGGCTTGGAATACAATTAAGGAACACTCGCCCAAAATATTTCCGTTGAGCGGATTAAAATCTAAGTGTTCACCAGCTTTATATGGCATCTCTAACTTACACTTTTCAACAAAAAAGTGAGGCGAGATCTCCTGAGAAATTAAATCCATCATTTTCAATAAGTCCACATCAGTTTGTAGACCAAAAGCGAGATTAATTCGAGTGTAGTAGAAAATGTCTTTTTTAATCAATTGACTTTTCAAATCTGTCTTTTTAATCAGTTGCTCTGGTTCTATCAGTATCTTTAAACCCGATATCTGCAAGGCTTCAGTAACTCTTAACAGACCGTCAACCCAGGCAACTCGATCAAAATCTTTTACCAGCCCCTTCTGCATAACAGCGGCATACTGGTCACCATATTGAAGGTAAAGCGCCTCTTGATTTCTTAAGAAACGAACCTTCTGGAGTAATCGTGTTGCTTCTTGAGTGGTCGATTGATAGGTGGCTTCTTGTTGTCCTAGCCATTCGCTTTGCAGCATAATGCTTGAACTTAATAATGTCGCACCGATTAAAAGGACCAGGCCTGGTAGAAATATGAAGCGCTTAACTAAAGGATCGTTAAGGGCTATCAACATAGTCCACCTCAAAGCTTAAACTAAAAGGTAGGTGATCGATTTCATGATCCAAACTCATTGCAAAGGACTTATTCAAATTCAACTCCAAGGGGGTTTGTAATAAATTCACATTTTTCACATTTGGAAAAGCCTTGGTATCGGCAATGAACTTATCCAAGTTTGCAACGGTCGGTTTAAAAACCCCTTTAAAAGGACCAATTTCGCCTTCTAAAGTCACCTGTAAAGACATAGCATCATATGTGCCAACTTGCTTCCATTGCATCTTGGTTAGTTGAATTTCGGGATGTGCTTCTAGCACTTGATGGCTGAAAGCAACTAGGTCAAACCCTAATCGCTTTTCAGATTTAGACTGGATTACTTTTTTTGAAAAATCAACAATTTGTTTAATGTCCTCAGCATCAAACTTCATTTGGATTGTTTGCTCTATTCTTTGTATTTCTTGTAGATATTGGCTTTTTTTAAACTCTAGATCTGTCACAGACTCATTCAATACCTGAGAGTCAATCCATTGCATACCACTGTAATAAACGCCTGCCGATAACACGATCGCTGTAAAAGCCGTTAGCAGCGTTTTGTACTGTAGTAGCTTATTTACCTTTTGGGTAAGCGAGTTTTGATAAAAACCTTTTGGTTTTTTATTAAAAATATAATTTGCTAAAACTTGTCTAAAAACTAAAGGCGTTGATTTGTTTTTTTGATTAACAATCTGGCCATAATGACAGGCTGATAAAACAAGTGAATCTAAATCCCAAGAGTTTAAGACGACCTTTTCACGGTAGAGATTTAAGACAAGCTCAGATGAGGCATCATCGTTATCAACATACACCAATGCCACTGGCGTGTTGTACTCCAGTAATTTTTGAGTATAGGTGTAACGGATAATCAGTGCTGCTTCATCAATAACGGCATAAATGATGGCAAGATCGTTTTCAATATTGCGATCAACTTCAATCATACGAGTTAATTGAACCTGGCCCTCATTCAGTAGCACTTGTCTAAATATGAATTTAGACTCTCTAAACATAAGCAACATGGGTTGCTTAGCTTTTTTGGCCGATATACTGAGGGATTTTCGAATATTTTCTGCAAATAAACCTTCAATCAAGAAGGTTGTTGAATAGATAGACTTTAGAATTAACCGCTGACTTGCAACATAGTTAAAAAACTTGGTTAGGAAGTCTGTTTTAGTGACTGAAGCAATTCTCGCCTCTTGTTCTTCTCTACCCTGCTCATTCTTGCGATAATGAGGGTTCCACACAAAATGAACAAATGCTGCACCTTCAGCATAAAGCTTTTGTGACTGGCGCTTTTCAATGGAACCCTTTTCCCAAGGCAATAACTTGGGATGCCAATCCGTTTTAATGACTTCGTCATTAAAGTCCAAGCACACGCCTATAACGGAATCGACAGGCAAAGTCTGTAAAAACGCTTCTAATTCTTCACTTTCATTCCATGAAAACAAATGGTCATCAACAACATCTGCCTGATCACTTCGTGCAGTAACTATGACATTTTCTTCATTAAGGAACAGTAAAAAATCCATTTATTGAACGCCTGAAATAGTATCGTAAATTGGACCTAGCACAGCCATCATGACCCATCCAACCACAACAGCCATAACCACTGTCAAAATGGGCTCTATCGCTGGCTCAATTTTATCGATGGTTTCTTTAGCGGCAACATCATAAAAGCGACTGACTTCGTGCAAAGCCTCATCCATATTACCGCTTAATTCGCCAACCTTAACCATTCTTGTCGCCATTAAGGGCATGACTTTAGCATTCATAAAAGCCTCATTAATGGATGAACCCTCTTCTATTAATCTGATGGCCTGACTAATATTGTTCTCGATATAACTGTTACCAACCACACTGGAAGACAGCTTTAAGCTTTCAATAAAACTCACTCCGGCTGCGTACATAACCGCTAAGGAATTCGAAAACCTGGCAATCTTAAGCTGATACATGACCGGACCAAACAACTTAATTTTCAACAAGGATTCATCAAACCAGAGCCTAAAAGCATGAGAGCGTTGCAGCCATTGTTTGATAATTAGGACAATAATGAAAGGTGAAATAAGAATTTCTATCAAATGATTTTGAATAAATTCGGAGGTTGCAATTAAACTTAAAGTCGCAAACCCAAGCTCACCACCCATTTCTTTAATAAAACTCAACATCTGTGGAACCACAAAAACCATCATCAAAATAACGACAGCGAGTACGACAAAAGCGACGATACTGGGGTAAATCATGACTTTTTTAGCTTTTGAAATTAAGCTCTCTTCCCACTTAAGCATTTCCTCTAGGTTTTTTAAAATGCTTTCAAGCTGCCCTGTTCGCTCCCCAACCGCTAACAAAGATAAATACACTTGCCCAAATTCAAGTTCATAGGGTTGTAGCGCCTCAGATAAACTATCTCCGCCCTCCATTGACTCATAAACATTTGCAAGCATTTCTTGTACGGCAGGATTTTCATAGGTAGTACGGAGATCGTTGATAATTTCCATCAAAGAAACGCCCGCTTTTAAGAGCTGTCTTAACTGAGAGGTAACGATAATGACATCTCGCCGTGTCACGCGTTTACGCGAGAAACTCGAAAAGATACTGGCTTTTTTTTCAGAAAAGCTCAATAAATCAATATTAGCAGAGGCAAGTCTTTGCTCAAGGTCCAGCGCATTATCAGCCTGAACAATACCGCTGACGCGTTTGCCATGTTGATTGATACCGCTGTATTTATAATTAATCAATTGGATACCTTGAGATTATTCACAGACTCAGCATGAAGCTAACTCATGCATAAGTCTTAAAGTAGTTCAGTTAAATCGACAACGCGACTGATTTCTTCTAAAGTCGTGTGCCCCGACTTCACCCATCGCAAAGCACTTTGCGTCATGGTAAAAAAACCCTGTTTAACAGCCTGAGCCAAGATCTGGTGCTGGCTAGCACCTTCTAAAAGCAAACTGTCCATTTCTTCTGTAAAGCGCAAGGTTTCTAAAATCGCCAGTCGACCTTTGTAACCCAATCCCTTACAAGCTTCGCAACCACAAGCTTTATAAAGCACAGGTTTTTCATGAGGCTCAAAACCCAACAAGCTGAGTTCAAAGGCCTCAGGTGTATAGGCTTTTTTGCAAGATTCACATAATTTGCGCGTTAGACGCTGCGCAACGATGCCAATGATATTCCCTGACAAAATAGAGCGGGTTACTCCAATATCCAATAAACGAGGAATTGAGCCTATGGCTGAGTTAGTATGCAAAGTAGCAAAAACTTGATGCCCTGTCATCGCAGCTCGCATTGCCATCTGCGCAGTATCTCCATCACGAATCTCACCGATCAGAATAATATCTGGATCTTGTCGCAATAAGGATCTGATACCCGCAGCAAAAGTTAGACCAACATCTTCATTAACAGCTGTTTGACGGATTAATGTCATCGGATATTCAACTGGATCTTCGAGTGTCATAATGTTGACACCCATTTCATTCATCTCATTGAGCATTGAGTAAAGCGTGGTTGTTTTACCTGAACCCGTTGGACCAGTGACCAACAAAATTCCGGTAGGGCGCGCCATCATTAGCTTTAACTGTTGGAAACTGTGCGGATCTAAACCAAGATTTTCTAATGGAACGATACCTTTATCACGATCAAGAATACGCAAAACAAAGTTTTCACCATGAGTACCAGGCAAAGAAGAAACCCTGAAATCAATACGACGCCCATAAACAATCAAGTCCATATGCCCATCTTGCGGCAATCTTTGGTCAGTCAAATCCAAATTACTAACCACCTTCAAGCGTACCACTAAACTGGACCACAAAGACTTATGCAATAAACGAATTTGCTGCAAGACACCATCAATGCGATAACGAATGCGAATGTAATGTTCTTCAGGTTCAAAATGGATATCAGAAGCGCTGTTTTTGACCGCGTCCGTTAAAATGCTATCAACCAATCTCACCATTGGCTGAGAATATTCTGCTTGATCAGAGAGGCTATAATTATCAACTTGGCCAGTTTCTAACTCATGAATAATGCCGTCGATAGAGAGTTCATATCCATAATAGTAGTCAATAGCCGTTTGAATTTCTTTAGCAACAACTAATACAGGGGCTAAACGAATATCTTTTTTGATATGACGACGAATTTTATCCAGCAAAATAATGTCATCAGGATTCGCCATAGCCAGCTTCAATTGATCACTACCTAGGCTGATTGGCATAATGAGATTGGCGCGGGCAAAAGCTTCAGAAATCAGCTGCAAAGCATCAGAATCAGGGACGACACCCTTAAGTGACATCGAGGAATAACCTACCGCGTCACCAATGGCCTCACGAGCAGCTTCCTCAGTTAAAAATCCTAGGCTTGATAAAGCTTCACCTAGCTTTTTTCCTGTTTTTTTTTGCTCGGCTAATGCAATGCGCAGTTGGTCGGCAGAAACCAAGCCCTTTTCGATCAGTTGTTCACCGATACGTACAGGTTTAATCGCCACGCTATTTCTCCGCTCTTAAAAACTGCTGAATTGCGAGTATACGACTTTTAACTTGGGCAGAAGAAGGCAGAGGATTGCGCTCTGATGCCAAAACTAAGGCTTTTTGATAATAACGAATTGCTAATCTGTATTGCCCAAGATGATCTAAACTAATCGCTAAATTCAAAGCAAATTGCATATTGTCAGGCGCTAATTCAAGCGCTTTGAAGAAGTTTTCCTGAGCATTAACCCAATCTTTGCGTTTTACATACAAGTTACCCAGTGAAAAGTAGAGCGTCGCATCTTGTGGATTTTTATTAATTTGTGACTTAAGTACTTCGGACCAATCCTCATAGTTACCTGCCGCAGCTCTCAATGCAGTCAACGCAACTTGTAACTTTGGATGATTCGGATCAATTTGTTCTGCGCGTTGATAATATTCAAATGCCTTTTGATTATTTTTTTCATGAACCGCTATGGCTCCAAGACCAAAAAGGGATGCAAAAGCTTTGGGGTTTTCATCTAACGCCTTTTGGTAATAGAGTTTAGCGACACTATAATCATGATTCAAATAAGCTTCATAAGCAATTTGCTCATTCGAAATATTGGGTTTCGAATCTATAACCAATGAAGATTTATCTTTTTTAACGGGTTTAGGAGCGGCTTTAACAGGTGTATTATTTTTTATAACCTCAATCGTTTTTACGGGCGGTTCAGAAGGTACAAACTCAAACTTTGTAATGACCTGCTGCACCTGTGCATCATCAGAGTCTAAAACAGGATTATCTTGCTTTGAATCAGTAGCAGCTGGTCCATCTGCAGGCTTACTCATTTCATCCTTCTGACTTTTGTCAGACTTAGGTAATTCAGCATTCGACTTAGCAGGCAAATTGAAACGATTCAAACTTTGTTGGGCAGTTACTTTTTGCTCTTCGTAATAAGTCATCAAATAAAAAACGATACCTGTTAACACTAAAAGAATTAGCAAAACAATTAAAAGCATCTTAGAGCGGATTGAAGGGGCTTTAGAGGATGACTTTTCAAGACCCTTTAAAATTTTTCCAGATGTCGATGCTTGCTCTGGACTGACTTGTTGCTTGTACACGGGAATATTAGCCAAACTCCAGTCAAAATCATCAACTTGCTCTTTATCAAGAATTGAAACCCTATCAACCGTTGGTTTTTCAACCTCAGTGGTGGAATGGGTTGAGCTTGATGAAAAATCGCTAGTATCTGTTAATTTTGGTTTTTCAGGTAAAGCTTGTTCATCATTTTCAATAGGCAAAGACGCCTCTTCTTTTAAATGATCTTCATGTGAATAAGCGTCAACAAGCGTTTCAGAAGTTTTTATACTTTCTTCGACTTCTATATCTGGAACTAAGGGGGCAGACTTAAGTTCTTCTTCATGATTATTGACGGGCATTATTTCAAAGGAAATTGCTGGCTCTGAAACAGGTGGGTCTAAATCATCTGCAATTTCTTTAGAGGTAGCTACCTCATCATGGTCAACTAAAGAGAAGGGAATGGTTTCTTCTAATTGATCTTCTTCATTACTTTCATTAGAGCGTTTATCTGATGTGTTGCCGTCAACTTCGTTCAGCTGTTCTGTAACAGGAGAAGCCTGATCAGATTGATCGGACGAGTCGTTTAAATTTAACTCAAACAGGTTAAGAGGCGCTGAACTAGCTGGCAGTGTATCTTGTGGTTTGGTGGCATTAGCATTAGTTTCTGCAGTTAAACTTAAATTAAAATTTTGATCTGAGCCTGTTTTAGTGTCTTTTACAGCGTCCGGTGTATCTTGAGACAAAACACTCTTCTGTTTTGTTTTTTCTTCAGCAGCTTTTTTTAAGGCTTCTAATAAGGCGCTCATATTACTTAATCGCCGTAGTATTCATGGTTTCAGTATTAAGAAACGGTTTAAGAGTTTGTAAATCACCAAAATTAACATCTGGGTTCATAACAACTATTGGCTTTATAAAAACAACCAACTCATTCTTTTTAATCGTATCATCTCTATAAGCAAATAAATCCCCAATACCTGGCATACTGCTCAAGCCAGGAATCCCTGCTCTATTATTGGAATGCGTATCTTGAATCAGCCCACCGATGACTGCGGTTTGATTATTGCGCAATTTTAAAACCGTAGACATTTCTCTTTCTTGAATAATAGGAATGGGACTTTCAATACCTTGCTCACTTAATGTAGGATTTGGATCATTTCTGTAACCAATAATACGAGAGATTGTCGGACGAACATTAATTGAAACATCATTATTATCCGTTACAAACGGAGTAATACTCATCATAAAGCCCACAGGAACGGTATGAACCGTTGTTTGATAAGTTGTTAAATTCCCGCTACCATTCGTTCCAGTTTCTACATTAACCTCTACCGTAAAATAAACTTCATTATCAACAACCTTTAACAATGCTGTCTGGTTACTAACTGCCATAATTCTTGGGCTAGATAGCACCTTAGTGTCACCAAATTGCTGCAATGCAGAAACACTAAAATTGGTAAAACTATCCAAATAATTGACGCTCATACCAGGTTTATTAGAAAAATTAGTACCCGTCATTGACTGACTGGCTTGGGCATTACCACTGATTGTTGTCCAATCAATACCTGCTTGATATTCATCAGAAAGCTCTACCTCAACCACGGTAGCCTCAATCAAAACCTGTCGGTTTGAACGCTCTAATGCATTAGATAGGTAAGTTTGAATCATTTTATGATGCAATTTAGTCGCATAAACAGATACTAAGCCAGAATCACGATTAATAACGACATTAGAAATCGTCTGAGCATTATTTGAAGCCGCTGTTGCAGGAGGGTTTGTGCCACTATTAACAGCAGAGGCAGTGGCTGGATTTGCAGCTGTTTGCGAGATATTATTACGGGCTAAAGCTTCAAGGTTGGCTCTTAGAGACTCCCAAAAATCATTTTCAGAAATCATTTCAACTTTGGTTTGTGTGTCAGCAGAACCATTGTCAACAGAAGTTGCGCCCGCAACTGCTCCTACTGTCATTTTCATGACGATAGCTTCAATACTTTTCTTTTTCAAATTCACATAATTAACTGGATAGCTCATCCAAAGTGGTGAATCTTTCGTCACTTTTATAGAGCTTTTTCCAATTTCATACAATCCAGAAACCTGTGAAACCAATCTTTCTAAAATGGTATCTAAAGGCTGATTAATGGCATTTAAAGATACTTTACCTTTAACTTGGTTATCCAAGGTTAATTCATAACCAGCATCTTTACATAATTGGAATAAAACTTCTTCAACTGGCACATTAAGTGCTGAAACGCTGTAAAGTTTATTAGATACACTTGTTTCAGGTGCGATATTAATTGGGGATAGAGTAGATATGTCTGGAATCGGGGAAGCAGGATTGTCAAAAGATTTTTCAGACGACAAATGTCCCTTAGGGTCAAATTTCTCAGAAACTTGAGGTGCAAAACCGTCACGCTTTACTTTTTGTGAACCACTACATGCGGTTAAAGCGATGATAACTAAAAGCAGTAATAAATTAATATGCACTCAAGGTTATTCCAAATAAGTTTTAAGGGATTATAGCATTTACCTCTGATAATCTAATAACTTTGAATGGTTTTCCATCATAACTTACTAAGCTTGAGGCAGAATCCATCAATATTTGAGGGCTATTAGAGTAACCATAGAAAATAATACAGTAATTATCTTTGCAAAAAGTAAATAACCTTGCTTTTTGTTCAGCCGTTAACTTTGCATTGAAAGCCATAAATGGTTGTATTAAATCATTTCTTTTTCCCTTCATTACAACCAATGTATAAAAAACCTTTGGTAAGCTTTCATAAATGTTTTGTGTAGATTTTTGAAAGTTTATAAATGCTTCTTCATCTTTTGATGACTCTTTAACATCTTTATTTTGGTCTATTTCAACTAAAACAGGCGCTTCGACTTGTGGCAACTCATCTTGAATGGCCTCTTGCGGTTTTGGACTCACGGAATCATTTACAGTGCTTACGACTTTATCGATGTCATAATCAATGACCTCAGTTTTAGCATCTTCCATTAAAGTTTTGCGATCAAAATAATCAAGATTTAAATCAAGCTTTTGCAAATAGCTAGTCGAATTAATTACTAAAAACAAACCTAACACTACAATTAATAAAACGCCAAACAAAGCTTTTATTGACAGAAAAACATGACTGCTATGATTGTAGTTTCCTGGTAACTGTCTTAATAACTTTTTGGATAAATGATGGGTATTCTTAGAGTAAGCCAATAGAAGTAGTTTATCCGCTAAGATATTAACCGCACGAGGTAAACCCAGGGTTAAATGGGCAATTTCTTTACAAAGACTGTAACCGAAAAGGTCCTCACCAGAATATCCAGCCACTCGCATTCGATAATTTAAATATTGTTGAATTTCCTTTGCTGTAAATGGTTCCAAATGAATTGAAGAAGAAATTCTTGCCTTGAGTGGCTTAGCCTCAAGACTCTCTAAAGTAATGTCTAATTCTGTCTGCCCAAACAAAATAATTTGTAACAACTTATTTTTATCAGTTTCAAAATTTGATAATAAACGAATTTCCTCTAACAAATCTAAAGAACAAGATTGAGCTTCGTCAACTAATAAAATTAACTTAGTACCTGACAAACTGAGTTGTTTAAGATTTTCATGAATTGCTTTAAGCAGTTGATGCTTAAAATCATCGTTAGACACTTTCACGGACAATGACTGACAAATGAACAGTAAAAATTCTTTGGGTGATAAGGTTGGAGAAGGTAGAGTAATCGTCAAAAACCTGTCAGGCAGTGAAGATAATAATAACTTCAGAAGCGTCGTCTTCCCGGCACCAACCTCGCCAACGACTTTTATTATGCCCTCACCTTGATCAATAGCATATTTAAGGCTTTCTAAGCTTGCATCCCTTGATGATTGACGATAAAAATACTCCAAATCTGGCGTAATTTTAAACGGAGATTCTTTTAAACCAAAAAAAGATTTATACATGACAGCTCTTCTTATTAAGACCCGTGTGATGATAGCTCAAAACCAAAGTATAGGCAAAAAAAAACCCGCCATCAAAGATAAGCGGGTTTTAGGAATGAAGCTTGGAGATGACCTACTCTCACATGGCACCTGCCACACTACCATCGGCGCTAAGTCGTTTCACTTCTGAGTTCGGGATGGGATCAGGTGGTTCCAACTTGCTATGGTCCCCAAGCAATAGGGTTATGTTCTTACTGAAGTGTTGTATATGATTTTATTCTTAATCAACACCCTGACTCAGTAACAACTGAATTTAGAATAAATCTCGTAAAGAGTTTAAATTTATTAGTAACAATTTCAAATGTCTAAGCATTTTCTCAAGCTCAACATGTCATCTCAAATGTTTTAATTCAACATTCAAAGTCACTTTTGAGTTGTATAGTTAAGCCTCACGGGTAATTAGTACAAGTTAGCTTCACACATTACTGCGCTTCCACACCTTGCCTATCAACGTCTTAGTCTCAAACGGCCCTTTAGAAGACTTAAAGTCTAGGGAAAACTTATCTTGAGGCAGGTTTCCCGCTTAGATGCTTTCAGCGGTTATCCTTTCCGAACGTAGCTACCGGGCAATGCCATTGGCATGACAACCCGAACACCAGCGGTTCGTCCACTCCGGTCCTCTCGTACTAGGAGCAGCCCCTCTCAATTTTCCAACGCCCACGGCAGATAGGGACCGAACTGTCTCACGACGTTCTAAACCCAGCTCGCGTACCACTTTAAATGGCGAACAGCCATACCCTTGGGACCGACTTCAGCCCCAGGATGTGATGAGCCGACATCGAGGTGCCAAACACCGCCGTCGATATGAACTCTTGGGCGGTATCAGCCTGTTATCCCCGGAGTACCTTTTATCCGTTGAGCGATGGCCCTTCCACACAGAACCACCGGATCACTAGAACCTGCTTTCGCACCTGCTCGACGTGTCAGTCTCGCAGTCAAGCACCCTTTTACTCTTGCGCTCATTGCACGATGTCCGACCGTGCTGAGGGTACCTTCGCGCTCCTCCGTTACTCTTTAGGAGGAGACCGCCCCAGTCAAACTACCCACCATACACTGTCCCTGACCAGGATTCACTGGCCTAGGTTAGAACCTCAATAATATCAGGGTGGTATTTCAAGATTGGCTCCACAAGGACTGGCGTCCCTGCTTCAAAGCCTCCCACCTATCCTACACAGATAGTATCAAAGTCCAGTGCAAAGCTGTAGTAAAGGTTCACGGGGTCTTTCCGTCTAGCCGCGGGTACGCAGCATCTTAACTGCGAGTTCAATTTCGCTGAGTCTCGGGTGGAGACAGTGTGGCCATCATTACGCCATTCGTGCAGGTCGGAACTTACCCGACAAGGAATTTCGCTACCTTAGGACCGTTATAGTTACGGCCGCCGTTTACCGGGGCTTCGATCAAGAGCTTCGCGTTAGCTAACCCCATCAATTAACCTTCCGGCACCGGGCAGGCGTCACACCCTATACGTCATCTTTCGATTTTGCAGAGTGCTGTGTTTTTAGTAAACAGTTGCAGCCACCTGGTCTCTGCAACCCCCACTAGCTTAGAGAGCAAGTCTCATCACCGGCAGGGGCACACCTTCTCCCGAAGTTACGGTGTTATTTTGCCTAGTTCCTTCACCCGAGTTCTCTCAAGCGCCTTGGAATTCTCATCCTGACCACCTGTGTTGGTTTGGGGTACGATTCTTTATTACCTGAAGCTTAGAAGCTTTTCTTGGAAGCATGGCATCAATCACTTCGTCCATACGGACTCGTCATCAGTTCTCAGCATTAAACCCCCGGATTTGCCTAAGGGTTCTGCCTACGACCTTAAACTTACAAAACCAACTGTAAGATGACCTAGCCTTCTCCGTCCCTCCATCGCAGTAATAAAAAGTGCAGGAATATTAACCTGCTTCCCATCGACTACGCTTCTCAGCCTCGTCTTAGGGGTCGACTAACCCTACGTCGATTAACGTTGCGTAGGAAACCTTGGTCTTTCGGCGAGGGTGCTTTTCACACCCTTTATCGCTACTTATGTCAGCATTCGCACTCGTGATATCTCCAGCATGCTTTCC